>JAYRDK010000065.1:0-20065 GCA_041909435.1 Lacunisphaera sp.
TCTGGCCCTGCGCCATGATCGAGTAGCTGGTCCGGCCGACGCCGGTGTCCATGAAAAGCTTGTGGATGTCCTTCAGGCGGCAGGGCTGGCCGTTGAAGTAGTATTCGCCGCCGCCGTCGCGGTTCACCCGGCGCATGATCTCGATCTCGTGGAACTCGCTGCCGAGCTGCTTCTCGCACTCGGTCATGACCAGGGCGACCTCGGAGAACTGGGCGGGCTTGCGGGTGTCGGCGCCCTCGAAGATCACGTCCTGCATCTTGCCGCCGCGGAGGGCCTTGGCGCTCTGCTCGCCGAGCACCCAGCGGATGGCGTCGGCGATGTTGCTCTTGCCGCAGCCGTTGGGACCGACGATGGCGGTCACACCGGGCTCGAAACTGAGGGTCGTGTTGTCGGCGAAGCTTTTGAAGCCGTGGATTTTTAGCGCCTTAAGATGCATTGAGCTTAAAGGGCAAACTAGAGGCAGCGGCTTTGCGCCGTGCAACGGAAAAAACGACCGCTTCCCCTCTGAAAAGTTGCTCGCAAACGCGATTTTGGGCTGGCCAAGGCGCAACCGGCGCGCTGGGCGGACCGGCCGCCTCCATCCAGCAGTCCAAGTGATATTTTCGCGGGTCTGCCCATGCACCCGGCTACTGGTTTCCCGGGCCTCTTGCGTCCCCGCCCCCACCGGCTATCCCGGTGGCATGACCGGCTCCCCCGAACACCTCGCCCGGACCAAGCGCTACATGCCTTGGCTGGTCGCGGTCGCCCTGTTCATGGAGGGTCTGGATTCGACCATCGTCAACACCGCGGTGCCGACCATGGCGGCCAGCCTCAAGGTGGAGCCCCTGAGCCTGAAGGCCGTGCTGACCAGCTACACGCTGTGCCTGGCGATCTTCATCCCCATCAGCGGCTGGATGGCCGACCGGTTCGGCACGCGGCGGGTGTTCATGTGGGCGGTAACCCTCTTCACCCTCGGATCCCTGTTCTGCGGCCTGGCCTTGAACATCCCCATGCTGGTCGCGGCCCGCGTCCTCCAGGGCATCGGCGGCGCGATGATGACACCCATCGGCCGGCTGGCCCTCGTCCGCACCTTCCCCAAGTCCGAGATGCTCGTCGCGATGAATTACGTCGTGATTCCCGCCCTCATCGGGCCGCTGCTCGGGCCGGTCACCGGCGGGTTGATCGTGCACTGGCTGCCGTGGCGCATGATTTTCTTCGTCAACCTGCCCATGGGCCTGCTCGGGCTCTGGCTCATCCGCAAATACATGCCCGATTACCGCGGCGCGGAAAGGACCCCGCTGGATTTCATCGGCTTCGTGCTGCTGGGCGGCTCCATCGGGCTGCTGTCCTATGTGCTGGAGATCTTCGGCGAGCACCGGCTGCCCGCGAGTCCCGTCCTCGCCTGGCTGGCCGTCGCCCTGGGCCTGTTTGCCGCCTACGTTTGGCACGAGCGCCGCACGGAGCGGCCGGTCATCCGGCTGGCACTCTTCCGCACGCGGACCTTCAGCGTCGGCGTGCTCGGCGGCATCATCACCCGCCTCGGTGTGGGCGGCACGCCGTTCCTGCTGCCCCTGCTCTACCAGGTGGGCCTGGGCTACCCGGCGTGGCAGGCCGGCCTGCTGACCATGCCCCAGGCCCTCGCCGCCATCCTGATGAAGGTCATGAGCAAGTCCCTGCTCGCGCGCTTCGGCCACCGCCAGATCCTCATCGCCAACACGGTGTGCTTCGGCCTGACGCTGATGGTCTTCACCCTGGTCGGGCCCGGCACGCCGGTGTGGTTCATCCTCTCCCTCAGCTTCGTGCAGGGCCTGTTCTCCGCCCTCCAGTTCACGAGCATGAACACGCTGGTCTATGCCGACATCCCGGACCGCGACGCCAGCATGGCCAACAGCATCGCCCTCACGGCGCAGATGATGTCGTGGAGCTTCGGCATCGCCGTCGCCTCGCTGATGACCGGTTTCTTCCTCGGCGGCCTGCCCCAATCGGACCGGACCGGCTTTGTCACCGCGCTGCACCATTCGCTGCTCGCGATGGGGACGCTCACCATCCTCTCCTCGCTCATGTTCTGGCGCCTGCGCGCCGACGACGGGAACAACGTCAGCAACCGCCGCAGCCCACCGACCTCGCCCGAAGCGGCCGAGGCGGCGTGAACCCGTGCCGGTTCACTTGTGATCCCACGGCAGCCGGAGCTTCAGCTTCTCGTATTTCCAGATCCGGACGACGCCGAACATTTTCCCGGGGTTCAGGATGCCGCGCGGGTCGAGGGCATGCTTGACGGCCTGCATGGCGCGGACCTGGGCCGGGTTGTGCTGGAGGCGCAGGAAGGGCGTCTTGGCCAGGCCGATGCCGTGCTCGCCGGAAATCGCGCCGCCGAGTGACACCACCGTCTCCATGAGCTTCTGCACCGCCGCCTCGGCCGCCTTGGTCTCGGCCGGGTTGTCGCGATGATACATGATGTTCACGTGCAAATTTCCGTCGGCCAGGTGCCCGAAGGTCGGGATGGGCAGCTTGGACTGCTTCTTCAATTGGGTGATGAAACGCGCGAATTTCTCATAGTTGCGCATCGGGACGACGATGTCCTCGTTGAGCTTCGAGTCGCCGAGCTCGAACATGGCGCCGGAGCACTTGCGGCGGACTTCCCACAATTCCTCGACCTCGGCGCGGTTGGTGGCCTCGCGGAAGGCCACGGTGTTCTGCTGCGCCCAGGCGAGCACGTCCTGCTTCAGGTCATCGACCTCGGCGAGCGAACCGGCCAGCTCCAGCAGGATCACCGGCCGCCCAGCCTGACCGGGGAACACGGTCTTGCCGGTGGCCCGCTCGGCGCAGAGCACGCTCTCGCGGTCCAGAAATTCACAGATGGCCGGCTGGACGCGCTGACGGAAAAGCTTCTTGGCGGCCGCCAGCGCCGCGGTCTCGTCGGCAAACGCCGTCAGCAGCGTCCAGCGCGCCGCGGGCATCGGCACGAGCTTGAGCACCGCCCCGGTCACGACGCCGAGCATGCCCTCGCTGCCGATCCACAGGTCGCGCAGGTTGAAACCGGCGGCAAATTTCTTGGTGGCCGTCCCCCACTCCACGAACTCGCCCGTCGGCAGAAAGCCGCGCAGGGCGATGACAAAGTCGCGCGTCACGCCATATTTTCCACCATGCATGCCGCCGGCGTTGCAGGCGATGTTGCCGCCGATCGTGCAATATTCCTTCGACGACGGGTCGGGTGGATAAAACCAGCCCTGCGCCGCCGCGGCCCGCTGGATGTCGCCCGTCGTGGCGCCGGCTCCGGCGTGCGCCATGCCGGCATCGGCGTCGATCTTGATGCCCTTCAGCCTCCGCATGTCGATGACCCAACCGCCGCGCACCGGCGCCGCCGAGCCCATCAAGGTCGTGCCGCGCCCGCGCACCGTGACCGGCACGCGATGCTTGTTCGCCAGCTCCAGCACCGGCCCGATGTCTTTCTCCTGCCTGGGCGTGATGACCGCATCCGGCAGGAACGAGATCTTGCTGCTGTCAAACGAGGCCGCCCAGCGGCCCTCCTGCGAGGTATCAACCAAAGCGCTGAGACGTTTCTTCAACTGCCGGGTGGCGAGGGCATGGGACTGGGCGGACATGTAGGAGCCTGTTTACAGGCGATGCCACTAATCCTCCAAGCATTTCTTTGCCACAAAGAGGCACGAAAACTCACAAAAAACAGGCCCGTCTGATTTTGTGACTTCTCGTGCCTTTTTGTGGCCATTCATGTTTTGGTCTTCATCCGTGCCAAACATGACATACTCCCCGCAAGTTTCGCTTTGAATGTGCCGGCCCGGCGGTCTTGAGTGACCGTTCCTCCCATGACCCGCGTCCTCCTCACGACCACCTCCTTCCAAGACACGCCCGGCATCCACCACGACATGCTGGCCAAGGCCGGCTTCGAGATCGTCCGCGAGCGCGGCCCGCTTCCCGAGTCCAAGATGCTCGAGCTGGCCGGCCAGTTCGACGCCTACCTCTGCGGCGACGACGCCTTGACCCGCGCCGTCATCCAGAAGTCCCTGCCCCGCCTCAAGGTCATCTCCAAATACGGCATTGGCCTCGACAAGATCGACGTCAAGGCAGCCACCGACCTCAAGGTGCCCGTCCTCTTCACCCCGGGCGTCAACCACACCACGGTCGCCGAGCACACCTTCGCCCTCCTCCTTGCCGTGGTGCGCAACCTCGTCGTCGAGGCCAACCACGTCGCCGCCGGCCGCTGGACGCGCATCACCGGCAACGAACTCTGCGGCAAGACCCTCCTCCTCGTCGGCCTCGGCCGCATCTCCAAGGAGGTCGCCATCCGCGCCCGCGCCTTCGGCCTCCGCGTCCTAGTGTTTGCCAACTACTGGGAGGAGGACTTCGCCCGCTGGCATGGCCTCGAGCGCGTCGAGGACCTCGACGCGGGTCTCAAGCAGGCCGACTTCGTCTCCCTCCACACCAAGCTCACCGAAAAGACCAAGGGCCTGATCAACGCCCGCCGCCTCGGCCTGCTCAAGTCCGGCGCGGTCATCGTCAACACCGGCCGCGGCGAGCTGATCGAGCTCGCCCCGCTCGTCGAGGGCATCAAGGCCGGCAAGATCCGCTATGGCGCCGACGTGCTCGACCAGGAACCGCCGCCCGCCAACCACCCCCTCCTCGGCCTCCCGGGCACCGTGCTCACGCCGCACATCGGCTCCCGCACCCACGAGAGCGTGCAGCGCCAGGCGAGCTGCGCCGTCGACAACCTCACCCTCTTCCTCGCCGGCAAGGCGCCGATCGCGCGCGCCAACGAATTCTAACCTGTAGGTGGCGCGCTCGCGCGCCACGTTGCGTGCAAGCACGCAACCTACACTCAACGCTCAACTTTCTCCACCATGCCCGAACAATTCTTCATCGTCCCTGAGTCCCAGCACAACGCGCTCATCGCCGCCGCCTACCAGCACCGCGGTTTCCATGCCGATGAGGCCGCGGAGGGTGCGCGGTTCTGCGCCGAGGCCTCGCGCCACGGCATCCGCACGCACAACGGCATCAAGGCCCTCCACCTCGACCATCTCTTCGGCTCCGGCTCGAAGGGCTGCGTGCCGGGCGCGCAGATCGTCGAGAAGCCCTCCAAGTTCGAGGCCGCCAAGATCTGGAACGCCAACAAGAAGCTCGGCCAGTCCACCGCCTACCGCGCCATGGCCGAGGCCATGCGCCTCGCCGACAAATACGGCGTCGGCACCGTGTCGGTCGACAACGCCTTCCACTACCTCTGGGGCGGCGGCTACGTCATGGACGCCGCGAAGAAGGGTTACATCGCCTACACCAACTGCACCGCGGCGCTCGCCGAGGTCGTGCCCTTCGGCGGCAAGTTCCCGACCCTCGGCACCAACCCGCATTCCTGGGGCTTCCCCACCACCGACGCCGTCGGCTACCCGATCGTCATCGACTGGGCCACGTCCGTCGTCGCCATGGGCCGCGTCCAGCAGCTCAAGCGCGAAGGCAAGCAACTGCCGCCGCTCGCCGCCGTGGACAAGGACGGCAACCCGACGACCGACCCGAACCTGGCCACATCCCTGCTCCCCTTCGGCGCCCACAAGGGCTACGGCCTCTCGCTCATCAACGAGATCGTGGGTGGCTTCATCGGCGGCTCGCTGCCGACCATCCGCAACCGCTGGGACCAGGTCGGCGCCGGCGACAAGGGCACCTGCGTGTTCTTCTTCCAGGTCATCCACCCCGACGCCATCAGCAGCGGCGCCTTCGCCAAGGGCCGCAACCAACAGCAGAATGTGAAGGCCGTCATCGAAGACGTCCTCGGCCACGGCAACGAGAAGTCCATGCTCCCCGGCCAGCTTGAGGCCACCTGGGCCGCCCACACCGCCAAGGCCGGCGGCCTGCTCTTCAGCGCCGCGGAGGTCGCCGCCTTCAACGAACTCGCCACCGAGGCCAAACAGCCGCTGTGGAAGCCCGAGTCGTTCAAGACGGTCACAATCTAAAAAACGGAAACCTGAAACCTGAGACCTGAAACCTGAGGATTTCTCGGTTTCAGGTCTTTTCTTTTGGAGGGCCGCGTCACTGCTGGCCGTAAATTTCACTGATCACGCTAGGTGGTAGGGGCGGTTGCCCTCAACCGCCTTCCGCACTCATACGCCGTTGGGGCAACGGATCCCTGCGACCAATCCTCGCTGACTAACCTTCAGGTTTCAGGTCTCAGGTTTCAGGCTTCTGCCTCTTTGGTCAGTTCCAGCGCCAGCGTGCGCACGCCCTTGAGGTCGGTCTTGCCGGTGCCGAGCATCGGGATCTTGTCCACCTTCCGCAGGATCTTCGGCACCCAGAGGTTGGGCAGGCCGGAATCGAGCAGCTTGGTGCGCAGCTGCTCGATCGTGACGTCCTGCGTCGTGAGCACGACCAGCGCCTCGCCCTTCGTGGCATCGGGGATGCCCGTGACGGCCACGGCGGGACCGTCGGCCTGTTCCAGGCCGAGCAGATCCACGCAGCGTTGCTCGATCGTGCCGTGCGGCACCATTTCGCCGCCGATCTTGGAGAAGCGCGACAGGCGTCCCTCGATGAAGAGGAAGCCGTCGTTGTCGAAGCGGCCGAGATCGCCCGTGACGAACCACCCGCCGTCCTTGAGCGCGGCGGCGGTCTTCTCCGGATCCTTGAGGTAACCGGGAAACACGTTCGCCCCGCGCAGCCAGAGCATGCCGGTCGAGGTCATGGGCAGTTCCGCGCCGGTGTCGGGATCCACGATGCGCGCGGTCATGCCGGGCATCAGGCGGCCGACGGCGCCGGTGCGTTTGCCCAGCTGCTCCTCGGCCGTCGAGGTCGTGACGGGCGGGTTGTGCTGGTTGATGTTGGTCGCGGGCGTCGTCTCGGTGAGGCCGTAACCCTGCAGGATCTCGATGCCGAACTGGCCGAGGAAGGATTCGTAGAGGTCCATCGTCAGCTTCTCCGCGCCGGTGACGACGAGGTTGAGCGACGCCAGCTCCTCCTTGGTGGCCTTCTTGAGGAACGGCCGCACGAAGGTCGGGGCGCCGAGCATAACGGTCGCCTTTTCCTGCTGGATGGCCTCGACGATCTTCTTCGTGTCCAGCGGGCTCGGCACGGTGATCACCTTGCAGCCGCGCAGCATCGGATACCAGAGCGTCACCGTGAAGCCGAAGGAATGGAACACCGGCAGGCACGCCATGAGCACGGCGGTGTCGGGCAGGATGGAAAGCGAGGAGATCTGCGCGCAGTTGGCGAAGATGTTGCGGTGCGTGAGCACGACCCCCTTCGGTTCGCCCGAGCTGCCGCTGGTGAAGAGCAGCGCCGCCTCCTCGCGGTCGCCCGTCCTGGGCAGCTCCAGCAGGTCGGCCACCCACTGGTTGGGCAGCAGCCACGCCGCCAGCAGCCACGGCACGATGGCCTTTTTGCCGCCCGCCGCCTCGATCGCCTGCTTCAGGTCGAGCGTGTTCGGCGGGAAGGGAAAATTCGGCACCTTGGCCCGCATGGCGTCGGCCGTGATGACGGTGTTGATCTCGCCCAGCTTGAGCGACGCCTCGACGGCGGCCTTGCCCGCGGTGAAATTCAGGTTCACCGGCACCTTGCCCGCGAAGGCGACGGCGAGGTTGGCGATGTGCGCGCCGGCGCCCGGCGGGAGCACGATGCCGATGCGTTTTTCCGGCACGGTCTTCCGCAGGTGGCGGGACAGGGCCGCCGCCACGGCGAGCAGCTGCGCGGCCGTGACCGGGCGCCGGTCGGCGGTGCGGTCCACGATCTCAAGGTGCCGCGGCCGCTTGGCCAGGGCCCGGGCGATCTCGCGGCCGAGGTGGCGCTTGAGCATCGGGCGCTCCTGGAAGGCCAGTTCGCCCACGTCGAGCATCGCCTTGCGCATGTGGGCGACGTCGGCCTGCTCGCTCGGGATCGCCGGCCCGAACACGACGCACACCGGCGTCGGCATGAGGCGCGGGGATTTCCAGAGGTAGCGGTTGCCCGCGAAGGAATAGATCGAGCCCCACAGGCCGTCGATGGCGGCGGGCACCACGGGGACGTGCGAATGCTTGACGATCGTCTCGAAGCCGCGCCGCAATTCCATCAGCTGGCCGGTGCGGGAGATGGCGCCCTCGGGGAAGACACAGACCAGCTCACCGGCCTTGAGCGCGTCCCACGCGAGGCGGATGCCCTTGAGCGGCTTGTTCGGGTTGACCGGGATGACGCCGGCGGCGCGGAAGAGGAAGCGCACGACCGGGCTTTTCGCGAAACCCGCGAAGGCCACGAAGCGCAGCGGCCGCGGCGAGGCGATCTGCAGCACCACCGCGTCGACGTAGGACAGGTGGTTGCACAGCACCAGCGCCCCGCCCTCCGGGATGTTGTCCGTGCCGATGCGCTTCACCTTGTAGAAAATCCGCCCGCCGAGCCGCATCACCGTGCACACCGTCTGGTGCGGCAGGTGGTAGAGCGCATAGGCCAGCATGGCCAGCGTGACGGCCGCCATCAGGAAGAATTGCGTGCTGACCGGGAGCGCCAGCCGGGCATCACTGGCCACAAACCAGTAGACGCCGCTCGCCACCACGCCCGCCAGGCTGTCGAGCAGGCTGACGCCGGCCAGGATGCGGCCGCGGCGGTGGTCGCCGGCCTTCTCCTGGATGAAGGCGTAGAGCGGCACGAGGAAGAAGCCCGTCGAGAAACCCGTGGCGATCATCAGCAGCGTGAACTGCGTCGTGCCCGGCGGCGTGAAGCCCAGCGCAACCAGCGCCGCGGCCAGCATGGCCCCGCCCAGCGGCGCGAGTCCCAGCTCGACGCCGCGGCGCGAAAGCAGGCCGGCCAGGAGGTTGCCGAGCATCGTGCCGACCCCGACCATCAGCAGGAGCTTGCTGGAGGTGAGCGCGGCGTCGGGTCCGCCGTGCGTGAGTTCGTAACCGACCTGCTGGATCAGCACCGTGGCGTAGCCGCCCACGCCGTAGAAAAAGCAGATGCCCATCGTCGCCCGCCACAGCGGGCGCGCGCGCCAGACCTCGGCCACGTCGGTGAAATGCCGCACCCACAGGCTCCAGCGGAACGGTTCGTTCGAGTGGGACTTCGTCGGGTCCGCCACCTGGAAAAGCGCCCACGCGATGACGGCCAGCGCGGTCAGCACCCAGGCGGTGTTCAGCGCGGCCGCCCACGGGTCACCGCCGGCCGCGAACCAATGGGAGAACAGCGCGCCACCGGCAAAGGAGCCCACGAGGATGGCCGTGATGTTGAACATCTCCATGTAACCGACCCAGCGCGACAGGCGCTGCGCCCCGACGTATTCCAGGAGGATGCCGCGCTTGGCCGGCGCCAGCACCGCGGTCTCGGCCGACAGCAGGAAAAAGCAGGCCATGGCGCCCCAGAAGGATTTCATCCACAGCGCGCCCGCCAGCAGGAGCATCACGCCGATCTGGGCGATGAGCGTGCCGTTGAGCACCGTGCGTTTGGGGAAACGGTCGGACAGCCAGCCGCAGATCGGCCCGAACGCCACATACGGCAGCACCAGCAACGCCGCGATGAGCGCCAGGATGGGCTTCGAATCCTCACCCGAGGCCCGGGCCAGCTGCTGCGCCAGTGCGCCCAGCATCATCTTGGCGGCGCAGTCGTTGAAGGTTTCCTGGGCCTGGGCCGTCAACAAGGCCGCAAGCGAAGCACGGGGGGATTTCATGCGGGGGGAACACCCCAGACTGTGCGAGGGCGAAGGCGCGGGGCAAGACCTTCCTTTGAACGATGGTAGGGCGAGTCGTCCCGACGAGCCGTGGGCGCCAACGGCTCATCCGGAGGATTCGCCCTACCCTTTCCAACTCCGCAAATCCCGCGCCAGCGCGCCGAAACCGTGGGGAAAATCATTCTCAAGCCGGCGAATGTCGCCGTGATGCCGGCTGACCTCCTGCACCGCCCGCTGGATGCCGTGCGGCAGCGACGGCCGGTCCGTGCCGTAGACCTTCCACTTCAGCTCGCGCCGCGTGTAGGGCAACCGGCCGGCGGCCTGGCCGTTTATCCACGCGTCCTCCGTGATCGAGGTGTCGCGGCCGCACAGCAGCCACGCCTCGAGCGCCGGCACGCAGAGCCCGACCGCGCGCAGCACCCGCTCGCGGCCCAGCGCCGGAAAAGACGGGTCCGGCGGACCGTAGCGCGGCCGGGGCGAAGGCAGGTTCTTGAGCGACCGCCGGAAAACCGCCCGCAGCCGGCAGATCCGGCAATAGGGATGATAATAACCCGGCGCCTCGTGCTCCGCCGTGTGGACGGGCGTGTCGTCCGAGTCCACGACGACCACCAGTCCGTCAGCCCGGGTGTTGAAATGCAGGTGCCGGAGGATGGCCGGCAGCACCAGCTCGACCGACGGCCAGCCGCGGGCCCGCAGGGAGGGCGTGACCTGGTTGAACTTCTGCCCGAGCACATATTCCACCAGCACGCGCAGCGCCGCCTCGTCCACCGGGGATTCACTGAGCAAGGCGATGTTCATCGCCTTGCGGGAAACCTGAAACCTGAGACCTGAGACCTGAAGTAGTAGCCAAGGCATCCGGCAACACTCCCCGACAGGAAGCGGCGGTGGCAGGTTGCAGGCGGAAAAATTGAAAGGGGCAATGGCATCAAATTTTTCAGGTTTCAGGTCTCCGTGAGCGTGTCGCGCTCACTCCCCCGGAACGCCGCCCAGGATGCCGCTATACCAGAGGTCGCCGAGGTGCGCCTCCTTCATCAGGTCGAGCAGGTCGGTGCGCTCGGACAGGCGCATGAAGGTCGCGGCGTTGCCCGCCTTGCTGGCGAGCACGACCTCCTCGGGATGATCCTTGAAGAGGTCCAGCAGGTAGGGCGAATGCGTGGTCGTGATGACCTGCACCGGCGCGCGTTCCATGCCGGCGTCCCGGGGATAACTCAGCCGGTAAAGCGCGTCGCGCACCTCGCGCAGCATCCGCGGGTGCACCCCGCGGTCGGATTCCTCGATGCAGACCACGGTGGGCGGCACCGGCGCGTGCGCGAGGGCCAGCGTGGCCAGCAGGTAGAGCGTGCCCTGCGACAGGCTGTCGGCGGCGACCCGCTCGTTGCCGCCGGCCAGCCGGGCGACCAGTTCCACGCGGCCATCGCCGGCATCAGGAAAATCCAGCCCGGCGAACTCCGGCAGGATCCGGCAGAAATCCTCCTCGAAGGCCCGCCAGGCCGCCGGCGCCTGCGTCCGGCGCGACGCCAGCACCGCGGCCAGGTTGCCGGCGTTGGAAGCAAGTTCGCCTCCCTCGCTGCGTTTCGCGGGCACGGCCATCGCATAGTGGTCAAACAGGTAGGCGCGGATGCCCTGCAGCTTCGTGCGCAGTTCCGCCCACTCCCCCTCCCCCGCGATGCCCGGCGCGTGGTCCACGACGAGCAGGTTGCAGACCAGCTCCTCGGAGTTGCAACCCAGCGTCACGCGGACGTTCTGGAACGGCGGGTTGAAATGAAACTCGATCTGCGGTCCCTCGGGGCGCTGCCCCTGCAGTTCATGGGCATGCACCACGGGCAGACCGGACAGCGTGCGCAGCCGCAACAGCGCCTGGATCAGGCTGGTCTTGCCACTGCCGTTCGGGCCGATGACGAGGTTGAACGGCTCGAGCCGCACCGCCGCCTCGCGCAGGGCCTTGAAGTTCTTGAAGTGGACGGCGGCGATCACGGGGTAACAGTGAGCGACTTGCCGTCCGAGCGCAAGCGGGCTGAAAATGATTGGAAGAAGACGCCGCGCTGCTACGTTACCGCTCCGTCACCCCTCCCCCGCCCGATGATCACCTTTTCGCGTCCGGTCCTCGCCCTCTGCCTGCTCAACCTTTTCCTCACCGGCCTGCTCGCCGCGCAGGACGCGCGCAAGTGGTCGCCGTGGCGGCCCATCGACGCCCAGCTCAACGGCGTGCGCATCCGCACCAGCTACGATGACAACGAGGGCCGCGGCTGGGCCGACGGCAGCCATCGCTGGCTCATCGAGGTCAGGAACAACCTCAAGCGCTCCACGGTGAAGGTCGCCCTTGGCTTTGCCACAAAAGACCTGCGGACCAAGCAATGGGAGGCGCCGACCGAGGCCCGTCCGCCCTCCCTCAACTTCTCCCTGGAACCGGGTGAGGTTTTTGAGGGCTCGGCGATCGGACCCGAGAAGGGCGGTTTTGATTATCTCTACGCCCTCACGCCCCTGAACGAAGAGGGCAAGCCGTCCGGCCGCGCCGCCCGCGGCCTGGCCAGCTCCCGGATCGTGTCCAAGCCGATCGCCGAAAGCTCGCTGGTCGCGAATGCCGCCTTCGCCAAGGCGCTGGCCCCCGAGCAGCAGATCGCCCGCGAGGCCGCGGCCCCCGCCCCGGTCGCACCCGTTGTCGCCCCCGCCAAACCCGCGGAAACAGTCAGCACGCCGCCGGCTCCGGCCGCCGCCCTGCCCATGACCGCCCCGGCGCTGCCGCCGCCGGTCCTGGAGGGACTTGATGCCGCGGGAAAATTCGCCCTCTGGACCCAGCGGGCGCAGCAGGGTGACGCGGAATCGATGTTCGAGCTGGGTCGCGCCTGCCGCTTCGGACAGGGCACGACCCAGGACCACGCCGCAGCCACCGGGTGGTATCGCCAGGCCGCCCTGCGCGGGCATGCCGGGGCGATGACGAAACTGGGCTTTGCCTACGACAGCGGCCTAGGTGTCGAGCGCGACGAATCCGCCGCCATCGACTGGTGGAAAAAAGCCGCGGCCGCCGGCGAACCGGACGCCACCAAGAAACTGGCCAAGCTCGGCCTCGCCACCACCGGCGGTTGAATACATTTCACCTGTGGCGGCGCTCTATGAGCGCCGAACAAGGCAACAGCGGTCATAGACCGCCGCTACAGGCTTTGCATCTGCTCAATACGGCCCGCGGATGTGGGCGGCGACCTCGCGCTCGTAGTAGGCCGCCAGCTTCACGTGCCGGTCGGCCCCGAGCGGGGCGAGGACGGAGGCCCGCGCATTCCCCTGCGCCTGCGCCGCGTTGCGCGCGCCCGGGATGAGCACGCTCACGGCCTCGAAGTCGAGGCACCAGCGCAGCGCCATCTCGGCCATCGTCAGGCCGGCGGGCACGAGCGGCTTCAGGCCGTCGGCCAACGCGACACCCTTTTCGAACGGCAGTCCGGCGAAAGTCTCGCCCACGTTGAACGACTGGCCGTCGCGGTTGAAGTTGCGGTGGTCGTTGGCGGGGAATTTCGTCTGCGCCGTCATCTTGCCGCCAAGCAGGCCGCTCGCCAGCGGCAGGCGGACGATGAGCGCCACGCCGTTGCGCCGGGCGGTGTCAAAGAGCGTGTGGATGGGTTTCTGGCGGAAAATATTGAAGATGATCTGGAGCGCCGCGCAGCCGGGCTGGGTGCAGCACCAGAGCGCCTCGTCCATCGCCTCGACACTGGCGCCGTAGGCCTTGATCTTCCCCTCGCGCTGCAGCTCCGCGAGCCAGCCGAAGAGTTCGCCGCGCATCAGCACGTCCGGCGGCACGCAGTGGAACTGCGTCAGGTCGAGGGCATCCACGCCGAGCCGCCGGAGCGAGGCCTCGGTGTGCTGCCGCACGGCCGCGCGGGTGAAGTTGGCCGGCCAGCCCGGGTCGGAGAAGCGGCCGAGCTTGGTGGCGACGAAAACCCGGTCGCGCAGCTTCGCTTCCTTCAGGAAGCGCCCGATGAGCGTTTCGCTGCGACCGTCGCCATAGACGTCGGCGGTGTCGAAGAAGGTCGTGTCCGACTCGTAGGCCGCGCGCAGCGTGGCGAAGGCGGCCTCGTCGGTGACATCCCCCCACCCCGCGCCAAGCTGCCAGGTGCCGAGGCCGATCTCACCGACCAGCCGGCCGGTCTTGCCAACGATGCGTGAATTCATCGGCGGAAGTGTTGGGAGATTACCGGCCACCGCAAAGGGGAAAAACGGATCGCGTCTGGAATAACTACGTGGGCCAGCGTGCTTGCACGCGCTCTTCCGGCGCGACCAAGGTCGCTAGCCCACGGATGAAACCCTCAATTCTCCGGCGCCAGCATGTCGCCCAGCTTCGCCGTCGCGATGCGCGTGAAGAAGGCCGTCGGGTCGGGCCGCAGCAGCGTGCCGCCGAGCGTGATCGTCTCCTTCGTCCTGGCGTAGCCGAGGTCGTCCTTGGCGCCGTTGAGCAGGCGCAGCTTGCCGAACAACTCCTCCAGCTTGCCCCGGCCCGCAATGGTCAGCGAGGCATTGAGCGGCTGCTCCAACAGCGGTTTGTCCGCCACATGGGTCACCGTGCCCCGCCCGATCAGCCGGATGTCGGGCGAGACCAGGCTGATGTCCTCCATGGTCACATTGAGCGATTCGTCGCGCGCCAGCTTCACGCTGAGCTGGTCATAGGGCAGCTCGCCGATGCTCTGGGCCAGCTGGTCCACGAAGTAGGCCTGGCCCGCGACCTTCTCGGCCGTCTTCGTCACCTTCTCCGAGCCGAAGATGGAACCGAGCACCGAGGCGCCGAGTTCGACCGCCTTGGAGGTCATGGAAATCTTGTTGGTGGTGCGCTGCAGGCCGCGGAAGACACCCGCGCGGCTGGTGAGGTCGAAGGTGCCGTGGCTGCGCTCCAGCGTGCGGGCCAGCGTCTCGCCGTTGCCCGTGAAGCGCCCGTTCACCGTGAACACGCCCTCGATCGTCGCCGGCCTGGCCGGTTCGAGCGCCTTGAACAGCTTGCCCGCGTCAAACTCGGTCAGCGAAAAATCCCCGGTCAGGCCATACGGCTGCGCCCCGCGGGTGAAGCCGACCCGGGCCTTCGCCGCCAGCCGGCCCTTCTCGCCGAAGGCGGCCTCGAGTTTCTGCAGGCTGACGTCGGCCGGTTCGATCAGCACGAGGCCGGTCAGCCCGCTCATGGACCAGTCGGCGCCGCGCGCGACGGACTTGATGTCGAGCGCCAGCCGCCCCGTGAAACGCGACCAAGCCGGCGTGGTGTCCGCCCCGATCTTGGCCGGAGCCGCCGCCACCGGTTTCTGCTCCGCGCCCGCCGCGGGGGCCAGGAAGACCCCGAGCACCGCCAGTGCATCCGCCAGCTCGATGTGTTCGCCGGCCAGCCTGCCATCGAGGGCGAAACCGCGGCCGGCGGGCGTGAGATCCATCGTGAAACCCAGGTCCGACCGCTGGCCCGCGCGGTCCAGCAGCAGCGGCGCCTGCACGGAGATCTTTCCATCGGACCGGGCCACCGCGCGAAAACTGAGGTTCGCCACCGGCAGGGTCTCGTTGGTGACCGTGGTCACGAGGCCGTTGACCGTCATCCGCGCCTCCAGCTGGTTCACCGGACCGAGGGCCACCCGCACCTCGCCGCTGGCGCGCCCGGCGGAGACCGCCTGGGTCCCGGCAAACATCGGCTGCGCGGCGAGCGCCGGCACCTCCAGCGTGAAAGTCAGCGCCCCCTGCAGGTCGGCCGCGGCCGACTGGGTCGCCTCGCCCTTGGCGGCCAGCAGCAGGGTCCCGCCGGCAGAACGGACCGTGATGTCGCCGCTCTGCAACCTGGCGCCGGCCTTGCCGTTAAGTTCAAACACGGGCCGGGCCTCGATCTGCAGCCCGGTGAGCGCCGGCCGGCCCTGCTCCGTGAGCGAGACCTCCCCCAGCTTGAACGCAGCCGGAGCCCGCACCGTCAGCTTGTCGCCATCCACGGCGAGCACCAGGTCGCCCGCGGCCACAAAGCCACCGAGCTTCGTGCCCGGCATCGTCAGCGGCAGCGCGGACAGCGACACGCGGCCGATCGCCACTTGCGCGAGTTCGACGGCGCCCGTCGTGCCGGCCACCTCCGCGCGCCGGGTGGCGCGATCAAAGACAAAAGGCCGCAAGGCGGTCGCCTTGAACAGGCCGAGCCCCGCGGCATCCGTCACCCCGGCCAGGAGCCGGCGCAGCTCGATCTTGTCGCCGGCCACGGTGAAGTCGGCCTCGCCGGCGGCCTTGACGCGACCGAGCGGCAGCCACGGCGCGAGCAGCGTCGGCAGGTCCGCCTGATAGGTCGCCGCGATCGTGATGGAAGGATCAGGCCCAACCGGCAGGGCGACCCTCGCTTGCGCGGACAGCGTGTCGCCGGCCGGGGTCTTGAGCGTAAACGCCGAGACCGCGGCCTCCATCGCCTGCCTGGTCAGCACGGCCTCGAAGGCCAGCGCCACATCGGCCTTGGCCAGGAGCAGCTCGCCGGCCTGCACAATGTTCAACTGCCCGATTCGCAACGGCTGCACCGCGTGCAGCAGCAGGCGGTCGCTCTCCCCCGTGATGGCCAGCTGACCCGTGATCAGGCCGCCGGACACATCAGCCGCCGACACAAACGGCCGCACCCACGCCAGCGGCAGGCCGTGGAGCGTGAGCGTGAGGGCCTCGTCCGGACTCGAGCCGCCGACCTGCAGGCGGCGCTCCTTGAAATTGATCTCGGCCGCCCGCGCCGCCGACAGCGCGAGCACGGGCTGGTCGCCGGCGAGCGTGAGGTTGAGCTGGTTGAGCCGGGCCACGCCGTCGGCCTCGGCCAGGTCGAACTGCGCCGCGACCTTGACCGCCCCGATCGCGCGCCAGGCCGGCTCGAGTAGTTCCAGCCGGCTGACCTCGGCATCAAGACCGCCCTGCAGGCTGGCCGCGAGGCTCACGGGGTTGAAGGTGAAGCGGCCCTCACCCCGGGCGTCGAACCCAGGCAGCGCGGCGCCGAGGAAGAACGGCTCCAGCTGGGCGGTGCGCGCCAGGATTTTCCATTCACCGGCATATTCCTTGCCGCCGGCGGGCAGCGTGGCGCGCACGGCCAGGACGTTCTCCGCGGTGCCGCGGATGAGCGTGTCGACGGTGAGCCCGTAATTCTCGCCCGCCGCGGTGAGGCCGAGTTCCGCCGCAATCTTCAGCTGCTCCTCGCCCGAGAGATTCCGGCCTTCCGCGTCCACTACGCCGGTCAGGCTGACGCGGTTGAAGGTTTTCTGCTCAGTCTGCCGGGCGCGCAAGGTCACCGCGGCGCGAAGCGTGGCGACCCGGGCGGACGGCGCAGGATTCTTCAGCGTGGCGGCCAGCACCAATGTGCCCTCCTGCCCCGGGGCGAACTTGCCGCCGGTGATCTTGAATTCCGTGGTGACCGGCGCGCCGGCGGCCGAACCCGGCAGCAGCGCCCGGCCTTCGATCACGCAGTCGTCAAGGACCAGGGCGAACGGCAGCCGGATCTGCGTCATCACGCCCGGCGCGGCGGCCGGAGCCCCGGCGGCGACGGCCGTGGTCTTGTCACGCGAAAGGCGGCTGGCATCGACCATCAGGCCGCGGCCGGCCAGCCGGCTGACCACGAGGCGGCGCCGGAACAGGAGCTGCGGCAGGGAATAATCGGCCTCCAGCTCCGCGAGCTGCACGGCCAAGCCGCCTTGCGCAGCCAGCACCCCTTCCAGCCGGATCCGCGAGAGGCCCGCCGCGACCGTCGTCACCTCAAACTTGAGGCCCGGCTCACCCCGCATGGCGCGCAACACCGCCCAACGCTGCACCGCGGGTGTCAGGGCGAGGACGCCGAGCCCGACGCTGAGCGCGAGAAACAAGCCGAGGAGGATGAGCAGCAGGCGGGCCGGCTTCATGGACAGGTGAGGTTACGACACAGGAAGGTGACGCTGGTTGCGTGGTCCGGGCGACATTGAAAGGGGCGCCGGACGCAAAAAAGGCCGCCCGCAGGCGGCCTCGTGCCGGTTCCGCTTACCGGGCCGGCCAGGGCAGCTCGCCCGCCGGGGTGAGTTCGTCACCCAGGCCCATCGCGCGGCGGACATTGGCCACCGCGACATTGTAGCTGTAGTAAGCCTGCAGCTGGTTGAGCCGGGCCGTGGTCAGGTCGACCTGCGAGGTCAGCACGTCGAGCTGGGTCGCGGTGCCGGCGCCGAAGCGGGCGTTGGCGAGGCGGACGGCCTCCTCGGCCTGCTCGACGACCTTCTTGGAGGCCTCGGCGAGCTCGGTGGCCTGCTGGTAGGTGGAGATGGCGCGGCGGACGTCAACGTCGACGCTGAGCTGGGCCTCGGCGACCGCGAGTTTGGCCAGCTCGAGTTGCGAGCGCGCCTGGGCGACGCGGCCGGCCGTGGCACGGCCGTCGAAGATGTCCCACGAGGACGACAGGCCGACGGTCCAGCCGTCGCGGGCGTTGGACAGGCTGCTGGAACCGGTGGAGTTCATGCGCCAGTCATAGGCACCGTAGGCGGAAACGGTCGGCAGGTAGTTGGAGCGCCGGGCGATGATCCCCTGCTCGGCGGCAGCCTCGATCTTGGCGAGGCGCTGCAGGTCGGGCCGCTTCTCGCGGGCGGAGACCAGGGCCGAGCGGAGATCGTAGTCGACCGGCTTGAACTCGAGCGTGCCGATGAACTCGGGCACCTTGGCCACGTTCTGGGTGCTGGTGTTGACGAAGCCGAGCGACTGGCGGAGCTCCTCGATGGCGAGGCGGTGCTCGTTGCGCGCGGTGATGAGGGCCGGCTGGGCGTTGGCCAGGGCGACCTCGGCGCGGAGGACCTCGAAGTTCGACACGGTGCCGGCCTCGAAGCGGTTCTTCACGTCCTGCAGCTGGCGCTGGAGGAGCTCGATGTTCTGCTCCTGGACCTTGATGCGCTCGCGGTTGACGAGGACGGTGTAGAAGCGGGTGCGGACCTCGAGCAGGGTGTCGTTGATGACGGCGCGGAGGGTGAGCACGGCCGCGTCGAGCGCGAGCTTCTGGGCCTCCACCCCGGCGCGCACGCCGCCGCCGGAATAAAGCACCTGGCGGGCGGTGATGTTGACGGACCAGTTGCGGTCGCTGCCGCCGCCGATCTCCTCGGCATTGCGCGAGTAGCCGGCGGAGGCGCCGACGTTCGGGATCTGCGCGGAGCGGACCTCGAGGACGATGCCCTCCTGCTGGCGGATGCGCTCCTTCGCCTGGCGGATGGCGAAGTTGTTATCGAGGGCGAAGCCGAGGGCATACGGCAGGTCGAGGCCCTCGGGGACGGCGAACTCGGGATCGGGCTTGCCGTCGTTGATCTGGGCGACGACCGGCAGGGCCGCGAGGAGGCTGGCTCCCACAAGGAAGAGACTGGGCAGACGCATAAGGGATTTCATGAGAGGGGACGGGAGGTTACTTGGCAAGGGCGGGCTCGGCGCCGCCGGCCACCGCGGCCACGGCGGGGGCCTTGGCGACCTTGGCGTGATCCTTGGCGATGAGCATGTAGAAGGCGGGCACCACGTAGAGGGTGAAGACCGTGCCGACCGCCATGCCGATGACGAGCACCCAGCCGATGGAGTTACGGGCCGCGGCGCCGGGGCCGGTCACGAAGATGAGCATGATATGCCCGAAGACGGTGGCCGCGGAGGTCATCAGCACCGGGCGCAGCCGGGTGGCGGCGGCGCGGCGGATGGCGTCGACCTTGGCCACGCCCTGTTCCTGCAGGCTGTTGGCGAACTCGACGATGAGGATGCCGTTCTTGGCGATCAGGCCGACCAGGGTGATGAGGCCGATCTGCGAATAGATGTTCAGCGAGGTCTTCCACAGGAAGATGGGCACCATCGCGCCGACCAGCGCCAGGGGCACCGAGCCAAGCAGGATGATGAAGGGGTCGCGGAAGCTGTTGAACTGCGCGGCGAGCACCAGGAAGATCAGCACGAGCGCCAGGATGGCGGCCGACCAGAGGGCGTTGCCCTCGTTGCGCAGCTGGCGGGACTGCCCGCCGTAGTCGATGGTGTAGCCCGCCGGCAGGATCTCGGCGGCCTTGGCCTCAAGCTTCTTCAGCGCGCCGTCGATGCTCGGGCCGACGCCGGTGATCTTGACCGAGTTGAGCTGCTGGAAGCGGTTCAGCGTGCGGGGCTGCACCGTCTCCTTGAGCGTGGCGATGGTCGAGAGCGGGATGAGCCGGCCGTTGGGACCGCGCACATGGTAGTCCAGGAGCTGGTCGGCGTTGAGCCGCTGGCCGCGCTCGACCTGCGGGATCACGCGGTAGCTGCGGCCCTCGTTGACGAAGCGGTTGACGTAGCCGCCGCCCAGCATGGAGCCGAGGTCGCGGGCGACGTCGCTGAGGTTGAGGCCCATCGAGGCGACCTTGTCCTTGTCGATCTCGATCTCGACCTGCGGGACGTCGAACTTGAGGTCGGTGTCGGCGAAATAGAACGTCGGCGCGCCGCCGCCGGCGTTGGCCTCGGTGTTGGCGTAGAGCGCGAGCTGCTCGGCGAACTCGAGCATCTCCTTGTGGT
>JAYRDK010000066.1:0-19432 GCA_041909435.1 Lacunisphaera sp.
CCCCGGGGGCCCCCCGCCCCCCGCTTCCCCGGGCAGGGTGGGCCAGCGAGCTCGCTCGCGCCTCTCCATGCGCGACCAAGGTCGCCGCCCACTTTCAATCCGCGCTCCACCTCCAGCCTCTTCCAAGGTTGGCAATCCTGCATCCCCTCTCATCCTGATTTCGTGACGACCCCTCCCTCCAGCGCCCGGCTGTCCTTCAAGGAAAAGCTGGCCTACGGCCTCGGTGACACCGCCTCGAACTTCTATTTCCAGGCGTTCAACCAGTTCCTCGCCTATTACTACATCGACGTCCTCGGCCTCAACAGCTCGGCCGCGGGCACGCTGATGGCGGTGATGCCGAGCCTGATCGCGCTGCTGAACCCGGTCATCGGCGTCCTCGCCGACCGCACCGACTCGCGCTGGGGCAAGTTCCGCCCGTGGATCCTCTGGGGCGCGCTGCCCTACGGCCTCCTCGGCTACCTCATGTTCGCCAACCCGGGCTTCAGCCCGTCCGGCACGCTCATCTACGCCTACATCACCTACACGCTGACGCTCATCGCCTACGCCGCCATCAACACGCCCTACGGCGCCCTCATGGGCGTGATGTCGCCCTCGTCCGAGGACCGCACCTCGCTGTCCTCCTACCGCTTCGCCTGCGCCTTCACCGGCAGCCTGCTCATCGGCTGGCTCGTGCCCTGGCTGAAGGACGCGCTCATGTTCGGCGGCACCCCGGCCGACGGCTTCCGCAACACGATGGCGCTCTTCGCCGTCGTCTCGGTGGCGATGTTCCTCTACACGTTCCTCCACACCCGCGAGCGCGTCGCCGCGCCGGCCAACCAGCAGACCTCCCTTGGGCTCGACGTGCGGGACCTCTTCGCCAACACGCCCTGGCTGGTGCTCTTCTTCGTCGCCTTCCTCAACCTGACCAATGTCGGCATGCGCAGCGGCGCCGGCATCTTCTATTTCAAATACAACGTCGGCCACGAGGGCGCCATCGGCACCTTCAACCTCGTCGGCTTCCTCTGCTTCATCGCCGGCGCCATGGCGACCAAGCTCTTCACCGCGCGCTGGTCGCGCCGCTCGCTCATGATCTGGCTGACGATCGGCAACGCCGCCGGCATCGGCGGCTGCTACTTTGTCGACCCGCACAACCTGCCGCTGCTCTACGCGCTCAACATCTTCGGCTCGTTCTGCGCCGGGCCCACGCCCGCCATCGTCTGGTCGCTCTACGCCGACACCGCCGACTTCGGCGAGTGGAAGTTCGGCCGCCGCGCCACGGGCCTCATCTTCTCCGCGACGGTCCTCGCCCAGAAGGTCGGCCTCGCCATCGGCAGCGCCATGATCGGCTGGCTGCTGGCCTATGTCGGTTTCGTCGCCAACACCGAGCAGACGCCCCGCGCCCTGCACGGCATCAACCTGCTCTTCAGCCTGCTGCCCGGCTGCTTCGCCCTGCTCGCCGGCCTGGCCATCGTCTTCTACAAGCTCGACGAGCCGCAGGTGAAACAGATCGAGCGGGACCTCGCGGCGCGGAAGGGAGCAGTATGAAAATGTTCAATGTTCATTTTTCATTGTTCATTTGCGGGCGACTGGCCCAGACCAACACCGGGTTGGCAGCAGCCAACAACGGTGCTTTTCATTGGCTGACTCCGGCAATGACCAATGAACCTTGGACATTGAACAATGAACAATCCCGAGGTGTTCGCTGGCTCGCGACGTGTGCGCTTGGTTTTTGCCTCATGCCTTCGCTTCATGCCTACCGCTGGTCCGTCATCGAAACCGCCCGGGACAACGGCCACCGCTTGAGCGCGCTGGGCGCACCGTCCGCCGCCATGGCTTCGGCAGATGCGCTGGTGGTCGACCCCGCGCAGAAATTCCAGGAGATGGTCGGCTTCGGCGGCGCGCTCACGGAATCCTCGGCCTGGGTGCTCGCCCAGCTGCCGGCGGAGAAGCGCGCCGAGGTGCTGCGCCGCTACTACGACCCCAAGGACGGCATCGGCTACACCCTGGCGCGCACGCATATCAACAGCTGCGATTTCTCGCTCAACCTGTGGGCGCTCGACGAGACGCCCGGTGACTACGACCTGCTCGACTTCACCCTGGCGCCGATGCGCAAGTGGACGCTCCCGCTCATCCACGACGCCATCCGGGCCTCGGGCCACAATCTGCGCCTGCTCGCCTCGCCGTGGAGCCCGCCGGCGTGGATGAAGACCAACAACCGCATGGACGACGGGGGCTCGTTGCGCGGCGAATACGCCCCGGCCTGGGCGAACTATTTCGTGAAGTTCGTCCGGCAGATGAAGGCCGAGGAGAACATCGATGTCTGGGCCCTCACCGTGCAGAACGAGCCGCAGGCGAAACAGGTCTGGGAATCCTGCCTCTACACCCCGGCGCAGGAGCGTGATTTCGTCAAAAAGCACCTCGGCCCCGCGCTCGCCGGCGCCGGGTTGCAGAACGTCAGGCTCCTCGCCCTCGACCACAACCGCGACATCCTCGAGGCGCACGCCGACGCGTCGCTCGGCGATCCGGAGTCGGCAAAATACCTCTGGGGCCTGGGCCTGCACTGGTATGTCAGCAAGGACTTCGCGGCCTCGTCGCGCGTCCACGCCAGGTATCCCGACAAGGTGATCCTCTTCACCGAGGGCTGCTTCGAGGGCGGCAAGGCCATGGGCACCTGGGAGCACGGCGAGGGTTACGCCCACGAGATGATCGGCGACATCCGCCACTGGGTGAACGGCTACATCGACTGGAACATCGTGCTCGACCAGCGCGGCGGCCCGAACCACGTCGGCAATTTCTGCGACGCCCCCGTGATCGTGGACACCAACACGAAGGAGGTCCGCTACGGCCCGTCCTTCTTCTATATCGGCCACTTCAGCAAATACGTGCAGCCCGGCGCCCGCCGCATCGCGAGCGACGGCGGCCCGGCGGCGCTCGAGTCGGCCGCCTTCGCCAATCCCGACGGTTCGCTGGCGGTCGTCGTGCTCAACCGCACCGCCGCCGCCGTGGCCTTCAGGCTCGCGGTGGCCGGCGAGACCCTCGCCTGCACCGTGCCCGCCCACGCCATCCAGACCTATGTGGGCCATTAAGGCCGACATCGTTCCATGTTCATTTTTCAACGTTCAATTTTCATTTGCCGGGCGGTTGGTCCGGAGTGGGAGGGGTTTTATACCCCGACTTTCCCATACCGCTGCCCTCCTGTCGGGACGTAAAGTCCCTCCCACCATTTCACGAACCGCATTCCGATAATGAACAATGAACATTGGACAATGAACGATGAACATTCCCGCGGCTCCCTTTCATGAACCTTCCAGCCTTCTTCCTCCTTGCTTCCTCCCTTCTCGCCATGACCACCTTTGCTTCCACCCCCGTCTGGCACGATGAATTCAACCAGCCGGTCGGTTCGGGGCCGGACCTGACGAAATGGGTCCACGACCTCGGCGACAATGGCTGGGGCAACAAGGAGCTCCAGCACTACACGGACTCCCGCGAGAATTCCTTCATCGTCGCGGACCCCGCGGCGGAGGACGGCCGCGCGCTGGTCCTGAAGGCCGTGCGCACGCCGGCCGGCGGCTACACCTCGGCGCGGCTGAAGACGCACGGAAAATTCGCGACCGGTTACGGCCGCATCGAGGCGCGCCTGAAGCTGCCGCAGGGGCAGGGGATCTGGCCCGCGTTCTGGATGCTGGCGGAGAACATCGGCGCGGTGCCGTGGCCCGCCTGCGGCGAGATCGACATCATGGAGATGATCGGCCACCAGCCCGGCACGCTCTACGGCACGCTCCACGGCCCCGGTTATTCGGGGCCCAAGGGTCCGTCGAAATCCACGCAGCTGCCGGCCGGCGCCACCTTTGCCGACGCCTACCATGTGTTCGCCGTCGACTGGCGCCCGGGCCGGATCGACTGGCTGCTCGACGGGAAGGTCTACCACACGCTGACCCCGGCCGACCTGCCCGCCGGCACCAAGTGGGTCTTCGACGACGCGAAACACTTCCTCCTGCTCAACCTCGCCGTCGGCGGCGCCTGGCCCGGCTATCCCGACGCCACGACCCAGTTCCCCCAGGAATACCGGATCGACTACGTCCGCGTCTATGCGCCGCGGTGAAACCTGAAAGCTGAGGATTTTCGATTCGAGGATGGGGGTAGGGGCCGTTGCCCCCAACGGCCCGGACGCTTGAGGGCAAGCGCCCCTGCCGGATTTCTCTCAGGTCTCAGGTTTCTGCGCGCGGCCGCGCGCTACCCTCCATGCCGGGTGGCGACCTCGATCACGTCGTGCGGGGCGGCTTCCTTGGCTCCGGCGGTCGTCACGCGGACATAACGGGCCTTCTTGCGGAGCTCGCCGAGATCCTTGGCCCCGAGATAACCCATGCCGCTTTGCACGCCGCCGATCAGCGTGCCGAGCACGTCGTCCACCGAGCCGGAGACTTCCTTGAGGGCCTCGATGCCCTCGGCCGCCACCTTGCGGGCGGTGTCGTTCTTGTCGTGGCCATAGCGGGCGGCGGAGCCGGCTTTCATGGCGGCGTGGCTGCCCATGCCGCGGTATTGTTTGTAGAGTTTGCCCGAGATTTCCATGATCTCGCCCGGCGCCTCGCGGCAACCGGCGAGCAGGCCGCCCAGGATGACGGCGTCGGCGAGCGTGAGCGCCTTGACGATGTCGCCCGACTTCGTGATGCCGCCGTCGGCGATGAGGCTGACGCCCTTCTTCGCGGCGCCCTGGCCCGCCACATGCAGGGCGGTGAGCTGCGGGATGCCGACGCCCGCCACGATGCGGGTCGTGCAGATGGAGCCGGGGCCCTGGCCGATCTTGATCGCGTTGGCGCCGGCGTTGGCGAGGAACTCGACGCCCGCGCCGCTGGTGACGTTGCCCGCGATGATGGGCAGGTCCTTGAACTGGCCGCGGATGAGCTTCACGACGTCGCCGACGCCGGCCGTGTGGCCGTGGGCCGTGGAGACGGCGACGATGTCGACCGACTCCCGGACGAGTTCGCCGACGTGGTCGAAGATCTTGTCGCGGTCGAGCGAGCCGTCGGGCTTGCGCACGGGCGAGATGGCGGCGCCGACGACGAGGCGGAACTGGGAGTCGCGCGCGGGCTTGCGGCGGGACTTGGCCTCGCTCGTGATGCGCTCGACGTCCGAGATCGTGACGAGGCCGCGGAGGTGGTCGCGGTCGTCCACGACGAGGATCTTGTGGATGCCGACGTTGGCCGTGAAGAACTTGTCGGCGGCCCGGATCGGGTCGGCGGCCATCTGCTTTTCCGTGACGGTGATGAGCTGCTGGCGGGGGGTCATCACCTCGGAGACCTTCTTGGACTTGTAGCGGTCCTTGACGAGGTTGCCGGACAGCAGGCCCGCCAGTTTGCCGGAGGCGTCGACGACGGGGAAGGTGCGGAAATCGAAGCGCTTCTGGTCGATCATCGCGAGGACCTCGCTGACGTAGGCGTCCGGCGCCACGGTGATGGGGTCCTGGATCAGGCCGTGGATGTGGCGCTTCACGCGGGCGACTTCCTTTATCTGGTCCTTGCCCGGGAGGTTGTAGTGGATGAGGCCCAGGCCGCCGTTGAGGGCCATGGCGATCGCCATGCGCGACTCGGTCACGGTGTCCATGTCGGAGGAGATGATGGGGATCTGCAGGCGCAGGCCCTCGGCCAGGGTGGTCGCCAGGTCGGTGTCCTTCGGCAGGATCTCCGAGTGGAGGGTGGCGAGCGAGACGTCGTCGAAGGTCAGCGCGCTCGGCAGGTTGGCGGCGAAGAAGCGGTCGGCGGGCAGGTAGAAGTCCGAATCGCTGGCGGAAGTGGCAACAGGCTTGGTCATCGTTGCCGTGAACGAGATACTCCGGCCGCACCGAACCTCAAACAAAAAGAACAGGCGGCCGAAACCTGAAACCGGAAACCTGAAACCTGAGGGTTAAACCCCCAACGTTTTACCGGAGATAACGGAGCTTACAGAGAAATTCAGCAGCCGGAAAACCAAGGCGGTTTAACCACTAATGGACACTAATGGGTCACTAATAAGGAACCCCAAAGGCGCCGAGCCATGCCTTGGTTTGGATTAGTGCCCATTAGTGTGGATTAGTGGTTAAAAAATCGCCGTTTCCTCCTTTGAGGTTTGGTTCGGAATCAGAAAACTCAGGTTTCAGGTTTCAAGTTTCAGGTTTCAGGTTTATCCGTGGTTTCTTCCATGGCTTATCTCTTTGAGTTCAAACCCTACCGCCGGCCGTTGCGGGCGCCGTTGCGCACGGCCCACGGGCTGTGGGTGGAGCGGGAGGGCCTCATTTTGCGCCTGGAGGACGGGGCCGGGACGGTGGGCTACGGGGAAGTCGCCCCGCTCCCGTGGTTTGGAACGGAAACACTGGCCGAGGCGGCGGAGGTTTGCGGGAAATTCGGTGGCACCGTCGACGGTGAGGTGTTGGACGCCGTGCCGGCCCGCTTCGGGTGTGTGCGCTTTGCGCTGGCGTGTGCCCGGTCCGAAATTGTAGGGCGGGATCACCGTATCCCGCCTCGTGAGTTGGCGGGATCAGGCGATCCCGCCCTACAGCAAACCACCCGCCTGCCCGTGACCGGCCTGTTGCCCGCCGGCCGCGAGGCCCTGGCCGCGCTGCCCGCCAGGCTGGAGGCGGGTTATCTTTCCTTCAAATGGAAGGTCGCGGTCGGGGCCTTGGACGATGAACTCGGAATTTTCGACGACCTGCTGGCCGCCTTGCCGGCCTATGCCAGGCTCCGGCTTGATGCCAACGGCGGCTGGGACCGCCGCCAGGCGGCCAAGTGGCTGGAGCGCTGCGCCGAGCGGCCGGTGGAATTTGTGGAGCAACCGGTGAAACCCGGCGATGAGGCGGCCCTCCTGGGCCTCGCGGCGGATTACCCGGTGACGCTCGCGCTCGATGAATCGGTCACCGATCTTTCCTCCGCCCGCCGCTGGCAGGGCAAGGGCTGGGGCGGGGTGTTTGTCATCAAACCCGCCCTGACCGGCCCGCTGGATGAACTCGTGGCCTGGGCGGCCGAAACGAAGGCCGAGGTGGTGCTCTCGAGCGCGATCGAGACGGCCTTGGGGCGGGCGGCGATCCTGCGGACCGCCCTGACGCAGCCTCTGACGAAGCGGGCGCTGGGCTTTGGCGTGGGCGAAATTTTTGGCGACCGCCGTTGGGACGGGCCGTTTTTGGGGCCGGTGCTCGACGCCAGTTGGGTCAACGCAGTCAACCCGGAGGACCTGTGGAGCAGCCTGGAAACCTGAAACCTGAGACCTGAAACCTGAAAATGACCCGAACCGAATTGGCTGTGCTGTTAGGTGCGCCGGCCGGGCTCGTTGCCGAGTCGCGGCGCGGGCCGACACTGATCGAGGAAACGGACCCTCGTAAATTTATGTCCGCCTTGGCTGGTGCCACGGCCGGGGATGGAGACGTATTTCTTTGCAGCCCTGCCTGGGGTGCGAGCGAGCGCGCGCAGCTGAAGGAACATCTATTGCTTACGGGTTCGTCTGCCGCCCCTCAGGTTTCAGGTTTCAGGTCTCAGGTTTCTCAGCCAGCCGGCCTCGGCTGGCTTTGCATCCCGACGGGCGGGACATCCGGCCAGTTGAAGTTCGCCCGCCACGACGAGGAGACCCTGGCGGCGGCCGTGCACGGGTTTGCCCGGCATTTTGGTCTCACCCAGGTCAACGCGGTCGGCGTCCTGCCGCTGCACCATGTCAGCGGGCTGATGGCCTGGCTGCGCTGCGCCCTGACCGGTGGCGAATACCGCCCGCTGGACTGGAAGGAAGTCGAGGGCGGCCAGCGGCCGGTCCTGCCGCCGAAGCCCGGCGGCTGGGTGATCTCGCTGGTGCCGACGCAGCTCGAGCGGTTGCTGGGCTGTGGGGCGGGATCGCCTGATCCCGCCGTTGGAGGGCCCAGCTCCAGCTGGGCCACGGCTCAGCGGGAGCTGAGCCCTCCAGCCCCAAACAGGCGGGATGCGGAGATCCCGCCCTACAACCAAGACGCCGTCGACTGGCTGCGGCAGTTCAAAATCATTTTTCTCGGCGGCGCCCCCGCGTGGCCGGACCTGCTCGACCGGGCGGCGGCGCTCGGGCTGCCGCTGTCCCTGGGTTACGGCATGACGGAGACGGCGGCCATGGTGACGGCCCTGCGGCCGGAGGAGTTCCTGGCCGGGGCGCGCAACAGCGGCACGGCGCTGCCCCACGCGACCGTGCAGATCGGCGCGGGCGACACGATCGTGCTCGGCGGCGACTCCCTCTTCCGTGGTTATCATCCCGCTTGGCGCGACCGGCGGGAGTTTGAGACGCAGGACCGCGGCCTGCTCGATGAGCGCAATCATCTCTTTGTGCTGGGCCGGCGCGACGCCGTCATCATCTCCGGCGGCGAGAAGGTGGACCCGGTCGAGATCGAGGCGCTGCTGCGCGGCACGGGTCAGTTCCCCGATCTCGTGGTCCTGGGTTTGCCGGATGCGAAGTGGGGCCAGCGGCTCGTCGTCGTCTATCCCGGCAATGCGCATCCTGATTTTCACGCCGTCATCCGCGTGACGAACGGCCTCGCGGACTACAAGCGGCCAAAAAGCTACATCCCGCTCGTGGGTCCCTGGCCGGCCACGGCCCAGGGCAAAATCAACCGCGCCGCCTTGGTGGAGCGCGTGGTCGCCCAGCTGAAGGTGCGGCGGTAGCGCGACCAGACGGCCGCGGGAAACCTGAGACCTGAGACCTGAAACCTGAGGGGAAAGACCCAGGCAGTTTTAACCACTGATATCCACTAAGACCTCACTAATCTGAATCCCAGGGCTCGGAGTATCAAACCTCTGTTTGGATTAGTGTCCGATTAGTATGCATTAGGGAGTGTTTTCAAAGATTAACCGCTGATGCTCCGCCTACCGGCTGCGCTTTAAGGTCCCCTCCGCCTTATCGGCTCCGGTTTTGGTTCCGAGGAGCGGCTAATCGCCGCTGAGAAGCAGGAGAATTCGGTTGTCAGTCGGCGATTAGCCGACCCCCGAAGCCATCTGGCGGAGCCGATTAGGCGTAGCCGCACACAGTAGCAGAGCCGTTAGGCGATGCATCAGTGGTTAAACCGTTCGTCTCCGTAGAATCCTCAGGTTTCAGGTTTCAAGTTTCAGGTTTCTTCATACGGTGATGGCACCGTATGAATAAGTCCGAGATCGCCGCCGTCCTGACCGAGATCGGGCTCCTGCTCGAGTTGAAGGGCGAGAACCCTTTCAAGACCCGCGCCTACCAGTCCGGGGCGCGCATCGTCGAATCAATCGGCGAAGGCGAACTGAAGGAACGCATCGCGGCCGGCACCCTGCAGGAGGTGAAGGGCATCGGCGAGGCCCTGGCCCAGAAAATCACGGAGCTGCACACGACCGGTCGGTTGGAATTCTTCGAGAAACTCAAGGCCTCCGTGCCGCCGGGCCTGGTCGAGATCCTGGCCATCCCCGGCATCGGCCCCAAGAAGGTCCGGGCCCTGCAGGAGAAGCTCGGGGTCGATTCGGTCGCCAAGCTGCGCGCGGCCTGTGACGAGAACCGGGTGGCCGGGCTGGAAGGTTTCGGCGAGAAGACCCAGGAAAAGATCCTGGCCGGCATCCGCAACCGCGAGGCCTACAACAAGCGCCACCTCTGGATCGAGGCGAAGGACGCCTCGGATCTGATCCTCGCCGGCCTGCGCCAGCTGCCGGGCGTGCAGCGGGTGGAGGCCTGCGGCAGCCTGCGCCGGCGGCTGGAGACGGTGGGGGACATCGACTTTCTCGTGGCCACGACCGAGCCGGCGCCGATCGTCGAGTGGTTCGTCACCCGTCCGGGGATCAAGGAGGTCACGGCGCGCGGCGAGACCAAGGCGAGCGTGCGGCTCGCGTCCGGGCTGCAGGCGGACCTGCGCCTGGTGCCGCCGGAGCAGTTTGTCTTCACGCTACATCACCTCACCGGGTCGAAGGACCACAATGTCCAGATGCGCCACCGCGCCCTGCAGCGCGGCCTTTCGATGAGCGAATGGGGGCTGTTCCCCGCGGACCAGAAGCATGGTCCGACGGCGGCGGCCAAAGCCGCCGAGAAACCTGAAACCGGAAACCTGAAACCTGAAAACAAGACGAGAAAAAAGGCGGAGTCCGAGGCACCCGGTTCGGCACCTCAGGTTTCAGGTTTCAGGTCTCAGGTCTCAATCAAGTCCGAGGAGGAGCTGTTCCGCGCTCTGGGACTTGAGTTCATTCCACCCGAACTTCGCGAAGGCCAAGGCGAAATCGAGGCCGCCGAGGTTTCGGCGGACGAAGAGAAACCTGAAACCGGAAACCTGAAACCTGAAGGTTCCGATCCCTCCGATTCAACCGCTTTGACGTCTTCAACTCAGGTTTCAGGTTTCAGGTTTCAGGTTTCTGAATCGCGGTCTCAGGTTTCCGGACAGCCCGGTCGCGGGCTGCCTCGCCTTCTTGAAGAAGGCGATATCCGCGGGGTGTTCCACAACCACACGACCGCTTCCGACGGCCATAACACGCTCGAGGAGATGGTCGCGGCGGCGCAGGCGCTCGGGCTCGACTACCTCGGCATCGCCGATCACTCCAAGTCGAGCGTCCAGGCCCGCGGTCTCACCGAGGAGCGGCTGACGGCCCAGATCGCGGAAATCGGAAAACTCAACGCGTCGAAAACCTTCAAGTGCCACGTCTTCACCGGCACCGAATGCGACATCCTGCCCGATGGAAAACTCGACTTCGACGCCGGGCTCCTGGCCCAGCTCGATTACACGGTGGTCTCGATCCACAGCTCGTTCCGGCAGGAGCGGGACGTCATGACCAGGCGCATCATCCGCGCGATCGAGCAGCCGCACGTGACGATGCTCGGGCACCTGACCGGCCGGCTCCTCCTCGAGCGCGAGGGATACGAGCTGGACGTGGACAAGGTGATCGACGCCGCCATCGCGAACCACGTCGCCATCGAACTCAACGCGAACCCCTGGCGGCTGGACATGGACTGGCGGCACTGGAAGAAGGCGGCGGAGAAGGGGCTGCTCACCAGCATCAACCCCGACGCCCACCGCACCAGCCAGCTCGAATTCTACAAGCTCGGCGTCGGCATCGCCCGCAAGGGGTGGCTGATGAAGGCGCACGTGCTCACCGCGAAGCCCCTCGCCGAAATGAAGAATTGGCTGGCGGCGCGGCGGTGAGGCTAGGAGACGAGTCTAACTCGAAGGCGCGGCCGTTCGCCACCGAGTGTTTTCGCTTATTCCACCTGTCTTAGGGTGCCTTTTGAGGTTCCGACCCATTAACGCAAAGACGCTAGGGCGCGAAGGTCGGGTGGGAGGGGTGGGAGGAGTCCGAGGTGGGAGGGGTTTTATACCCCGACAGGGATCGGCGGTGACCAGCCTTCGCCAAGACTATGGCTGGCAGGCGGCACTCACCGGCCTGCCTTGGGGATGCTGATTTCCAAACAGTCGGGATATAAAATCCCTCCCACATAAAATCCCGCCCACAAATCCATTCCTCCAAATGCCACCGAACCACGGCGGGGTCGCCGTGGCTCCAGATCAGCTGGAGCCCGGGCGGCCCCGCCCGGATTGGCTAAGGATATTATTAGGGAGTGTCTTCAAACCGCAAAAAACGGACGGTAGGCCGAGGCAACAGAATGCCTATCCGGGTTTAACCACTGATGCATCGCCTAACGGCTCTGCTACTGTGTGCGGCTACGCCTAATCGGCTCCGCCAGGTGGCCTCGGGGGTCGGCTAATCGCCGACTGACCACCGAATCCTCCTGCTGTTCAGCGGCGATGAGCCGCTCCGCGGAACCACACCCGGAGCCGATTAGGCGGAGGGGACCTTAAAGCGCAGCCGGTAGGCGGAGCATCAGCGGTTAATCCTTCCGGAGGTTTGAAAACACTCCCTAGACTTCCTGGCCGACTGCAACTTGCCCCGGCTTGAGAAAGGTCAGCACCAGCTCACCTTTTCCGCAAACGGTTAGGTGCTCCATGCGGTGAAACCATTCTCCTGCCGGGACCTCAGGATTCTTGTCCAGCCAGACAACCAAGGCCTCCAAGGCTTTCACATTGATGCTCCGCGACTCGATGCGGTCGAGCAGGTGTTCAAGCACTTTTGGCGGGACACCCTTGCGCTTAATCTTCGGCACGGGCGGCCTTATGCGTAAAATCCAGCCAGGATCTTTTTACGCAGAACAGCGGATTTGCCTCGGCTCGCGCCCGGGAGTTGGGTCGCAAGGCTGCCCAATTCGGCGGCGCTCAGTTTGCGGGCGGTAAGCGCTACTTCCAATCCCAAGACTCCGGCGGCCCGGGACATCGTCTCCAGTGTGATCGAGGTGTTCTTCTCGTCGAGGATGCGCCGGACGGACGTTCTGCCGGTGCCGATAGCCTTGGCCATGTCGCTAACGCTGATGTTTCTCGTGGCCATTTCTCGCTGCATTGTCTGAGCGAGCGTCTTCTTGATTCCGGCGGCAGAAAGGGCGATGAGCCGGTTGGTCTTGGTGGCGGTCGCTGGCATGGTGCCATCAAACTGGTTCAAAAATGAACCATGTCAATGGCAACCGCACCTGCCGGTATCTTTGCGGTAAAAAGAGCCATGGGGCCGGTCCGGGGTCAGCGCCCCCGGCTGGAATCTGTCGGTCGGGGCGGTTGCCCCGACTTCGGCACGGGGCTCGTGGCGAGCTGGAGGTTCTAAAAACAGAAACCTGAAACCGGAAACCTGAAACCTGAGACCTGACGGAGCCGAGAGGCGTAGATGGTTCGCGCGGCCACGCGCGAGCCCCGGAGCGCCAGCGCAGGGGTGACCGATGATGGGTGCCCTCGGGGCAGCAGCGGTCACAAACCTGAAATGTCCGGAATGTAGGGCCGGCGCTTGTCGCCGTGCCTGATCGCAGTGGGAGAGGTTTGGGTGGGAGGGGTTTTACACCCCGACATGGGATTCCCGAGGCAGTCGGGATATAAAATCCCTCCCACCAAATCCCTCCCACCAAATTACTCCCACATAAACTCCCTGAGCCAAGGCGACCTCGCCCGCGGGTCACTGCGGGAAGACCCGGAGCGAGCTATACTTGAAATCCTGCGGCACATACTTCCGGCTCTTCGCCTGCCACAGGGTCAGGCCGACCGGCTTCGGGCTGTCGGTGAGTTCCACGAGGACCAGGCGGTCCTGCTCGGCGCCCGTGCCGCGGTCCTGGGGGTGGGCCCAGATGGCGATGAAATTGTCCGGCGCCATGAACTGGCCGGAGCTGTTCTGATTCTGGTTCTTGAAGAGGGTGTCGTCCTTCCTCGTGCCCTGGCCGGTCTTCGGCTTGGAGAATTTGCTGCCGCTCGCGGCCAGCGGGGGTTCGTCCGCCTCGTCGTCGGCCTGGGCCGCCGGGGTCACGGCCGCGGCGGGGGCGGGTTTCTTGCCCGTGTTCATGATCCGCTGGCTGAGCGGGCGCTTGTCCTCTTCCTCCGGGAAATCCGCCGGCTGGGCGGGCTTGGATTTTCCGCGGTCGTCCTTGGGGAAGTCCTCGTCGAAGGCCCCGGTGTCCCTGACCGGCTTCTCCTCGGGGCTGGCGGGGCCGTTGGTGCCCCCCTTGTTGTATTGTTTGAACTTGGCGGCGGATTTGTCCTGTTCCCGGGCGCTCTCGCGCAACTGGGCCTCGGCCTCGGGGGAGCCGGCATTGTAGATGGGTTTGCCCTTGGCGTCCACGGTCCGGCGCGGGTCGTTTTCGTCGGCGAGCTTCTGCCGGGCCGCTTCCTGCTCGCGCTTGGCCTTGTCCAACTCGGCCTGGCTGGGCCCGAGTTTCTCGGCGGACACGAGCCGGGGGACGAGGCCTTGGAAGTTCTTCCCCAGGGTATTGGTCAATTCGCTCCCGCTGACCCGCGCGAAGTTAAGCAGGAGGGTGTTGCCCTCGATCCGCATGAGGCCCGCCCCCTTGTCGGCATTGCGGACGTTGTCGCTGAAGTTCTGCCACGCGGGCTCCGGAAAATTGGCGGGCCGGTCACAGGCGACGACCGCGCGGTAGTAGCTGTCGGGTTCGATCGTGGTCCCGGCCAGGGGAGCCAGCGCAGCCAGGGCGAGACCAAGGAGGAAGGCGAGATGACGGTTCATGGGGAGAGAGGGAAGAAATGGTCAATTTTCATCGTTCACTGTTCATATGCCATTTGATGAGGAACGGGTCCGTGCGATGAACAACGGACATTGAAAGATGAACGATGAAAAATCCGAAGCATCCCCGGCCGGGGCGCGGGGTGTGGAGGATGCGCGGAAGTTGTCGGGAACCATGCGCCCGGGCAAATCGGAAACGCGGGGCGGGCCGGTGATATTTCAGGAGAAGGCTAAACCACGGCGGGGCCGCCGTTGTTCCAGCCGTCGCCGGGCCTATGGCCAACAAGACGCGCTCCACCTTCAGTCAACCCGCTCGATGCGGACGACCCGCACTTCCCGTGTGGCATGATCGACCCACCAGGTGAGAAGCAGATCATCGAATAGCTTGAGCTCAAAAATGCGGCCGGTGCTGTCGTGCTCCCTGTAATCCCCGGGTTGGCGCGGATAGCGCGCCAGATGCTCGCAGGCGCGCAGGATTTTCCGGCGGGATTTCGCCGGCAACGCAGTGAAGGCATGGACCGCCTCGTCCCCCAAGGCGTAACCGTAGGGCGACACTACACTCCAGCGGCCTGGAGTGACTTGTGCACCCGCTGCAATTGCGCGCGCGTCACTTTTTCTCCCCGGGCCATGCGTTCGGCCGCCGCATTCAGCGACCGTTGGTTGGTGGTGCTCTCGGCCCGGGAGAGATGCCGCAGATAGGCGGTCAGGGCCAGACGCTCCGCCTTGGGGAGAGCCTTCACCTTGCGCTGGATCTGCTGCAATGTCATGCCGCCAAAAGAGCCACGCCCGGTGGGAAAGTCAAGGGAGCGGCGGTGCGGCAACGCCGGAATTTTCGAGCTTTTCCTTAGAGACCTGAGACCTGAGACCTGAATGATTGTCGTCTAACAGGTATCAGGGCGAATGTTGATTGGCTTTCGAGTTCTTTGCCATGGTCACGAAGATGGCGATCAACTCGTCGGCTTCCTGCCAGATGGGAACTATGACTTCGGCTGCGATACCACAGTCATCGCGTAGCAGCTCCAACCATAGCTGAGATTCATCCGCTTCTTGGATGCATATCTCGGCCTTGGCTACGAATTCATCCACGCTGCGGGCTCGGGAGCTTTCCCGGTAGTTGGCAGCCACGGAAGTGCCGGCCCGCAGCAACTGTTTGCCCAGGATCCGTAGCTCCTCTCGGCGTTTATCCAGGCTGATATAGAAGCGCACGACGGTGCTGGCAAAAGCCTTGGTCCGCCTGCGCAAGGCGACCTTGCGTTCATCATTGGTAGTCATGCCAGTAAAATAGCAGCCTCCTGCAAAACACCTACCTCGGTGATGCCCTGTATTCAGGCCCCTTCATTCAGGCTATTTCCCCCGGTTTGGTTCGTTGTATTATATTTCAGGTCTCAGGTTTCAGGTCTCAGGTCTCGCCCCAGTGGGGCTAGGGCCCCTCGTCAAGTTTACTTCATTTTGAATTGAACAGGGCGGGTTTTCTGCCATCAGGTAATGCCTGATGCGGCTAAACGCCGCAGTTGTCGGTTGCCTGTTGTTCGTTGTTAGGCCCCCCCCCCCTGACAACCAGCATCCAACAACCAACAACTCGCCGCGTCCGCGGCAGTCCTGACAACCAGCATCTGACAACCAGCAACTATCACCTCATGCCTTCAGCTGCCCAAGCTAATCCAACGACTGCCGCTGCCCCGAAAGCTTTGGCTGTCGGTTGGTTGTTGTTCGTTGTTGGGTTGATCCTGACAACCAGCATCTGACAACCAGCAACCCCACCGCCATGTCCTCGTCTGTCGCCAATGCTCCTGCTCACGGTCTGGTGATCGCTGGCACGCGTGATGGAGCGGTGGTGTCCTTCGAGCAAGCGATGGTCGACTTCTTCGTCGACGCGGCGGAGCTCCTCGGGGTGCCGAAGTCCGTGGCGGCGATCTACGGCATCGTGTTTGCGTCCCCTGTGCCCCTCAGCTTCGCCGACATCGAGTCGCGCCTGGACATCAGCAAAGGGTCGGTGAGCCAGGGGCTAAGAGTCCTACGAGAGGTGGGTGCACTAAAAGAGGTATCTGCTGCGTCGGACAAAGCCGAGCTGTTCGAGCCTGACTTGGAGATGCGGAAGCTGGTGGGACGTTTCCTAGAGAATCGCCTGCAGAAGCAACTGACCAGTGGCGGCAGCCGTCTGACAGCGCTGACCAAATCGATCCCCGGTAAAAATGGCGAGGCGGCTGAGCTTCGTCGCCGCCTCAAATCTCTTCAAGACTGGCACAGTAAGGCCAAGGCACTGCTGCCCCTGGCCAAAACATTTTTGAAGCTCGGCGGTTGATGCCGCCGGGCCGGCCCCATGGCCGTCACGCACATATACAAGCCCTCGACACGTTGCTTCTTTTCAGAAGTGATGGGGCGAAGCTTTTTCAATTTATGGCAACATATCTCGTAACCGGCGTTGCCGGATTCATTGCCTCCAAGGTGGCTGAGCAGTTGCTGGCGGCCGGCCATCAGGTTGTCGGTGTTGATAATCTCAACGACTACTACGATGTCCGGCTGAAAGACTATCGGCTTTCCAGGCTGCTGAGCGCAAAGGGCGAAGAGCAAAGTGCCAAGGGTCTGAAATTGGGAACTGATCCCAAGGTTTCCATTTACGCCGCGAAAAACCCGGGAATGGGGGACAAGGGCGCTTTGCCCTTACCGCTTACCGCTTCGCAATTTAGTTTCTACCCCATCGACATCGAGAATCTGGCCCCACTGGACGCGCTCTTTGCCAGGCACAAGTTTGACGCGGTATTCAACCTGGCCGCTCGGGCAGGGGTGCGGTATTCGATGCAGAATCCTTATGTTTACCTGAGCACGAACACGCTCGGGACGCTGAACATCCTCGAGTGCATGCGTAAGCACGGGGTGAAGAAGCAGGTGCTGGCCTCGACTTCTTCCCTGTATGCCGGCTGCCCGATGCCGTTCAACGAGGAGCAGCCGGTCAACACCCCCCTGTCTCCCTACGCTGCCACGAAGAAGGCGGCCGAGATGCTCTCACACAGCTACCATAAGCTCTACGGCCTCGACACGACGGTGGTCCGCTACTTCACGGTCTTTGGTCCGGCCGGCCGGCCGGACATGAGTATTTTCCGCTTCATCAAATGGATTGATGAGGGAAAGCCGCTGGAGCTGCTGGGGGACGGCACGCAGTCGCGCGACTTCACTTACGTCGACGACATCGCGCGCGGCACGATCCTCGCGGCCAAGCCGCTGGGTTACGAAGTCATCAACCTGGGCGGGGGCAATAATCCGATTACCCTGCAGACGGTCATCAAGTTTATCGAGGAGGCCTTGGGGAAGAAGGCTAACATCGATGAACAGGCGGTCGCTCCGGCCGACATCAAGGCTTCTTGGGCCGACATCGCGAAGGCAGAACGTCTTCTCGGCTGGAAGCCGCAGGTCTCCACCGAGGAAGGTTTCCGGAAGTCGATCGCCTGGTATCTCGAAAACAAGAGCTGGTTGAAAGACATACGCCTTTAAGGCGGAAACCTGAAACCTGAGACCTGAAGGGTAAGCAAAGGGCAGATGACGGACGGCAGACAACGGGCAGCAGACTTCTGATCAACCTGTTTAGCCGCAAAGAGGCGCAGAGCGCGCAGAATAAATATTCCAACACCGCCGACTGATAACCTCCTTATGAATCGTCCCACCTTTTCGGATTTTGAAGAGCAGAAGGCCACGATCTGTGTCCTGGGCCTTGGTTACGTCGGGTTGCCGCTGGCCGCGGTCTTTGCCCGGAAGTTCAAGGTCATTGGCTTCGATATCAATGAGCAGCGGGTCAGTGAGCTGCGCCAGGGAATAGATCGCACGCGAGAGCTGAGCCGCGAGCAGCTTGCGGCGGCCAGCTCTGCCAAGGGCGAAGGGCAAAGCGGGAAGGGGCTCAGTTTCTCAACGGATCCGAAGGTGTTGGCCGAGGCTCGGCTGATCATCGTCACGGTCCCGACGCCGATCGATGACCACAAGAATCCCGACCTTACGCCGCTGGTGAAGTCATCCACCACCATTGGGCGACACATCAAACCCGGGACCACGGTGGTATATGAATCCACTGTATATCCCGGCTGCACCGAGGAAGACTGTCTGCCGATCATCGAGCAGGAGAGCAGCCTGAAGTGGAAAAAGGATTTCTTTGCCGGCTACTCGCCCGAGCGCATCAACCCCGGCGACAAGGAGCACACGGTCGACAAGATCAAGAAGGTGGTCGCGGGCGACACGGCTGAGACCGCCGAGCTGTTGCGCCGGATCTACGGCGCCGTGATCACGGCTGGCATCTTTGTCGCGGCTACCATCAAGACCGCCGAAGCCGCCAAGGTGATCGAGAACACGCAGCGCGACCTGAACATCGCGCTGATGAACGAACTCGCCCTGATCTTCGACCGCATGGGCATCAGCACGCTGGACGTGCTCGAGGCCGCGGGGACCAAGTGGAATTTCCTGCCCTTCCGCCCCGGCCTCGTCGGCGGCCACTGCATCGGCGTCGATCCCTATTACCTGACCTTCAAGGCGGAGAGCCTTGGGTATCATCCGCAGGTGATCCTGGCTGGCCGTCGCATCAACGACGGCATGGGCAAGTTCATCGCCGAGAAGACCGTGAAGCTCCTCATCGCCAATGACCGCCCGGTGAAAGGCGCCAAGGTCCTGATCCTCGGCTGGACCTTCAAAGAGGACGTCCCCGACATCCGCAACACGCGGGTGATCGACATATACCAGGAGCTAAAATCCTATGGGGTGGACGTAACTTGCTATGACCCCGAAGCCGATGTCGCCGAGGTGAAGCACGAATATAACCTGGATATCGCCCCCACGGCGGAGGCGGGCGCGCCTTATGCGGCGATTGTGCTCGCGGTTAAACACAAGGCATTGTTGGAGCGTTTTGCTCCTGCTTCGCTGGCAGCCTTGGGCGGTTCGCGGCCGCCTTTGTTGGTCGACGTGAAGAATTTCTTCCGGCGTGAAACCATGACCAGCTGGCCCGGCGGCTACTGGCAGCTTTGAACAAACTTTATCCATGATCTACCTACTTGGAGGTTCCGGTTATGTCGGTGCGGCCTATCAGGCGCTGCTCACGCGCAAAGGCCTGTCTTTCCATAATATACGGCGGACCGACTTTGACTACACCGACCGCGCCGCCCTGACGGAACTGCTCCGGCGCGAGAAACCGGAATTCCTGATCAACGCCGCCGGCTACACCGGCAAACCCAACGTCGACGCCTGCGAGCTGCACAAATCCGAGTGCGTCATGGGCAACGCCGTCCTCCCCGGCACCATCGCCCTGGCCTGCGCCGACGCCGGCGTGCCCTGGGGCCATGTCTCCTCCGGCTGCATCTACACCGGCCGGCGCGCCGACGGCGCCGGCTTCACCGAGACCGACACGCCGAACTTCAGCTTCCGCACGAACAACTGCAGCTTCTACTCCGGCACCAAGGCCCTCG
>JAYRDK010000067.1:0-19290 GCA_041909435.1 Lacunisphaera sp.
TACCTAAGTCGCCGTTCTCATCGTTGGAACGCTCGGGTGGTGGAATTGGTAGACACACACGTTTGAGGTGCGTGTGCCGTAAGGCGTGCAGGTTCGAGTCCTGTCCCGAGCACCAGCCTTCGCCAGGCCTACGGCTGGCAAGCCAGCCAAAGGCAGGTGAGGCGGTAGAACGGTTTAAGCCTACGACGGTGATGGCGAAGGCTGCCGTCCGTAGGCTTGGCGGAGGGCGGCGTTTCACTCACAATTGGCGCTATGGTCTACGTTTATCTCATCGAGAGCGTGCATCAGAGGCAGCAGCACTACGTCGGGATGACTCATGATTTGAAGCAGCGCCTCATGGATCATAACGGGGGCAAGTCGCCGCACACCCGTAAATTCAAGCCGTGGCGGCTGGTCGCTTATACCGGGTTCGCGGACGAATCGACGGCCGCCGACTTCGAGCAATATCTCAAAAGCGGCTCCGGAAAAACCTTCCTGAAGCGACACTTTCTTAGGGCAAAGAGCGATTAGCCCGCCCCCCCGATATGACCCCCTTTCCGCCGCAACCCATTTGACCCCCGCAGGTTTCTGGCGATGCTTCCTGCCCGACGCATGACACCCGAAGCCATCAAGCAGGCCCTGCTCGAGTCCTACGCGCGCGACGGCGGCATCAACCATCTCGACGGCGTCAACCTCCCCTCCCAGGACTGCGTCGCCGACCTGGCCCGGGACTTCATGCACGTGCTTTTCCCGGGCTACTTCCAAAGCACCAGCCTGGCCAAGAACGACGTCCCGGCCTGGCTCGAGGGCCTGCTGGCCAAGATTGACCACCGGCTCGTCACCGAGATCGAGAAGAGCCTGCTGTTCGCCAAGGACCCCGCCCCCGCCGTCAACGCCCGGCGCGTCGCCACCGAGCTCCTCGGGCGGCTGCCGGAGATCCGCCGCGTGGTGCAGACGGACGTGTCGGCGGCCTACACCGGTGACCCCGCCGCGCGCAACGTCGAGGAGATCATCCTCGCCTACCCCTGCGTGCTCGCGATCTCGCTCCAGCGCATCGCCCACCAGCTTTACCAGCTCGGCGTGCCGCTGCTGCCGCGCATGCTCACCGAATACGGCCACGAGCGCACCGGCGTGGACCTCCATCCCGGGGCGAGGATCGGCACCCACTTCTTCATCGACCACTGCGTCGGTGTCGTTATCGGCGAGACGGCCACGATCGGCAACCACGTGAAGCTCTACCAGGGCGTGACGCTCGGCGCGAAGTCCTTCGAGGTCGACGAGGCCGGCAACCCGGTGAAGGGCGTGAAGCGCCACCCCGACATCGGCGACCACGTCACCATCTACGCCCATGCCACCATCCTCGGCGGCGAGACGCGCATCGGCGAACACTGCGTCATCGGCGGCAACGTGTGGCTGCTCGAGTCCGTGCCGGCCCACAGCATCGTCTACTTCAAGGGCGACGACCTCGTCGTCCGCCCGCGCCACAAGAAGGAGCTGCTCGTCGCCGAGTCGGCCGACTGGGTGATTTGAGGATTCGTTGGCGGCGGGGTGCCCCCACCCCGCTTTCGCGCGGATGTCTCGCGGGGTGAGGGCACCCCGCCTCCAAATTCACTTCCGCTGCCGCTGGCTGAGCGCCCGCGCCACCTCGGCCGCGAAGAACGGCCCGCGGTAGATCAGCCCGGTGTAAAGCTGCACGAGCGTGGCGCCGGCATCGAGTTTCTCGCCGGCCCCCTCCTCGTCCATGATGCCGCCCACGCCGATGATCGGCAGGCGGCCGTGCGTGGCCCGGGCGATGTAGTTGATGATCTCCGTCGCGCGCCGGCGCACCGGCGCGCCGCTCAGCCCGCCGGCCTCGTTCACCGTCGCGAAGAAACCCGGCCGCGCCAGTGTCGTGTTGGTGGCGATGATGCCGTCGAGCCCCAGCTCCGCGATCACCTGCAGCGCCGCGTCGATCTGCGGAAAGGTCAGATCCGGGGCGATCTTCAGCAGCAGCGGCCGGCGCGGCTTGCCCGCCCCGACGCGCACCTTGTTCTCCTCCACCAGCGCGGCGAGCAGGGGCTTGAGCCACGACGCGTCCTGCAGTTCGCGCAGGCCGGGCGTGTTCGGGCTCGAGACGTTCACCACGACATAGTCGGCGTGGTCCGCCAGCAGGCGGAAGCTGCCGAGGTAGTCCTCCGTCGCCCGGTCCAGCGGCGTGACCTTGCTCTTGCCGAGGTTGATGCCGAGCGGGATGGACCGGGGCCCGGAGGATTTCGCGAGGTGCGCCGCGAGCGCGGCCGCGCCGTCGTTGTTGAAACCCATGCGGTTGATCACCGCCTGCTCGGCCGGATAACGGAAGGCGCGCGGCCGCGGGTTGCCGGGCTGCGCGTGGAAGGTGACCGTGCCGATCTCGACGTGGCCGAAGCCCAGCGCGGCGGCGGCCGGCCACGCGCGGCCGTTCTTGTCGAAGCCCGCCGCGAGGCCGACGGCGTTGGGAAACTTCAGGCCGAAGGCCTCGACCGGGCGGTGCCGCGCCGGATCGAGCCGGTGCCGGCGCTCCAGCAGTGCGCACAGCGGCCGCACGCGGCCGAGCCGTGCCAGCGCGTTGACCGCGATTTCGTGCGCGTGCTCCGGCTCGAGCCGGAAGAACGCCCGTTTGCCCACATGTTGATAGAGCCAGCCCATGGGCGCGGACGATGCCAGCCGGCCGCCAACTTACAAGCATCGCGCAGGCCGGAACGGATGAACTTTTTGGACTTGTTATTTCGTCCTCCGGACCCACCCTGCCGGCGAAATTTTGCGGGCGCGGCGCGGGCCGAAAGATTTTCCAACTTTCTGCGTTTCAAGATTTGACAAGCCCTCCACGGGGCCCATTTCGTGCAGCGAAATCAGCAACATCCTTATGGCGAAAGGTTCCCCCCAACTTGAATGGTGCGTCGTGCGGCTCGGTGAAGACCACAACTGGTGGGTCGACGAGATCAGTGACCCCGTGCACTGGGATGTCGACGGCCTCAGCATCATCGACCCGCGCCAGGTCGACCACATCATCGAGCTGATCGAGCCGCTGCGCGAATTCGGCTTTGATTCCGACGTCTTCGAGCGCGCCTTCATCCCCTTCCGCATCACCAAGGACCTCGGCAAGGGCAAGGTCCGCCTCGCCCGCACCAAGCAGCCGCTGCTGGAGTCCGAGGAGAAGCTCTTCGCCCTGCCCGACGTGATCGACGAGGAGAACGGGCCCTACGCCGACTTCCTCGACCACATCACCCGCCTGCGCGTGAAGCTCATCAACGAGCTGCTCGACCTCGAGGAAAAGCTGACGGTCGACGAGGTCGAGGACCAGCTCCGCGAGGCCCAGAACAACGACTTCATCGAAGGCAAGGCCGTCCACCTGTTCTCCGAGATCACCGCCATCCTCGACTTCATGCCCGCCGGGCACGGCGAGGATGATGAGGACGGCGACAAGGGCGCCGCCGAGGACGAGGACGACGACCTGCCCGAGGTCGAGGAGGAGGACGAGGAAAAGCTCAAGAACGACTCCTCCCTCAAGTGGGACGAGGACGACGAGGACGGCGACAAGGACGACGCCGAAGGCAAGTCCGGCGCCAAGGGCAAGGACGGCGACGAGGACGAGGAAGACGAGGATTCTGACGACGCCGAGGACGACGACGAAAAGCCGGCCCGTAAGCGCGGCCGGGGCTGAAAGTTTTCCCGCCCGGTCAACGCTGGCGGCGACCTGGGCACGGCGGCAAGCGCCGGCCCTACATTCACGTTGCCACCGGACGGAGCATCCGTCACTTACGGGGCCGCATGCCCACCGTCCCTTTCCCCGACCGGCCGTTTGCGCCGCGCCTGAGATGAGCCTGTTCCGCACCAAACCCATCGCCGAGCTGCAGGCCGAGGCGACCGCCGAACACGGCTACAAGCGCACCCTGGGCCCGGTCTCGCTGATCAGCCTGGGCATCGGCTCGGTGGTCGGCGCCGGCATCTTCGTGCTGGCCGGCACCTCGGCCGCCCAATACGCCGGCCCGGCCATCGCCCTGTCCTTCATCTTTGCCGGCATTTCCTGTCTCTTCGCCGGCCTGTGCTACGCCGAGCTGGCGTCGATGATCCCCGTCTCGGGCAGCGCCTACACCTACAGCTACGCCACCCTCGGCGAATTCCTCGCCTGGATCGTCGGTTGGTGCCTCGTGCTGGAATACCTCTTCTCCGGCGCCGCCGTGGCCGTCAGCTGGTCGGGCGCCATCCGCGACATCCTCAACGAGTTCAACGTCGCCCTGCCCGTCGCCTTCGCCAGCGCCCCGCTGGCGGTCGAGAACGGCAAACTCGTGCTGACCGGTGCGTTCATCAACTTCCCCGCGGTCTTCATCTCCCTTGCGCTGACCTACGTGCTTTTCATCGGCATCCGCGAATCCGCCTCCTTCAACGACGTGATGGTCCTCATCAAGGTCGGTGTCCTGGTCGCCCTCGTGGGTTATGGCGTCTGGTATCTCATGAAGCACACCGGGATCGCGAAATCCAACCTGATCCCCTTCATCCCCGACAACACCGGCACCTTCGGCGAATACGGCTGGAGCGGCGTGTTCCGCGGCGCCGCGGCGATCTTCTTCGCGTATGTCGGCTTCGACTGCGTCTCCGCCGCCGCGCAGGAAACCAAGAACCCGCAGCGCGACCTGCCCATCGGCCTCCTCGGCACCCTGGCCGTCGTCACCGTGCTCTTCGTGGCCGTGTCCCTCGTGCTCACCGGCATGGTGCACTACACCAAGCTCAACGTCGACGCCCCCTTCATCTACGCCCTGCAGCAGGCGAACGCCCCCGCCCTCTTCCGCTACCTCATCGAGGCCGCCGCGCTCGCCGGCCTGACGTCCGTCATCCTCGTCTCCCTGCTCGGCCAGCCGCGCATCTTCTACTCGATGTCGCGCGACGGCCTGCTCCCGAAAACCTTCGCCAAGATCCACCCGAAATACGGCACGCCGCACGTCACGACCTGGATCACCGGCATCGCCTGCGCCGTCATCTCCGGCCTGTTTCCCCTCGACCTGCTCGGCGAGCTGATCTCCATCGGCACGCTGCTGGCCTTCGCGCTGGTCTGCGCCGGCGTCTGGGTGCTGCGCCGCACGCGCCCCGACCTGCCCCGCCCGTTCAGGACCCCGTGGGTCCCCCTCGTCCCTCTCCTCGGCATCGGCACCTGCATCCTGCAGATGGCCTTCCTGCCGGCGATCACCTGGCTGAACCTCGCCGTCTGGCTCGGGCTCGGCTTCATCGTCTACTTCGGCTACAGCCGGAAACACTCGAAACTCGCCCGGCCGAACGGCTAATTCCCGGCGGCTTGATTCCCGCCGGCGCGTCCCTCTGATTCCCTCATGGACTTTACTCCCGCCAGCTCCGGCTCGGTCTACGCCTTTGTCGCCATCGTGGGGGCCGTGATCGTGGCTTTCTTCTGGGCCATCAAACGGGCCTACCGGGAGGATGTGTCGGCGATGGTCTATGCGCGCCTCGGGGTGACCGTCTGGCTGGGCCTCCTGGGCGCGGTCGTGGCCTCCGGAAAAATGACGTCGCTGCCGATGAACGGCCTGCCGTTCTTCTTCGGATCGATCCTGCTCGTCAGCGTGGGCCTCGGCCTTTCGCCGGTCGGGGCCCGGCTTGCCACGGGCGTGCCGCTGGCCGCGCTGGTGGGCTTCCAGGCCTTCCGCCTGCCGCTGGAGCTCGTCCTCCACGAATGGGCCGCACAGGGCACCATTCCCGGGACGATGACCTGGACCGGGCAGAACTGGGACATCGTCAGCGGCATCGTCGCCCTCGTCTGCGCGCCGCTCGCCGGGCGTTACCCGGTGGCGGCCCGCTTCGCCAACATCGTCGGTTTTGCCCTGCTTTTGAATGTGATGCGCGTGGCGATCATGTCCTCACCTTTTCCCTTCGGCTGGGGCCAGCAGCCACCGTTGTTGCTGGCGCTGCACCTGCCCTATGCCCTCATCGGCCCGGTCTGCGTCGGCGGCGCGCTGCTCGGGCACGTCGTGCTGACCCGCAGGCTGTGGCGAAAGTGATTCCCGTGGGCCAGCGAGCTTGCTCGCGCCCTTTTCGCTATCGAAAGCCCTGAGGCGCGAGCAAGCTCGCTGGCCCACGAAACACAAGTCACCCCTTCAACGCCCGCGCCACGTCCTTGGCGAAATACGTCAGGATCATGTCGGCCCCGGCGCGCTTGATGGCCAGCAGCGACTCGTCGCGGCAGCGCGCCAGGTCGAGCCAGCCGAGCTTGGCGGCGGCGTGGATCTGCGCGTATTCGCCGGAAATCTGGTAGGCGGCCACCGGCACCTGGGTGGCGTCGCGGACCTCGCGGATGATGTCGAGGTAGAGGCCGGCCGGCTTGACCATGACGATGTCCGCGCCCTCGGCCACATCGAGCTGCACCTCGCGCAGCGCCTCGCGGCGGTTGGCGGGGTTCATCTGGTAGGTGGCCTTGCTGAGCAAACGCGTGCCGGCGGCCTTGGCGCTGCCGACCGCCTCGCGGAACGGGCCGTAGTAGGCCGAGTTGTATTTGGCCGAATAGGCCAGGATGCCCGTGCCGGTGTGGCCGGCGGCGTCCAGGGCCTTGCGGATGGCGCCGACGCGGCCGTCCATCATGTCGGACGGCGCCACAAAGTCCACGCCCGCCTCGGCCTGCAGCACGGCCATCTCGCAAAGGATCGCGACGGTGCGGTCGTTGTCCACGTCGTCCGTGGACGCCGTCAGCACGCCGTCGTGCCCGTGGCTCGTGTAGGGATCGAGGGCGACGTCGGTGATGACGGACAGTTCCGGCACGGCGGCCTTCACGGCGCGGACCGCGCGGAGGATGAGGGTCTTCGGGTTCAGCGCCTCGGTGCCCTCGGCGTCCTTGAACTTGGCGTCGAGCTTGGGAAACAATGCCACGGCGGGAATGCCGAGCTTGTGCAGCTCGCGGCACTCACGGACCAGGTCGGTGATGTTGAAACGGCTGACCCCCGGCATGGAGGCGATCGGCTCGGGCCGGCCCTTGCCGTCCACCACGAACAGCGGCGCGATGAGGTCGGCCGCCCGCAGGACGGTCTCCTCAACCAGGGCACGGCGGCTGGGCAGCCGGCGCAGGCGGCGGGGACGGTGGGTCAGGTCGAGCTTTTGATTCTTGGCCATGGGAGGTGAAAGACCGCCATTAAACCACTATTCGGGACCAGTTCACGCTAATCTTTTGTGCAGAAATTGCGGATTTCTGGGCGTGGATGGCCGTAATCCGTGGTTGAAAGTTCGGCCCTTTTTGCGCCTTTTGGGGCCTCATCCCCGCCTCATGCCCATCCGGCTTTACGAATCCCTCTCCCGCAGCCTCCGCGAACTCAAGCCCGCCCAGCCCGACGGCGTCTTCCGGTTCTACAACTGCGGCCCGACGGTTTACGCCCCGGCGCACATCGGCAATTTCCGCACCTTTGTCATCAACGACGTCATCCGCCGCCTGCTCGAACTCGAATTCGGCCAGGACAAGGTGAAGCACGTCCGCAACCTGACGGACGTCGACGACCGCACCATCGGCCAGACGCAGAAGGAAAAGCGCCCGCTCGCCGAGATCACGAAAAAGTGGACCGACATCTTTCATGCCGACTGCACCGCGCTGAACTGCCTGCGCCCGCACGCCGAGCCCACCGCCACCGGATACATCAAGGAACAGGTGGACATGATCCAGGTGCTGATGGAAAAAGGTAACGCCTACCGCGCGGCGGATGGTTCGGTCTATTTCAAACTGTCCACCTTTCCCGACTACGGCGGCCTGTCGCGGATCAAGGAACGCGAGCTGAAAATCACCAACACCGTGGCTGACGCCGACCACAAGGACTCCGTCTCGGACTTCGCCCTGTGGAAAGCCTACAAGCCCGAGGAGGACGGTGACGTCAAGTGGCCCGGCCCGCGCGGCGCCGGCGAGGGGCGCCCGGGGTGGCACATTGAGTGCAGCGCCATGAGCAAGGCCCTGCTGGGCGACACCATCGACCTGCACACCGGCGGCGTCGACCTGCTTTTCCCCCATCACGAGAACGAGATCGCCCAGAGCCAGTGCTGCAACGGGAGGACCTTCGCCCATCACTGGTATCACAGCGAGCACCTGCTCGTGGACGGCACCACGATGAGCAAGAGCAAGGGCAACTATTATACGCTCGGTGATCTCATTGCCAAGGGTTACTCCGCTATGGCGGTGCGCTACGCCCTCCTCTCCGGCCATCCGCGCAAGCAGCTCAACTTCACGCTGGATTCGCTGCATGCTGCGGAAAGCGCCCTGAAGTCGCTCCGTTCCTTCCGCACCGCGCTCGGCACGCAGTCGGGCGATGCCGCCGCCTTTGAACCGATCCTCGATACCCTCCGCGACGACCTGAACACCCCCGGCGCGCTCGGCGCCCTGTTCACCCTCGTCAACCGCGGTCCCGCCGGCGTGGACGCCGCCGCCTTCGACCGGATCATGTTCGCCCTTGGCCTGGATCTGACTGCCACCGCCCCCAAGGCCGACATTCCCGCCGCCATCACCGCCCTCGCCGAGAAGCGCTGGGCCGCGAAGCAGGCCAAGGACTGGGCCGGCGCCGACACCCTGCGCAAGGAGCTGACCGCCGCCGGGTGGACCATGCTCGACGGCAAGGACGGCTACAAGCTGGAGCACGTGAAGAAGTAGGCAGGGCGGCGAATCCGCTCGCCGCCGAGGCGCGGACGGAGTCCGCGCCCTACCCTGTCGTTGGCCGGGGCGGTTGCCCTCAACCGCCCTTCTCCGCGCACGCCAAAGGCCGTTGAGGGCAACAGCCCCTACCCCACCAGCCGCACCGCCTCCACCACCTCGACTTTGCCGTCCGGGCCCGGGCGCCAGCGCACATTCCAGCCCGCGATCGCCATCCCGTAGGTCTGTCCGTTTCCGACGGCCTGATACGCGGGCTGCAAATTCAGCGCGAGCAACTGCCGCACGAGCGTCACCACCGTGTCCGGCAACACCCGCTCGATCTCCGCCGGGATGATCACATCCGTCGCCGCCCGCCTCGCCGGCGCATCTTTTGCCCAGTCGGACCGCGCCTCCGGCTTCGCCTCGCACCAAGGGAGATACGGTTTCACATCATAAACCGGCGTGCCGTCCACCGCGTCCACGCCGCCGACGATCAACACCCCCGCCTGCACGCGGCGCAGCTCGACCAGCGAGAGCCCCAGCCCGTTCGGCCGCGACGGCGAGCGCGAGGCAAACACGCCGACCCGTTCGTTGCCGCCGAGCCGCGGCGGCCGCACGGTCGCCGCCCCCGCCCAGGGTGGGTTCAGATGAAACCCGGTCACGAGCCACACGTGCGAGAAATCCTCCAGGCCGCGCACGAACTCCGGCGCCGCAAACTCCGGCAAAAACTCCACGCGTCCTTCCGCCACCATCACCAGCCCGGACTGCCGCGGCACCCCGAACTTCTCGGCGAAGGGCGTGCGGAGGATGGCAACGGGTTTGATCTCAGCCATGACAGCCGCACGCTACCGGCGAAACCCCACCCGCCGCAAATCAAAGAAGTGGCCAATCATCAGGCGTAGGTGGCGCGCTCGCGCGCCACGTTGCCCGCAAGCGGGCAACCTACAAAATGGCCGAGGCACCCCCTCAATCCGCCGCCTTGACAGCCACCCTCCCCTTGTGGCGGAGTGATTGTTCGGCCCTCCAATCGTAAGGAGGACCACAACCAACCTATACCATGTCGATGACTCCGCTCGAAGAACTCCGCCACTCGGCCTCGCACGTGCTGGCGACTGCCGTCCTCCGTCTGTTTCCGGACGCCAAACTCGACATCGGTCCGCCGACGGACGCCGGTTTTTACTACGACATCGACCTCGATCACAAGCTGACCATGGACGACCTCGCGAAGCTCGAGGTCGAGATGAAGAAGATCGCCGAGGAGAACCAACGCTTCGACCGCAAGGAGGTCTCGCGCGAGGAAGCGATCGAGATCATCAAGGCCCGCGGCCAGGAACGCTACAAGCTCGGCCGCCTCGCCGACATCCCCGAGGGCGAGAAGATCTCGTTCTACACCAACGGCGAGTTTACCGATCTCTGCGCCGGCACGCACGTCCGCTACACGGCCAAGCTGAAGGCCTTCAAGCTCCTCTCCATCGCCGGCGCCTACCACCGCGGCGACGAGACCAACAAGCAGCTGCAGCGCATCTACGGCACGGCCTTCCCGACCAAGGAGGAACTCGCGAATTACCTCACGCAGCTCGAGCAGGCCAAGCTCCGCGATCACCGCAAGCTCGGCCGCGAACTGAAGCTGTTCCACATCGACGAGGACGTCGGCCAGGGCCTCATCCTCTGGACGCCCAACGGCTCCATCGTCCGCCAGGAACTGCAGAACTTCATCGCCGGCGAGCTCCGCAAGCAGGGTTACGCCCAGGTCTTCACGCCGCACATCGGCCGTCTCTCGCTCTACAAGACCTCGGGCCACTTCCCCTACTACAAGGACTCGCAGTTCCCGCCGGTCGTCGAGCGCGACCACCTCGACCAGTTGGTCTCCTCCGGCTGCTCCTGCGCCGAGATGTCCAACCGCATCGAGGCCGTCTCCACCCACCTCGCCGAGAAGGTCAACCAGCTCACCGGAAAGGAGACCATCACCAAGGACCGCGTCCTCCCCGACGACCAGCTCATCGACGGCTTCCTGCTGAAGCCGATGAACTGCCCGCACCACATCAAGATCTTCGCCTCGCAGCCGCATTCCTACCGCGACCTGCCCGTGCGCCTCGCCGAGTTCGGCACCGTCTACCGCTGGGAACAGTCCGGCGAGCTCAACGGCATGACCCGCGTCCGCGGCTTCACCCAGGACGACGCCCACCTCTTCTGCACGCCCGAGCAGGTGCAGGCCGAGATCATGGGCTGCCTTTCCCTCGTGAAGACCGTCCTCACCACGCTCGGCATGTCCGACTACCGCGTGCGCGTCGGCCTGCGCGACCCCGACGGCAAGAAGTTCGCCGGTGACCCCGAGAAATGGGACCTGGCCGAGGCCGCCTGCCGCGAGGCCGCCAAGACGCTCGGCGTGCCCTTCACCGAGGAACCCGGCGAGGCCGCCTTCTACGGCCCGAAGATCGACTTCGTCATCAAGGACGTCATCGGCCGTGAATGGCAGCTCGGCACCGTGCAGGTGGACTACGTGCTCCCGGTGCGCTTCGACCTGAGCTACATCGGCGCCGACAACACGTCGCACCGCCCCGTCATGATCCACCGCGCGCCCTTCGGCTCGATGGAGCGCTTCTGCGGCGTGCTCATCGAGCACTTCGGCGGCGACTTCCCGCTCTGGCTCGCGCCCGAGCAGATCCGCCTGGTGCCCATCTCCGACAAGGTGATGGACTACGCCAAGGCCACGCTCGCCGAGTTCCAGGCCGCCGACCTGCGCGTCACGCTCGACACCCACTCCGACAAGCTCGGCGCCAAGATCCGCCGCGCCGAGCTGGAGAAGGTGCCCTACGTGCTCGTGCTCGGCCAGAAGGAGGCCGAGGCCCTCAGCGCCTCGGTCCGCTCCCGCGCCAAGGGCGATGAGGGTGTGCACAAGGTCGCGGACCTGCTCACGCGCTTCAAACAAGAGGTCGCCACCCGCGCGCTGCCGGAGAAGAAAGCCCCGACCGCCAACAACATTCCCCCCAAGGCGTAACCTGGAGGGCCCAGCTCCAGCTGGACCGTCGGGCGGAAGCCATATCACATTCGCGGCCCAGCTGGAGCTGGGCCCTCCATCAAGACCCTGAAATGACCGACGAATCCGAACTCCCCGCGTGGCGCGACGAGCTCGACGCCATCGTCGGCGCCCGCGCCTACGGCCAGTCGGAGGAGATCCTGCCCCGGCTGCGGAAGCTGGACGCCAAGCACCCGAACGTCGCTGAGATCAACTACCAGCTGGCGTGGTCCTGCGATGTGCTCGACCGCGCGGCGGACGCTCTGCCCTATTACGAGAAGGCCGTCGCCCTCGGCCTGCCCTCGAACGAGCTCTCCGGCGCCCTGATCGGCCTCGGCTCGACGCTGCGCGCGCTCGGCCAGCTGGAACGCTCTGCCGAGGTGCTGCGCTCAGGCCAGGTGCAATTCCCGGACAACCCCGAGTTCGCCGTCTTCCTCAGCCTGACCCTGCACCAGCAGGGCAAGGCCGCCGACGCCCTGCGCCTGGCGCTCGACACCCTCTGCGAAACGACCGACGACCCCGGCCTGACCGCCTACCAGCGCGCCATCCGCCACGCGGCCGCGAAGCTGTAGGGTCGCTTGTTGACGGCGGATCTTTCTTGGTGGGAGGGGTTTTACACCCCGACAGCAAAGGCCACATCAAACCCGTCGGGGTATAAAACCCCTCCCACCAAGCGCCGACCCTACAAGGTCCCGTCCGACCATGCGCCGTTCACGAGCCGCTTCAGGCCGAGGGGATTCGCATTCTGCAGCTCCGGCGGCAGCAGTTCGTCGGCGAAACTCTGGTAGCAGATCAGCCGGGCCCAGCGGTTCAGGGCCCGCGTGCCGACCGAAGTGCTGCGGCCGCCGTCGCTCGTCGAAGGATAAGGCCCGCCGTGCACGATGGCGTGGCTGACCTCCAGGCCGGTCGGATAACCATTCAGGATCAAGCGACCGGCCTTTTCGGCGAGCACCTCGACCAACGGCCCCTGCTCCTTCGCCTCGGCGGCGCCGGCATGCACGGTGGCGGTCAGGCTGCCCTCGAGTTCACGGGCGACGGACATCATTTCCGCCGCGTCCTTGCACCAGATCACGAGCGAGCTCGGCCCGAAGATTTCCTCGGAGAGCGCGTGATTGCCGAGGAACTCCTTGGCGCCCGTCTCGAACCACACGGGGGCGGCGCTGCATAGCGAAGTTGCATTGCCCTGCGCCAGCACCTTCACGCCGGGCTGATGCGCGCGGGCAGTCGTGTTGGCCACGAAACTCTTCCGGATGCCGGGCGTGAGCATCACGCCTTCCAGCGTCGCGGCCAGGCGGGCCGCCATGTCCTTGACGAACTGCTCGGCCGCGGGCGACCGCTGCAGCACGATCAGGCCGGGGTTGGTGCAGAACTGGCCGACGCCGACGGTGGACGAGGCATACAGCCCCTCGACGATCCCCGCCGCGCGCTCGGCGATGGCGCCGGGCAAAATGAACACCGGGTTGACGCTGCCCATCTCGGCATAGACCGGGATCGGCTCGGGCCGCGCCGCGGCGAGATCCGTCAGCGCCCGGCCACCCTTGACCGAGCCCGTGAAACCGACGGCCTTGACCGCCGGGTGTTTCACCAAGGCCTGCCCGACCTCGAAGCCGGCATCAAACAGCAGGGAGAACGTGCCCTCCGGCAGGCCGCACTCGCGCACGGCATGGAGGATCAGGCGCCCGACCATCTCGCCCGTGCCGGGGTGCGCCGGGTGGGCCTTCACGATGACCGGGCAGCCGGCCGCGAAGGCCGATGCCACGTCGCCGCCCGCCACCGAGTAGGCAAAAGGGAAATTGCTCGAGCCAAACACGACGACCGGGCCGATGGCGCGGAGCATCGAGCGGTGGTCGGGCTTCGGCAGCGGCTTGCGGTCGGGCAGCGCCGTTTCGATGCGTGCATCGACCCAGTCGCCGCGCGCCGCCGTCTCGCCGTAAAGCCGGAGCTGGCCCGCGGTGCGCGCGACCTCACCCTTGAGGCGCGCCTCGGGCAGGCCCGTCTCCTGCATGGCGCGGGCGACCAGCTCGCTGGAACGCGCTTCGAGTTTTTCCGCAATGGTGGCGAGAAACTTGCCGCGCGCCGCCCCGGACAGTTTCGCCCAGGCCGGCGCGGCTTCGACGGCCAGCTGGACCGCCCGGTCGACGTCCTCGGGCGCGGCCGACAGGAAGGTCGGCTCGAGGTGGACGTTCTTCGCCGGATCGAAGGCCTTGAAGGTGGCGCCGCCAAGTCCGCTGGAACCGAAGCCAATGAGAGAGCCGCCGTCAGGTTTCATGTGATTTTGTGTAGGGCGGGATCGCTGATCCCGCCATCGTTATTTAAAGGGTATTTGTGGCGGGGTCAGCGGCCCCGCCCTACAGTTTTTGCTGTCCCTGAAGCGCCTTGGCGAGCACCGCCTGTGTCAATTCGAGGTCAACCCCGGCCAGCGGCAGCCGGGGCGGACGGGTGAAGGGCGTCCCCCGTCCCACCTCGGCCTGGATCCATTTGATGTGCTGGACAAACTTCGGGACCGTATCGAGCCGCAGCAGCGGCAGGAACCACTCGTAAAGGGCCGCCGCCCGGGTCTTGTCGCCCCGGCTGGCATAGTCGAACAGGGCCACCGACTCCTCCGGAAAGGCGTTCACCAGCCCCGCAATCCAGCCCGTGGCGCCGGCATAGATGCCCTCGACGATCGCGTCGTCCATACCGACCGCTATCTCCAGCCGGCGGCCCACGGCGGCGCGGATGGCCGTCACGCGGCGGACATCACCGCTCGACTCCTTCACCGCGTGCAGGTTGGCATGTTCCTTGGCCAGCTCGGCGATCTGGGCCGGCAGGAAGTCGGTTTTGTAGGCCGGCGGGTTGTTGTAGAGCATGCACGAGAGCGTGGTCGCCGCGATGACCGCGCCGACATACGCCTTCATCTCGCGCCAGTCAGAGGTGTAAACGTAGGGCGGCAGCACCATCAGGCCCCGCGCGCCGGCCGCCTCGGCCGCCTTCGCCATCGCCACCGCCTCCCCCGTGCTGAGCGACGCGATGCCCAGCACGACCGGGGCGCGATCACCCACGGCCGCGACCGCGGTGCGCACCACGGCGATCTTCTCGTCGAAGGTCAGCGTCTGGGCCTCGCCCAGCGAACCGCAGCACACGATGCCGGTGCAGCCGCTGTCGATCATCCAGCGGCAGTGCGCCGCGAATGCATCGTGGTCGACCGACAGGTCGGCTTTCAGGTTGGTGGTGACAGCCGGGATGACGCCTTTCCAGTTCATGGGGTGTGGGAGTTGTTGTAGGTTGCCCGCTCGCGGGCAACGTTGCGCGCAAGCGCGCAACCTACACTTACGAATAGCGATTGGGATTGAGCAGCGAGAGGTCCACCGACGGCTTGCGGCCGGCGAGAACCTCGGAAATCAGCAACCCGGAGATGGGCGCCATCGTGAGACCGAGCATGGCGTGGCCGCTGGCCGTGGCGAGGTTGGCGTAAGGTCCCAGCCGGCCGATGTAGGGCAGCCCGTCGGGCGAGACCGGGCGGTAGCCGAACCAGGGCCTGATGCCGGCGAAGTCGGCCGCGGTCATCTCGGGGAAGAACGCCTGCGCCCCGGCGATGATCTGCTCGACGCGCTCGGGCCGCACCGTGTCGCTGTGGCCGCTGATCTCCATCGTGCCGCCGAAGCGCAGTTGTTCGCCCATCGGGGTCACCGCCACGCGCCGCTCGGTGAGGATGAGCGACTTGGTCAGCTGGAAGCGGGGCTGCGGGATCGTGAGGCTGTAACCCTTGCCCGGCTGCATCGGCAGCCGCACGCCGAGGCCCGCCACCATGGACGGCGACCAGGAGCCGCCGGTCAGGACGTATTCGTCGGCGAACAGGTCGCCGGCCGTCGTCGAGACGCCCGCGATCCGCCCGCCCTCGGCCCGCCAGCCGTAGATGCTGGTGCTCCAGGAGAACTTCACGCCCATCTCCTTGAGCAGCCCCGTCAGCGCCGGCATCAGCCGCCGCGGGGTGACATGCGCATCGATGGGAAAATAAACCGAGCCGGCCACCGCGAGCTTCGCCCCCGGCTCCAGCGCCGCGGTCTGCTGCGCGTTGAGCACCTGCGCCTCGACGCCGAGCTCGCTCGCGATGGCAGCCAGCCCGTGCGCCTCGTGGTCCAGGCCCTCCTGGGTCTGACACAGGTTGAGCAGGCCCTCCGTCTTCAGCTCGAAGGCATTGCCGGTGATGTCGGCCAGTTCGACGAAAAGTTTCCGTCCGCCGAGGCAGAGGTCGCGGAGCACCGGCGCGGCGCAGCGGGTGTGGGCCTGGGTGCAGGCGCGGGCGAAGAGCCAGCCCCAGCGCATGAGGTCGCTGTCCAGCCGCGGCTTGATGTAGAACGGGCTGCGCGAACTGAGCATCCACTTGAGCCCCTTCCAGACCATGCCGGGCGCCGCCAGCGGGACGACGTGGCTCGGCGAGATGTAACCGGCGCTGCCGTGGGCGCAGGAATCCGCGCCCTCGGCGTGGCGCTCGACGACTGTCACGCGCCAGCCCTCGCGGGCCAGGTAATAGGCGCAGCTCAGGCCGATGATCCCGCCGCCGCAGATGATGACCGACTTGGAATTTCTCATTTGACTCAGGCGGTAGGGCGAGTCGTCCCCGACGAGCCGCGGCTCATCCGGAGGATTCGCCCTACCTGGATCAGATTCATCGGATGCCCCAGACAAACGGATCGGCCGGGTCCAGCAACAGCGTCGACTCGGCGGTCACGTGGGCCGTGCCCGCGATCGTCGGGACGATCTTGTCGCCCTGCCGGCGGTATTTCGCCCGGAACGTGCTGCCGACGATGCTCTCCTGCACCCACTCGGTGCCCGGGGCCAGCTTGTTGTCGGCCGCGAGGCACGCCAGCTTGGCGCTGGTGCCGGTGCCGCAGGGCGAGCGGTCGTAGGCCCCGCCGGGACACAGGACGAAGCTCTTGCTGCTCACGCCCGGCTTGGCCGACGGGCCGAAGAGCTCGACGTGGTCCACCTCGGGGAAACCGGAATCGTTGACCGCCTGCCGGATGCGCTGGCAGTAGCCCGTCAGCTGGGCGACGTTGGCCAGCTCGAGCTTCTGTTCGTGCTGTTCGATCAGGCAGAACCAGTTGCCGCCCCAGGCGATGTCGCACGGCACGTTGCCGACGCCCGGCAGGTAGAGCTCGAGGTCGTGGTGCTTGCGGTAGCTCGGCACGTTGTCGAACGTGACCTCCCCGTTCGCGCCCAGCACGGCGGCGATGTAGCCGGCGGGGGTGTCGATGCGCACCAGGCCCGGCTTGACCAAACCGGCGTGCGCCAGTGCCACGATCGCCCCGATGAGGCCGTGGCCACACATGCCGAGGTAACCGACGTTGTTGAAGAAAATCAGGCCGAAGTGGCAGGTCTTGTCATGCGGCTCCACCAGCAGCGCGCCGACAAAGACATCGGACCCGCGTGGCTCGCCCACGATGGCGCTGCGGAAGCGGTCGTGCTGGGCCTGGAAGACCTTCACCCGGTCGGCCAAGGGCCCGCGGCCGAGGTCCGGGCCGCCCTCCAGCACGAGGCGGGTGGGTTCGCCCCCCGTGTGGGTGTCGAGGATCTTGATCTTGGACAGGGCGGGCATGAGAACCCACACCATCACCCGGCCCGCGACCGGAGAAAAGCAAAAAGCCGGGACGCACACCAAGGTGGAACCCGGCCTCTGGACGGGTTGGCTTGGATGTGCGTCCAGAAAACCCGCGCGGAGGTCGGGTTCCACCTCCAGGCACTCCCAATAAAAAGCCGGCCCCCTTGCGGGAGCCGGCTTCGCAAAGAACGTCGGACGACCTCAGACGGCGCTGTCGCCGTGCTCGTCGGTGCGGATGCGGATGACATCCTCCAGCGGGAGCACGAAGATCTTGCCGTCGCCGATCTTGCCGGTCTTGGCGGCGCCGGTGACGGCCGTGATCACCTTGGCGACGATGTCGTCGGCCACGGCGATCTCGATCTTCACCTTGGGCAGGAAGTCGACGGTGTATTCGCTGCCGCGGTAGATCTCGGTGTGGCCCTTCTGGCGGCCGAACCCCTTGACCTCGGTGACCGTCATGCCCTCGATGCCCACGGCGCCGAGCGCCTCCTTAACCTCGTCGAGCTTGAACGGTTTGATGATGGCGATGATGAGTTTCATGTTTGGTAGGTGTTAAGGGTTAGCCGATATAGCCTTCCTCGCCGTGTTCGGTGATGTCCAGGCCCTGCGACTCGACCTCGGTGCTGACCTTCAGGCCGATGACGGCCTTGACGATGTAAGCGATGATCGCGGTGGCGACCACGCTCCACACGATGGTGAGGCCGACGGCCTTGAGCTGGCTGACCAGGAGCCCCTCCTTGAGGGGGCCGACGACGGAGTTGACCGCCGGGTCGGCAAAGACGCCGGTGAGGATGGCCCCCATGGTGCCGCCCACGCCGTGGACGCCGAAGGTGTCGAGCGCGTCATCGTAGCCGAGCGCCTTCTTCAGGTAGGAGCAGGCCGCGAAGCACACGACGCCGGCCAGGACGCCCATGATGACGGACGAGGTGGCGGTGACAAAACCGGCGGCCGGCGTGATGACCACGAGGCCCGCCACGATGCCGGAGCAGAAGCCGAGGACGCTCGGCTTGCCGCGGAGGACCCACTCGCACAGCGCCCAGAAGAAGCCGGCGACGGCCGCGGCGAGCGTGGTGGTGGTGAAGGCGTTGGAGGCGATGGCGTCGGCGCCGAGCGCGGAGCCCGCGTTGAAGCCATACCAGCCGACCCAGAGCATGCCGGTGCCGACCATGCAGAGCACCATGGAGTGCGGGGGCATCGGCTCCTTGCCGAAGCCGAGGCGCTTGCCGAGGATGAGGCAGAGCACCAGCGCGGACCAGCCCGAGGTCATGTGCACCACGGTGCCGCCGGCGAAGTCGATCGCCTTGATGCCGGCGCCCGCGTTGAGCGGGCCGCACATGAAGCCGGTCGTGGACCAGACCATGTGGGCGAAGGGGAAATAGACCGCGAACATCCAGATCGCGACGAAGACCAGCACCGCGAGGAACTTCATGCGCTCGGCGATGGCGCCGATGATGAGGGCCGGGGTGATGATGGCGAAGGTCAGCTGGAACATGGCCCACATGGAGTCGCTGATCCAGTAGTAGCCCGCGCCGACGGCGCCGGGGTTGACCCCCTTGAACATCGCGTAGGCGAAGTCACCGATGAAGGCGTTGCCCGTGCCGAAGGAGAGGCTGTAGCCGACCGCCCACCAGAGGATGGTGACCAGGCCGGCGATGCCGAGGCACTGCGCCAGCACCGAGAGCACGTTTTTCTTGCGGACCAGGCCGCCGTAGAACAGCGCCAAGCCGGGCAGCGTCATGAAGAGCACCAGCGCGGTGCTCGTCATCTGCCAGGCGTTGTGGCCCGGGCCGGGGCCGGGAATCTTGGAGGCAACATCCGGCGTGCGCGCGGTGTTGTTCACGTAAGCCTCGAGGTCCGCGAGACGCTGCTCGACGGTGGGCTCGGGCGGGGTGGCCGGCGCGGCCGCTTCTTGGGCCGAACAGGTAAGCGCGGTCAGCCAGCCAAGGCCAATCAGCGCGAGGAGACGCAAGGTTTTGGGCAGTGCATTTTTCATGGGCAACCGTGCTTGAGCAGGAGCAATGCCAGCCCCGAAACCTGTTTTTCAACCCCGTGGCATAAGTTGTAAGTCAATGCAGGGTCGTCGCTCGACGCCGTGCCGGG
>JAYRDK010000068.1:0-18528 GCA_041909435.1 Lacunisphaera sp.
ATCGCCGAGTTCATGGACAACATCCTCGCGCGCTCCCGCCTCACCATGCAGGCGCGCCAGTCCGAGCAGCTCGCCACCATCGGCCTGCTCGGCGCCAGCCTCGCCCACGAGATCCGCAACCCGCTCGTCTCGATCAAGACCTTCGCCCACCTCCTGCCCACCCGCTTCGACGACCCGGAGTTCCGCCGCCGCTTCAACGTCCTCATCCCCGCCGAGGTCGACCGCATCGACAGCCTCACCCAGCAGCTCCTCGACCTCTCCAACCCGCGCCGGCACCAGATGGAGCGCATCTCCCTCCACGCCGTCGCCCGCGAGACCGTCGACCTCATGCTCACCCGCGCGGCCGAGGCCCGCGTCTCCATGACCAGCACCTACAGCGCCGCGGCCGACACCGTCTGGGCCGACGCCGGCGCCATCCGCCAGGTCCTGATCAATCTTCTCATCAATGCCTTTCAGGCCCTCGACCAGCAGGAGACCGACCGTCGCGTCGACCTGCGCACCCGCAATTCGCCCAACGGCAGCGTCATCCTCGAGATCAGCGACAACGGCCCCGGCATCCCCCCGGACCAGCGCGCTAGGTTGTTTCACCCATTCGTCTCGACCAAAACCAAGGGCATGGGCCTGGGCCTGGCGGTGTGCGCGGATATCTTGCACGAACACAAGGCCACCATCATTGTGCCTGACATCGAGCGCTCCGGCGCTACCTTCCGCATCACGTTTCCATGCCCGCCTCCCTCATCCTGACCACGCCCGACCCCGGTCTCGAAGCCGCATGGAAGAACCAGCTCCACCCGCGCGAACCCGCCTTTTTCGCCCGTCCCGCCGACCTGCAGCGTGATCTCCTGCGCCCCGGCGCGCGCGTCTGGGTCACCGACATCAACGACCCCCGCGCCCGCCTCGGCTGCGGCACCGGCACCCTCGTCATCCTCGTCGGCCAGCCCCACAGCCTCCCCTTCGAGCAGGCCCGGCAGAACCGCGCCGCCCGTCTCTTCCTCAGCTACGACGACAGCCGCACCCGCCTCGCCGAGTCCGTCAGCCTCCTCGAGGAGATCGCCGACAAGAACTCCCAGTTGCAGACCACCCTCGAGCGCTCGCGCCAGAGCGCCGCGCCGTTCGCCCGCGAGCCCGCGCCCGCCCCGGCCGCCGGCGAACCGGTCGAGTCGTGGGACTTCCTCGAGAGCGCCCTCGCCCACCTCGGCGACCGCACGCGCCTGCTCGACGAGTTCCGCCGCGCGGGACGCTACATCCTGAAGTCCGGCAAGGTCCTGTTTTTCTTCCGCCGCTTCGACGCCTTCCTCTCCGACGACGAAGCCCACCGCTGCGACGCCGGCCACCCGCTGGCCCTCTGGTTGGAGGAACACCCCGCCGCCCTCGACATCGCGCAATGGGCCGGCCCGGACGATCCCGCCATCGATGCCCCGATCCGCCAGCAGCTGCACAGCTGGGGCGCGAAGCTCCTCATCCCGTTGCACGCCTCCGGCCAGTTGCTCGGCTGGATGGCCCTCGGCCCGCGCGCCGACGGCGCCGCCTATCGCGAGTCCGACAAGTTCCGCGCCGTCCTCCACGGCCGCCTGCTGGAGCGCTGCCTCGAGCGCTCCGCCCAGATCGAGGAGCTCCAGCGCATCGAGACCGCCGCCACTCTCCGCGCCAAATACCTGCCCGGCTCCCGCGTGCTGTCCCGCGCCGAGATCGCCTCGCTCGACCTGCCCGTGGAGGTCCGCGCCGTCGCCAGCGAGGCCCTGCACGCCGGCCAGACCATCGTCCAGCCCGCGCGCCCGCCGCACCGCTTCCGCGTCACCGCCGGCCCCGCGCCCGAGATCGACGGCGTCTGGGTCCACTGGGAGGAGGCCGCGCCCGAGATCGAGCGCATCCGCGCCGAGCACGAGTCGCACCGCCGCGTCCTGTTCAAGAACCTCGGCCTCACCCTCAGCCACGAGCTGTCCAACCCGCTCGTCTCCCTCGTCACCTTTTCGCAGCTCCTCACCCGCAGCCAGAGCCGCCCGCCGCTGGCCGCGACGCTGCCGGCCCCCGACGGCGCCGCCCTGCTCGCGTCGGAGGTCTCCCTCGCCACCGAGGTGCAGAAGCTCCAGCGCCTGGCCGAGCACGCCACGGTGCTCGGCGAGATCGCCGCGCCCACGGCGCAGTCGGTCGACCTCAACATCCTGCTCACCGAGCTCGCCACCGCGCGCGGGATGAACACGCGCTTCTCCGAGGAGCAGCTCATCTTCTCCGTCGACGCCAACCTCGTCCGCTTCGCGTTCATGGCGATCTTCGACGCCCTCGGCGCCAACCGCCCCGACGAGGGCACCGCCGGCCTCCTGCTCACCCTGCGCACCGCCGGCACCGACGCCCAGCGCACCGCCATCGTCACCATCGAGGGCAAGCGCCTCGAGCTTGACGGCATCCTGCCCGCGCCCGGCGCCGGCATCACGCCCAACGAGGGCCGCCTCTCCGTCTTCCTCGCCCGCGAGATCCTCCGCCTGCACGGCGGCACCCTCCAGGCCGGCCCCGGCATCAAGGGCACGGATATCCAGATCTCGTTCGGGTCGCTGCGGTAGGCCGGTGACTTCGCGCACCGCCCGATGAGACGGGGTGCCCTCACCCCGCGCGTTCCCTGTAGGTTGCGCGCTTGCGCGCAACGCTCTTCGGGGCTTCACTGCATCCGTCATGGACATCGTCTTCATCCTCGTCGGGCTGGCCATCGGCGCCGCCCTGGGCTGGTTCGTCGCCCAGTCCCGCGCCGCCGCCTCGATCGAGCGCGCCCGCCTCGCCACCGAGCAGGTGGCCAAGCTCGAGGCCGAGCTGACCTCCCTCCGCGCCCGCGCCACCGAACTCGAGACCGAGCGCGGCGCCCTCAAGGAAGCCCAGGCCAAGCTGCTCGAATCCTTCAAGGCGCTCTCCGCCGACGCGCTCCGCTCCAACAACCAGTCCTTCCTCGAGCTCGCCCGCGAGACCTTCGGCAAGCTCCACCAGCAGTCCGCCGACGAACTCGGCAAACGCCAGCAGGCCATCGACTCTCTGGTCAAGCCCCTCAAGGAGTCCCTCGAGAAGGTCGACGCCAAGATCGGCGAAATCGAGAAGGCCCGCGCCGGCGCCTACGGCCAGTTGTCCGAGCAATTGAAGTCCCTCGGCACCGCCCAGGTCTCCCTCCAGGCCGAGGCCGCCAAGCTGACGACCGCCCTCCGCTCGACCACCACCGCCGGCACCTGGGGCGAACTCCAGCTCCGCCGCGTCGTCGAGATGTCCGGCATGTCGAGCTACTGCGACTTCACCGAGCAGCAGTCCGCCGGCGGCTTCCGTCCCGACCTCATCGTGCGTCTCCCCGGCGGCCAGCAGATCGTCATCGACGCCAAGGCCCCGAACGACGCCTACCGCGAGGCCGTCAACGTCTCCGACGACAATATCCGCTCCGCCAAGCTCGCCGAGCACGCCACCAAGGTCCGCAACCACATCGACGCCCTCGGTGCCAAGGACTACTGGGCGCAATTCCAACCCTCGCCGGAGTTCGTCGTCCTCTTCCTCCCCGGCGACCAGTTCCTCTCCGGCGCCTTGCAGGGCGACCCGTCGCTCATCGACCGCGCCATCGCGAAGAAGGTCCTGCTCGCCACGCCTGCCACGCTCATCGCCCTGCTGAAGGCCACGGCCTACGGCTGGCGCCAGGAGGACGTGTCGCGCAACGCGCAGGTCATCGCCGACCTCGGCCGCCAGCTCTACGACCGCATCGCCGGCTTCGCCGACAACCTCGACAAGGTCGGCCGCGGCCTCGAGACCGCCAGCAAGGCCTACAATTCCGCCGTCGGCTCCTTCGAGCAGACGCTCCTCCCCGGCGCCCGCAAATTCAGCGAGCTCGGCGCCAAGGGCGTGAAGGAACTCGCCGACCCCACGACCGTCGAAACCACCCCCCGCGACGTCATCAAGCGGGCGTGAATTGAACACAAAGAAGCCAAGAAGCTAAGTTCCGATCCGCGCTTCGCTTCGTTGCTTCTTAGTGTGGATCCTGCCGACTCCCCGACTTTTTCCTTCAGCTTTCAGGTTTCAGCTCTCAGCTTTCCGGCATGAACATGCCGTCCCCCTCCCTCTCCGGCCGCTGGCAGCCCGTTTACGCCGAACTCGATGGCGAGGAGGCGCCGAAGATGATGCTCGATAAGATGGAGATCGAGTTCACCGGCGGCGAATACGCCGTGCGTTTCGGCGGGCAGACCGCCGACCAGGGCAGCTACACGCTCGACGCCGAGGGTCACCTCACGCTCGCCGGCATGATCGGTCCCAACGCGGGCAAGAGCATCCCGGGCATCTACAAGTTCGCCGGCGATACGCTCTCCATCTGCTATGGTCTAGGCGGTGCGCGCCCCAAGAAATTCGCCACCCAAGGCGAAGAGCAGCTCTACCTCGTCAATTACCAGCGAAAGGGGTGATTGCCGTTGGAGGGCCCGCGTCTCTGCGGGCCGATCGGGATTTGTGGGCGGCGAGCTTGCTCGCGCAGATCGGGAGGGGCGCGAGCGAGCTCGCCGGCCCACCGGAACCAACCCGGCCCGCCGGGATGCGGGCCCTCCACAACGCTCCCCTTTCCCTCCCCATACAGCATTCCGACGTTCCCTTTTTGCGCCTTTTCGTGCCTTTTCGTGGTCATCAAAGGCATCCCCATGCACGTCTCCGGCCTGTTCCTCTACCCCGTCAAATCTCTCCGCGGCTTCGCTGTGCCGATGGTGGAGATTGACGACCTCGGCTTCGCCGGCGACCGGCGCTTCCTCGTGCTCGACGAGACGGGCAAATTCCTGACGCAACGCCAGGTCACCCGCATGGCGCTCGTCAGCACGGCGCTCGCGAACGGCACGCTGACGCTCTCCGCCGACGGCGCCGGGAGTATCAGCGTCCCGACCGCCTCCGACCCGGCCGCACCGCTGCACCCCGTGGCCGTCTGGAAAAGCGAGGGGATGCTGGCCGAGGATTGCGGCCCGGCGGTGGCCGTCTGGCTCAGCGACGCGCTCCGGCTCAAGTGCCGGCTCGTCCGCATCGGCGAAAAATTCCACCGGCCCGTCCTGAAGAAGGCCGCGCACCCGGGCGATGCCTTCAGCTTTGCCGACGGCTCGCCGATCCTCGTCACCAGCGAGGCGTCCCTCGCCGACCTCAACGACCACATCCAGGAAAATGCCGGCGAACCGGTGCCGATGGACCGCTTCCGGCCGAACCTCGTGATCACCGGCTGTTCCGCCTTCGCCGAGGACACATGGCCCCGCATCCGCCTCGGTGACGTCGTGCTCCGCGCCGCCGGTAAGAGCGACCGCTGCATCATGACGACGACCGACCAGCTGACCGGCGTCCGCGGCAAGGAGCCGCTCCGGACCATGGCGACCTTCCGCCGCGACCCGGCCCTTGACCCGACCGCCGTCTACTTCGGCGCCAACTTCATCAACGAGTCGAAGCGCGGCACCGTGCGCATGGGTGAATCCGTGCAGGTTCTTTGACCACGGATTACACGGATGCCCACGGATACGATTCAACTGGATCCTTCGCTTCGCTCAGGATGACCTGTCCGTGATTAATCCGTATTCATCCGTGCAATCCGTGGTTAAAAAATATTTTCGCAATACCTGACGGCCCCATGCAGCTCCCCGACTACGAGACCCTGCTCGCCATCGGTGTCACCCTCGTGATGGCCGGGGTCATCCTCCGCGGTTTCGCCGCCCAGGCCCGCCGGGACATCGCCCGCCGCAAGGAGCACCGGATCGACGCGCGCAAATCGACCGAGGCCTACCTGAGCGGGGAACTTGACCGCCCGCCGGGCTGGTTCGAGCGGCATCTCGGCCTGCTCGCCAACGTCATCCTCGTGGCCGGCGTCGTGATCACCGCCGTGGCGTTTACGCGGTGAGGCGTCGTGGCGGAGCGGGCCGCTCCGCCCTACCCCACTCCCGGCTCGCCAGCGTCGCGGGAAAACCGCACAAACATGTCGCACACTCTCAACCCACCCCCGCATGGCCGCCAATCCGTTCACCCAGACCGATAACGCCAACCCGTCAGTCGCCCCGGCCGCCGCCGGGGCCGTGCCCGTCAACCGGGCCCTCGTCGCGCAATCCGAGCCCGAGGTCATGAGCGGCGCCAGCTGGTTCTGGTGGATCGCCGGCCTCTCGCTGGTGAACAGCATCATGACGCACTCGGGCAGCGACACCGGGTTCATCATCGGCCTGGGCTTCACGCTGGTGGCCGACAACATCTTTGCGGAATACAAGGTGGTCGCCTTCATCATCGACGCCCTCGCCATCGCCACGATCCTCGGCCTCGGCTTCTTCGCCCGCAAGGGCCACCTCTGGGCGTTCATCACGGGCATCGTGCTCTACACCCTCGACGCCGTGATCTACCTGCTCATGGAATCGTGGATGGCCGTCGCCTTCCACGGCCTCGCACTCTTCTACCTGTTCCGCGGCGCCCTGAAGCTCCGGGCCGCGCTCAAGGCCGCCGCCGCGCCCCCGCCCGTCCTCGCCCCGCCGCCGGTCGCGCCCGGAGTGGGTTGAACCACTAATGAGTTTCGCCAAAGGCGAAACTTTGCCTGTCCCCTCCGACTTATCGTCTCCGGGCTGGGTCTTGGGTGGTCTGCTAATCGCAGACCGAGAAAATCAGCCGGCGATTAGCCGGCCCCCGGAACCTAGGCGGAGACGATTAGTCGGAGCTCAATTGGAAGGATTCATCCCTTGATGAATCCATTAGTGGTTAAACCTCCCGGGACGCACCCCGCTCTCACCAATCCCCGCCGCTGACGCGGCCGCGCGAGGATTTGTGCTTCGCGCGGTGTTTCTTGCTCTCGATCATCCGCGCCTTCTGGCCGCGGGATTTCTGGCGCGTCTGCCGGCGGACCAGCTCCCGCTCCGCCTGGTTCCGGTTGGCGGCCTCGGTCCGGCGCCACTCCAGCTTCCCGGCCAGCTCCACCCAGGCGAGGAGCCGGTTGACCGACTGGCTCCGCTCACGCTGGCAGCGCACCTCCACCCCCGTCGGCAGGTGCCGCAGCACCACCGTGGACGAGGTCTTGTTGATCTTCTGGCCGCCCGCCCCGGCCCCGCGGATGAACTGCTCCGCCACGTCGTCGGGTTTCACCCCGAGGGAGACAAATCGCGCCCGCAGCGACGCTTCCACGATGTCCGGAAAGTCGGCCATGCCCTGTTTTAGCCACAAAGAGTCACAAAAAGACACGAAAAAGCTCCCCGCCACCCGACCGCCGAAGCCCGTCTCGGTTTTTGTGCTTTTTGGCGCCTTTTCGTGGCTAACCGCTGAACTCCCTGTCACTTCGGCAGTCTCATTCGCTCCCGGATCTTCACTTGTCACTGACCGGCCCGCCCCCTTCACTTTCACCCTCACTTTCACTCCGCTTCCCCTATGATCAACGGTCCCACCTGGTCCCAGAAACTCCGCGCAGAAATCGGTCAGGCCGTCATCGGCCAGGACGCCGTCATCGAGCGCCTCCTCGTCGCCTTGCTCGCCAACGGCCACGTCCTCCTCGAGGGCATGCCCGGCCTCGCCAAGACGCTCCTCATCAAGTCCCTCGGCACCGCCATGGGCGTCCAGTTCGAGCGCATCCAGTTCACGCCCGACCTGCTGCCGAGCGACGTCGTCGGCACCATGATCTTCTCGCCCAAGGACGGCGGCTTCGCGACCCACAAGGGTCCGATCTTCGCCAACCTCGTGCTGGCCGACGAAATCAACCGCGCCCCGGCCAAGGTCCAGTCCGCGCTCCTCGAGGCCATGCAGGAGCGCCAGGTCACCATCGGCGGCAACTCCCACATCCTGCCCAAGCCGTTCTTCGTGATGGCGACGCAGAACCCCGTCGAGCAGGAGGGCACCTACCCGCTGCCCGAGGCCCAGACCGACCGCTTCCTCTTCAAGCTCATCGTCGACTACCCGACCGCCGCCGAGGAATCCCTGATGATGGAGAAGTGGGGCCAGGTCACCAAGCAGCCCGCGCTCCAGGCCGTCTCCAGCGGCGAGGAACTGCTCGGCCTCCGCGCGCAGGTCGACGCCATCCACGTCTCGCCCGCCGTGCAGGCCTACATCCTCGCGCTCGTCCGCAGCTCGCGCGAACTCGCCGCCCAGGCCGAGGGCGGCCCGGCCAAGCGCCTCCTCAACTTCGGCGCCTCGCCCCGCGCCTCGCTCGCCCTCTTCCAGGCCGGCCGCGCCCTCGCGTGGCTCCGCGGCAGCGACTACCTCTCGCCCGCCCTCGTCCAGGAAATCTTCCACGACGCCCTGCGTCACCGCGTCGGCCTCACCTACGAGGCCGAGGCCGAGGGCCTCACCTCCGACAAGATCCTCGACCAGGTCCTCGTCCGCACCCCGGTGCCGGCGAAAGTCTGATGCTTTTGCAGGTAGGGCGAGTCGTCCCGACGAGCCGCGGCTCATCCCGAGGATTCGCCCTACCCAGTTAAGCCCGATCCATGCCCGCTCCCGTCCAATCCACCGCCTCCCTCGTCACTTCCCAGCTGGCGCTTCTGCGCCAGCTCGAGTGGCGCGTGCGCCATGCGGTGGAGAACGTGCTCAGCGGCGAATACCGCTCCGCCTTCCGCGGCCGCGGCATGGAGTTCGACCAGGTCGTCAAATACACCTTCGGCGACGACATCCGCGACATCGACTGGAACGTCACCGCCCGCCTCGGCGAGCCCTACCGCAAGAAGTTCATCGAGGAGCGCGAGGTCTCGCTGCTCCTGCTCTTCGAGGACAGCGTCAGCCTGCAGTTCGGCTCCGGCGCGCAGTCCAAGCGCGAGGCCCTGCTCGAGCTCGCCGGCCTCGTCATGATGCTCGGCGCCGTCAACCGCGACCGCGTCGGCTTCCTCCACGCCTCCCCCGCCGGCTACAAGCTGCAGGAGCCCGTCCGCGGCCGCGGCCAGATCCTCCACGCCGCCGCCACCCTGCTCGGCCAGACGCCGCCGGAACTCTCAGCTGTCAGCTCCCAGCCCTCGGCTGAATCTTCCTTCGTCCCCTGGCGCCTCCTCGCCAAGGCCGCGCCGCGCCACAGCATTTTGATCTGGCTTGGGGATTTCCCGCCGCGCCTCGAGCCCGAGGGCTGGAGCGTGCTCTCGCGGCGCTACCAGACGATGGGCTTCCGCGTGGAGGATCCGTGGGACCGCGAGCTGCCCTTCGACCGCATCCTGACCACCTATGACCCGGTCGCCGGCCGGCTGGTCAACCTCAACGGTGCCTCCTCCGCCCAGCGCGCCGCCCACGCCGAGTGGGTGCAGTCCCGCGACAACTCCTTCAACGCCATCTTCCCGAACGTCCTGAGCCGCCTCACTGTCCGCACCGACGAGGAACGCCTCGAGGCCCTGGTCCGCTTTTTCCACCGCCGCATGGCCGCCGGCCAGCGCCGCTGACCATGAAGGAATACGCCTTCCATGACCCGCTCTGGCTGCTCGCGCTGCTGTTGCTGCCGCTGCTCATCTGGGTGCGCGGCCGCCGCGGGGCCCCGGTGCTCGTCGTGCCCTTCGCCGCCGCGTGGCACCGGCCGTCGCTCATCCCGACCTCCCGCTGGCCGGCCGGCCTGGCCTTCACGGGACTTGTGCTGCTGATCGTCGCCCTCGCCCGCCCGCAGATCGTCGAGGACAAGCGCGAGGTGAAGCAGCAGGGCTACGACCTGATGCTCGCGATCGACCTTTCCGGCTCGATGCTCGCCGAGGACTACGAGCGCGACGGCGAGGTGATCAACCGCCTCCAGGCCATCAAGCCCGTCATCCAGGCCTTCATCCGGCAGCGCACCTCCGACCGCATCGGCATGGTCGTCTTCTCCGGCCGCGCCTACACCCTCGCCCCGCTCACCTTCGACCACGACTGGCTCGAGCGCCAGGTCGAGCGCCTCAAGCTCGGCATGATCGAGGACGGCACCGCCATCGGCGACGGCCTCGGCGTCGCCCTCACCCGCCTCGAGCAGGCGGCCCGCGAGGACGGCGGGAAGCGCAAGGGCGCCTTCGTCGTGCTCATGACCGACGGCGCCAACAACCGCGGCGTCCTCACCCCCGAGCAATCCACCGAGATCGCGAAGTCCCGCGGCGTGCCCGTCTACACCATCGGCGCCGGGCGCGACGGCCTGGTCAAGATGCCCGTCTTCGACGAGACCGGCCGCCGGCTCGGCTCGCGCCGCGTCATCTCGGACCTCGACGAGGGCCAGCTGCGCGCCATCTCCGACGCCACCGGCGGCCGGTTTTTCCGCGCCTTCGACATCGACACCGCCGAGAAAGCCTTTGCCGCGATCGACCAGGCGCAGAAGATCGAGTTCACCGCCAAGTCCTACCTGCTGACGACCGAGCTGTTCCACTGGCTGGCCGTGCCCGGCGCCGGGTTGCTGTTCCTCGGCGCGCTCTTCGCCCTGCCGCCCACCCTGCCCTTCAAAGGCAGGGCGCGGACTCCGCTCCGCGCCGATCCGGCGGCGAAGGGACTCACCGCCCTACCCCAAAAATGAGCTTCCACTCCCCGCATCTCCTCTGGCTGCTCGTGCCGCTCGTGCTGCTCTTCTCCTGGGAACTGGCCCGCCACACGGCGCGTGCCGTCGCGACCTGGCCGAAGATCGCCCGCGCCTGGGCCGGGGCCTTCGATGTCTCGCTGGGCGCCAAGCACTCCACCGCCGAGAACCGTCCGCGCCTCTGGCTCTGGTTCGGTCTGGCCCTGTGCATCGTCGCCCTCGCCCGCCCGCAGTGGGGCGTGATCGAGGAGCAGGTCTTCGACCAGTCGCGCGAGGTGCTCATCGCCGTGGACCTCTCGCGCTCCATGCTCGCGCAGGACGTCAAGCCCTCGCGCCTCGACCGCAGCAAGCTGCTCATCACCTCCCTGCTCGACGAGCTGAAGGGCGAGCGCGTCGGCCTCGTGCTCTTCGCCGGCACCGCCTTCCTCCAGGCCCCGCTCAGCTCCGACTACGAGGTGCTGCGCGAGTTCCTGCCGGCGCTCAACCCCGACTACCTCCCCGAGGGCGGCTCCAACTACAAGGCCATGCTCGAGTCCGCGATGTCGGCCTTCGGCACCTCCACCGCCGACCGCTACCTCATCATCCTCAGCGACGGCGAGAGCACGGTGGACGACTGGAAGGGCCTGACCGATTCGCTCAAGACCAAGGGCATCCGCATCATCGGCCTCGGCGTCGGCACGGCGCAGGGCTCGTTCATCCCCGAGGCCGGCGGCGGCCTGGTGAAGGACGAGCGCGGCGCCGTCGTCATGTCCCGCCTCAACAGCTCGACCCTGCAGGAACTCGCGCAGGTCACCGGCGGCGCCTACACCGACGCCAGCGCCTGGGTGGACCTGGCGGCCCTGCTCCGCAAGACCGTCGAGGCCGGCCGCAAGGGCGAGTTCGCCGAGAAAAACACCGCCCGCCTCGTCGAGCGCTTCCAGTGGTTCCTCGCCCCGGGTCTCCTGCTGCTGCTCATCAGCTTCTGGACCGAGTTCCCCGTCCGCCCGCGCGAGCGGGCGCTGCCGCTCGGGAAGGCCCGAGGTCAGAAAACGGTCGCCATTGCGGCCACGCTGCTTGGTTTGCTTTCAGCCTTCAGCTTTCAGCCTTCAGCTCTCGCCGCCGAGCCAGCGGCGGCCGAGGACCCCATCGCCAAGCCCCTCGCCACCACCGTGGCCCGCCTCGCGACCAAGGAGAGCGTCACCGCCAAGGAATACGGCGAGATGGCCTCGGCCACGGTCACCTACGGCCAGCGCGTGAAATCCGCCCAGCAACCGCCGCCGGAGAGCGTCATCCGCGACGCGCTGCAGGCCGTCGCCGCCGGCGAGAAACTTGACCCCAAGGCCGCGGACTGGCCGAAGCTCCGCACGGAGCTCGAGGAACTGCTCAAGAAGGAAGAGCCGCCGCCGGACAAAAAGGACAAGGACAAGAAGGAGCAGGACAAGAAGGACCAGCAACAGGATCAAAACCAGTCGCAGGACCAACAGCAGGACAAGGACCAGCAACAGCAGCAGTCCGAGCAGCAGAAGCAGGACCAGCAGCAGAAGGAACAGCAGTCGCAGCAGCAGAACCAGGACGCGTTCGGCGACATGAAGGACAAGCAGGACCAGAAACCCGAGCCCAAGCCGCAGCCCAAGCCCGGCACGCAGAAGGTCGGCGGCCAGCAGGAGAAACAACCCGTCGAGCCGGTCGACGCCGAGCTCGCCATGCCGCTCCAGAAACTCGAGCAGGTCCGCAACCAGGATTCCCCGGCCAAGCTCCAGCAACTCATGCAGGGCCCGCAGCCCAAGCAAAAGCCCACGGGCAAGAATTGGTAATGATCATGCGATTTCTCACCCAGCCAGTCCCGTCTTTTGCAGGTGGCGCGCTCGCGCGCCACGTTGCGAGCAAGCTCGCAACCTACATCCTGGGCACTCTCGCCCTCCTCACCCTGACCCTGCCCACCCTCACCCGCGCGCAGACCGTGCGCTGGGAGCCGCCGGGCGGCCAGCTGGGTTTCAACCAGGTCAGCGACCTGGCGCTCGTGTTCGAGAACTGCGAGCCCGACGGCGACCCGCGCCTCCCGGCCGTGGACGGCCTGCAGTTCGGCCGGCCCTCGCAGAGCAGCGAGATGAACATGGTCAACATGACCGTGACGCGCCGCTTCTCCCTCGTCTTCCCGGTCCGCCCCGCCAAGCGCAGCACCATCAGCATCCCCGCCTTCGAGGTCAAAACCGACAAGGGCACCCTGACGGTGAAGGCCGCCACGTTCACCGTGGGCGACGCCACCGTCGGCTCCTCCGGCCTGTCCGTGAACGACGTGGCCTCCGCCAAGCTCGACGTCGCGAAGGAATCGTTCTGGGCCGGCGAGGTCTTCCCCGTCACCTACAACCTCAACATCGTCCGGCGCTACTACCACTCCATCGCCACCAACGCCGACTGGCCCTCCGCGCCGCTCGTGACCGAGGACTGGAGCAAGCCCGAGCTCAACGAGGTCCTCCTCCGCGGCGAGCGCTACGTCGCCCTCCAGCAGTCCACCCGCGCCTACGCCAAGCAGCCGGGCCGCTACACGCTCAAGCCCTCCAGCCAGATGGTGAACCTGATGGTCGGCACCTCGGGCTTCGGCCTCTTCGCCCAGCCCACCGTCGAGCAGCGCGCGATCGAGTCGAACCAGCTCGACCTGACCGTCAAGCCGCTGCCGCCCGCCCCGCCCGCGTTCTCCGGCGCCGTCGGCGAGTTCAGCTTCGTCTCCAAGGTCGTGCCCCTCACCGCCGCCGTCGGCGAGCCCGTCACCTGGACGCTCGAGCTGGCCGGCACCGGCAACTGGCCGGACATCACCGGCCTGCCCGAGCGCGAGGTGTCCAACGACTTCCAGGTCGTGCAGCCCAAGTCCAAGCGCACGATGAAGGACGGCACGCTGTTCGAGGGCAACCTGACCGAGGATGTCGTGCTCGTGCCCACCCGGGCGGGCACCTACCGCCTCGCGCCCGTGCGCTTCACCTACTTCGACACGAAGTCCGGCACCTACAAGACGCTCGCGAGCGAGCCGGTCACCGTGACGATCACCGGCGCCTCCGCGCCGGTGCAGGCGCCCGCCGGCTCCGGCGCGCCCGTGCAATTCTCCATCAATCCCCCGGCCCCGGCGCCCGCCACTCCCGCCCTGCCCGAGGCCGTGGCGCCCGTCCCGCCCGACAATCTGCCGCGCGACCCCATCACGCAACCCGCCCGCGGCTACATCCCGCTGCCGACCGGCAATCTGGCCGTCCTCTGTCTGCTGTCCTCCGTCCTCTGCGTTCTCGCCGTCTGGCTGGTCCTCGCCGCCCTCCGCTCCCGCGAACGCGACCCGCAGCGCCTCCGCCGCGAAGCCCGCAAGTCCCTCGCCGCCGCGCTGGCCGCCTTGCGCTCTTCCGGCTCCCAGCCCTCAGCCCTCAACTCCCAACTCAAGGTTTGGCAGACGGAGTCCGCCAAACTCTGGGAAGTCCCCCACGCCGCGCCCGGCACGCCGCTGGTCCACGCCTGCGTGACCCGGCAATCGAAGGACGCCGCCTCCGCCTGGGCCAAGCTCTGGTCCGAGGCCGACCGCGCGCTGCACAGCCGCGAGAACCAGCTGCCCGCCGACTGGCTGAACCGCGCCGAGGCCGCGCTGGCCGCCGTGAAGGTCCCGGGCTGGCCGCCTTTCTCGCTCTTCGCCGGCCGCAACTTGTTCCCGTTCCTGTTCACGCTCGCCTTGCTGCTCGCGCCGGTCGCGGCCCGGGCCGACCTCGCCGCCGATCGCTACAAGGCCGCCGACTTTCACGCGGCCGAGTCCGGCTGGCGCACCACGGTGACCGCCGCCCCGTCCGACTGGACCGCCCGTCACAACCTCGGTCTCGCCCTCGCCCAGCAGGACCGCTGGGCCGAGGCCACCGGCCACTGGACGAGCGCCTTTCTCCTCAACGCCCGCTCCGACACGACGCGCTGGGACCTCGCGCTCGGCCTGCAACGTTCCGGCATGGCGCCGCCCGAGCTGGTCGAGTTCTCGCGTGGCGAGGGCCGCCATGAGCTCGCGCGCTGGGCCTCTCCCGGCGAGTGGCAGCTCATGCTCGTCGGCGCCGCCCTGCTCATTGCCGCCGCCCTCATCGTCCTCTTGTTGAAGGGTTATGGCCGCATCGGAAACTGGGCGCGCCCGACGGCGCTGATTACGATGTTGCTGGCCATCCTCCTCGCCGCGGCCGCGACCCTCAGCCTGCACACCTACGGCCCGCTCGCGGATCCCGAGGCCGTCCTGGTCTGGCAGGCCACCACGCTGCGCAGCATCCCGACCGACGCCGACACCACGCAGAAGACCACCCCGCTTTCCGCCGGCTCGGTCGCCATCGCCGAGAAGACCTTCCTGGGCTGGACCAAGCTCGGCTTCGCCGGCGGCCAGTCCGGCTGGGTCCGCTCAGAGAATCTGATCCGGCTGTATCGCTGATCCTTGGAGGCGGGACCATCAGTCCCGCTGTTCGCGTAGGTTGCACGCTTGCGTGCAACGTGGCGTGCCAGCACGCCACCTACAGGTAGGGCGCGGACTCCGTTCCGCGCCTGGCGACGAGCGGAGTCGCCGCCCTACCTCGTCTCAAACCACTTCGACTCGGCCGGCGCCTGGCCCGCCGCCTCGATCTGCGTGAAGATGTCCGGCACCGAGTTCGCCACGCGAAACAGGTCCATGTTCGATGGCTTGAAGAATTTCTCCGCCAGCATCCTTTCAAACAGCCGGATGAGGTCGTCGTAGAATCCGTCCTGGTTGAAGAACACGCAGGGCTTCCGCACGACGTCGAGCTGCCGCAGGGTGAGGATCTCCATGATCTCCTCGAGCGTGCCGAAGCCGCCGGGCAGCGTGACAAAGGCGTCGGCCCGCGTCTCCATCAGGAGCTTCCGCTCGCGCATGGTGATGACCGTCACCAGCTCGTCGGCCTCGTCGAAGGCCAGCTCGCGGGCCTTCATGAACTCGGGAATCACCCCGACGACGCGCCCGCCCGCCGCCTTGGTGCCGCGGGCCACCGCCCCCATCAGGCCGGTCTTGCCGCCGCCGTAGACGAGTCCCCAGCCACGCGCGACCAGCTCGCGACCCAGGTCCTCCGCCGCGACCGCGTATTTCGGGTCGATCCGGTCGCTGGAGGCACAATAGACGCAGAGCAGTTTGGACATGGCCGGAGTTTGAAACCACTAATCCACACTAATCAGCACTAATTTAATGCCCGGGATTGTCTGCCCGGGGTTAGTGACCCATTAGTGTGGATTAGTGGTGAAACCCTCCTACATCGGCCGCCTGGCCCCGTCGCCCACCGGCCTGCTCCACTTGGGGCACGCCCGGACCTTCTGGACGGCCCAAGCACGCGCCCGTGCCGCCGGCGGCACACTGCTGCTGCGCAACGACGACCTCGACACCGCCCGCTGCCGGCCGGAATTCGTGACGGCGATGCAGGAGGACCTGCGCTGGTTCGGCCTCGACTGGCAGGAACCGATGGTCACACAGAGCGCCCGCATCCCGCTCTACCGCGCCGCCCTCGCCCGGCTGCACGCGACCGGGCTCATTTTCCCCTGCGCCCGCTCGCGCCGGGACGTCCTTGCCGCCGCCAGCGCCCCGCACGATGGCGACGAAAACGACGAGCCGCTTTATCCGCCGGAATTCCGCCCCGCCGCCGGCACCACACTGCCACCCCTCACCGACCCCATGGCGGTCAACTGGCGCTTTCGCGTCCCCGACGGCGAGACATTGATTTTCCACGACGGCCACTCAGGCGGGCAGCGCGCGACCGCCGGCCGGGATTTCGGCGACTTCCTGGTCTGGCGCAAGGACGACGCCCCGAGCTACCAGCTCGCCTGCGTGGTGGACGACGCGGCGATGGGCATCACCGAGGTCGTGCGCGGCGCCGACCTGATCAAGTCCACCTTCCGGCAACTGCTGCTGTTCCGCGCCCTCGGTCTGGCGACGCCGGCCTTTTATCACTGCCCGCTCGTCACCGACGAAAAAGGCGTGCGCCTGGCCAAGCGCCACGACGCCCTCGCTTTGCGGACGCTACGCGAGCAGGGGAAGAACCCCGCTCAGTTACGCGCTGCGTGGTAGCAAAGGTGGAACCCGGCCTCCGGACGGGTTTTCAGGGTTTGCGAATGAAGCAAAGGTCACTTGCGCACATCCCAGTCAACCCGTCCGGAGGTCGGGTTCCACCTCAATGCAGCAGCGGATTCCGCCACGCCGCCGGCAGGATGTGCTCGGTGCCCATCAGGTAGTTCCGGTAGTAGAGCCAGAAGATCACGGCGCCGAGGCCCAGCAGGAAGAAACCCTCGCCGACCTGGCCGGCGTTGGAACGGCTGGTGCGACGCAGCGACTGCACCGTCCAGATCAGGCCGGGCGCGATGGCGAAGGCGACCAGCGAGCCGCCGAAGAGCACGAAGCCCATGATGAAGAGCGTGCGCAGCAGGCCGTCGTCGATCAGCCGCGCCTTGTAGGCGATGATCTCGTTGCAGAGGTTGAGCAGCAGCAGGCAGCACGGGAGCACGTAGTAGCGTTCAAGCGGCCGGGAGGTTTTCATGGGCGTGAAAGGTGAAAATGAGAGTGAATGTGGACAAACCCTCCGGTTGCCACGCTTGATTTCGGACCCTTTCCACCTTCACTCTCACTTTCACTTCCCACCATGGCCACCTACGTCTACGAAACCATCCCCCGGCAGCCCGGCGAGGCCCCGCGGCGTTTCGAGGTGGCGCAGAGCATGAAGGACGCCCCGTTGGAACGGCACCCGGACACCGGCGAGCCGGTCCGGCGCGTCATCACCGGCGGCTATGGGCTGATGGGCGTCGGCGACAAGACCCCGGCGGCCGTCCCCGCCGCCCCGTGCGCCCCCGGCTGCGCCTGCCACAGCGGCCCGCGCATCCCGGCCGGTTAGCAACCGGGTAACCACTAAACTGGATTCACCAAAGGATGAATCCTTCAGGATCAGGCTCTGACTGATCGTCTCCGCCACTGGGTTTCGGGGGCCGGCTTATCGCCGGCTGAAGGGCCGATCTCCACCTTGCGCCATCGACTGATACTGAGACCAACCCGCCGGACCGATCCAATCAAGTCCGCGATCAGCGGACTCCCCGGAACCTAATCCCGAAGGCGATTAGCCGGAGGGTGTCCTCGAAAGTTTCGTCCTTGGCGAAACTCATTAGTGGTTACCTCGTTTCCACCGGACCAATCCGCCATTTCACAGCTCGGTGTATTTGTCCGACCGCCCCTTGGCCTTCTCGACCGGATACTTCTTCGCGTTGGCCGCCATCTTCGCCTCGATCGCGGCGGCGAGGTCGATGCCGCAGATGTTGGCGAACTCGAGCGCGTAGATCACGACATCGGCGACCTCGGCCTCGATCGCCGGGCGCTTCTTCGGGTCGCGGGCGACGTCGAGCGAGGCCTTGGACTCGGCCCAGAGGAAATGCTCCATCAGCTCGCCCGACTCGGCGGCCAGCGCCATGCTGAGGTTCTTCGGCGAGTGGAACTGCTCCCAGTCGCGCTCGTGCACGAAGGCCAGCACCCGCTCCCGCAGCTCCGCCACCGTCGTTTTCGCATCGGTCATCGGTTTCATGCTTCGTGATGTAGCTCCTGTAGCGGTGCTCTGCGAGCGCCGTTTCTGGGGACTGTAAACCAGCCCGCTCGCGGGTGCCCCGCCGACAAAGGCAAGTGGGTGTCTGGTAAAACCAGAACCATCGATCTGTTTTAACCACTGATGCATCGCCTACCGGCGCTGCTACTTGGTGCAGCTCCGCCTAATCGGCTTCGCCCGGGAGCTTCGGGGGCCGGCTGATCGCCGGCTGATAAAAATGACGGACGGACAAGATGGATCATTATAGGCTGATCTCTCCTGCGGCGATTAGCCGCTCCCGGGAACCCAAACCGGAGCCGATTAGGCGAAGGAGACCTTCAGGCGAAGCCGTTAGGCGAAGCATGGTATGTTCGTTTTTGACTCAGGAAACCTGCTGATGAAGAACCGAAGACAGGACCCCGAGGTGGCCGGAGCGGTTGCAACCGCTCCGGCCACGGCGGACACCAGACCGGAGAACACGGAGCATGGACCTTATGAGTCCGTCACTGATATTGGTCGGTGTTCGTCTCGTGGGCTTAACTCGAACTGCTAACTGAGCGG
>JAYRDK010000069.1:0-18087 GCA_041909435.1 Lacunisphaera sp.
CATGAAAAACAGCCACAAGATCATCACCGCCGGCCTCGTCCTGCTCGCCGGCGCCACCCTGGGCCTCGCCGCCCCCGTCGCCGAAAACTGGGAGAACCACTGCACCAAGTGCCACGGCGAGGATGGCAAGGGCCAGACCAAGGTCGGCAAGAAACTCAAGCTGAAGGACTATACCGACGCCAAGGCCCAGGCCGAGATGAAGGACGAGGAGATGATCAAGGCCATCGCCGACGGCGTGAACGACGCGGCCGGCAAGGAAAAGATGAAGGCCTACAAGGACGAGCTCTCGTCCGACGAGATCAAGGAACTCGTCGCCTACATCCGCAAGTTCAAGGCCTGAGCCTCCCGATTGACCGACAAGGGCGTCGCCAGGCGACGCCCTTCCATTTTCCCTCCCCCCTCTCCCCATGTCCACGCCCAAGCCCACCCCGCCGCCCGCGCCCCGTTCGCACTTCAACAACTGGATCAGCGCCATCGGCGCGGTCATCGCCATCGGGGCCCTGTTCTCGTTCGCGCTGCTGGTCTGGATGGACTTCACGCAGGGGGACACCAACCCCTACCTCGGCATCTTCACGTATATCGTCGCGCCGGGGTTCCTGATCACCGGCCTGGTGCTGGTGTTCTTCGGCGCCTGGGCGCAGCGCCGCTGGGCCATCAAGCACGCGGCCACGATGCCGGACAAGTGGCGGCTCGACTTCCACAACCCGACGCAGCGCCGCATCATGTTCCTTTTCGGCACGGGGGCCGTGGGCTTCATCATGCTGAGCGCCTTCGGCAGCTACCAGACCTACCACTACTCGGAGTCGGTCCAGTTCTGCGGCGAGGTCTGCCACAAGGCCATGAACCCCGAGTTCGTCACCTACCAGCGCGGCTCGCACGCCCGCGTCGGCTGCGTCGAATGCCACATCGGCTCCGGCGCCGAGTGGTTCATCAAGGCCAAGATCAACGGCACCCACCAGCTCATCACCTACACGCTCGACACCTACAACCGCCCGATCGCGACGCCGCTCAAGCAGCTCCGCCCCGCGCAGGACATCTGCGCCAAGTGCCACTGGCCGGAGAAGTTCCACGGCAACGTCGAGATCAACTACGAGCACTTCCTCTCCGACAAGAAGAACACCCCCTACACCGTGCGCATGCTGATGCACGTCAACAAGAGCTCCCCCGGCAGCCCCGCCGGCGGCATCCACTGGCACGTCAGCGACACCGAGAAGGTCGAGTATTACGCCACCGACGACAAGCGGCAGGACATCCCCTGGACCCGCGTCACCAACCTCAAGGACGGCACCTCGCGCGTGTTCCGCACCCCCGACTTCACCGGCGAGCCGCCGGCCGACCGCATCCGCGTGATGGACTGCATGGACTGCCACAACCGGCCGGCCCACGTGTTCCCCACCGCCAACGAGGCCGTCGAGAAGGCCATGGCCGACGGCACCCTCTCCCGGAAGCTGCCCAACATCAAGCGCGTCGCCGTGCAGGCGATGTCGCAGGAGATCGCCACCGACGCCGAGGCCGCGCAGAAGATCGCCGACTACCTGCGGCAGAAATACAAAGACAAGGCCCACGAAGCCGAGCTCCCGGGTGCCATTGCCACCGTGCAGGCGGTCTTCGCCACCAGCATCTTCCCCGAGCGCAAGGCCGACTGGCGCGTCTACCCGAACAACATCGGCCACAAGGACTGGCCCGGCTGCTTCCGCTGCCATGACAGCAAGCACACCAGCTCCACCGGCCGGACCATCTCCTCGAGCGACTGCAACTCCTGCCACACCATCCTCGCGCAGGGCAAGGGCACCGAGCTCATGCAGCTGAGCGGCATGGGGTTTGAGTTCAAGCATCCCGACGGCGAGCTCGACCCCGAGCTGACCTGCACGGACTGCCACACCGGCGGCATCCAGAAATAGGATTACTCCCCGCTTTCAGCGGACGGTGATTCCGCTCCAGCCCCCCGAACTTGGGTAACCAGCCGGGCGTGTTTTCAAGCCCCGGAAATGAACCACTAAAAGGATTCCGCCAACGGCGGAATCTACTTTCACCGCTCCGGCTGATCGCCTCCGCTGTCAGATCAAGGGGGCTGCTGATCGCAGCCCTTTCTGCCCGCGATTAGCGGGCCCCCGAACCCCACCGCGCAGGCGATCAGCCGGAGCCGCAATGCCAAAATTTCGCCGTTGGCGAAATTCCATTAGTGGTCGCCCTGTCCCGGTTTGGCCGGTTTGGCGTGTCTCTGTGACAGAGCTTGAAGACCTTTCCTGGTGGTTAAAGACTGGGGTTGGATCGGTTGAAGGCTCTTTGTCCGCTGGAAACAGCAAAGCAGCGGAAGCCGTTCAACCCCGCCGGCAAATTACGCTCCGGTTCGGCCAAGCCCTGCGTAGCCGGCGCGCGGCATTCGGCGCATCCTGTGCGCGGAGCTACCATGAACGCAACCTGCCGGCGGACTCTGCTACTCGTGTTCACCCTGCTGGCGCCCCTGGGCGCCTGGGCCGCCGGTGCGGCCGCCGCCCCCGTCCCGCTCAAGGCGCCGCCCGCGGTGCCCAACTCCGAGTGCATGGACTGCCACGAGGCGGAATTCAAGGCGCCCAAGAAGGGCCTGCCGCCCGTCTGGATCGGCGTCCGGCCCGAGCTCTTTGCGAAGTCCGTGCACGGCGGGCTGAACTGCGTGGAGTGCCACGCCAGCATCAAGGATCCCACCCACGAGGACAAGCTGCCGCCCGCGCAATGCGCCTCCTGCCACGAGGGCGCCACGAAGCAATTCACCACCAGCATCCACGGCGTGACGCGCGAAGGCGGCCTCCCGATCGCCGCCGACTGCAAGAGCTGCCACGGGCCCACCCACGACCTCCTGCCGGTGAAGCACATCGATTCCCCCGTCGCGAAGTTCAACCTCCTCGGCACCTGCGCGCAGTGCCATGAGGGCGACAAGACCAAGCTCGGCCTGAAGAACGGCGACGCCATCGCGCATTTCAAGGACAGCATCCACGGCCAGGGCCTCTACAAGATGGGGCTCAACGTCTCGCCCTCCTGCAACGACTGCCACGGCGTGCACGACATCAAGTCCATCAAGGACGCCTCCGCCCACACCAGCCGCGCCGCCCTCTCCAAGACCTGCGGGGCCTGCCACGTCGGCGTCGAGAAGACCTACGCGGCCAGCGTGCACGGACAGCTGGTCGCCAAGCCGGGCGAAAAGACCGCGGTCTGCACCGACTGCCACACCGCGCACGACATCGAGCGCCCGGGTAGCGCGCACTTCAAGCAGACCAGCGACCAGAAGTGCGGCGCCTGCCACGAGGAGCGCCTCGCCAACTACCGCGAGACCTACCACGGCAAGGCCATGCTGCTCGGCCAGGCCAACACCGCCGCGGACGTCGCCGCCTGCTACGACTGCCACGGGCACCACGACATCCTCAAGCACACCGACCCGAGGTCGAAGCTCTCGGCCGGCAACATCGTGCAGACCTGCGCCTCGTGCCACGAGGGCGTGAACGCCGCCTTCACCCAATACCAGCCGCACGCGGACCACACCGACGGGACCAACTACCCGGTGCTGCACTGGACCTACCTGGCCATGACGACGCTCCTCGTCAGCGTGTTCGCCTTCTTCGGCGTGCACACGCTCCTGTGGATCACGCGCTTCACGCTCACGTGGCTCCGCGACCCGGCCGGCTTCCGCGCCGCCCGCGCCGCGCTGCACGACGAGACGGAGACCTACCGCCGCTTCAACCCCTACGAGCGCTTCCTCCACATGCTGGTCGTCACCAGCTTCCTCGCGCTGGTGCTCACCGGCATGCCGCTGAAGTTCTATTACACCGAGTGGGCGCGCACCATGTTCAACGTCCTCGGCGGCCCGGAGGCCGCGCGCGTGCTGCACCACCTCGCCGCGCTCGTCACGTTCCTGTATTTCGGCCTGCACCTCGCCAGCCTCGCGCAGGGCCTGTGGCGGAACCGCGGCGCCGTGCGGGACCCCGCCACCGGGCGCTTCGCGTTCGGCCGGTTCTGGGGCGCCGTGTTCGGCCCCGACTCCATGGTGCCGTCCTTCCAGGACCTGCGCGACTTCCTCGCCCACCTGAGGTGGTTCCTCGGCCGGGGCCCGCGCCCCTCGTGGGACCGCTGGACCTACTGGGAGCGCTTCGACTACCTCGCCGTGTTCTGGGGCGTCGGCATCATCGGCCTCTCCGGGCTCGTGCTGTGGTTCCCGAAGTTCTTCACCACCTTCCTGCCCGGCTGGCTGATCAACATCGCGGTCGTGATCCACTCCGACGAGGCCCTGCTCGCCGCGGGCTTCATCTTCACCTTCCACTTCTTCAACACCCACTTCCGCCTCGATAAGTTCCCGATGGATACCGTGATCTTCTCCGGCCACATCTCGAAGGCCGAGATGCTGACGGAGCGCCGCCGGTGGTATGACCGCCTCGTCGCCGCGGGCAAACTTGAACAGCACCGCGTGATCCACACCGACTGGGCCGCCCGGCGCACGCTCTACAAGACCCTCGGCTTCATCTTCGTCGGCCTCGGGCTGTTGCTGCTCGCGCTGATGATCTACGCCCTGCTCTCCCGCCTCGGCCACTGAGGATCCGTCCATGAACGCCACGCCGCTGCTCGACTCCATCCTGCTCGGGCTGTTCCGCTATCGCACGCGCGGTTTCATGCGGATGACCGACTGCGACGGCTCGGTGCCGCCCCGGCCCCGGACCGGCGGGACCTACCTCTATGTGCACATCCCGTTCTGCGAGGCGCTGTGCCCGTTCTGCTCGTTCCACCGGGTGCAGCACTGCCGGCCGCAAGCGCAGCGCTATTTCACCGCGCTGCGCCGCGAGCTCGGGCTCTACCACGCGGCCGGCTTCGCGTTCACCGGCGTCTACTTCGGCGGCGGCACGCCGACCGTCGAGCCGGAGGAGCTGCTCGAGACCATCGCCCTCGTGCGCGCACGCTTCGCCGTGAAGGAGATCTCGGTCGAGACCAACCCCCGCGACCTCCGCCCCGACCTGCTCGCCCGGCTGCGCGCCGGCGGCGTGACGCGGCTGTCGGTCGGCGTGCAGAGCTTCGACGACACCCTGCTCCGTGAGATGGGCCGCTTCGAAAAATACGGCGGCGGCGCCGAGACGGCGGAGCGCATCCGCGCCGCGGCAGGACTCTTCCCCACCCTCAACGTCGACCTGATCTTCAACCAGCCGCACCAGACCCTCGCATCGCTCGAGCGCGATCTGGAGATCTTCCAGACCCTCGGCGCCGGCCAGGTTTCCTGCTACCCGCTGATGACCTCGCCCTCCGGTCTGCGCCGGCTCGCCGGCGCGATGGGCGTGCCCGACCGGCGGCGGCTGCGCCGGTTTTATCAAACCATCGGGCGCCGGCTCTCGGCCGGCGGTTTCTCACCAACCTCCGCATGGTGCTTCACGCGGAACGGCCATGGCAGCGACGAATACATCGCCACCGCCGACCACTACGTCGGCGCCGGCAGCGGCGCGTTCAGCTACCTCGACGGCACGCTCTACTCGACGAGCTTCTCGCTCAGTTCCTACGAGGAGCGCATCGGGCGCGGCCTCACCGGTATCGTGACGCGGCACCGGCTCGGCGACACCGACCGCCTGCGGTATGCGCTGCTCGTGCGGATGTTCGGCCTCGGCCTCGACCGCGCGTGGGCGGTCGGGCATCATGGCAAGAAATTCTTCCGCCGCCTCTGGGGCGAGCTGCTCACGCTCGAGCTGCTCGGCGCGGCCACGCGCGATGCACGCGGCTGGCGCCTGACGGAAAAGGGCCGCTACTGGCTCATGCTGATGATGGCGGAATTCTTCGAGTCGGTGAACGCCTACCGCGACGCCATGCGCGCGCACGTGGCGGCGGAACAGGCCGTGCCGGCCGACCCGTCGCACGCCGCCTCCGCAGATTCCATTCAAGCCAGTGCCTGACCTTATGTCAGGTGTCAGCCCCACCTTGATCCTTAGCATCGCTAATACACACCAAATCGTGCACACATCTCCGCAAGTGATGCGCAGCCATTGTCCGCCCGTTCCGATAAAGTGACCACGCTGAACCAGACCCTTTTCCCCGAACCAAGCCCAAAACCTCACTCCTAGCTTTACGCCCATGAAACTCCCGCTCCGCTGGACAAAAAACACGCTGATCTTCGGCGGCATCGCCGCCTGGGGCCTTCTCCTGGTCTCCTGCGTCTCCGTCAACCGCTCCGTCATGGCACCGCCCTCGGTGCCCGGGGCCAAGTTCGTGGGCTCCAAGGCCTGCGCCGAATGCCATGAGACCGTGACCACGGGCTTCCATGACGCGACGCACGCCAAGCTCACCGCCGACGGCGGCAACGGCCAGGAAATCGGCTGCGAGGCCTGTCACGGCCCCGGCAGCATCCACGTCAAGTCCGGCGGCGGCGCCGGCAGCATCGTGAACCCGGGCAACTCCCCCGAGACCTGCTTCCAGTGCCACCTCGACAAGCGCGGCGAGTTCAGCCTGCCGAACACCCACCCGGTGCTCGCCGGCAAGATGAGCTGCAGCGACTGCCACAACCCGCACACCGGTGATGCCGTCAACGAGACCAACACCTCCATGGCGACGCTCAACTCCTCCTGCCTGAAGTGCCACACCTCGCAGGGCGGCCCCTACGTCTTCGAGCACGAGGCTTCCCGCGAGGGTTGCATGTCCTGCCACAGCCCGCACGGCTCGGTGAACCAGAAGATGCTCAAGGCCCGCAACGCCAACCTCTGCCTGCAATGCCACTTCCAGGAGCAACCCTCCGCCGGTGTCATCATGATCGGCGGCCGCGACCACGCGAGCTTCCTGTCCCGCGGCACCTGCTGGTCCGGCGGCTGCCACGAGGCCGTCCACGGCTCGCACGTCAGCTCCTCCCTCCGCTTCTAACACCCAAACCATCACGGATACTCCGATGAACACCACCGCCATTCTCCACCTGATTCGCCGGCCCATGCTGGTCCTCGCGGGGGCGAGCCTGCTGGGCCTGCCGGGCGCCTTGAACGCCCAAACCGGCAAGGCCAAGGAACCGGTCTACGAAAACTATATCGACTTCTCCGCCGGCTATAACCTGCAGGAAGGCGACCGCCCCGGCTTCCAAAAGCAATTCCAGCTCAACAAGAAGGGCACCCTCGGCATCGAGGACCTCTTCTACACCACCGAGCTGAAGAACGAGGCCGTCCTGAAGCTGCGCGGCCATGCCATGGCCGGCAACCATGACTACCTGCTCGACCTCGCCGTCACCAAGGAGGAGCTGGGCTACCTGAAGTTCGGCTACAAGCTGTTCCGCACCTACTATGACGGCAGCGGCGGCGTCTGGCCCACCAACGGCCTGCGCATCCAGCTCTATGACGAGGACCTGCATGTCGACCGTGGCAACCTGTGGCTGGAGGCCGGCTTCACCAAGCCCGACGCCGTCAACTTCATGTTCCGCTACGACTACCTGACCAAGAAGGGCCAGAAGGACTCCACCAGCTGGATGGACACGGGCCTCGCCGTCAGCACCACCGCCACCCGCTACATCGTGCCGACCTACCTGAAGTTCGACGAGAAGCGCCACATCCTCAACGGCACCGTCTCGAAGACCACGGACAAGCATGACCTCGCCCTGGCCCTCCGCTACGACAAGGGCGAGTATGAGAACGGCCGCTACAGCCGCCGCACCCCGGGCCAGCCGACAACCGACCGCTACGTCACGGCCAAGGAAGGCCAGGACTACGACCTGTTCCAGATCCGCGGCAGCTACCTGACCCAGCTGAACGAGAAGCTCAAGCTGACCACCGCCGTCGCCCGCACCAAGATCGACACCATCCTCAGCGGCAGCCGCGTCTTCGGCGCCGGCTACGACGCGGACTACACCAACAACTACCCGACCCGCCAGCAGCGCGACGAGGGCTTCTTCGGCCTGCTCCCGGGCAACGAGCTCGGCGAATCGCAGATGACCCAGACCGTCGCCACCCTCAGCGCGCTGTATCTCGCCTCCGAGAACCTCCGCATCACCCCCTCCTTCCGGTTTGAGAAGACCGAGTGGAGCAACCTGATCGAGTTTGAGGAGACGAACTTCGGCAGCGCCCCCTCCTTCGCGCCGATCAACGACGAGGTCGAGGCCCAGAGCGAAAAGGACTGGAAGACCTACGCCGCCAGCGTCGAGGCCCGCTACACGGGTTACAAGAACGTCTCGCTCAACTTCAAGGCCGACTGGTCCAACTCCGAGGGCGAGCTCCAGGAGGAGCGCATCCTCGAGCCCGGCACCCCGCTGCAGGCCATCTCGATCGACCGCGACACCGAGCTGGAGCGCAGCGTGCAGAAGTATGCCTACACCGCCAACTGGTATGCCCGGCCCGGCACCACCGTCGCCGTCCAATACTACTTCAAGGCCCGCCAGAACGACTACAACGCCGTCCGCGACAACACGGTCAGCACGGCCGACCGCTATCCGGCCTACGTCACCGGCCAGGACTTCGAGACGAATGACTTCAACATCCGCCTGTCCCACCGCCTGTCGCCCAACTTCCGGACGATCACGCGCTACGACTACCAGAAGACCACCATCCGTTCGCAGGAGGTCGGCCTCGCCTTCGCCGAGAGCATGAGCACCACCCAGCACATCCTCTCCGAGAGCGTGACCTGGAACCCGCTCGCCCGCTGGTATCTGCAGGGCAACGTGAACTACGTGAACGAGACCCTCACCACCCCGGCGGTCACCCTCACCGGCCTGGCGAGCAACCTCGTCAAGAACAGCGACTCGAACTACGTGAACTTCAGCCTGAGCAGCGGCTACGCCCTCGACGAGCAGAGCGACCTGCTGGTGGACTACATGCTCTACAAGGCGATGGGCAACTACATCAACAACTCCGCCGTCACCGTGCCCTTCGGCACCGACAGCAAGCTGCAGACCTTCTCGGTGGGCTGGAACCGCCGCATGAACGCCCGCACGACGGTCAACCTGAAGTATACCTACGCCAAGAACGAGGATACCCCCTCGCTCGGCAACGCCGACTACGAGGCCCACCTCGTTTACGGCAAGGTCCAGTATCGCTTCTGAGGCCGACTCCCTCACCCCGGCCGCGGCGTCCTCGGACCCGCGGCCTTTTTGTTTCTTTCGGGTCCATGGCCCCGGCTTGGGTTGGAGGCGGGGCCCGGGCGGCGTAACCGTAAACCCGCAATATCCGCGCAGTGCCTGACAATGGGCGCAGGGCCGGCCAGGCCTCACCCTGTTAAACTGAGGGCATGAACCTGCTCGCGCCCGCCGCCCCGTCCGTCCCTGCCGCCTCACCGCATGTGTGGCCCGTGGCCGTCATCGGCGGGGGCCTCACCGGCCTCACCGCCGCCTGGCAGCTGCGCCGCGCGGGCGTCCCGGTCGTGGTGTTCGAGGCCGGCGTGACCCCGGGCGGCGTCATCGGCTCGGGCCGCGAGGGCGGCTGGCTGGCCGAGACCGGCCCCAACACCCTCTTCGAGAACACCCCGGACATCTCGGCCTTCCTCACGGACCTCGGCCTGCACGACCGCCGGCTCGTGGCCAATCCCGCCGCGGCCAAACGCTACGTCGTCCACCGCGGCGCGCCCGTCGCCCTGCCGGACTCCGCGCTGAAGTTCGTCACCACCCCGCTGCTGTCCGCCCGCGCCAAGCTCAACGTGCTGGGCGAACCCTTCCGCGGCCGCCCGCCGGCGGGCCGGGAGGAATCCGTCGCGGACTTCGTGAAGCGCCGCCTCGGCCCGGAGTTCCTCGATTACATCGTGAACCCCTTCGTCGCGGGCGTCTTCGCCGGCGACCCGGCCGCGCTGTCGGTGCAGCACGCCTTCCCCAAGCTCTTCGCGCTCGAGCACGAGCATGGCTCGCTCGTCCGCGGCTCGCTCGCGCGCCGCAACGCCACCGGCGCGCCGAAGGGCAGCATGATCTCCTTCCCCGACGGCCTCACGGAAATCCCCCGCGCCCTCGCCCGCGCCCTCGGCCCGAACCTGCGCCTCGGCCACGCCGTCACCCACGTCCGCCGCGCGGGCTCGACCTGGCAGGTCGGGTTTGTCACCGGCGGCGTCCGCCGCGAGGAGGAGTTCGCCGCCGTCGTCTGCGCGCTGCCGCCCGACCTCCTGGGCGGGCTCCGCTTCGAGGGCGTCCCCGACCCGGGCGCGCTCGCCAAGCTGCGCGCGGTCACCTCGCCGGCCGTCGCCTCCGTGTTCCTCGGCTACCGCCGGGAGGATGTCGCCCACCCGCTCGACGGCTTCGGCATCCTGACCCCCGCGGTCGAGCGCCGCCGCATCCTCGGCACGCTTTTCTCGAGCACCCTCTTCCCCGGCCGTGCGCCGGAGGGTCATGTCGCGCTGACCACCTTCGTCGGCGGCACGCGGCAACCGGAGCTCGCCTGCGCCGGCGACCGCGAACTGCTCGACACGGTCCGCGCCGAGCTGGGCGCGCTGCTCGGCGTGCGCGGCGAGCCCGTGTTCACCCGGATCCAGCGCTGGCCGCACGCCATCCCGCAATACACCGTCGGCTTCCAGCAGTTCAAGGATGCCTGCGCCGCCGCCGAGGCCGGCGCCCCCGGTCTCTTCATCGGCGGCACGAGCCGCGACGGGGTCTCCCTCTCGCAGTGCATCGCCGCCGGCAAGCGGCTGGCCGCGGCCGCCCAAAAAGCCGTCACGGCCTGAGGAGCGTTGGCCTCGTTGGGTGGAACCCGGCCTCCGGACGGGTTTGTTGGATGTGCGCTGGAAAAACCGGTCCAGAGGCCCGGTTCCACCTCATTGCCCCCGCAGGATTGCCTGGCAGGCCCCGGGAACGCTCAACCCGCCAGGCTGACGGCGGGGTAAAGCTCGACCGGCCGACCGGTGGCCGGCGCCGTGCCCTCCCCGGCCTGCAGGACCCGCTCGGCCTGCGCCCAGAGGTTGGTCGTGCGCTCGGCGAGGATCTCGCGGCAGCGGATGATCTCCGACTCCCGGGCCGCGCGGTTCTCCGCGGCGATCTTCGCGAGGTCGTCGAGGTTGTAGACAAAGACGTTCTTGAGCGCGGTGACGCCGGCATCAACGTCGCGCGGCATGGCGGCGTCGATGAAGAACATCGGCCGGCCCGAACGCTGCTGCATCGCGGCGGCCGCCCGCTCCGGCGCGATGATGGCCGCGGGACAGGAGGTGGAGCAGACGACGATGTCGAATTCCCCCAGGCGGGCCAGGGCGTCGTCAAAGGAGACCGCCGTGGCCCCGAGCTCCGCCGCCGCCTCGCTGGCGCGCTCCAGGCGCCGGCTGGCGACCACCAGCGCGCCCGGGCTGCGGCTGCGGAAGGCGCGGCCGCTCTTCAGGCCGATGTCGCCGGCACCGAGCAGGAGCACCTTGGTCTCGTCGAGCTTGCCGAAGATCCGCAGCGCGACCTCCACCGCCACGTTCGAGACGCTGACCAGGCCCGCCGTGATGCCCGTGTGGGTGCGGACGTGCTTGGCCGCCTGGAAGGCCTTCTGGAAAATGCGGTTCAACACCGGACCCGCCGAGCCCCGGCCCTGCGCGGTAAGGAAGGCTTTCTTCACCTGGCCGAAAATCTCGTTCTCGCCGATCATCTGGGAATCGAGGCCGCTCGCCACCTCGAGCAGGTGCTCCACGGTGGCGCGGCCGGCCAGGCCCAGCTTGATCCGCTCGAATTCCTCGGAGGCGAAGCCCTGCCGGGCGCAGAACGCCGCGGTCACCTGGGCGGATTGGCGGTCATTCTCGCCCACGCCGTAGATTTCCACCCGGTTGCAGGTGTTCAGGATCACAAACTCGGTCAGGCCCGGGAGCGCCTTCAGGTCCTCCGCCAGGCCGGCTTCGTTGGCGGCGGAGAGGGCCAGCTTTTCGCGCAGCCCAAGCGGGGCGGTGCGGTGGGTGGCGCCAACCAGGAAAAGTTGTCCGTCGTTCATCGTGCGGTGAAAGGGTGAAAGCTGAACCCGGCCAGTATCGCAGAGCCGCCCGGCACCGTCTGCGCGACGGTTGCCATCCACTCCGCAGTTCTTGCGCCCGCCCGGGGCGGACCGCCCCCGGGCCCGCCTGATCCCCTAATGCCCATTATGAGAAGGGCTTGAACGTCCACCGGCCCTCGGGGGCCACCGGCGGGCGGGCCAAGTTTCTGTTCGACAAGCCCCCGCCCGGGGCCTTCTGTTCCGGCCATGGCCTCGCCCGAGAAAAAGTCCTTTTCCTTCGTCACCCTCATCATCGACCTGACGCTGACTGCCATCGCCTTTGGCATCTTCTACTGGCTCGTGAACTCGCACGTGCCCTCCAACGACCCGAAGATGGTCATGCTTTGGGGCGGCCTCGCCGCCGGCTGCATGGCCGGCGTGTTCTGGCTCGCCTGGCAGATGCTGAAGGTCGTCTACCAGTTCCAGCGCGATTCGCGCAAGTGACCCGCGCGCCCGCGGCGCGAATAGATCTGGCCCCACCCCGGCGGTGGGGCTATTTTTTTGCCGCGATTCCCGCCATGAGACCCCTGCCCGCCGCCTGCCTCCAAACCCTGACCGGCACGACCGGATGACCACCCCGGGGTTCCAGCACATCGCCATCATCGGCGGCGGATTCAGCGGCACGATGGCCGCGGTCAACCTTGCCCGGCTCAGCCCCGCACCCCTCCGCGTCACGCTGCTCAACCCCGGCTCCCCCGCCGGCCGCGGCATCGCCTACGGCACCCGCCGCCCCGAGCACCTGCTCAACGTCGCCGCCCGCAACATGTCGGCGCTGGCCGACCACCCCAACCATTTCCTCGAGTGGCTCCGCACCCGCACCGAATACGCCGACGTGCCCGAGGCCGAGCTGCGCGAGACCTACCTGCCGCGCCGCGTCTACGGCGACTACCTGCGCGGCCTGCTGCAGCATTACGCCCGGCCCGTCGACCCGGGAAGCCGCGTGGAACTGGTGCCGCTCGACGCCGAGGTCCTCGCGCTCGAGCCCGCCGGCGCCGGCACCCGGCTCCGCCTCGCCGACGGCACCTCGCTCGACGCCGACAAGGTCGTCCTCGCCACGGGCAACGAGCCGCCCGCCGACCTGCCGGGTCACGCCACCGTCGCCACCCACCCGGCCTGATGCGCCAACCCGTGGCTGGACTGGGAGTCGCGCATCCCGTCCTCCGGCGACATCGTGCTGCTCGGCACGGGCCTGACCACGGTGGACGCCATCATCACCCTGCTGGCGCTCGGCTGGCGCGGCACCATCCACGCCGTCTCGCGCCACGGCCTGCTGCCCGAATCCCATTTCAAGGGCGTGGACGACCCGCTCTTCCCGCCCGCCAATATCGACCTCGCCACGCTCGGCCTGGCGGGTCTCGTGCGCCTGCTCGAGGAACACTGCGCGCGCCTGCGCGCCGCCGGCCTCAACCCCGCGATGGTCGTCGACAAGCTGCGCCCGCACACGGCGCGCATCTGGGGCGCGTTCACCGACGCGGAGCGCCGCGAGTTCGTCGCGCAGCACGCCGCGCGCTGGAATGTCCTGCGCCACCGCATCGCCCCGTCCATCCACCGGCAGGTCGCGGACGCCCTCGCGTCCGGCCGGCTGAAGATCACCCGCGCCGCCGTGACCGGCGTGCAGCCCCTCGGCGCCAGGATTGGCGTCGCCCTGCGCAGCCGCGACGGGGCGACCTCCGTCATGGAGGCCGCGCTCGCCATCAACTGCACCGGCCCGCACACCCGTTTCTCCGCCACACGCTCGCCCCTGCTGCAGCAGCTCCTCCGCGACGGCCTCGCCCAGCCGGACGCGATGGACATGGGCATCCGCGTCGGGCCCGACTTCGCGGTCGTCGCCCGCGACGGCCGGCGCTCTCCATTTCTGTTTGCCATCGGCCCGCTGCTGCGCGGCACGTTCTGGGAAAGCGTCGCGGTGCCCGAGCTGCGCGGCCAGGCGCTGCGCGTCGCGCAGACCCTGCTCGACGCCGGCGCCCCCGCCCCGGCGGAGGCCGCGGTGCTCGAGTATCAGATCTGAGCGGTGCAAACCCCGTGCTGATGTCAACTATTGGTTGACATCAGCAGGCGGCGCGATCCCGCGAAAAGCCAATCAATCAGGCAACCGCGCTCAGACGTCCGTCACCGCCTGCTTGCGCCGGCCCATGAAGGCCGAGGCCCAGATGGACATCTCATACAGCAGGCACAGCGGCACCGCAAAGAGCGTCTGCGTGACCATGTCCGGCGTCGGCGTGACGATGGCCGAGATGATGAAGCACACCACGATGGCGTGGCGGCGGTATTGGCGGAGCGTGGCGACCTCCACGAGGCCGATGTAGCTGGCGAGCACGATGAGCAGCGGGAACTCGAAGGTCACGCCCACGCCCAGCACCAGCCAGGTGAGCAGGCCGAAATACTTGTCGGCCGTCCACATCGGGTCCACGCCCATGTAGGCGCTGAACTCGTAGGCGATGCGCACCGTGCTCGGCACGAGCAGGAAATAGCCGAACGACGCGCCGATCAGGAACAGCACCAGGGCCGCCAGGCAGGCGGGCACGAGGACCTTCATTTCCTTTTTCGTCAGCGCGGGCGCGATGAACTGCGCCACGAAGAAGAACCAGAACGGCAGCGACAGCGCCACGCCGCCGACCAGCGCGATGCTGATCAGCATGTTGAAGATGCCCATCGGGCTGTTCGTGATCAGGTGGGTGGTGAACTGCGGGAAGTCGGCCCGCACGCTCTCCAGCGGCCAGATGAGCACCGCGTAGAATTCCTTCAGGTAGAAACTGATCACGCCCACGAAGACCGCGAACACGATGGCGCTCTTCATCAGCGTCCAGCGCAGGTCCTCCAGGTGGTCGAGGAACCCCATGGGCTTGCCCGCGGCCGGCCGCGCCGGCGCCGCGCCGGCGCCGGTCTCATCATATTCATCCACTGGGGGTTGCTCGCTCAAGCCCTGACCTAGAAGCAAGTTTCCGCCGGGCCCGCAAGGCTGGTATTTGGTGGAACCTGCGCCCCGCGCGGGTTTGGGCCCCGCGCGGGGCGCCGGCTCGGCCTTTCTCGCCCCGACTGCGCAGATTTTGACCGCCTCGAACGTTGACACCCCCCGGCCCGCCCGCTGCGATAACCATCCCTATTTTTCATTCCACCCATGGCTAAAAAAACCACCGCTAAGAAGTCCGCCAAGCCGGCGGCCAAGAAATCAACCGGCAAGTCCGCCAAATACGTCTACACGTGGGGCGCAGGCAAAGCCGACGGCAACGGGTCCATGAAGGCCCTCCTCGGCGGCAAGGGCGCCAACCTCGCCGAGATGACCCGCATCGGCCTCCCGGTGCCCCCGGGCTTCACCATCACCACCGAGGTCTGCACCTATTTCTACGCCCACAAGCGTTCCTACCCGAAGGAACTCCAGGCCCAGATGGAGGCCGGCGTCGCCAACATGGAGAAGATCATGGGCACGAAGTTCGGGGCCACCAACGGCATGCCCCTCCTCGTCGCCGTCCGCTCCGGCGCCCGCGACTCCATGCCGGGCATGATGGACACCATCCTCAACCTCGGCCTCAACGACCAGACCGTCGTCGCCCTCGTCAACGCCACCAAGAACGAGCGCTTCGCCTGGGACTGCTACCGCCGCTTCATCCAGATGTATGGCGACGTCGTCCTCGGCGTGCAGAAGAAGGAAGGCGAGGACCACGAGCCGTTCGAGACCGTCATCGAGGGCTACAAGCACGAGAAGTATCACCGCGACATCGTCGACTCCGAGCTGACGGCCGCCGACCAGCAGGAGCTCGTCAAGCGCTTCAAGGCCCTCGTCCTCGAGCGCACCGGCAAGGTGTTCCCCAACAATCCCTGGGACCAGCTGCGCGGCGCCGCCGGCGCCGTGTTCGGTTCCTGGATGAACGACCGCGCCATCGTCTACCGCCGCAAATACAACATCCCCTCCGAGTGGGGCACCGCCGTCAACGTCCAGGCCATGGTGTTCGGCAACACCGGCGAGACCTCCGGCTCCGGCGTCGCGTTCACGCGCAACCCGGCCAACGGCACCAACGAGTTCTACGGCGAGTTCCTGATCAACGCCCAGGGTGAGGACGTCGTCGCCGGCGTCCGCACACCGGAGCCGGTCCTCAAGCTGAAGGACCAGATGCCGAAGTCCTACGCCGAGCTCCTCAAGGTCCGCAAGACCCTCGAGGCGCACTTCAAGGACGTCCAGGACATCGAGTTCACCATCCAGGACGGCAAGCTGTTCATGCTCCAGACGCGCAACGGCAAGCGCACCGCCGCCGCCGCGCTCAAGTTCTCCATCGACATGGTCAGGGAGAAGCTCATCGACTGGAAGACCGCCATCACGCGCAATCCGGCCGACCAGCTCGAGCAGCTCCTCGCCCCGATCTTCGACCTCGCCGAGGTCAAGAAGGCCACCGTCATCGCCACCGGCCTCCCGGCCGGCCCCGGCGCCGCCACCGGCAAGATCTACTTCAACGCCGACCGCGCCGTCGCCGCCGCCGAGAAGGGCGAGAAGGTCCTGCTCGTCCGCGTCGAGACCTCCCCCGAGGATCTCCGCGGCATGATCGCCGCCGAGGGCATCCTCACCGCCCGCGGCGGGGTGTCCTCGCACGCCGCCCTCGTCGCCCGCCAGATGGGCAAGGTCTGCGTCTGCGGCGCCGCCGCCCTCGAGGTCGATTACGACAAGAAGACCGTCACCGTCTCCGGCGCCACCTACAAGGAAGGCGACTTCCTCTCGATCGACGGCACCGCCGGCACGGTCTACGCCGGCCAGATCAAGACGGCCCCGTCCGAGATCATCTCCGGCCTGCTCCACGGCGACAAGGCCGCGCAGGCCACCGAGAAGTTCAAGAGCTACGTCCAGCTGATGAAGTGGTGCGCCCAGGCCACCAAGCTCGCCGTCCGCACCAACGCCGACACGCCCGAGCAGACCGCCCAGGCCATCGCGTTCGGCGCCGTCGGCATCGGCCTCACCCGCACGGAGCACATGTTCTTCGAGGGCGACCGCATCGACGCCATGCGCGAGATGATCCTCGCCGACTCGCTCGGCGCCCGCGAGGCCGCCCTGGCGAAGCTCCTGCCCTACCAGCGCGACGACTTCTACGGGATCTTCAAGGCCCTCAAGGGCTTCCCGGCGACCATCCGCTTCCTCGACCCGCCGCTGCACGAGTTCCTCCCGAACTCGAAGGAGGCCCAGCTGGATCTCGCCAAGAAGCTCAACGTCCCCGTCGAGCGCATCATGCACCGCGTGCACGAGCTCCATGAGTTCAACCCGATGCTCGGTTTCCGCGGCTGCCGCCTCGGCATCAAGTATCCGGAGATCACCGCCATGCAGGCCCGCGCCGTGCTCGAGGCCGCCGCCGACGCCACCAAGGACGGCTTCAAGGCCAAGCCCGAGATCATGATCCCGCTCGTCGGCTTCAAGCGCGAGCTCGACCTCCAGGTCGCCCTCGTCCACGAGGTCGCCGCCAAGGTCCAGGCCGAGAAGAAGGTGAAGATCTCCTACTCCGTCGGCACCATGATCGAGATCCCGCGCGGCGCCCTCACCGCCGACGAGATCGCGTCCACGGCCGAGTTCTTCAGCTTCGGCACCAACGACCTCACGCAGACCTGCCTCGGCATGTCGCGCGACGACTCCGGCTCCTTCCTCGGCGCCTACCAGGAGTCCGAGATCATGAAGAAGAACCCCTTCGCCTCGATCGACCAGACCGGCGTGGGCTCGCTGATGAAGATCGCGATCGAGAAGGGCCGTCAGACCCGCCCCGACATCAAGCTCGGCATCTGCGGCGAGCACGGCGGCGACCCGGACTCGGTCAAGTTCTGCCACAAGCTCGGCCTCAGCTACGTGTCCTGCAGCCCGTATCGCGTCCCCGTGGCGCGCCTCGCCGCCGCCCAGGCCGCCATCGCGGACGCCAAGAAGTAACCCGTGGGCCAGCGAGCTTGCTCGCGCCTCCCTCTCGAACCCGCCCTCACCGGCGGGTTCTTTTTTTGCCCAAATCAGCCTTTGCGCTTTCGGCGCTTTTTGTGGCAAATCTTCCGCCCATGAAATTCCGCCTTCTCGCCGCCTTGCTCGCGCTCGGCCTCTCCCTGCTTTCCCCCGCCTCCGCCCAGCTGGCCGGCCCCGCCGATCCGGTGGCCGCGGCCACCACCTCGGTCGACGACCAGGTCATGGCCGACCTCGGCGCCCTCGTCACCGGCATCAAGGCCAAGCTCCAGGCCGGCCAGCGCACCCCCGCCG
>JAYRDK010000070.1:0-17505 GCA_041909435.1 Lacunisphaera sp.
GGTTGGTGACGCGGGTCCAGGGGATGTCCTGCCGCTTGTCGTCGGTGGCGTAATACTCGACCTTCTCGGTGTCGCTGACGTGCCAGTGGATGCCGCCGGGCGGGCTGCCGGGCGCGCTCTTGTTCACGTGCATCAGCATGCGGACGGTGTAGGGGGTGTTGGCCTTGTCCGAGAGGAAATGCTCGTAGTTCATCTCCACGTTGCCGTGGAATTTCTCCGGCCAGTGGCACTTGGCGCAGATGTCCTGCGCGGGGCGGAGCTGCTTGAGCGGCGTCGCGATCGGGCGGTTGTAGTTGTCGAGGGTGTAGGAGATGAGCTGGTGGGTGCCGTTGATCTTGGCCTTGATGAACCACTCGGCGCCGGAGCCGATGTGGCACTCCACGCAGCCGACGCGGGCGTGCGCGCCGCGCTGGTAGGTGACAAACTCGGGGTTCATCGCCTCGTGGCACACCTCGCCGCAGAACTGGACCGACTCGGAATAATGGTAGGTCTGGTAGCTGCCGAAGGCGCTCAGCATGATGAAGCCCACCGCGCCGGCCCCGAAGAGCACCATCATGCGGCGCTGCGCGGGGCTGGTGAAGTCCAGGCGCCACTTGTCCGGCATGGTGGCCGCGTGCTTGATGGCCCAGCGGCGTTGCGCCCAGGCGCCGAAAAACACCAGCGCCAGGCCGGTGATCAGGAAACCCGGCGCGACGAGGTAGGTGAAGATGCCGAGGTAGGGGTTCGTGTCCCCCTGCGTGAAGTCCATCCACACCAGCAGCGCGAAGGAGAACAGCGCACCCACGGCGAGCACGCCGCCGATGGCGCTGATCCAGTTGTTGAAGTGCGAACGGGGCGCGGCGGCGGGCGGGGTGGGCTTGGACATGGTTGGAAGGGTGGGGCGGGACGTGCCGTCACCGGCCCGGCGTTGGCCGGACCGGCCCGGACGGGTCGGGGATCAGCTCAGGCCTTGAACTTGCGGATGTAGGCGACGAGGTCCTTGATCTCGTCGGCCGAGAGCTCGTCCTTGTAGGCCTTCATCTTCTCCTTGCCGGCCGCGTCGAGGATGCCTTCGGCCGTGGCCTTGATCATGTCCTCGTCCTTCATCTCGGCCTGCACCTTGGCGTCGGTGTAATCCTTCAGCTTGAGTTTCTTGCCGACCTTGGTCTGGCCCTTGCCATCCTCGCCGTGGCACTTGGTGCAGTGGTTCTCCCAGTTTTCGGCGACGGGGGCGGCGAGGCCCAGCGTGGCGCCGGCGAGCAGGATGAGGCCGGCGGTGATGATCTTGTGGCTGTTTTTCATGGTTGGCGGGGGACGGGTGATGATGGATGGGAGGGCGATGCCGGAAGATTATTGGGCCCCGACATCTTGTCGCGCCTATAATGCCATGATCCGGCCGCCGCCGCTGCGCATGGGTTGCCGAGTAACGCGCAGGGTTTGCGCTGGTGGCGGCGGCCGGCGCGGCAATTCCCACAAGGCCCGGGCAATGCCTCGCAAGATATGCGCAGCCACTCCGGCCGCTTTCGGTCATAGTCGGGATTCCACGATGAAACCTCCCCGTCTGCCTCCCCGCCGGCCGCCACAGTTGCCAAGCCCCCGCTTTTATTCTCCACTTCGCGCCATGTCTCCACGCCGGACTGTCTTGCTGCTGGTATTGCCATTGCTGCTGGCCTCGTGCCGCGAGGCCCAGGTCGCCACCTACCGCATCCCCAAGGAAAACGACCCGCATCCGCCGGCCGCCGCGGCCGCCGCCCCGGCGCCGATGGGCGCCGATACCGGCGGCCTCGTGGTCGCCTCGTCCGGGGCGGGCGGTCTCACCTGGACGGCCCCGGCCGCCTGGAAGGCCAAGCCCGGTTCCGCCATGCGCAAGGGCAGCTACAGCATCGGCGCGGACGGCGGGCCGGTCGCCGACCTCGCGATCACCGCTTTCCCCGGCGATGTCGGGGGTGACCTTGCCAACGTGAACCGCTGGCTCGGCCAGCTCGGCCGGCCGCCGATCGCCGCCGCGGAACTCGCCGGCGTCCTCGCGCCGCTGGCCGGCGCGGGCGTGGCCATGCAGGTCGTCGACCTCGCCGGCGGCACCGCCGAGGCCCCGCTGCGGATGCTCGGCGCCATCGTGCCGCATCAGGGCGCCACCTGGTTCTTCAAGCTCACCGGCCCCGACGCGGTCGTCGCGCCGGAAAAAGCCGCCTTCCTCGAGTTCCTGAAAACCGTGAAGGTCTCCGCCCAGGCGCCGGCCGCCCCGGTGGCAACCGCCGCCGCCCCGGCCGCTCCGCCGGCGGACATGGCCGGCACCCCCGTGGTCAGCGCCAGCGGTCCCGGTCTCAAGTGGACCGCCCCGGCCGGCTGGCAGGAGAAGCCCGGCGCCGGGATGCGCAAGGCGACCTTCACGATTCCCGGCGCGAACGGCGCCACCGCCGAGCTCGCGGTCACCGCGTTTCCCGGTGATGTCGGCGGCGACCTGGCCAATCTCAACCGCTGGCGCGGCCAGCTTTCGCTGCCGCCCGTCACCGAGGCGGAATTCGCCGGCGCCGTGACGCGCCTCCGGGTGAACGGCCTCATGGTCACGCTCGCGGATATCACCGGCGGCGGCGACAACCCGCAGCGCCTGCTCGGCGCGATGGTCCCGCACGCGGGCGCCACCTGGTTCTTCAAGCTCACCGGTCCGGCCGCGCTGGTCGCCGCCGAAAAACCCGCCTTCCTCGCGTTCGTCCAAACCCTCTCTGCGCCGTGAAATTCCTGACCACCCTCCTCTCCGACGCACGCGACCTGTTCGTGTCGCTCAAGCTCACGGTCGTCCTGATCCTGCTCTCCATCATCCTCATCCTCGTCGCCACGCTGGACCAGGTGAACCTCGGCATCTGGGTGGTGCAGGCGAAATACTTCAACACCTTCATCGTGTTCTGGCACGTGGGCGACATGTCGCTCGCCGTCTTCCCCGGCGGCTACACGCTCGGCGGCCTGCTGCTGCTCAACCTGATCGCCGCGCATGTCTACCGCTTCCAGTTCAGCTGGAAAAAGCTCGGCATCTGGCTCGCGCACCTCGGTCTCATCGTCCTGCTCATCGGGCAGCTGCTCACGGCGCTCTGGCAGGACGAGTTCCAGATGCGCCTCGACCAGGGCGAGACCAAGAACTACTCGGAGAGCTACCGGAACATCGAGCTGGCGATCACCGACACCACCGACCCGAAGTTCGACGAGGTGGTCGCGATCCCCGAGGCGCCGCTGGCGCGCAAGTCGCCGGTGCAGCACCCCAAGCTGCCGTTCCGCGTCGGCGTGCACACCTACCTGCCCAACGCCGGCCTGCAGGAGGCCATGCCCGGCGCGAACACCCCGACCGGCCCGGCCAACCAGGGTGTCGGCCCGCGCGTCCTCGTGAACCCGCTGCCGCTCACCTTCAAGGAGGGCGAGCGCAACCTGCCCGCGGCCTACATCGAGCTGACCGGCCCCGACGGCCCGATCGGCACCTGGCTCGTGGCGCCGCAACTCGACGCGCAGCCCTTCGAGTATGGCGGCCGGCAGTGGAAGATCGCGCTGCGCTACGCGCGGCACTACAAGCCGTATTCGCTGACGCTGCTGAAGTTCAGCCACGACCGCTACGCCGGCACCGAGATCCCGAAGAACTTCTCCAGCCGCCTCCGCCTGACCACGCCCGACGGCAAGGACGACCGCGAGGTCCTCATCTACATGAACAACCCGCTGCGCTACGCGGGGCTCACGTTCTACCAGGCCGGCTTCGACAACAACGACACGACCACCGTGCTCCAGGTCGTGCGCAACCCGAGCTGGCTGATCCCCTACATCGCGTGCGGCATCATGACGCTCGGCCTCGGCTGGCAGTTCGGCCTGCACCTCGCCGGTTTCGTCGGCAAGCGCCGGCGCCCGGCCGCCGCGCCCGGGGCCGCGGTCCCGGCCGCCGCCGCCGGCCCGCGCTGGACCTCCGCCCGGCTCGCCGCGCTCCTCGTGCCGGTCCTCTTCGCCCTCTGGGTCGGCGCCACCTTGTTTCCCCGCGCGCCCAAGAGTGACTATGATCTCGCGGCCTTCGGCAAGCTGCCGACGCTCGTCAACGGCCGCGTCAAGCCGCTCGACACCGTGGCCCGCACGACGCTGCTCGTGCTGCAGGGCCGCCAGCGCGTCACGGCCCAGGACGGCCGCACGCTCCCGCCGGCCGAGTGGCTGCTCGAGATGCTGTTCCGCCAGGGCGTGGCCAACACCTACACGGTCTTCGAGGTCGTGCACCCCGACGTGCTGACCCTGTTCAACCTCACGCCCGAGCAGGGCGCGGGCAAGAAGCGCTTCTCCTACGCGCAGCTGCAGCCCGGGTTCCCCGAGCTCGACCGCCAGGCCAAGCTGGCCGACGCCGTCGAGGCGCCGATCCGCAATCCCTTCCAGAAGGCCGTCGTGCAGCTGCGCGACAATGTCTTCCTCTACCAGCGCGTGCAGGACAGCCTGCTCGCCCCCGGCGTCGAGAACTACCTTGACCGCCTCGCGAACTTCGACCACGCGGTGCCCGCCGGCGTCATCGCCGAGCAGGCGAAGAAGGACGGCCAGCCGCACGACACCGCCGCGGCCCGCGCGCTGCTCGAGATGCGCACGACCTTCATGACCCTCGAGCAGTTCGGCTACCTCCGGCTGATCCCGCCGGAGACCCACCAGGAGGACCTGACCACGTGGCTCAACACCGGCGCCGCGCTGCGCACCAGCGTGGACCGCGGCCGGCTCGATCCCGCCACGGCCAGCTACGTGAAGCTCGGCCTCGCCTGGCGCGACTACCAGCCGGCGGCCTTCAACACCGCCGTGCATGACTATCGCGCGCGCCTGCAGGGCACGATCCCGGGGTTCCTGCGCAAGAGCGACCTCGAGGCGCGCTTCAACGCCGCCCAGCCGTTCTACACCAGCACCGTGCTGTATGTCGTCGCCTTCCTCGTGGCCGTGTTCTCGTGGCTCAGGTGGCCCGAGGCGCTCGGCCGCATCGCCTTCCGCCTCGTGCTGCTCGCCTGGATCCTGACGACGGCCGGCATCGCCACGCGCATGTGGCTCGAGGGCCGCCCGCCGGTCACGAACCTCTACTCGTCGGCGCTCTTCATCGGGTGGGGCGCCGTGCTGCTCTGCCTCGTGCTCGAGGCGGTCTACCGCAACGCCATCGGCAGCGTCGCCGCGGGCCTCATCGGCTTCGCCACGCTGCTCATCGCGCACCACCTGTCGCTCACCGGCGACACGCTCGAGATGATGCGCGCGGTGCTCGACTCCAACTTCTGGCTGGCGACGCACGTCGTCACCGTGACGATCGGCTACTCGGCGACCTTCCTCGCCGGGTTCCTCGCGCTGATCTACCTCGGCCGCGGCCTGTTCACGCGCTCGCTCGACAAGCCGACCGCCGACGCGCTCGCGGGCATGGTCTACGGCGTCGTCTGCTTCGCCACGGTGTTCAGCTTCGTCGGCACCGTGCTCGGCGGCATCTGGGCCGACCAGTCGTGGGGCCGCTTCTGGGGCTGGGACCCGAAGGAAAACGGCGCGCTCATCATCGTCCTGTGGAACGCCCTCATCCTGCACGCCCGCTGGGGCGGCCTGGTGAAGCAGCCCGGGCTCATGGCATTGGCCATCTTCGGCAACGTCGTGACCGCGTGGAGCTGGTTCGGCGTCAACATGCTCGGCGTCGGCCTGCACAGCTACGGCTTCATGGACGCCGCCTTCTGGTGGCTCGCCGCCTTCATCGTCACCCAGCTCCTCGCCATCGCGCTGGTGGCCATCCCGCGCGAAAAATGGCGCAGCGCGGCACCGGTTTGAGCGGGTCGGAGCGGGTAGGGCGCACCGGCCCGGTGCGCCGAGAACGTGATGTCGCGCTCGCGGCGGGGCGGGCCGCTCCGCCCTGGCTTGATCGGGTGGGAGGGGCTTCATGCCCCGACAACATGCGCACACTCTGAGTCGGGGCGTAAAGTCCCTCCCACCAGGGATAAGCAACTCCCGAGGGATCCCGCCCTTTGCAAAATCTGCATGGTCTAACGCAAGGCCGGCGGAGCCGGGGCGGCGCGTTCCTGCCATACTGGGGGTCCACGCAATGATCCGCCCCGAAGAAACCCTCCCTGCCACGGCGCCCTCGGCCCTCGACCTCGACCTGATCCGGAAATACTCGATTCCCGGACCGCGCTACACGTCGTATCCGCCGGCGACCAAGTTCACCGGCGACCTCGCCGCGCTCCAGCTGGAGGACGCCATCACGCTCGACAACCGGCCCGGTGCCGGCCCGGTGTCGCTTTATTTCCACCTGCCGTTCTGCGAGACCCGCTGCTGGTTCTGCGGCTGCAACACCGTCATCACGAAGCGCCGCGACTCCGCGGGTGAATACCTCGACGATCTCGCCCGCGAGATGCGCCTGACGGCGGCCCGCATGGACCGCACGCGGCCCGTCACGCAGATCCACCTGGGCGGCGGCACGCCGACCTTCTTCCCGCCGGACGAACTCCGCCGGCTCGGTGCGCTCGTGCGCGAGATCTTCACCGTCGCCCCGGACTGCGAGTTCAGCGTCGAGATCGATCCCCGCCGCCTGACCGTCGAGCACGTGGCCGCGCTGCGCGACATCGGCGCCCGCCGCGCCTCGCTCGGCGTGCAGGACACGAACCCGCGCGTGCAGCTCGCGATCCACCGCATCCAGCCCCAGTGGCAGAACGAGACGGCCTTCAGGTGGCTGCGCGAGGCCGGCTTCACGTCCATCAACGTCGACCTCATCTACGGCCTGCCCCTGCAGACGCCGGAGTCCTTCGCCAAGACCGTCGGCGACGTGCTCACGCTCAATCCCGACCGCCTCTCCGTCTTCAGCTACGCGCACGTGCCGTGGATCAAGCCGACGCAGAAGATCTTCGACGACCGGCAGCAGCTGCCCGGCCCCGAGGAGAAGCTGGCGATGTCCGCCGTCGCGCACGAGATGCTGACCGGCGCCGGCTACATCGACATCGGGCTCGACCATTTCGCCAAGCCGGACGACGAGCTGGCCGTGGCGCTGCGCGAGGGCACGCTGCACCGGAATTTCCAGGGCTACAGCACGCAGGGCGGGGCCTCGCTCTACGCCTTCGGCATCTCGGCCATCTCGTCCACGCCGGACAGCTACCGGCAGAATTTCAAGACGCTCGACGAATGGCGCGCGGCGCTCGACGCCGGCCGGCTGCCCATCGAGCGCGGCCTGCGGCTCACCGCCGAGGATGCGCGCCGCCGCACGATCATCATGCGCCTCATGTGCGACCGCCGCCTCGATTACGCGGCGCTGTCCGCGGCGCTCGGGCTGGATTTTGCGGCCGTCTATGCCGCGGAGATCGCGTCGCTCACCGACCTGGAGACCGATGGCCTGGTGCGGCGCAGCGCCGCCGGCATCGAGGTCACGCGCGTCGGCGTGCCGCTCCTGCGGGTGATCGCCATGCGTTTTGACCCGACGGTCACGGCCTCTGCGCTGCAGCACTCGCGGACCATCTGATTTGGTGTAGTTGTGACGGGCGGGAGGGGCGGGTGTCCCTCCCGCCCTTGTGTCGAGACCGGTAGGGGCGCTTGCCCTCAGGCGCCCGGGCCGTTGGAGGCAACGGCCCCTACCACTGGCGGCCCCGGCCCGGCCAAGTCCTGCGCATTCAATGCCAACAAACGCCGAGTGGCGCGCCGGATCCGGGGCCATAGTGGGCCGGCCCCGGTCCCCATGCCTCTCGCAACCCGCTACCTCGGGCTGTATCTGCGCAGCCCCTTCATCGTCGGCTCCTCGCCGCTGTGTGACGAGCTCGGCGTGGCGCACCAGCTGCAGGAGCTGGGTGCGGGCGCGGTCGTCATGCGCTCGCTCTTCATGGAGCAGTTCGGCACCGGGCCGGCGCCGGATTGGCGGACCGGCGGGGCGGATTATCACCACACGCCCGAGCGTTATCTCCGGCACCTCGCGGCGCTGAAGAAGCGCCTCGCGATCCCGGTCATCGCCTCGCTGAACGGCTGCCGGCGGGGGGCGTGGATGGAGGTGGCGCCCATGCTGGAGCGGGCGGGCGCCGACGCCATCGAGGTGAACTTCTACCATGTGGTCACCCGCGCCGACGTGGCGGCCGACCAGGTCGAGCTCGAGATGCTGGAGATCGTCCGCGAGCTGGCCGACGCCGTGCGGATCCCGGTGGCGGTCAAGCTCTCGCCCTATCACGCCGCCGTGGCCCAGCTGGCGGTCGCCCTCGAGCTGGAGGGCGCGTCGGGTCTCGTGATCTTCAACCGGTTCTACCAGCCGGATGTGGACATCGATTCGCTGGAGGTGACGCCGACCCTGCATTTGTCCGATTCGTCGGAGCTGCTGCTGCGCCTGCGCTGGCTGGCGATCCTGTCGCCGCAGCTCAACGGCTCCCTCGCGGTCAGCGGCGGCGTGCACGCGGCGGAGGACGTCATCAAGGCCCTGCTCACCGGCGCCCATGCCGTGCAGGTGGTGTCCGCGATCCTGCAATACGGCCCGGAGGTCCTGGCGAGCCTGCACGAGGGGCTGGAGTCCTGGATGGGGCTGCACGGCTTTACCTCGCTCGCGGAGTTCCGGGGCCGGCTGGATCTGCACCGCTGTCCCGACCCGGACGCCTTCGAGCGGGCCAACTATATCCGGGCACTGAACACACGGAGTTACTAGGTTTTTCAAACCCCGGAAGGGAACCACTAAAAGGATTCCGCCAACGGCGGAATCTACATTCACCGCTCCGGCTGATCGCCTCCGCTGTCAGGTCAAGGGGGCAGCTGATCGCAGCCCTGTTTGCCCGCGATTAGCGGGCCCCCGAATCCCAACCCCAACGCGCAGGCGATCAGCCGGAGCCGCACCGCTAAAATTTCGCCGTTGGCGAAATTCCATTAGTGGTTACCCGACTCCGGGGCTTGGCCCGCAAGATCTGCACAGTCTATCGCAACGCCCGCCGCGCCCCTGGGGCGGGGATCTGCGATGATATCGGCATGTCCCTGCCGGGCACATCACCCTTCGCTCCGCCGCCGGCCCCCGTCCGCCGGGATCTTTCCGATCCCCGGGCGCGTCCGCCGGTCCGGATCGCCGGGCTCGATAGGCTGGCATACAGCGTCACCGCGGCAGCTAAGCCAGCGGCCGAAAAGTCCCAATCATCCCCGGCCGCCTTCGCGGCGGCACCGGGGACCCGTTCGGACGTCCCGGCCGGCTGGCTGCCGCCCGGGCCGGTCTGGCCCCTCTTTCCCGTCTGAACCCCATGTCCGCCGCGCCCGACGTCTCATTCACCTGTCCCGTGCCGCTGTCGCACCGGACGGAGATCACCGTGGGCCACGGCGGCGGCGGCCGGCTGACGCAGGAGCTGATCGAGCGCATCTTCCGGCCGGCGTTCGCCAATCCCTCGCTCGACGCCCAGCACGACGGCGCCCAGCTGCGTTTTCCCGGCGGCGGCCGGCTGGCGTTCACCACCGACTCGCACGTGGTCAGTCCGCTCTTTTTCCCCGGCGGCGACATCGGGACGCTCGCCGTCAACGGCACGGTCAACGACCTTGCCATGTGCGGCGCCCGGCCGCTGTGGCTGAGCGCGGGCTTCATCCTCGAGGAAGGCTTTCCGGTCGCGACCCTGGAGAAGGTGGTCGCGTCGATGCAGGCGGCGGCCGCGGCCGCCGGCGTGAGCATCGTCACCGGCGACACCAAGGTCGTGGAGCGCGGCAAGGGCGACGGGCTTTACGTGACGACCTCCGGGGTTGGCGTGATTGAGACCAAGCTCACGGTTGCGCCCACGAGCATCCAGCCGGGCGACGCCATCATCCTGAGCGGTGACCTCGGCCGGCACGGCATGGCGATCATGGCGACGCGCGCCGGTTTGGAATTTGAGAGCGCCATCGAGAGCGACTGTGCGCCGCTGGCGGCGCCGGTGCTGGCGCTGCTCGACGCGGGCCTGGAAATCCATTGCCTGCGCGACCTGACGCGCGGCGGCCTGGCGACCTCGCTGGTCGAGCTGGCCGAGTCCGCCGGGGTGGCCATCGCCATCGATGCCGCCCAGGTGCCCGTGTCCGAGCTCGTGCAGGGCGCCTGCGAGATCCTCGGGCTCGATCCGCTCTATGTGGCCAACGAAGGCCGGTTCGTGTGCCTGTTGCCCGCCGCGCAGGTGGCCTGCGCGCTGGAGATTTTGCGGCAGAGCGCGCCTGGCGGCCGGCCCGTCGTGATCGGCACGGTGAAACCCGGCCCGGCCGGGCAGGTGACGCAACGCAGCGTCATCGGTTCCGAACGCATCGTGGACCGCCTGAGCGGCGAGCAGCTGCCGCGGATTTGCTGAGTCCTTGGAGGCGGGGTGCCCTCACCCCGCAGGGATGGATGACGAAGACGCAAAAGCGGGGTGAGGGCACCCCGCCTCCATATTAAACAGACGCCGGTTGCAGCGCCCGGCTGCGGTAGCGGTAGTAGGCGGCGCAGGCGCCCTCGCTCGAGACCATCGGGGCGCCGAGCGGGCGCTCGGGGGTGCAGCGGGTGCCGAAGGCGGGGCAATCGTGCGGTTTCTTCACGCCGCGCATGATTTCGCCGCTGATGCACTCCGTCGCGCAGGTGGAGCACGACTTTTTCAGCGGGAAACGTGCGGCGGCGTCGTAGGTCGCGTAGGCCGGACGCACGGCCAGGCCGCTGTGCGGGATGGTGCCGATGCCGCGCCAGTCGCGGTCGCAGACCGCGAAGACCTCCTCGACGATCTTGCGGGCGTGCGGATTGCCTTCGGTGCGCACGGCGCGCGAGTAGGCGTTCTCGACTTCGGCGCGGCCGCTCTCCAGCTGCTTCACGCAGAGCAGGATGCCTTCGAGGATGTCCACGGGTTCGAAGCCGGTGATAATGATCGGGGCGCCGTATTCCCTGGCGATCGGGCCGTATTCACCCGTGCCCATGATCGTGCAGACGTGGCCGGCGGCGAGGAAGCCCTGCACGCGGTTGTCGGGGGAGCCGAGGATGGCGCGCATCGCCGGCGGCACGAGGACGTGCGAGGTGAGGATGGAGTAGTTCTTCACGCCCTGCGCCGCGGCGGCCTGCACCGAGAGCGCGTTGGCGGGCGCGGTGGTCTCGAATCCCACGGCGAAGAACACGACCTGCCGCGCCGGGTTGTCCCGCGCGAGGCTCACGGCGTCGAGGGGCGAATACACGATGCGCACGTCGCCGCCCCGCGCCTTGGCGGTGAGCAGGTCGATGCCGTTGCCCGGCACGCGCAGCATGTCGCCGAACGAGCAGAGGATGACCCGGTGGTTGAGCGCGAGGTCGACCGCCTGGTCGATCAGGTCCGCGCTGGTCACGCACACCGGGCAGCCGGGGCCGTGGACGAGGGTGATGTTTTTCGGCAGGAGGTCGTCGAGGCCGAACTTGACGATGGCGTGCGTCTGGCCGCCGCAGATCTCCATGATGGTCCACGGCCGCGTGGTGGCGCGGGCGATGGCCGTGGCCAGCTTCCGCACGAGCGCGGCGTCGCGGTATTCGTCGACGTATTTCATGGGGTGGAGGTGGTTGAATGGATGGTAGGGGCGCTTGCCCCCAAGCGCCCTGGGCCGTTGAGGGCAACGGCCCCTACCGGGACTTCCGTTGGTATCTCCAATCCGTCCAGTTCGCCCATCTGTTGCAGGTAACGGAAGGTTTCCTCCGCCTCCTTCGGGTCGACGGTGCTGATGGCGACGCCGACGTGCACGAGGACGAAGTCGCCGACCTTGGCCTCGGGCGTGCAGGTCAAGCTGATGAGTTTCACGACGCCGGCGAAGCTGACCTTCGCCGCGCGGAGGAGGGGATCGTCACCGACGATTTCGAGGACTTTACCGGGGACAGCGAGGCACATGGGAGTATGGGGGTTAAAAGTGAGAGTGAAAGTGAGGGTGAGGAACAGAGGCGGCTGATTTTATCGGCCACCAAAAGGCACAAGAATGCGCCGGCGAATGAGGCTCTCATGGCGCCTATAGGCGCGCGGAGAATCTGCTCCGGCGAAAGAGAGCCCTTTTGTGACTTTTTGTGGCCAATCCTTCATGGGAGAATCTCAGTCCGGGAGGGAGACGGTGGTGAGGTTCCAGAGCGCGGCGAGGGCCTGGCCGGCGGCGATGGAGTTGTCGTTGGGGGAGAGGCGGCGGTGGGTGAGGACGCGGAAGCCGGCCTCGGTGAACGCCTCGCTTGCGAGCGAGTGCAGGAGGGCGTTCTGGAAGCAGCCGCCGGTCAGGGCCACGGTGCCGACACCGGCCTGGCGCGCGACCTCGACCATCGCCTGCACGAGGCCGCGATGGAGGGCGGCGGCGTCCGCGGCGGCGTCGCCCGGGAGGTTCAGGAGCTGCGTGACCGCGGGCCGCCAGTCGACCTCGAGCCGCGCCCCGGGCAGGGTGGCGCGGGCCACGGGGAAGGGCAGGGCGCGGGTGTCGGCGGCGAAGGCGTGGGCGGCGGCCTCCACCGCGAGCGGCACCTGGCCCTCGAAGTGGTTGAGCGCCCCGAGGCCGAGCAGCGCGCCGAAGCCGTCGAACAGCCGGCCCGCGCTCGAGCACAGCGGGGAGTTCAGCTGGCGGTCGAGGACGGTGCCGAGCAGGTCCAGGTCGCGCTCCGGGTAGTTGAAGCGCGCGGCCGCCCGGCGGTAAAGCCCGAGGTCGTGGGCGAAGGACAGGGCGATGCGCCGGGCGTCGCGGACCGCGGCCTCGCTGCCGGCCAGCCGGAAGGGCCGGAGGCGCGCGAAGCGTTCCGCGCGGTTTTGTTGGAGCAGAATGAACTCGCCGCCCCAGACGGTGCCGTCCTCGCCGTAACCGGTGCCGTCCCAGGCGATGCCCAGCACGCCGTCGGCGGGGTGGCGGTGCTCGAGCAGGCAGGCCAGCACGTGCGCGAGGTGGTGCTGCACCGCGATGCGCGGCAGGCCGAGCCGGTCGGCGTAAAGGGTGGACTGGTAGGCGGGGTGCTTGTCGTGCGCCACGGCCGTGAACGTCGCGCCGTGCAGCCGGCCGAGGGTGGCGATGGTCCGCTCGAAACTGTGGTGCGTGAGCACGTCATCCAGGTCGCCGAGGTGCGGGCTGAGCACGAGGTGGTCGCCGGCGGCGACGGCGATGGTGTTTTTCATCTGGCCGCCGACGCACAGCACGGCGCCGGGCAGGCGGCCGGGGAGGGTGAAGGGCGCGGGCGCGTAGCCGCGGGCGCGGCGCAGCAGGATGGGCGCATCGCCGGCGGCGAAACGCACGACGGAATCCTCGACCGGGTGCGCGATCGGCCGGTCGTGCCCGAGGAACATGTCGGCGATCCCCACCAGCCGGTGCCGGGCCTCCCTGTCGCCGGTGCAGATCGGTTCCGACGCGAGGTTGGCGCTGGTGGCGACGACGGGAAAGTCGAGCGACGCGAGCAGCAGGTGGTGGAGCGGGGCGTAGGGCAACAGGGCCCCGACCCAGGGATTGCCGGGGGCCACGGCCGGGGCGAGCACCGCGTCGGGCCAGCGCGGGACCAGCACGATCGGCGCGGCCGGCGAGGTGAGCAGGGCGGCGGCCGCGGGGCTGACGTCGGCGAATCCGCCGAGCTGGATCAGGTCGCGGAACATCACCGCCAGCGGTTTCTGGTCGCGATGCTTCCGGTGGCGCAGGTTGGCGACGGCGGTCTCGTTGGTCGCATCGCAGAGCAGATGGTAGCCGCCGACCCCCTTGACGGCGATGATGAGGCCCTCGCGCAGCAGCCGGCGGGTGTGGTTCAGCGCGGCCTCGCGTTCGCCGGTGATATTGCCGGCCGGGTCGCACAGCGTGAGGTGCGGGCCGCACGCGGGACAGGCGTTGGGCTCGGCGTGGAAGCGGCGGGACGCGGGATCGGCGTATTCGCGCGCGCAGGCCGGGCACATCCGGAAGCAACGCATCGTGGTCTGGGGCCGGTCGTAGGGCAGCTGCTCGATGATCGAATAACGCGGGCCGCACTGCGTGCAGTTGATGAAGGGGTAGCGGTGGCGGCGGTCGGTGGGATCGAGCAGCTCGCGCAGGCAGTCGGCGCAGACCGCCAGGTCGGCCGGGGTCGCCGTGACAATCTCGCCGCCGGCGCGGCTGGCGCCGATCGTGAAGCCCGCCCCGGCGGGCGGCAGGCCGGGGCCCGGGGGCAGGCGGTCCACGCTCGCGACCGACGCGGCCGGCGGCGGGTTGCGTCGCAGCGCCTCGACCAGCGCGGCCACGCGGTCGGGATCACCGGTGACGCGCACGAGCACGCCCTCGGCATCGTTGAGCACCCAGCCCCGCAGCCCGAGGCCTGCGGCGGTGCGGTGCACGAACGGACGGAAACCCACGCCCTGCACCGTGCCCCGCACGCGGAGCAGCACGTCGGTGTCGGCGGGGGCGGTGGTCATGGGCGGGGCGGGTTCAGGTCTGCGCGGCGAGCGCGCGCAGGTAGTCATACCACTCGGTCATACCCTCGCCCGTGCGGCTGGAGACCTGGATGATCCGCGCCTGCGGGGCGACGCGGCGGATGTTGGCGACGGCGACGTCGCGCTTGAACCCGAGCACGTCGGCCACATCGACCTTGGTGAGGAGGACGAGGTGGGCGGACTTGAAGATCGGCGGATACTTGAGGGGCTTGTCCTCGCCCTCGGTGGTGGAGAGGAGCACGACGCGCGCCTGCTCGCCGAGGTCGAACGAGGCGGGGCACACGAGGTTGCCGACGTTCTCGATGAAGAGCACGCGGACACCGTCGAGGTTGATGGACTGCGCGGCGCGCGCGATCATGCCGGCGTCGAGGTGGCAGACGTGGCCGGTGGTGATCTGGGCGACGGGCGCGTGCGGCCGGCTGAGGCGCTGGCCGTCGTTGTCGGTCTCGAGGTCGCCCACGAGCACGGCGCATTTCGTCTGGCGGCCGAACTCGTCGAGCGTGCGCTCGAGGAGCGTCGTCTTGCCGGCGCCGGGGGAGGAGACGAGGTTGAGCGCGGCGAGGCCGCGGCCGAGGAAGTAGCCGCGGTTCCGCTCGGCGAGGATGTCGTTCTTCTCGAGCAGGGGGATGTTGACGTCGACGGCGCGGACGGAGACCTCGCCGGACGGGCTGGCGGTGAGGGCGGCGGCGATCTCGGCGGAGAGCGGGCCGGAGAGCGCGCGGGAGGAGCCGGTGGCGGCGCCGGTGAGGGCGTTGATGCGCACGCCGGGCTCGGGGAGGGTGGGGGTCGGGTTGTTCATGATGGGTCGGGGAATTCGAGGCGGGCGATGCCGAGTTCGCGACCGGCGCGGATGTCGCCGGAGAGCGCGCCGCAGGCGGGGCAGGTGAAGATGAAGCCGCGGCCGGCGCCGAAATCCCGCGCACACGCGGCGCAGTGCGCCCGGGCCGGCACGGTCTCGATCTCCAGCACGGCGCCGGCGGCGATGCTCGCCGGGGCGAGCGCCTCGTAGGCGAAGCGCAGCGCGGCCTCGTCCACCCCCGCCAGCGTGCCGATGCGCAGGACGATCCGGGAGACGCGCGTCGCGCCGTGCGCCCCGGCTTCCCGCCGGATGGCGTCCAGCGCCGACTCCATGATGCCGACCTCGTGCATAACCCCAATCTATGCCCGGGGCAACCGGCCGCGTCCAGCGTGCGCGGCCCCTTTGCAAAAGACAGTGAGTGTTTGCCAAGAGACGCCCATTGGGCCGCGCGGAATTTTAGTAATGTCCGTCAAACCCCCGAACCCCGCGTCCTCCCCAACCCCTCATGCGCCGTCCCTGGCCACCCCGCCAGCGCCCCGCTCTCCCGCATATGCCAACCCAAATCGCGCCCGCCCGACCGGACACCACGATCTATGAACAAATCACCGCGCGCGGCGTGTCCCGGCGCGAGTTCCTCCAGTTCTGCGCCTGGATGGGCGCCTGCATCGGCCTCGAGGCCTCCGGCGTCGAGCAGATGGTCAAGGCCCTCGAGACGAAGAAACGCATCCCGGTGATCTGGCTCCATTTCCAGGAATGCACCTGCTGCAGCGAGTCCTTCCTGCGCAGCTCGCACCCGATCGTCGCCGACATCCTCCTCGACAAGATCTCGCTCGACTACACCGAGACGCTGCTCGCCGCCTCCGGCCACCAGGCCGAGCAATGCCTCAAGGACACGATGGAGAAATACAAGGGCGAGTATCTCCTCTGCATCGAGGGCTCCGTGCCGCTCGCCGAGGACGGCGTCTACTGCTGCATCGGCGGCAAGACGGCCAAGAGCATCGCCGAGGAGGTCGCCGCGCACGCCAAGGCCGTCATCGCCTGGGGCAACTGCGCCTGCTCCGGCTGCGTGCAGGCCGCCAAGCCGAACCCGACCGAGGCCATGCCGATCAAGCGGATCATCGCCGGCAAGCCCATCATCAACGTCCAGGGCTGCCCGCCGATCGCCGAGGTCATGGCCGGCGTGCTCGTCCACCTGCTGACCTTCGACGCCATCCCGCAGCTCGACAACCTCGGCCGCCCGAAGGCGTTTTATTCCCGCCGGGTGCACGACACCTGCTACCGCCGCCCGAACTACGACGCCGGGCTCTTCGTCGAGACCTTCGACGACGAGAACGCGCGCAAGGGCTACTGCCTCTACAAGGTCGGCTGCCGCGGTCCTTCCACCTACAACTCCTGCGGCACGATCCGCTGGAACGGCGGCGTGAGTTTCCCGATCCAGTCGGGCCACCCGTGCATCGGCTGCTCCGAGTCGAACTTCTGGGACAACGGGCCGTTCTACCAGCGGATCCCGAACTTCCCGGGCTTCGGCATCGAGTCCACCGCCGACCAGCTCGGCACGATCGCCGCCGGGGCCGCCGTCGCCGGCGCCGCCGCGCACGCCGTGATGACCAACTTCCGCAAGCGCCATGAAATCGGCGAGCAGGCCGGTGAAAACGCCGAGCAGGCCGAAAAAGACGAACAGGCCAAAAAATCCTAACCCCAGCCCCCTCGCCCCATGAGCACCCGCATTGTCGTAGACCCCGTCACCCGCATCGAAGGCCACCTCCGCATCGAGGCCGAAATCAAGGACGGCAAGATCGTCGACGCCTGGAGCGCCGGCACCATGGTGCGCGGCCTGGAGATCATCCTCAAGGGCCGCGACCCGCGCGACGCCTGGGCGTTCTGCGAGCGCGTCTGCGGCGTGTGCACCACCGTGCACGCGCTCGCCTCCGTGCGCGCCGTCGAGGACGCGATCGACGTCAGGATCCCGCCCAACGCCGAGCTGATCCGCAACATCATGTTCTGCGCGCAATACATGCAGGACCACGTCGTGCACTTCTACCACCTGCACGCGCTCGACTGGGTCGACGTCGTCAGCGCCCTCAAGGCCGACCCCGTGGCCACCTCGGTCCTCGCGCAGGGCGTGTCGAAGTGGGCCAAGAGCTCGCCCGGCTACTTCAAGGACATCCAGGCGCGCCTGACGAAGTTCGTTGAGAGCGGCCAGCTGGGCATCTTCGCCAACGGTTACTGGGGCCACCCGGCGTTCAAGCTCCCGCCCGAGGCCAACCTCATGGCCGTGGCGCACTACCTCGAGGCCCTCGAGTGGCAGAAGGAGATCGTCAAGGTCCACACCATCTTCGGCGGGAAGAACCCGCACCCCAATTACCTGGTCGGCGGCATGCCATGCTCGATCAACATCAACGAGGCGAACGCGATCAACGCGGAGCG
>JAYRDK010000071.1:0-17356 GCA_041909435.1 Lacunisphaera sp.
GAAATCAGCAGTCTTGCACCGCGCCGCGCGCCCGATACATCGAAGCCCAAGAAATGACGCGATCCCCCCAGCTGCGCCGGCTTCACTTCCTCAACGCGCTGTTCGCCCCGCTCACCGGGCACGACCTTTATCTGGCCCAGCAGATCGACGCGGCCATCACCAGCAGCCTCCCCGAGGCCGAGGAACGCGCCCCCAGCGACCCGGCCTTCGTCAACGCCGCCGCCACCCTCTTCGCCCGGCTCTGCTCCGCGCAGAGCGCACACGGCTTCTTCCACTGGGACGCCTCCGCCGACGAGGCCGGCGCCTCGCCGCTCTTCGCCCGCGCCGGCGTGATGCAGGGCCTGAAGCAGCTGTCCGCCTTCCCCGAGTCCACGCTGCTCGTCACCAATCTCCGCGCCGCCCACTGCCCGCCCGCCAAGCGCTGGACCGAGCGCCGCCGCCGCGACTACGACGACGCCCTGGGTTTCATCCGCGACCTCGCCGCCGCCCGCTCCCGCCGCGACGCGAACATGAACCTGCTGTTTTTGTAGGTGGCGTGCTTGCACGCCACGTTGCGCGCAAGCGCGCAACCTACACCGCATACGTGTGAAAACCATCTTCCAGAAGATCATCGACCGCGAGATCCCGGCCAAGCTTGCCCACGAGGATGAGCACTGCATCGCCATCCACGACATCAACCCGCAGGCGCCGGTGCATGTGCTCATCATCCCGAAGAAGCTCATCCCACGCATCGGAGAGGCCTCGGCGGCCGACCAGCCCGTGCTCGGACACCTGCTCCTCACCGGCGCCGCGCTGGCCAAAAAGCTGGGCGTCGCCGAGTCCGGCTACCGCCTGGTGATCAACAACGGTCGCGACGGCGGCGAAAGCGTGCCCCATTTGCACGTGCATCTGCTCGGTAAACGCCCGCTGGCGTGGCCGCCGGGCTGAGCCCGGTTTCTGTAGGTTGCGCGCTCGCGCGCAACGTGGCCCGCAAGCGGGCCACCTACAAAAAAGCCCGCGGAATCCGCGGGCTTTCGTTTTTTGGAGGCGGGGCCATCAGCCCCGCGGGTTATCGTATGAATACCGCTGCCTGCGGGACTGATGGTCCCGCCTCCACTTATTTCAGGTATTTCGCCAGCCAGCCGTGGACCTCGTTGTAGAAATAGCGGCTGTCCTCGCCGCGCAGGATCCAGTGGCCGGCCTCGGGGAACACCAGCAGCTTGCTCGGCACCTGCAGGCGCTGGTTCAGCGTGAACCACATGTAGGCGTTGTTCACCGGCACGCGGTAGTCGAGTTCGCCGACCGTGATGAGGATAGGGGTGGTGAAACCCGTGCCCTTGGCGTGGTTGCCGGCCTGCAGCGCCGGGCTCTGCTCGCGCCAGACGGGGCTGTCGCCCCAGATCGGACCACCGGCGTTGACCTCGCGGCCGAAGACGCTGTCGCTCGTGCCCCACTGCATGATGAGGTCGGCCTCGCCGGCGTGGGAGACGATCGCCTTGTAACGCGTGGTGGTTGCCTGCAGCCAGTTCGCGAGGTGACCGCCGTAGCTGGCGCCGCCGGCCGCAAGGCGCGTGCCGTCGATGAAGGGGTATTTCTTGATGGCCTCGTCCACCGCCTGGTTGACCTCGTCGGCGGGCGTCTTGAGCGGATCGAACTGGATGTTGCGGGCGAACTGCTCGCCGTAACCGGTCGAACCGGTGTAGTCGGTCAGCAACACGACATAACCCGGCCTGGCCAGGAGATCATAGTTCCAGCGGAGCACGAAGGCATCATGCCACATGCTGGCCGCGCCGCCGTGGATGACGGTGAAGAGCGGATACTTCTTCGCCGGGTCGAAACCGGCCGGTTTCACGATCATGCTGTGGATGTCGCGGCCCTTGGCGCTCTTGAACCAGAAGTGCTCGACGGGCAGCCAGTCGATCGAAGCCGCCTTCTCGGTGTTGATCGAGGTCAGGCGCTTCGGCGCACCGTTGAAGGTGTAGACCTCCTGCGGGTTGATCGTGGTCTCCCACAGGCCGGTCAGCACCTTGCCGCCGGCGTTGAGGCCGCTGATGGTGCCGGTCGCGGGCGACGGCTCGTCGCGCACGTCGTTGCCGGCGTAGGACACCGAGTAGAGCTTCTCCAGCCCGGCATGTTCGTAGGTGAAATAGATGCGGTCCGATCCCTCGGGCGTCGCGAAGCCCGACACCGCGCGGTCGAGGTTCGCCGTCAGGATCTTCGCCTTGCCCGTCAGCGGCCACGGGAAGCTCGCCAGACGCGTGAGGTCGTAGACCTTGCCGGCCTCCTCGGCCGAGAAGCTGCAAAGCAGCGTCTTGCCGTCCGGCGAGAACGACAGGGAACCGTAGCTGTGCGTGTCATTGGTCAGGCGCACCGGCTCGCCGCCGGCCGCGGGCACCGAGAAGATCTGGGTGTTCACATTGGCGAAGGCGCCGTCGTGGCGGTTCATCAGGCCGGTGAACACGATGGCCGTGCCGTCGGGCGTCCATTCCCCGCCGATGCTCTCGCCGCTGTTGCCAAACGGGCCGCCGAAGCCGGGCGTCGCGGCCAGTTTGGTGCCGGCCAGCAGGTCGCGCGCGACCGCGCCGGCCCTGGCCTCCTGCACGAACAGGTGGGCGCGCTTGTCGTCCAGCCATGTCATCCAGATGCGCGGCGGGAAGGTCTCGTAGGCGCGGGCGTTGTATTTGCGGTCCTTGGCCTCCTTGGCCGCCTTCTTGTTGGCCTCGTCGTCCATGGCGCCGGGATAAACCGAGCTCGCGAACAGCAGCTTGGTGCCGTCCGGGCTCCACTTGGGCGCGCCGGCCCCGGTGGACAGGGACGTGATGCGCTCCGCCTCGCCGCCCGCAGCCAGGTCGAGCACGTAGATCTGCGTGGCCTCGTCCGCATCACGCTTGGCCGTGAAAGCGAGCTTCCGGCTGTCCGGCGACCAGGCCGGGCCGCCTTCGCCCGCCTTGCTGAAGGTGATACGGCGCGCCGGCGTGTCGTCCGTCAGCGACTTGAGCCAGAGGTCGGTGGAGACATCCTTGGCGTCGTAGGCTGGGTCGGTGACGGCGTAGACGACCCACTTGCCATCGGGACTGGGCACGGGCGTGCCGAGGCGTTTCATGAGCCACACATCCTCATGGGTGATGGCTTTCTTGGCGGGCGTCTCAGCGGCCCGGGCAGAGCCGGCCAAAACGGCCAGCAGCGACAACAAGGCAAGGAACAGACGGGTCATCTTCATAGGGGAAGGGGATGAGTCTAGGCGGAAGAACGGGCCTCAAACGTGCCATCCGCCCGCTTCAGCACCAGCTTTTTCAACTCCAGCCCCATGAGCGCCACCGACACCTCGGACGACCCCAGACCCGTGGCGGCCGTGAGTGCGTCCACCCCGAGCAGGCCGCCCCCGCTGAAAGCCGCGATGACCCGCTGCTCCGCCGCGTCGAGTTGCGGCATGAGTTGCTCGAGCAGTCCCACCTGCCCCTCGGACGGGATGGCCTTCGGACGCAGGCCGTCGAGGTAGTTCAGCTCGTTGAGGATGTCGTCGATGTTGGTGAACAGCGTGGCGCCGTCGCGGATCAATTGATGGCAGCCGGCGCTGCTCGGCTGGTCGATGCGGCCCGGCACAGCGTAGATGAGGCGGCCCTGCTCGCCCGCGAAGCGCGCGGTGATCATCGCGCCGCCCGACACGTCGCTCTCCACGACCACGATCGCCTCGCACATGCCGGAGACGACGCGGTTGCGCATGGGGAACGTCTGCTTGTCCGCCTTGCGGCCGAAGGGAAACTCCGAGAGCACCGCGCCGGTCTCGGCAATCTGCCGGTAGAGCCCGAGATTCTCCGGCGGATAGACAATATCAATGCCGCAGCCCAGCACCGCGGCGGTCTTGCCGCCCACCGACAGCGCGCCCTCGTGCGCCGCGGTGTCGATGCCGCGCGCCAGCCCGCTCACGACGCAGAAACCGAGCCGCGCGAGATCGGCGCCGAGCTTCTTGGCGACGGACTGGCCGTAAAGCGTCGTGCGCCGGCTGCCGACGACCGCGATATTCGGCTGGCCGAACAGGTAATCGCCCTTCCGGTAGAGCCCGATCGGCGGGTCGTGGATTTCCTTCAGCAGCTTCGGGTAACCCTCGTCGCGCGCCGTGATAAAGGTCGCGCCGGCCTTCGCCAGCCGTTCCTCCTCGCGGGCGAGGTCGAAGTGCGTGCGCCAGTTGACCAGGGCGTCGCTCGTCTCGGGGCCGACGCCACGCACCGATTCGAGCCGGCGCCTGGGCGCGGCGAGGATGTCGCGCGGGTCGCCACCGAACTCCTCCAGCAGGCGGTGGAGGGTGACGGGGCCGATGTTGGGCAGGTCGTTCAAGATCATGAACGCCTGCCGCTCGGTCAGGGTATCTGCCATGTTCAGGAGGTGAGCGCCGGCCCGAGCTGCTCGAGGATTTCCGAAGTCTCTATGGCCACCTGCCCGTGGCGGCGAGCCAACAAATCGGCCGCCCGGCCGTGCCAGACCACGCCCCGGCAAGCCGCCAGGCCGGGGTTTTCGGGTGACTGGGCCAGCAGGCCGCCGATCAAACCCGCCAGGATGTCCCCGCTGCCCCCGCGGGCCAGCACCGGGCCGCCGAAGGGGCTGTGGTAAATGGTCTTCCCGTCCGTCACGCGGGTCAGCGGACCCTTGAGCACCAGCACGCCCTGCGAGGCGGTGAAGTTGCCGTCGGTGAAAAGCGCCGGAGCGATGCGGTCGAACTCGCCGGCGTGGGGCGTGCCGATGAAGGACTTGTCCCGCACACGTGCCACCACCTCGGGCCGCAGCGCATCGGCATCAAGCACGAGAGGCACCTTCGACTCGCCCGCCAGGTGCGCGGCCAGCGCCACGGTTTCCGCCTCGGCGCCGAGCCCCGGACCGATGAGCAACGCGGTGGCCTTGGCCGAGCGTGCCCGCACCAAATCAGCCGCCCCGGCGGCGAGCCCGCCTTGGGCCGTCACCGGACAGCCCACCCACATCACCTCGGGGTGACGCGCGGCATAGTCCGGCGCCAGTGCCTCCGGCACGAACGCCGTGACGAGCCCCGCGCCGCTGCGCAGGGCCGCCCGCGCGGCCAGCATCACCGCACCGGGATAACTGAGCGAGCCGCCGACCAGCAGCAGGTGGCCGAAGGTGCGTTTGTCTGTCTGCGCGGCGCGCAGCCCGGCGAGCGGCTGCAACAGTGAGGGCAGCAAAATGCGCTCGGTGGCGTCGGGCGCCGAGTCCTCCTGGAGCAGGCCTATGTCCAGGTAGCGCAACCGGCCGACCACCCTGGCGTTGCGCGGCGACAGCACGGGATATTTCACACTGCCCGTCGCATAGGTGAAATCGGCCCGGAACGGCTCGGTCGCGCTCGTCAGGCCCACGCCGCTCGGCAAGTCCACGGCCGCCCGGAGGCGGATGCCGGGGTGTTTGTTGACGCGGTTGATCAGGCGGACACTGGCCGGGTCCATGGGCGCCCGGAATTGGAACCCAAATATTCCATCAAGGCAGAGGGCATACTGCTGGCCGGGCTCCAACGCCACCTCCAGCGGCTGGATTTTCACCCGCTCCGGCGCCTGTTGCCGCAGCCAGTCGAGCGCCCGGCCGGCCAGCGGCCGCAGCTCCTCCGGGCCGAAACCGAGCACGACGACCACCGAAGCATCGGGCCGGTCGGCGAGGATCTGGCGCGCCGCGAGGAGAGCGTCGCCGCCATTGTGCCCCTTGCCCGCCAGCACCAGGATGCGACCGCCGACGGGAAAACCGCCGATCTCCTTGAAGTCATCGAGGATCGAGAGGGCGACCTTGGTGCCCGCCGTCTGCATGGCCGACCACTCCAAGGCCTCGTCCGTCAGGCGGGCCTTCTCCCAGGCGCGGGCCTCGGTGCACGTGAGGACCGGGTGGGACGGCACGCGCTCCATGACAGGCTCCTAGTGCTTCACGAGCGCCGCGACGGCCATCGCGTGGGAATCAATGTGCGACAATGACAGCCACACGTGCGTGGCGCCGACCTGCGCGAGCAAGGCCGTGGCCTTGTCGTCGAGGCGGACCAGCGGTTCCTTGCGCGAGCCGTGGTAGACGGACACCGAGGTCCAGTCGAGATGCTCGCCGATACCGGTGGTGAAGCATTTCGAGACCGCCTCCTTGGCGGCCCAGCGGGCGGCGTAATGTTTGTGCGAGTATTTCAGGCTGTCGCAGTAGGCGCGCTCCTCGTCGGTGAAGACACGCTTGAGAAAACGGTCACCGTGCTTCTCGAGCACCTTCTTGATGCGCTCGGTCTCGATGAGATCGCAGCCGAGGCCGATCAGGACGCCGCCGGGAGGAAGGGTGATCATGGGGAAAGTAGCGAGCAGCGGGTAGTGGGTAGCGAGTAGAAATTCAGCAGGATCATTGGTTTCGGCGGTTCGTCATGCGCACTACTCGCTACTCGATGCTCACTACTGTTACGGGTTCATCAGCGCCTTCATCGTGCGCACAGCCTCGTCGATTCCGCCGGACAAGGCACGGCTAATGATGCTGTGGCCGATGTTCAGCTCGTGCAGATGCGGGATGGTGCGGACCTCGGTGATGTTGGTGTAATTGATGCCATGGCCGGCGTTGACGACCAGCCCGGCGACATGGGCGAGCCGGGCCCCGGCCACGAGGCGGGCAAACTCGGCGGCGCGACCGGCATCGTGGTAATGGTTGGCGTAGGCGCCGGTGTGCAACTCGACCCAGGGAGCCGTCAACCGGGCCGACATCTCGATCTGCTCCGGGTCCGGGTCGATGAAGAGGCTGGTCTTGATGCCGGCGGCGTTCATGGCGTCGGTGACGCGGGCGACCTTGTCGCGGTTTTTGACCACATCGAGGCCGCCCTCGGTGGTGACCTCCTCGCGGCTCTCGGGCACGAGGCAGACGGAGTGCGGCTTCAGCTTGAGGGCGAATTCGGTCATCGCCGGCGTGCAGGCCATCTCGAGGTTGAGGCGGGTGGTCTTCGACCGGCCGAGGCGCAGGACGTCCTCGTCCTGGATATGCCGGCGGTCCTCGCGGAGGTGGACGGTGATGCCGTCGGCGCCGGCCTTTTCGCAGCGGAAGGCCAGCTCGACCGGATCGGGCTCGATGGCGCCGCCGTGGGTGGCCGCGGCCGACCGGTAGCGGGCCTGGCGCAGCGTGGCGGCATGGTCGATGTTGACACCGAGGAGGATCATGAGGTGGAGGTTGACCATTAATGACCGCGCACTTCTCCTTGGCAAAAGCGAAATGTCCTCCCCCGCCGCCACACCGCCCGCGAAAGAAAACCTCCTGCTGAACCTCGCCTGCAACGTCGTGGCCCCGGGCCTGATGCTGACGAAGGGCGCCAAGCTGCTCCAGCTGGAGCCCAAGGTGGCGCTGGTGGTCGCCCTCGCCTTCCCGCTGGGCTACGGCGTCTACGACCTGGTCAGGCGCCGGAACTTCAACTTCCTGTCCGCCCTGGGCTTCACCAGCACGCTGGCCACCGGCGGGCTCGGCCTGTTGAAACTCGAGCCGTTCTGGTTCGCCGTGAAGGAGGCCGTGGTCCCGACGCTCATCGGCCTGACGGTGATCATCTCGCAATGGACGAAGAAGCCGCTGGTGCGCTCCCTGCTTTTCAACGAGCAGGTGATCGACGTGCCCCGCGTGGAGTCGGCGCTGGACGGCCGCGGGCACCGGGCGGACTTCACCCGGCTCCTCCGGGACTCAAGCTGGCTGCTGGCGGCCTCGTTCGCCATCAGCGCGGTGCTGAACTTCGGCCTGGCGCGCTACCTCATCACGGCCATGCCCGACACGCCGGAGTTCAACGAGCAGCTGGGCAAGATGACCTGGATGAGCTGGCCGGTGATCGTGGTGCCCAGCATGGCGATCATGATGATCGCGCTGTGGCGCCTGCTGAAGGGCCTGGAAAAGCTCAGCGGGCTGACGGTGGACGAGATCCTGCGGCAGCCGCCGGAGAAGAAGGGATAAAGCAAAAGGCGGGATCAGCGATCCCGCCCTACAACAAACCCGTCCGGAGGCCGGGTTCCGCCCTAACCGCGCCGGGCCATCGGCACGTAGTCGCGCTTGGCCGGACCGACGTAGATCTGGCGGGGCCGGTAGATGCGGCCCTTCGGGTTCGAGGCGACCTCGCGCCAGTTGGCGATCCAGCCCGGAGCGCGGCCGATGGCGAACATGACGGTGAACATGTTCGTCGGGATGCCGAGGGCGCGAAAGATGATGCCCGAGTAGAAGTCGACGTTCGGGTAGAGCTTGCGGGAGATGAAGTAGTCGTCCTTCAGCGCGGCCTGCTCGAGGTTGTGGGCGATGTCGAGGAGCGGGTCGGACTTGCCGAGCTTCTTGAGCACGACGCCACAGGCCTCGCCGATGATCTTGGCGCGGGGGTCGAAGTTGCGGTAGACGGCGTGGCCGAAGCCCATCAGGCGGTTGCTCTTGCTGCCGCCCTTGGCCGCGGCGATGAAGCGGGTGCCGTCGTCGCCCTCGTCGTGGATCGACTGGAGCATCTGCATGACCGCGGTGTTGGCGCCGCCGTGGAGCGGGCCGGAGAGCGCGTTCACGCCGGCGGCCAGCGAGGTGAAGAGGTTGGCGCCGCTGGAGCCGACCATGCGCACCGTCGAGGTGCTGCAGTTCTGCTCGTGGTCGGCGTGCATCAGGAGGATCAGGTTCAGCGCCTGGGTGACCTCGGGGATGATCGCGTAATCCTTGTAGGGATCCGAGAACATCAGGTGCAGGAAATTGTCGCAGAACGGCAGGTCCTTCGGGTGGACGAAGGGCAGGCCGCGGTTGTGGCGGTAGATCATCGCCCCGAGGGTGCGGATCTTCGAGATGGCCAGGGGGGCCGCGAGGTCGAAGCTCTGCAGGTCCTTTTCAAAATTGTTGGTCGCCAGATCCGGGTAGTAGGCCGCCAGCGCGCCGACCAGCGAGGACAGCATGCCCATCGGCGGGGCGTCCTTCGGGAACCCCTCGAAAAGGCGCTGCATCTGGGGCTCGATATGGGCGTTCTCGCGCAGCAGATCGCCGAACTTCCGGCGCTGTTCCTTGTTGGGCAGGTCGCCGTAGATGACGAGATAGGCGGTCTCGACGAACTCCGACTGGGCCGCCAGCTGCTCGATCGGGTAACCGCGGTGGCGCAGGATGCCGTTGTCGCCGTCCAGGAAGGTCACCTGGCTCTCGCAGGAGCCGGTGTTGCCGTAGCCCTGGTCGTAAAAGATGTAGCCCGTGTCCTTGCGGAGATTGCGGGCGTCGATGGCCTGCTCGCCCTCGGAACCGGTCATGACCGGGTAGGTTACTTCCTTGTCGTCGATCTTGATGAGGGCGTTTTTTGGCATGGCAGGGGGTAAGGGAAAAAAGAGCAGAAATCAGGTCCGTTGCAAAGCAAAGCCTCGGCTTTTTCCGGGGCCCCGGGCAATCATTAGGAGGACAATTGCTCCCGTATGAGGAACCCTGTAGCGGCAGTCACAGGCCGCCGCCACCGCCAAGGCCCGGCTCAGTTGGCCGGGAGTGCCGGCACAGCAAATTCGCCGGCGGGATACGTCTCGTTGAGGGCGATCTTCTCAAAGATCATGGTGACGGTCTTGCCGCTCTTGTCGCGGTTGCTGACCTTGCGGGGGAAGCGGATGCCCTGGGCGAACATCTCGCCCTCCTCGCGGATCTCGACGCCGGTCTCGGTCTCGGTCTTCACGAGCCGGGCCGTGGCCTTGTCATAATAGCGGGTCAGCACGATGTTCTCGTAGTAGGTGAACACCAGCTTCACGCAGTCGAGGCCGTCCACCTTCTCCTCGCCGCCGAGCTTCACGGTGCCGCGCAGGCGGTCGATGTTGCGGAGGAAATTGAGGTTGTCCCAGGCCTGGGCGCGCAGCCGCTTGATCTGGGGCCCGTCGAGCAGGGTGAGCTGCCACTGGGTGGGATTCTTGGGGTTGAGGCGCTTCTGCCAGCCGTCGTAATCGTCGAGCGCGATGATCTCGACGAGCTCCGGGCTGGTGAGCGTGATGCGCTGCTGCAGCGGCTTCTGGAAAATGATGTCCATGGCCCGCGCATTGGCCCCGTCGACCTCGATGGTGCCGGTGAAGCGGATGCTGGTCATGCCCTGCAGGGCGCTTTCACTGCCCAACCTGGCCCGGGCGCGGGCGATCCATTGGTCGGCGGTCTGGGCGGTGGCCGGAAGGATGGTGGCAAACAGGGCGGCAACGGCCAGGACAAGACGGGCTTTCATGGGGTGGTTCGACAGGGAAATTTGGGGCGTGTGCCCCCTTTCGCAACGGGAAACTCACTCCCATTCGATGGTCGCCGGCGGCTTGGAACTGATGTCCAGCACCACCCGGCTGACCCCCCGCACCTCGTTGGTGATACGGGACGAGATTTTCTGCAGCAGGTCGTGCGGCAGGCGGGCCCAGTCGGCCGTCATGGCGTCGATGCTTTCGACGATGCGCAGGGCGATGACGTAGTCGTAGGTCCGCTCGTCGCCGAAGACGCCCACCGTCTTGACCGGCAGGAAGACGGCGAAGGACTGCCAGACTTTCCAGTAATGGCCGGACTTCATCATCTCCTCCTGGAGGACGGCGTCGGCGTTGCGCAGGATCTCGAGCTTGGCGGCGGTGATGTCGCCCATCACGCGGACCCCGAGGCCCGGGCCGGGGAACGGCTGGCGCCAGACGACCTCCTTGGGCAGGCCGAGCGCGGAGCCGACCTGGCGGACCTCGTCCTTGAAGAGCTCGCGCAGCGGCTCGATGAGCTTGAGCTTCATGCGCTCGGGCAGGCCGCCGACGTTGTGGTGGGTCTTGATGAGCGAGGCCGGGTTGCCCTGGATGGAGACGGACTCGATGACGTCCGGGTAGAGCGTCCCCTGCCCCAGGAACTGGGCGCCGCCGATGGACTTGAGGGACTTCTCAAAAACCTCGACGAAGGTGCGGCCGATGATCTTGCGCTTGGTCTCGGGCTCGGTGACACCCTTGAGGCGCTTGAGGAAAAGGGCCGAGGCGTCGACGACCCGCAGGTCGATCTTGAAGTTCCGCCGATAGAGCGCCTCGACGTATTCGCGCTCACCCTTGCGCAGGAGGCCGTTGTCCACGAACACGCAGGTGAGCTGCTTGCCGATGGCCCGGTGCAGGAGGGCGGCGGCCACGGAAGAATCCACGCCGCCCGAGAGGCCGAGCAGCACGCGGGACTTGCCGACCTTGCCGCGGATGTCGGCGACGGCGTGGGCGATGAAATCCTTGGTGGTCCAGTCCTGCTTCGCGCCGCAGACACGGACGAGGAAGTTTTTGATCATGTCCACGCCGCGCTCGGTGTGGAAAACCTCCGGGTGGAACTGGATGCCGTAGAAGCGGCGCTTGGGGTCCTCGATGCCGGAGAACGGCGAGTTGTCGGAGACGGCGGTGGCGACGAAGCCCGGCGGAAGCTTGGTGAGCTTGTCGCCGTGCGAGTTCCAGATGCGGAGTTTCTTGGGCAGGCCGGCGAAGAGCTTGCCGGGCTTCCTGATGGTCAGGTGGCCGTGGCCGTATTCGCGGGCCTTGCTCAGGGCGACCGTGCCGCCGAGGAAGTGGCCCATGAGCTGGACGCCGTAGCAGATGCCGAGGACCGGGATGCCGAGCTTGAAGATCGCCGGGTCGGGATGCGGGGCGGTCTTCGCGTAGACGCTCTGGGGGCCACCGGAGAGGATGATGCCCACGACGCCATCGGCGCGGAGCTGGGCCGCCGGCGTGCTGAAATGGTAGATCTTCGAGTAGACCTGGCACTCGCGGATGCGCCGCGCAATGACCTGGGTGAGCTGGGAACCGAAATCGAGAACAGCAATTGTCTGCGCCATGCGGGAAACTGGGCGGGTTTTTGGCGGAAAGAAATCAAAAAATCGCCGTGCCGCGCTGCTTGAGGTGGAACGCGGCCTCCGGACGCGTTTTCCGGATGTGCCCATGGCAGAAACCCGTCCGGAGGCCGGGTTCCACCGCAAAACCTCAGCGGGCCAGCAATTCCAGCGCGCCGGCCAGCACCCGCACCCCGTTGGCGATTTCCCCCGGGGAGGTGTATTCGTCCGGCCGGTGGCTGATGCCGTCCTTGGAAGGCACAAAAACCATGGCCGTGGGGCACACCTGGGCCATGAACAACGAGTCGTGGTAGGCCCGGCTGATCATCCGCTGGCAAGGCAGCCCCAGGGCCGCCGCCGCCTGCTCCACGGCGGTCACGATGTGCGGCGCACAGGTGGCCGGGGGATCGGCGTTGATCAGCTGCTCCTTGAACCCGCAGCCCCGGCGGGCCGCGGCGGCTTGCGCGGCCGTCCGGATGGCCGCCAGGACGGCGTCGCGCCGGGTGCCGTCGATGTCGCGGACATCGATCTCCAGCCGCACCTCGCGGGGAATGCTGTTCACCGCGCCGGGCAGCACCTGCACCAGGCCGCAGGTGGCGACCGTGTCGCGGCTCTGCGTGGTGAGCGCGGCGCGCTCGACCGCCTGCATGATCTCGGCCGCCGCCAGCGAGGGATCGTGCCGGTCGGGCATGAGCACGGTGCCGGCGTGGCCGCCGGGCCCGGTGAGGTCGATGCGCAGCGCCGCGGGCGCGGCGATGGCCGTGACCACCCCGATGGGCATCTTCTTCTGCTCGAGCAACGGTCCCTGCTCGATGTGCAGCTCGACAAAGGAATCATAACACCCCGGCGTCAGCCGCGTGCTTTCCAGCGTGCCGTGCATGTAGGCATGGGCACAGACGTCGTCGACGGAAAGTCCCTGCGGGTCGCGCAGGCTCTCGATCTTCTGCCGCGAAAGCGTGCCGGCCATCAACCGGCTGCCGAGACAGCCCAAGCCGAAGCGCGTCGGTTCCTCCGCCGTGAACATCACGAGTTCAATCGAGCGCCGCGGCCGGCGGCCGGTGCGCTGCAGGGCCCGGATGGCCTCGAGTCCCCCGAGGACGCCCACCACCCCGTCGAAACGCCCGGCATTGGGGATGGCGTCGATATGTGACCCGGTGGCGACCGGCGCCGCCGCCGGATCGGTGCCCGGCCAGCGGGCGAAAGTGTTGCCCACCGCGTCCTCGCGCACGACCAGGCCCGCGTCGGCATAGAGCAGTTTCAGCCATTCGCGGGCCTGCAGGTCCACGGAACTGAAGAGCACCCGCGTCACCGACGGATAGGGCGTATCGGAAATGCGCGCGAGATACTCGATCTCCGCCGTCAGGCGCTCGGTTTCGATCTGCGGGCTCATCAGGGAAGGCGTGGCGTCGCCGCCACCCTGCCCTAGCAGGAGCAATGCCGGGCCGGGCCCGAAACTAGCGCGCGGCCCAGGCTTGGACCCGGGCCTCCAGGACGGACAACGGCAGCGCGCCCTCCATCAGGACCAGGTCATGGAAGGCCCGGATGTCGAACTTCGGGCCGAGCTGCTTCTCGGCAGCGGCACGGAGCTCGCGGATCTTCAACTGCCCGATCTTGTAACCCAGGGCCTGGGCGGGCCAGGCCATGTAGCGCTCGGTCTCGGAGACCAGGTTGGGCAGCTCGCCCTCGGCGTCCCGGCCGAAGTCCATGGCCTGCTCGCGCGTCCAGCCCTTGGCGTGCATGCCGGTATCGACCACCAGCCGCACGGCGCGGTGCATGTCACCATAGAGCATCCCGAGATACTGGTAGGGATCGGTATAGAGCCCGAGCTCCGGCCCGAGGGCCTCGGTGTAAAGCGCCCAACCCTCGATGTAGGCGTTGTTGCCGTCGTAACGGCGGAATTTCGGCAGGCTCGCATTCTCGACCGTGAGGGAAAGCTGGAAATGATGCCCCGGGATCGCCTCGTGCAGGAACAGGTTTTCCATGCGGGGAATGCGGTAGCGTTTCAGGTCGGAGATCGGCACGTAGAAGACGCCGGGACGCGAGCCGTCGGCGGTGCCGGGGAGGTATTCATGGGCGGCGGTGGCGGCGCGGAATTTCTCCGTGGCCCGCACCTCGAACTTCGTGCGCGGCAGGTGACCGAAGAACTTCGGGACCTGCGCCATGATGCGGCCCTCGATCGCCCGGTAGGCGGCCAGCACCTCCTCGTCGCTCTTGAAGGGCGAGAACGACGGGTCGGTGGCGACGAACTTGAGGAACTCCGGCAGCGTGCCTTTGAAGCCGACCCGCACGCGGATCTTCTCCATCTCGCCCTTGATGCGGGTGACCTCGCGCAGGCCGATCTCGTGGATCTGCTCGGGCGTGAGATCGGTGGTGGTCTGCCAGCGGACCGCGCTGGCGTAGGCCTCAAGGCCGCCCGGCAGCGAACCAATGCCCGCCGTGTCGCGACAATGCGGCAGGTAGTCCGCCTTGATGTAGGCATGCAGCCGGGCATAGGCCGGCAGCATGACCTGGCGGATGGCGCCGGTGTAGTCGGCGGTCAGCTTGTCCTTGTCGACGGCGGCGAGGTCGGCCGGGATCATTTGCAGCGGTCCGAAGAGGACGTTTTTCACCGGGTCGTCAGCCATGAGCGGCTCGAGCTGGACCAGCACGCGCTCCATGAGGACCTTCGGCTGCACGATGCCCTTGGCCACGCCTTCCTTCATGTTGGCGATGGCGGTGTCTACCCAGGCGCTGAAGCCCTGCGCCCGGCTGATAAAATTACGGAAGTCCCGCTCGGTCTTGAACGGGTGCTGGCTCTTGCCCGAGGCCATCTGGGCGAAGGTCAACGTCGGGCTCGCGAACTGGCTGACCGGGAGCAGGTGGAAGAAATGCGTGCCCAGTTCGCGGCGGGCGGCGAGAGTCCACTTGAGGGTGTCGTAGCTCAGCTGTTCGCTGGGCGTGAGGCTGGCGCGATCGTAGGTGGACAGCGCCGCGAGGTATTTGTCGCACAGGGCGGCGACCGCGGCGCGGTGCCCGGCCGTGATCTCGTTCTGCCAGACAGCCTCGTAGCGGGGGTCACTGTCGCCGTATTCGGCGGCGGTGACCGGGAACAGGGCGAGGTATTCCTCGTAGTAGGCGTCGAGCATCGCCGGGAACGGCGTGGCGGCACGCAGGGCCAGCGTGGGAAACAGACACAGGACCAGGAGGAGGCGTTGGAGCATGGGATGAAACCGGGCGATTAATCAGCCACAAGGAACCAAGCGGCGGAGTTTTGGCCACGAAAAGTCACAAAGAGACACAAAAAAGCAGCCGACTGTTTCGTCCATTTTTGTGACTTTTGTGGCCTCCCATCAGAACTTCAGCCGCGTGTTCACGTGGCCGCACTTGGGGCACGGCGCGGTGTCGGTGCCGGCCTTCTCCGTGTAGAGGTGGTCGCAGCGGATGCAGTGGAACGTGATCTTGCGGCGCTGGCTGTCGTAAAGCGCCCGGTCGCGCCGGTCGTAATAAACCCAGAGCACGCCGAAGACGCCCAGCACAAGCAGGCCGTAAACGACGACATCGAGGGTGAAATCAGGCGGCGTGACCACGCAGGGAACTTCGCAGGCCGGTGGCCGGCCGCCAAGGGGAAATAAACGCCCGGGCCTCAGTTCAGCACCAGTGGGCGCCGCTCGTGTTCACATAGACGGCATAGAGCGACTGGCTGGCCGTGATGAAAAGCCGGTTGCGCTTGGCGCCGCCGAAGCAGACGTTGGACGCGGTCTCGGGCAGCTTGATCTGGCCAAGGCGGGTGCCATCGGGTGCGAAAACGAACACCCCGTCGAAGCCCTCCCCCAGCCAGCCGGCGCTGGACCAGACGTTGCCCGCGGTGTCGCAGCGCACACCGTCGGAGCCGACGCTCTTGCCGTTGAATTCGATGGACCCAAATTGGCGGCCATTCGACAGGCGGACCTGGTCGACCACATCGTAGACGCGGAAACCGCGGGTCGGCCCGCCGCCGGTGTCGACCACGTAGAGCAACTTGTAGTCGGGCGAGAAGCAGAGGCCGTTGGGTTTGCCGAGTTCGTCGGTGACCATGGCCACCTGCCCCGTGGCCGGGTCGATGCGATAGACGGCTTCCTTCAGCTCAAGCGCGGCCTTGTTGCCCTCGTAATTGCCCATGCTGCCATAGCCGGGATCGGTGAACCAGATGCCGCCGTCGGGATGCACGACCACGTCATTCGGCGCGTTGAGCGGCTTGCCGTTGAACCTGTCGGCCAGGACGGTGACCGCGCCGGTGTGCTCACGGCGGATGACACGACGGTTGCCGTGTTCGCAGGAAATCAGCCGGCCCTCGCGGTCGAAGGTGTTGCCGTTGGAATTGCCCGCCGGCTGCCGGAACGTGCTCACGTGGCCATCCTCCTCGAGCCAGCGCAGCTGGCGGTCGTTGGGAATGTCGCTCCACACGAGGTAGCGGCCGACCGCGCTCCACGCCGGGCCCTCGGCCCAGAGTGTGCCCGTGTGCAGGCGCTGGATCGGCGTGTTGCCGATGCGGAGCCGGCCGAAACGCGGGTCGAGCGAGAGGATGTCCGGATCGGGATACCGTTCCGGGTTCTGGCCGGACCAATCGCGCCCGGGCAAGGCGGGGGCGAGGGCCAGACCGCCGGCCGCAGTGGCAAGATTGCGCAGGAAATCGCGCCGGGAGGCGCCGGGGGTGAGGCTCATGGCGGAACGGGGTTGAAGCGACGGACTCGCCGGCAGCGTCGCACGACGCAGGCCGGCCGCCAAGGGGAAATAAAAAACGCGCCGGCGGTGAAGCCGGCGCGTTGAGAGTGAAGGAGGTTAACCTCAGGCCTTGGGAGCCTCGGGTGCGGCCTCGGCGGCCGGGGCGGCGTCGGCCTTGGCGGCCTTCTTCGCACCGGACTTCCTGGCCTTCTTGGCACCCTTGGACTTCTTGTAGCCCTGGTCATCGGCCGCGATGAGCTCGATGATCGCCATCTCGGCGGCATCGCCGATGCGCTGCGGGCCGAGCTTGTAGATGCGGGTGTAACCGCCGGGGCGGTTGGCGAACTGGGCCGCCTTCTCGTTGAAGAGCACGGTCACCGCACCCTCGTCGCGGATGTCCTTGAGGGCCATGCGGCGGAGGTGGAGGGCATCGGCCTTGACGGAGGAAGCCGCGGCCTTCTTCGCCTTGGTGATGACCTTCTCGATGAAGGGACGGAGGGCCTTGGCCTTCACGAGCGTGGTCTCGACGCGACCGTGCTTGATCAGGCTGGCGCCCATGTTGGAGAGCATCGACTTGCGGTGCTCGCGGGTGACGCCGAGGGAGGCGTGGTGTTTATTGTGACGCATTGGGTTTGGTGGTGATCGGTCCCCGATCGGCAATCCGGTCGCAGCGTTGGGGCGGCAGCGGACGGCGCGAGGACCGAAAGATTAAGTTTTAGGCTTCCTTCTTGGTGTCGAGGAGACGTTCGTCGAACTTCATGCCGAGCGACAGGCCGAGGGCCTCGAGCTTCTCCTTGATCTCGTTGAGCGACTTCTTGCCGAAGTTGCGATACTTGAGCATCTCCTGCTCGGTCTTCATGGCGAGCTCGCCGACCGTGGTGATGTTCGCGTTGTTGAGGCAGTTCGCCGCGCGGACCGACAGCTCGATCTCGTTGA
>JAYRDK010000072.1:0-16963 GCA_041909435.1 Lacunisphaera sp.
CGATGGACTCGCATCCCGCCTACACCGGCGAGAAGCGCCTCGTCGACACCGCCGGCCGCGTGGAGAAGTTCACCACGAAGTTCAAGCGCGCCACCAAGGTCAAGTAAGCCGGCCCCGCGCCGCGCCCCGAAGCCCTCCCGTTGCGGAGGGCTTTTTTATTGGCCGGATTGGAGGCGGGGTGCCCTCACCCCGCGCTGTGCGACTGCGTCGCCTGATTTCCGCGGGGTGAAGGCACCCCGCCTCCATCAATCAGAACCGCCAAAAAGCCTTCCCTCCGGCCGCTTCCGTGTGTTCCGTGTGTGCCGTGGCCACACCGCTGAAACTCGTCATCTTCGACTGCGACTCGACGCTCAGTGCCATCGAGGGCATCGATGAGCTGGCGCGCGTGCGCGGCCCGCAGGTCTTCGCCGAGGTCGAGGCCATGACCACGGCGGCCATGGAGGGCAGGATCGCCGTCCAGGACGTCTTTGCCCGCCGGCTCGACATCATCCGGCCGCGCCTGGCGGACGTGGCGGCGGTCGGCCGGCAGTATGTGGAGCAGGTGGAGCCCACCGCGCTGGCGACCATCGGGCAGCTGAAGGCGGCCGGCTGGACCGCGCTGATCCTGAGCGGCGGTTTCCGGCCGGTCATCGCGCCGCTCGCGGCGCACCTTGGGATCGCGCGCGTCGAGGCGGTGGACCTGTATTTCGACGCCACGGGCAACTACCAGGGCTACGACACAAAATTCCCCACGACGCGCTCCGGCGGAAAGCCCGAGCTGGTCGCCGCGCTCCAGCGCGAGCTGGGGCCGGCCCGCACCGTGATGGTGGGGGACGGCGTGAGCGACCTCGAGACGCGTGATGAGGTTGACCTGTTTGTCGGCTTCGGCCGCTATACGGAGCGCGCCAAGGTCAAGGCCGGTGCGCATGCCTTCATCCGCAGCCTGGCCGAACTTCCCCCGCTTCTGACATGAAACCGCTTCTTTCCGCCGTTTTCGCCCTCATCCTGCTGGCTGTGGCCGGCCGGGCGGCGGGGGTCACGCCGGCGGAGCCGTTTCCGCGCGATCTGGCCGCCTACGCCGACCCGGCGGCGGCCGGGATCATGGACGTGATCAAGGCCCGCGCCACCGCCGAACCATTCAACGTGGTCGCGACGATCATCTTCATCCTCGCGGTCCTGCACACCTTCTTTGCCCCGAAGATCCGGCACTGGGGCCATGTGGTCGAGGAGCGGCACTGTGCGCGGCTCAAGATCAAGCGCGGCGACCGCGACAACGACGGCCAGCCCGACGAGGTCAGCTTCTGGGGGCAGGTTCTGCATTTCTTCGGCGAGGTCGAGGCGGTCTTCGGCATCTGGGCCGTGGCGCTCGGTGCCGCGATCGTGTGGTTCAAGGGCCTCGACACGGCGACGCACTACATCGCGGACACGGTGAACTACACCGAGCCGATGTTTGTCGTGATCATCATGGCGCTGGCCTCGACGCGGCCGGTCATGCGGCTGGCGGAGCAGAGCCTGCGGCTGGTGGCCTCGCTCGGCGGCGGCCGGCCCTGGGCCTGGTGGCTGGCCATCCTGACGGTGGCGCCGATCCTCGGCTCCTTCATCACCGAGCCGGCGGCCATGACCATCGCGGCGCTGCTGCTGGCCAAGCAATTCTATGAGCTGAAACCCAGCGCGAAGCTGATGTATGGCACGCTCGGGCTGCTCTTCGTGAACATCTCGATCGGCGGCACGCTGACCCATTTCGCCGCGCCGCCGGTGCTCATGGTGGCCGCGGCCTGGGGCTGGGACATGACCTACATGTTCACGCACTTCGGCTGGCACGCGATCACGGGCATCGTGATCTCCAATGCCGTCTATTTCCTCGTCTTCCGGAAGGAGCTGCTTGCGTTGCAGCCGGCGCCGGGCGGCGGCCGGGAGGAAGGGGAGCCCGTGCCGGCGTGGGTCACGGCGGTGCACCTCGTCTTCCTCGGTTTCACCGTCTGGGCGGCCCACCACCCGGTGCTCTTCATCGGCGGTTTCCTGTTCTTCCTGGCCTTCGCCCAGGCCACGGCGCACCACCAGACCAAGGTGGACCTCCGGAGCCCGCTGCTGGTCGGCTTTTTCCTCGCCGGACTGGTGATCCACGGCGGCCTGCAGGGCTGGTGGATCCAGCCGGTGCTCGGCAGCCTCGGCGAGGTGCCGCTGTTTGCCGGCGCGACGATCCTGACGGCGTTCAACGACAACGCGCTGATCACCTACCTCGCGACGCTGGTGCCCAATTTCACCGAGGAGCTGAAGTTCGCCGTCGTGTCCGGCGCCGTGACCGGCGGCGGCCTGACGGTCATCGCCAACGCGCCGAACCCGGCGGGCCAGTCGATCCTGCAGCGTTATTTCCCGGACGGCGTGTCGCCGCTCGGGCTGCTCCTCGGCGCGCTCGTGCCCACGCTGATCGTGGCGTTTTCGTTCATGGTGCTGTAGCTGACCCTTTGTAGGTGGCGTGCTCGCACGCCACGTTGTGCGCGAGCGCACAACCTACAGGAGTTGGAGGCGGGGCCATTAGCCCCGCGTGCTATGGGCAGCGCGACCGGAAACCAGCGGGGCTGATGGCCCCGCCTCCAAGGGCATATCTTACGGGAACAAGCCGCGCTTGGCCTTGGCCTCGGCGACCCGGGCGATGCCGAGCACGAGGGCGGCGGTGCGGTGGCTGCACTTGTATTTCTTCTGCGTCTCGTCGACCGAGGCCTTCGCCTTCGCGAGCATGCGGTAGAGTTTGTCGAAGACCTCGCCCTTGGTCCAATAGTAGTTCTGCAGGTTCTGCAGCCACTCGAAGTAGGAGACGATCACGCCGCCCGAGTTGCAGAGCACGTCCGGGATCACGAGGATGTCGCCGCGCTCGCTGAGGATCTTGTCGGCCTCGTTGGTGGTCGGGCCGTTGGCGCCCTCGGCGAGGATGCGGCACTTGAGCTTGCCGGCGTTCTTCTCGGTGATGACGCGCTCGAGCGCCGCGGGGATCAGGACGGTGCACGGCAGTTCCATCAGCTGCTCGTTGGTGATCGCGTCGCCGCCGGGGAAGCCCTGGAGGTTTTTGTTCTTCTCGACCCAGGCAACGGCGGCCTTGAGGTCGATGCCCTTGGCGTTGTGGATGCCTCCGGTGTAGTCGGAAATGCCGATGATCTCCGCGCCCCAGTCATAAAGGGCGAGGGCGGCCTCGCTGCCGACGTTGCCGAAGCCCTGGATGACGACGGTGGTCTTCTCCGGCTCGATGTGGAGGTCCTGCAGGTAGGCCTTGACGAACCAGGCGACGCCTTCGCCGGTGGCCTCGCGGCGGCCCAGCGAGCCGCCGAGGGCGATCGGCTTGCCGGTGATGACACCCGGGTCGAAGTGCCCCTGGTGGTTGGAGTAGGTGTCCATCATCCAAGCCATGACCTGCTCGTTGGTGCCGACGTCGGGCGCGGGGATGTCGACGTTGGGCCCGATGAAGGGGAGGATTTCCTGCATGTAGCGGCGGGAAAGGCGTTCCAGTTCGTTGGCGGAGAGCTTGCGGGGGTCGACGATCACGCCGCCCTTGCCGCCGCCGTAGGGCAGGCCGGCGAGGGAGCATTTCCAGCTCATCCACATGGCCAGCGCGGCGACCTCGCCGAGCGTGACGTCCTGGTGGAAGCGGATGCCGCCCTTGGCCGGGCCGGTCGAAAGGTTGTGCTGCACGCGGTAGCCCTCGAAGATCTCGATGCGGCCGTCGTCCATGCGGACGGGCATCGAGACGACGACGCAGCGCCGGGGGCGCTTGGTGCGGTCGCGGAGTCCGGCGTCCATGCCGAGGATGTCGGCGGCGGCGTCAAACTGGTTGCAGGCCTGCTGGTAGACAGGCGAGTGGTAGATCGATTGATGAAGGGCCATGGGGTATGGGGGCGGGGAGCCCGTTTTGTGTTGGCCGGAGGTTGCGTTATCCGCGGGCGTTTAGCAATTGGCTTCGGGATTCAATGAAACAATCTAATCCCCCATGAAGTCTGCATGATTTATGGGCACCTTTGGCCGAATTATCTCGTGGTTGTCGCACAAGCTCATCTTCGGCGCGGTCCTGGCCGTGGTCGCGCTGGCCGGGCTCGGTTTCTGGGTCTATTTCCGGGACCAGGTGGACTTCGACCTGCGCCGGCTGGAGATCGTCCGGGCCCTGACCGGTGAGACCGCCAAGCTCCAGGCCGCGCTGGCGGATGTCGAGGCCCGCATGGCGGCGATGCGGGTGGAGGTTGCGGCGCAGCAGGAGCGGTCGGCCCAGGCCGCCAAGGTCGCCAACGAACTCGAGCGCCTCGGCAGCGGGCTGAACCGCCTGACCACGGACTCCGCGCAACTGCGCGAGAACGAGGAGCGCCTCGCGCGGATGCGCCAGATGCAGGCCGACTCGTTGAAGCGGACGGCCGAGCTGCAGGACAACCTCAAGCGCACGCAGTGGGAGAAGGACGGCCTGGAGATCGCGCTCGGCCGCATGCGCCTGCAGCTCAAGTCGGCCGAGGAGAACAAATCCAAGGTCGTCCACTACGTCCGCGAGGCCTGGGCCAAGCACGGTCCGTATGTGCTGCTGGTCGTCGGGTTGTATTTTCTCGGGCCGCCGCTGGGCCGGATCTTCGCTTATATGGTTTTCGCCCCGTTTGTCTCGGGCCGGGCGCCCGTGCTGCTCGGGCCGACGACGGAGGTCTTGCCGGAGATCACCACGAGCCGGTCGTCGATGGACCTGACGCTGGGCCCGGGCGACACGCTGTGGGTGAAGGAGAAGTTCCTGCAGTCGTCCGACGAAGGCCTCAAAAAGCGGACCAAGTCGGTGCTCGATTGGGGCATGCCGCTGACCTGCGTGGCCGCGGGGCTGACGGAGCTGGTCGAGATGCTGAACCGGACGAAGGACGTGACCTACCGGGCGACCTTCTCGAGCCAGGAAAACCCGAACACGGAGCTCGTGCTGGTCACCGTGCCGCCCGGCGCCTCGCTGGTGATGCGGCCGAGTTTCCTGGCCGGGGCGGTCGGGCCGGGCGGCGCCAAGGTGCGCATCCGGCGGCACTGGCGGCTGTTCACGATGCAGTCGTGGGTCACGGGGCAGTTCCGGTATTTTGAGTTTGTGGGTCCGTGCCGGTTGCTGGTCGCCGGCAGCCGCGGGGTGCGGGCGGAAGTGCTGACCGCCGACGCGGGCAACCCGTCGCCCGCCCGGCGCACGAACCAGGACGCCACGATCGGGTTTACGCCCGGGCTGGCCTACCGGCCGGTGCGGGCGGAGACCTTCTGGGCGTATTTTCGCGGCATGAACCCGCTGTTCGACGACCTGTTCGAGGGGGAGGGCGTGTTCCTGTGCCAGGAAACCTCGGCGAAAGGCCCGCAGGAGGAGGTCCGGAGGTTCTGGGCCGGCCTGCGCGGCGGGGTGTTGCGGATCTTCGGGCTTTGAACACGAAGAAGCGAAGAAACAAAGAAAGACATCCGGTCGGGGCTGACTTTGTTTCTTAGTTTCTTTGTGTTTTCCGGCTTCCTGACTTCAGGATGTAGCGCATGTCCCTTTTCCAGCTGAAGTCCGCTTACCAGCCCACCGGCGACCAGCCGGCGGCGATCGCCAAGCTGGTGCAGTCGTTCCGGGACGGGAACAAGGACCAGACGCTGCTCGGCGTGACCGGCTCGGGCAAGACGTTCACCATGGCGAACGTCATCGCCCAGCTCGACCGGCCGGTGCTGATCATCTCGCACAACAAGACGTTGGCGGCGCAGCTCTACTCCGAGTTCAAGGGCTTCTTTCCGGACAACGCCGTCGAATATTTCGTCAGCTACTACGACTACTACCAGCCCGAGGCCTACGTGCCCTCAAGCGACACCTTCATCGAGAAGGACTCGTCGATCAACGAGGAGATCGAGCGCCTCCGCATCTCCACGACCAGCTCGCTCGTGAGCCGGCGCGACGTGATCGTGGTGGCCAGCGTCTCGTGCATCTACGGCCTCGGCTCGCCCGAGGATTTCTCGGCGATGCGCATCGCGCTGACCCGGGGCGGCAGCCTCAACCGCAACAAGTTCCTCGAGCGGCTGGTCGAGAATCTCTACGAGCGGAATGACTATGAGCTGAAGCGCGGCGCCTTCCGCGTGCGCGGCGACACGGTGGACGTGATGCCGGCCTACCTCGAGCACGGCCTGCGGGTGGAGTTCTTCGGCGACGAGATCGAGGCGCTGACCGAGTTCGAACCCGTGAGCGGCGCCGTGTTGCGCAAGATCGAGCAGTTCGACCTCTATCCCGCCAACCAATATGTGACGACGAAGGGCCGGCTCGACCACGCCATCGCGGCGATCAAGGCCGAGCTCGACGAGCGCGTGGCCTTCTTCGAGAAGAACCAGCAATACCTCGAGGCCCAGCGCATCCGCATGCGGACGAACTACGACCTCGAGATGCTCCAGGAGATGGGCTTCTGCAGCGGCATCGAGAACTATTCGGCGCACCTGACCGCGCGGAAGCCCGGCGACCGGCCGTTCTGCCTCATCGATTTCTTCCCGAAGGATTTCCTGCTCATGGTGGACGAGAGCCACGTGAGCATCCCGCAGATCGGCGGGATGTATAACGGCGACCTCGCCCGCAAGAAGACGCTCGTGAACTTCGGCTTCCGGCTGCCTTCGGCCCTGGACAACCGTCCGCAGAGCTTCGCCGAGTTCCAGTCGATCACCGGGCAGACGCTTTATGTGTCGGCCACGCCGGCCCCGTTCGAACTGGAGCGGTCCAAGGTCATCGCGGAGCAGGTCATCCGCCCGACCGGCCTGCTCGATCCGGAGATCACGCTGCGGCCCACGAAGGGCCAGGTGGAGGACCTGATCGGCGAATGCCGCAGGGCGGTGGAGCAGGGCGAACGCGTCCTCGTGACCACGCTGACCAAGCGGCTGTCCGAGGACCTGACGACGTTCATGCGCGAGGCGAAGATCCGCGTGGAATACCTGCACTCCGACATCGACGCCCTCGAGCGCGTCGAGATCCTGCGCAACCTGCGGCAGGGCAACTTCGACGTGCTCATCGGCATCAACCTGCTCCGCGAGGGGCTCGACCTGCCCGAGGTGGCGCTGGTCGCCGTGCTCGACGCCGACAAGGAGGGGTTTCTGCGCAGCGCCACCAGCCTGATGCAAACGGCCGGCCGGGCCGCGCGCCACGAGAAGGGCCGGGTTATCTTTTACGCCGACGTGGTCACCGAATCCATCCGCCGGACGGTCGACGAGGTCACCCGCCGGCGGGTGAAGCAGCTCGCCTACAATGCGGAGCACGGCATCACCCCGCGGAGCGTGAGGCGCGGCGTCCAGGCCAGCCTGCACACCTATGACGGCAGCGGGAGCGACACGGAGCTGGCCGTGGCCGAGTCGGCGGACGACGTGGCGGCGGTCATCGCCGAGCTGGAGGAAGACATGCAGGCGGCGGCCAACCGGCTGGAGTTCGAGCGCGCCGCGCTGTTGCGCGACCAGATCAACTCGCTGAAGTCGGGCGACTACAAGCGCGCCGGAAAGAAGGAGGCGGGCTACGGTCGCAAGGCCGGCCGCAAGGGGAAGTAGCGGTGGAGGCGGGGTGCCCTCACCCTGCGGCGGGACCCGGCCAATAAAAAAGCGGGGTGAGGGCACCCCGCCTCCATTCAGCTGCAGTCAGCTCACTCCGGCAGCGAATCGCTGCCGCCGCTTTGCCGGCACTCGTTCATGACGCGGAGCCAGATCTCGCGCAGGTCGAAAAGCCGCGGCATCGCATATTCGCGGTAGCGCATGGCCAGCGGGGTCCCGGCCACGTCGGGCTGGCTGAGACGTGCGAGCGTCAGGTTGAGCTCGCGGAGGGCGCGCTTGAAGAGGCACACGGCAAGCGTGTAGTCGCCCATCTCAAGCGCCTGCACGGCCTGCAGCGCCTGTTCGTTGCCGCGGTAAAGCAGGGCCTGCAGCGTGATGCCGAGGGCGGCCGGCACGCGGTCCGGCTGGGCGGCCACGCGCTCCCAATGGGCCAGGAGGCTGATGTAGAGGGCGCGGGTGGAGATATAGACCGGATTGCGGTGCAGCGTGTAGGGATCCCATTCGCCGTCGAACGCGTCATCGGCCTCGTCGTCGCCGGCCTCCTCGCTGACCAGGCCCTCGGGCGTCTCGGCCAGTTCCCAGCCCATCCGGCGGGCGGCCTCGTCGACGCGGTCGACCGCCTCGGGCAGCTGGTCGTAGTGCTTGATGTAATCGCGGACCGCCGCCTCCTGCGTATCCAGATATTTCTGCCAATCCAGCTCGGTCCAGGCGAGCTCGCCGCGGTCTTCCCAGTCGTTATCGAACAACCCGTCGGAGTCAGAATTGGTCATGTAATGAAGGCGCCTTGCAGCGTCAGTCCCGACAGTGCTCAGACCATGCCCGCTGGCAAATAAAATTCCGGACCCGACCGCGGGAGGTTGATGTTGAACCGCGTGCCGGGCCGGTTTTTCTGAGGCCATGACGGAAGTGCATCATGCCACGGTCTTTTTCACGGGACGGGTGCAGGGCGTGGGCTTTCGTTACCAGGCCCTGCAGGTGGCGAAGGGATTTGAAGTATCGGGTTTCGTCATGAACCTGCCCGACGGCCGGGTGCGGTTGGAGGCGGAAGGCTCGGCGCGCGAGGTGCGGGATTTCGTCATTGCCGTCCACGAGCGAATGGAAGGATATGTCCGCAAGGTCGAACAGACCGAAACACAGCGGGCCGCACAGTTTCAGGGTTTTTCCATCCGTTGACTCCGTCCGCCAAGGCCCCCTGGGCCGTTGAGCTCGCAGGCTTTAGCAAGGATTACCGCCCGGTCTGGTCCGGGCGGAGCGTCTGCGCCGTGGCCGGGTTGTCGCTGCAGCTCGCACCCGGTCGGGTCCTCGGCTTGCTCGGCCCCAACGGGTCCGGCAAAAGCACGGTGCTCAAGGCGCTCGCGGGCCTGCTCGCGCCCACCGCCGGCGCGTGCCTGATCCACGGTCACCCCGCCGGGAGTGACGCCGCGCGCGGGATGACCGGCTACCAGCCCGAGTCGGCGGTTTTTTCCCCGCACCTGACCGGCCGCGAATTCCTGGGCTATTGCGCCGGACTCAGCGCCGTGGATGATGCGCGGGTGGCGGAGGTGTTGGAGTGGAGCGGGCTGGCCGGGGCGGCGGAGCGGAGGCTTGCGAGCTATTCCAAGGGCATGGTGCAGCGGATCGGCCTGGCGCAGGCCGTCCTGCACGATCCGGCGGTGGTGCTGCTGGACGAGCCGGCCAGCGGACTTGACCCGGAGGGACGCCTGTTGCTTGGGCGGCTGATCCGCGAGCTGGCCGCGCGCGGCCGCGCGGTGGTGTTCAGCTCCCACCTGCTGGCCCAGGCGGAGGAACTGTGCGACCGGATCGCCATCCTCGGCCGGGGCAGGCTGCTGGCGGCGGGGACACCGGCGGAGTTGCTCGGCGCGCGGCCGGAGACCGCCCCGCGGCCGTCGCGGCTGGAACAACTGTATCTGGACAGATTGCGGCCGCATGAGTGAGTCGCGGCACAACGGGATCGCGGCTTCGCTGCGCCGGCTCCGGCTGCTCGCGGCGCACACGCTCGGCGCGGCCCTGCGCATGAGGCTGACGCCGCTGCTTGCCGCCGTGGCGGCGCTGCTGGCCCTGGGCTCGTTCTGGCTGCGGGTGTTCAATTTCGGCGCGGCGGAGCTGAAGTTCATCGGCGACCTCGGCCTCGGGGCGCTCGGCCTGGCGGGCACGTTGCTGGCGGCGCTGGCCACGGCGCAGCTGTTCTTCACCGACCTCACGGGCGGCGCGGCGGCCTGTGTGCTGACTCGCCCGGTGCGCCGTTGGGAATATATCGCCGGCAAACTGGCGGGTGTGGCCGCGCTGCTGGCGCTGTTCACCGCGACGCTGGGAATGGTGCTGGCGGGGCTGCTGCTCTGGCGCGGCCACCAGCTTGGGGTGGGGCCCGCGAGCCTGCCGGTGTTGTTGAACGCGTGCGCGCTGCAGTGGATGAAGTTCATGGTCGTGGCGGCGATGACGCTGTGCGTCGCCAGTTACGCCGGGTCGGCCCTGTTCGCGAGCTGCGTGGGGCTGCTGGGGGCGGTGATCGGGCATCTGCGGCCGTTGGCCGAGGTCGGCCGGCTGGAGTGGCTGAGGGTCTGGCCGAATCTTGCGCTGTTCGATGCCGGGGCGCTTTTCGCCTCGGGGCAGACGCTGACCGGTCCGCAGCTGCTCAGCCTCACGGGATATTGGTTGGTCTGCGTGCTGTTGTTTGCCGGCTTGGCTTCCCATGCATTCAAGCACCGTGAGTTCTAGGCCGGTGGCGTGGGTGCTGCCGGCGGGCCTGCTGCTCGCGGGAGGATTTCTCCTGCGGGCGCTGGAGCCGCCGCCGCCGGCGGCCCTGCGGGGCGAGCAACTGGCGGTGCTGGCGGGGCAGGGTGGTCTGCCGGCGGTGCTGGGCGGACTGCGCGCGGTTGTGGCCGGTGGTTTCTGGCTGCGGGCGAACCTCGCCTGGGAGCGGCGGGACGCCGCGGCCACGGCCGTCCTGCTTGAGCTGACGGTGGCGGCGGACGAACGCCCGGTTTATTTCTGGCTGAACGGCGCGCGCATGCTGGCCTACGATGTCCCGGCATGGCTGCCGGCCACGGCACCCGCCGCGGTCCGGCGACAGTTTGGTGAGGCGCAGGCGCAGCGGGCGCTCGATTTTCTGGCCAAGGGACTCCGCTGGCACGGGCCTGCTGCCGACCTGTATGTGGAGCAGGCCAACATCCATCTGCGCCGGCGCGGCGACCTGGAAAACGCCGCGCGCTGCTACCGGCTCGCGGCGGAGCAACCGGGGGCCCCGTATTATGCGGGGCGCATCCATGCCGGTTTGCTGGTCGAACTTGGCCGGCCGCAGGAGGCGCTGGCCTGGCTCCGGCAGGTCCTGCCGACGCTGCCGGCCGACGACCCGGCGGCGCGGCGGGCGGCGGTGCAGGCGCGGATCCGGGAGCTGGAGCAGGACCTGGCGGGGCGGTGACGATGCCTTTGACATGACGGGCTTGGCCGCTTGGACTGCCGGCCACTTCATGCCCGCCGATCTCATCATCAACTGGCCCTATCTGCTCATCGCCGCGGCCATGCTCTGGTTCCCGCGGCAATGGCTCCGCACCGGCGCCCGCGTGCTGAAGAAACGGCGCAAGCCCGATGGCGCGATGGAGCGGCTCGCCGGCATGGGCGCGCGCGACCCGGAGGACAAGTCCGTCCAGCCCGGCCGGGAGTTCACCAATTTCCGCAATTACATCGACCTGTTCCGGGCCCTCGCCGGCGGCTACAGCCTGTCCCAGTTTGCGTTCACCGCCGGCACCGACGAGGCGGAGACGGCGGCGTTCGTGATCCAGTGTGTCATCCTGCTCGCCGCCGTGTTGATCCAGTCCGTCCGCCATGACGGGCGGCTGAGCTTCTTCGCGCCGATCTTCTATTTCGTGGGCATGAGCGTGGGCGCGAGCGGGCACTATACTGGGTTGTTTGCCTTCGCCCTCGTGCTGGCGATCAACCCGGTCATCCCGAATCCCCGGATGTTCCTCACGGCCTACGGGCTGCTGCTCCTGCCGTTCGGCCTGGTGTTCGGCGCGCCCCTCGATCTGCTCGCCGCGAACGCCGCGCTGATCCTGTTGCCGCCGTTGCTGAGCCTGCTGTCCAAGCGGCCGCTGGTCATCTTCACCAAGAAGGCGAAGACCGCGGCGAAGTCCTCCGCCTGATGGGGCCGTCCGCATGGCGTCACTGGGCCGAGGCGGCGCGACCGAAGACGCTGCCGGCGGCCGTGATTCCGGTGCTGGTCGGCACGGCCTTGGCGGCCGCGCACCGGACGGCCGATTATGGCAAGGCCGCCGTCTGTCTGTTGTTCGCGCTGCTGGTGCAGATCGGCACCAACCTTGCCAACGACTATTTTGATTTTGTGCAGGGCGCCGACACGCCGGCCCGGGTCGGGCCGCGCCGGGCCGTGGCGGCGGGCCTGATCGCGCCGCGGACCATGCTGGCCGCCACATGGCTGGTGCTCGGGGTCGCTTTTCTGGTGGGCCTGCTGCTGGTGCGGGAGGGCGGCTGGATCCTGCTGCCCATCGGCATAGTCAGCATTCTTTGCGCGATTGCCTACACCGGCGGACCGTTTCCGCTGGGCTACAACGGGCTCGGCGACGTGTTTGTCTTCATCTTTTTCGGCCTCGTGGCCGTGGACACCACCTTCTACTTGCAGGCGGGCGGGCTGGCGCCGGATGCGACCTCCTGCGCGGCCGCCATCGGGCTGCTCGCGGCCAATATCCTGGTCGCGAACAATTATCGCGACATGGAGACCGACGCCCGCGCCGGCAAGAAGACCTTGGTGGTCCGCTTCGGCCGGAAGTTCGCCGTCTGGCAATACGGGCTGTCGCACCTCGTGGCTCTGCTGTGCCCGGCGGCCCTGATCATTTACGGTTACCGCTGGCCGGTGCTGTTGCCGCTGCTGCTGGCGCCGTGGGCGACCAGGCTGACCCACCGGCTGGCGGCGTCGTGCGACCCGGCGGAGCAGATCGCGCTGCTGGGCAGCACGGCGAAGTATCTGGCGGCGTTCGGCGTGCTCCTGAGCGCGGGACTGGTGCTGGGGCGGTAATTGAAGCCGCGGTGCAAATCATCGTTCTGCGGTCGCGGTGTCGGAGCTGATGTCAACTAATAGTTGACATCAGCCCGGCGCCCTAATGCGGACACAAAAAAGCCGGAGCGTCTGGCTCCGGCTGGAGGGGAAAAGGAGGAGCTTCAGATCTTGCCGGCAAGCTTCGCCTTGAGCGAGGCCTTGTCCATCATGCCGACGAACTGCTCCGCCAGCTGGCCGCCCTTGAAGAGCAGCATGGTCGGGATCGCGCGGACGCCGTATTGCGCGGCGAGGTCGCCGTTGTCGTCCACGTTGACCTTCGCGATCTTCAGCTTGCCGTCGAGTTCCACGGCGAGCTCGTCGAGGATGGGGGCGATGGCCTTGCAGGGGCCGCACCACGGGGCCCAGAAGTCCACGAGGGTGGGAGTGGCGCCGGCGACGGCGGAAGCGAAGGTGGCGTTGTCGAGGTGGGCGATTTTGTCGGACATGGCGGGGAGTAAAGGTGGCGGACGGGAAAAGGCAAGCGGCCGGTCAGCGCGGCGTGGACTTGTGGATGATCTCGGCGAGTTCCTGCGGCTCGACGGCCTGGAGGGCCTTGCCGCGGCTCTTGAGCTCCTCGAAGGTCTTGATGACGGTCTCGGTCATCCGGGTGTGGGTCTCGTCGGAGCCGCCGACAATGGTGAACTGCTCCGCCGAGGTGAGGCGCTTGTGGCCGTCCGAGTTGTCGAGACCGAGGCCCAGCAGGTGGGCGGACTTAGCTTGGCGGCGGCGGGGCGTCTTCTTCATCTGAAACGGGCACCGTGTGCGGGTCGGCGGGGGTTTCAAGCGGGATTTCCTCCACGGCGGTGCAGAGGATGTCGGTGAAGGCCTCGGTCTGCTGCAGTTGCAGCTTCTTGAGGCGGGTCAGCTCGAGCACGGCGAGGAAGGTGGCGACGAGGCGGCGGAGCGAGATCTTGCCGGGGAACAGGGCGGAAAAGACGAAGGATTTCTCGGTCTTGATGCGGTCCAGCACGTATTCCATCTGGTCGGAAACGGTCACCTGCTCGGCGTGGATCTCGCCGACGACGAGCTTCTCGGCGAGGCGGCGGAGGACGAGGTTGAAGGAATTCCAGAGGTCGATCCGGTCGACGTGTTTCAGCGGGCGCTCGGATGCCGGCGCGAAGGCCGAGGCGGAACGGCCGAACTGATTCTGGGCATCGAGCGACATCTGGCCGAGGTTGCCGGCGGCCTCCTTGAACTTCTTGTATTGGAGGAGCTGGTGGACGAGCTCCCAGCGCGGGTCGAGATCGTCCTCCTCGGCGTTGGGATCGATGGCCTGCTGGTGCTTGGGCAGGAGCATGCGGCTTTTGATCTCCATCAGCGTCGCCGCCATGACAAAAAACTCGCCAGCCACCTCGATCTGGAGCTCCTTCATCGCGTAGATGACGTCCAGATATTGCTTCGTCACCGTCGAGATGGGGATGTCGTAGATATCCAGCTCGTTCTTCCGGATGAGGAAGAGGAGCAGGTCCAGGGGACCCTCAAAGACGGGCAGTTTGATGCGATAATCAGCTTCGGCGACCACGGGGCGAGTCGAGGGGGCGGCGGGGCGGCCTGCAACCGGAAAAACCGGTGGATCGGGCTTAAAAACGGAAGACGGCGGTCGAGGTGACCCCATAGCGGCAGGGACCCGGGCCCTCGAAGACCGTGAGCTGCGCCTGCGGGGCCAGGGCGGCGAACTCCGGATACATCCAATAATCATCCACCACGATCATACCGCCCGGGCGCACCGCCTGGAGGGCCAGCCGGAAACAATGGGGGCGCAGGGCGCCATAGGTGCCGGTGCTGAAGCCGCAGAAACCATCGACGACGATCAGGTCGAACCGCCGGCCCTCGATGGCCCGGAAATAAGGCAGCTCCGCGTAGCGGTGGGCGTCCTCATCGCCGAAGGCGTGCAGCTCGCAATGCAGGTTCGCCAGCCCCAGTTTTTGCGCCCGGGTGGTGACGATCGCATGCCAGGCGGGGTCGTTCTCGACGCTCTGCACGTGCTGCGCCCGGCGGGCGAGGAAGACCGACGAGCCGCCGCTGCCAAACTCGAACACCATGTGCCCGGGTCGCACCGCATCGCGCAGAAAATCAATCGCCCCGTAGCTGAACCAGGGCAGCTCCAGGTCGATGGGTGACCGGGCCCAGACCGGCAGGTGCGCGACATAGCGGGGCACTTGCGCCGGGTGGCTGAGCAGGCTGCCCGTCAGGCGGGCGATTTTTTTCCCGAAGGGGGTATCCATCCGTCAGCGGTCCAGCTGCTCGACGATCTCCTCGAGCGGGTAGGTGATGATCTCGGCGAGCGTGGGGTGATACCAGGGCGCGCGCAGCATGTCGCGCACCGTGGCGCGCAGGGTAAGTGGCGTGGAAAACGCGTGGATGAGTTCGCCGGCGTCCTTGCCGACGATCTCGGCCCCGAGGATGCGCCCGCGCTTCGGCTCGGCAATGACCTTCACGTAACCGTAATTGGCCTCCATCAGGATGGACTTGCCGTGGTCGTTGAAGGGGTAGGACGCCGTCAGGTATTTGACGCCCTGGGCGTCGAGGTCGCGCTCGAGAACGCCGATGGTGGCGAGCTGCGGATCGGTGAAGACGACATTGAGCAGCAGCGACCAGTCGACCGGCTGGAGTTTTTTAACCCCGGCCGCGTGACGCGCGGCGAGTTCGCCCTGGGCGATGGCAATGTGCACGATCTCGTGCGGGCCGGAGCAGTCGCCGGCGGCATAGATGTGCGGCACGCTGCTCTGCTGCCAGCGGTTGATGATGATCTGGCCGTTCGGGCGGGTTTTCACGCCGGCGGCGGCGAGACCGAGGCCGGCGGTGTTGGGTTCACGGCCCAGGGCGTTGAAAAGGTGCGCGGCGCGCCGGGTGACGAGCCGGCCGTTGTGCTGGAATTGCACCGTGGCCCGGCCCGTGCGGCCGGTGGATACCGACACGAGCCGGGTGTCGGTGAAGAGCTCGATGCCCTCGTCGCGGAAGGCCTGTTGCACGACGCGGGAGGCGTCGTCGGAGTGATCGCGCAGGATGTTCGGGCTGCGCTGCACGAGCGTGACCTTGCTGCCCATGCGGCTGAGATACTGCGCCAGCTCGCAGGCCACGATGCCGCCGCCGAGCACGATCACGTTCTTCGGCAGGAAATCCAGATCGAGCACCTCATCGCTGGTCCAGGTTTTTGCCTCCTGCAGGCCGGGCACGGGCGGGACGCTGACCTTGGAGCCGGTGCCGATAAGGAAGTGCCGGCCCCGCAGTTTTGTCCCGTCGGTGAGCGCCACCGTGTGCGGGTCGAGGAAGCGGGCGTGGGCGCGATACAGGTCGAATTTGCCTCTCTCCAGCGCATCCACCCGGTAGCGGGCGAAATCGGCGATGATCCGTTTCTTGCGGGCATGAACGGCGGTCATGTCGGCCCGGGCGCCGGTGACTTTCAGGCCGAAGCGGTCCGCGTGCCGGGCGTGGTGGAGGACCTCGGCCGCGTAGATGAGGGTCTTGGACGGCATGCAGCCGCGGAGGATGCACAGGCCGCCGAGTTGTTTCGCGCCGTCGATGACGGCGACCTTTTGTCCGAGGCCGGCGGCCACGCGGGCGGCGTTGAAGCCGGCGCTGCCGCCGCCGAGACAGATGAAGTCGTAGGTTTTCAAGGTAGGGGATCGGGTTTGCGGTGATAGACCGTCATGTCGGCGACGGTTTCCCCGCGGGAATAAAGCCGGAGCGAGCCGCCATCATAGTCGGTCCCGGTGGCCGAGGGCAGCAGCAGCGTGCGGAAATAGCCCCGGGCGATCAGGCCGCCGAGGCCGTCGTGTTCGAAGGCGCGGCCGGCGGCGCGGTCCAGGCCGTAGTTAAATGCAATCACGAGCGAGGGGGAACCGGCGTTGAGCCACGGTAGGTTCAGGTTGGCGTAGCTGGCGAAGCGGGGTTCGGGCTGGTCTTGCCAGACGGACCAGACCGTCGCGAGTTCCCGGCTTTGGTCGGCGAGGTCGATCTTGCCGGCCTGCCCGGCAAGCAAGAGAGCCTGCAATCCGGCGGCCAGGCCCAGGCCAGCTGCGACCAGGCGCGTGCAGGCGAGGGTGGCGATCAGACCGGCGGCGAGGAGGGACAGCATGAGCAGAGTGGTGAAGTAGTAATAGGTGGAGGCGCCGAGCTTGCAACTGGCCGCAAAGGCCAGCGGCACGGCGAACAGCAGGCCGAGCGCACCCAGTGCCATGGCGTCACGGGCCAGAGGGGAGGCCGAACCAGGGAGACGGGTCCTGGACGGGAGCAGGAATGCGCCCGTCAACAGCAGCCAGAGCGGGGCGCTCTTCACGAGCATGTCGCGCAGGCATTGAAGGCCGAGGTCCAGGAAATAGACATTGGTGGTGACCGTGTCCCGGAAAGCCCCGCGATAGCCGGGACCGAGGAGCAGAAAGGTGAAAAGCCAAAGGCAGACGCTCACGG
>JAYRDK010000073.1:0-16222 GCA_041909435.1 Lacunisphaera sp.
GGTTTTACACAAGTTAGGCCTCAAAAAATGACCCCCGCCGAGGCCAAGAAACGGATTGCTGAGCTGCGCCAGGAAGTGGCGCGCCATGCCGAGCTTTATTACCGGCAGGCCAAGCCGGAGATTTCCGACCGCGATTACGACAAGCTGGAGCGCGAACTGGCCGACCTGGAGAAGGAATTCCCGCAGTTCGCCGAAAAGGAATCACAGACGGTTAAGGTGGGCGACGACCGGTTGGAGGGTTTTTCAACCTACCGGCACCGGCAGCCGATGCAGAGCCTCGACAACACCTACTCGGAGGAGGAATACCGCGCCTTCCACCAGCGTCTGGTCAAACAGCTGGAGCGCGAGTCACTAAGCTACGTCGTGGAGCCGAAAATCGACGGTCTCGCCGTCAGCGTCACCTACGAGAAGGGCAAACTCACACGGGCTGTCACCCGCGGCAATGGCGAGGAGGGCGACGACATCACCGTCAACGCGAAGACCATTCATTCCCTGCCGCACGAGCTGAAGGCCGGCAAGAAGCTTCCCGTGCCGGACATCATCGAGATCCGCGGCGAGATCTACCTGACCACGGGTGAATTCCAGCGCATCAACCAGGAGCGCGAGGAGGCCGGCGAGCCGGTCTATGCCAACCCGCGCAACCTCGCCGCCGGCACCATCAAGCAGCTCGACACCCGCGAGGTCGCCCGGCGCAAGCTGGAGATCGTGCTTTACGGCATCGGCTACTGCGAGCCGCAGGTCGCCGAGTCCCAGGGCGAGTTCCTGGCGCTCGTGAAGCAGTGGGGTTTGCCGACCGTGGAGAAATTCTGGATGGCCGACGGCATCGACGAGGCCTGGCAGGCGGTTGGCCAACTCGACAAGATGCGGCACGATTTCGCCTACGGCACCGATGGCGCCGTGACCAAGCTCGACTCATTTGCGCTGCGTCGCGCATCCGGTAGCACCAGCAAGGCGCCGCGCTGGGCCATCGCCTACAAGTTCGAGCCCGAGCGGGCCGAGACGAGGATCAATTCCATCACCATCCAGGTCGGACGCACCGGCGTGTTGACGCCGGTGGCGGAGCTGGAGCCGGTCATCCTCTCCGGCACGACGGTGCAACGGGCGACGTTGCACAACAAGGACGAGATCGAGCGGAAGGACATCCGGGTGGGGGACTATGTGCTCGTCGAGAAAGCGGGAGAGATCATCCCGGCGGTGATCGAGGTGAACACCAAGCGCCGCGCGCCGGAGTGCCGGCCCTACAAGTTTCCCGAGCAGTGTCCCGAGTGCGCCACCAAGGTCATCCAGATCGAGGGCGAGGTGGCGTTGCGCTGCCCGAACTACGATTGCCCGGTGCAGGTGCGCCGGCGGCTCAGTCATTTCGTTTCCAAGGCCTGCATGGACATCGACGGACTCGGCTTCGCCATGGTGGACGAGCTGGTCACGAAAGGCTGGGTCAGGGGCCTGGCCGACATCTACTCGCTCAAGCGCGAGGACCTGCTGACCCTCGGCAAAAGCGTCGAGAAATCCACGGACAACCTGCTGGCGGCGATCGAGGCCAGCAAGAAGCGCGAGCTGTGGCGCGTCATCCACGGCCTGGGTATCCCGCATGTCGGCGTGGCCGCGGCGAAGGACCTGGCGGCGCATTTCCGCGACATCGGGAAGCTGGCCGAGGCGACGACGGACCAGTTCATCGCGAACAAGGAGAGTGTCATCTCGGGCATCGGCGCGGCGATGGCCGGGGCGATCACGGGTTTCTTCCAGGAGCCGCGCAACCGGGCCACGGTGGCGGCGCTGCTCGGGGCCGGCGTCGAGCCGCAGGTGGCGGCGAAGACGGCGACGAGCGACCGGTTTGCCGGGAAGACCTTCGTCCTGACGGGCACGCTGCCGACGATGTCGCGCGAACAGGCCACGGCGATGATCGAGGCCGCCGGCGGCAAGGCCAGCGGGAGCGTCAGCAAGAAGACCAGCTATGTCCTGGCCGGCGCCGAAGCCGGCTCGAAGCTCGAGAAGGCGAAGGAACTGGGCGTGCCAGTGATCGACGAGGCGGAGTTTTTGAAGATGGTGCAGGGGTAACCCGATCCGTTTTTTTAACTACTAATGAATTTCGCCAAGGGCGAAACTTTACAACACCCCTCCGGCTAATCGCCTTCGGTTTTGGTTTGAGGGGTCTGCTGATCGCGCGCTTTTTTCCGATTGGTAGGGGCCGTTGCCCCCAACGGCCTTGAGGCGCGTGGGAAGGGCGGTTGAGGGCAACCGCCCCTACCGACGGCCGAAATCAGGACAGGTCCATGCGGACTGTCCGAAAATTTCGCGGTGGGAAAATACGGGCGAGCCACTATCCCTCGGGCACCCCGTATGAAGCTGTCCCGTTGGATGCTGTCCGTGTTTGCTGGCGTGTTGTTGGTCCCGGCCCCGGCCATTGAGCGGCTGCCGGTCGAGGATTTCGCCCGGGATGCCTTCACCAGCCGCGCGCGGCTGTCCTCCGACGGCAAACACCTGGCCTTTCTCCGCGATTTCAAGGGTCGTAGCCTGATCCACGTCGCCAACCTGGAGACCAACAACCTGACCCGGCTCGACCCCGGCGACGCGTTGCTGGTGAACGACACCCCGAAGGAGGTGGGCAGCTACACGTGGATCAGCGACCGGCGCCTGCTGCTCGTCACGACCGTGCTCGATTCCGTCTATGGCGTCGTCGCGGTGAACCTCGACGGCAACGGCGGCCAGGCGATCAGCGGCTACGAGGACAACCGCATCAACCTGAACGGCACGAAATTCTTCGCCCGCGAGGTCATCCACACGTTCAACGACAAGAACCACAGCATCCTGATGCTGGACCGGCATGAGGGCGGGGCGGGCAACCCGAACCGGCCCGACATCGTCAAGGTCAACACCCTGACCGGGGTGGCCACGACCGTGTTGAAGAACCCCGGTGAGGTCGCCCGCTACGGTCTCGACCGCGCGGGCGTCGCGCGACTCGGCGTCCTGTCCCACGGCGAGCAATCCGGCGCGATCTACCGGACCGATGAAAAGGCGCCGTGGCAGACCATCCTGCCGCTCCAGAAGCGCGACGGGCAGCTGCACCCGCTGGGGTTTGATGCGGCGAACAACCGCATTTTCGTCAGCGACCTGACGCCGGCCAGGCGCTGGGCCGTGTTCAGCCTCGATCCCGCCACCGGCGCGTTGAGTGAGCCGCTCCTGAGCGACCCCAAATACGACATCATTCCCGAGCGTTATGCCCCCGGCATCGATGGCGTGGGTCTGGCGGGACCGATCTTCTCCGAGCAGAAGGGCAACCTGGCCGGCATCCGCTATTACACCGAGTCACCGCGGGTGAAGTGGTTCGACCCGGATTTCGTGAAATACCAGGCCGCCGCGGACCGGCGCTTTCCCGACACGGTGAACCTGCTCGTCGACCAGTCGCGGGATGGCCGGAAGCTGCTCTGGCTGGCGTTCTCGGACCAGAATCCCGGTTCCTACCACCTGCTCGATCTCGACCAGAAGGCGTTCAAGCTGATGGGGGTGCTCCGGCCCTGGATCGACCCGGCGAAGATGGCGCCGATGCTGGCGGTCAAATACGAGGCGCGCGACGGGCTCGTGATCCACGGCTACCTGACCGTGCCGGTGGGGCACCAGCCGAAGGGCCTGCCGCTGGTCGTGATGCCGCACGGCGGACCCTGGGTGCGGGACGTCTGGGGATACGACCCGCTGGTGCAGCTGCTGGCCAACCGCGGCTATGCCGTTTTGCAGATGAACTACCGCGGCTCGACCGGCTACGGGGACGAGCTTTACCAGGAGGCGCGGCGGCAGATCGGCGGGAAAATCCAAGACGACATCGAGGACGCCACGCGCTGGGCCATCGCCGCCGGCGTGGCCGACCCGCAGCGCATCGCCATCATGGGCGCCAGCTACGGCGGATATTCGGCGCTTTTCGCGCTCGGCCACAACCCGGAGCTCTACCGATGCGGCGTCTCCTTTGCCGGGGTGACGGACTGGCCGGCCATCTACGAGGACAGCGACGTGGCCGAGAGCAGGCTGGCCGCCAAATACTGGCGCGAGCAGATTGGCGACCCGAAGAAGGACCTCGACCGCCTGCGGGCTGTCTCGCCGGTCAACTTCGCCGAGAAGATCACCGCCCCCGTGCTGATCATCCAGGGCAAGAAAGACCCGCGTGTGCCGCAGGACCAGGCCAGGCGGATGATTGGCGCGTTGGAGAAGACCGGCCGCAAGCCGGAGAGCCTGTTCCTCGGCGGCGTGGGCCACAATTACGGCCAGGAGAAGGACCGGGTGCAGATCTTCAACAGCGTGGTCGCCTTCCTGGAGAAGAACCTGGGCCCGGGAGTGCCGTGATCAGAACAAGCGTATTTAACCACTAATGGGATTCATCAATCGATGAATCCTACGGAATGTGTGGTGACTGATCGTCACCACCAATTGGTTCGTGGGCCCGCTGATCGCGGGCAGTTTCCGGTCTGCGATTAGCAGACCCCGAACCCAAGCCCGGAGACGATCAGTCGGAGGGGATCATTAAAGTTTCGCCCTTGGCGAAACCCATTAGTGGTCAAACCAGCTCGTCCTACGGCGTGATCGTCGGTTTCAGCTTGGGCATGCCGTTGTCCACCGAGAGCGGGCCGGTGCCGCTGATGGCGAAGACGACCAGCAGCACGAGCACCAGGGCGGAGAACTCCAGCGACTGGCCGCCGTTCATCAGGCCCTCCCCGCGATGGACGACGACGGCGCCGACCAGGATGGGGATCTGCACCCAGGCGGCGATGCGGGACAACAGGCCGACGGTGAGCATGAGGCCGCCGACGAGGTGGGCGAGGGCGACATAATGCAGCAGGGCCGCCCCCACGATCCACGGGAACTCCAGGCGCGACATCAGCTCGCGCATGAACTCGGCCCGGGTGTTGGTGATGATGAACACGCCGCGGATAAAAAGGCCCAATCCGAGATAGATGCGGATGCAATCGAGCCAGACCTTGGGGTGGGCTTCCGCCCAGTCGATGAACTGACGCAGCTTTTCCATGGGAACAGCCTCCGGGGGTAAACCCGGCGGGCGGAATGTCCGCCGGGTGGCTGCAGGATATGGCGGCCAAGGGGCGGGTCAATGGCCCAGTGGAGGCGGGACTATCAGTCCCGCGAGCTTCAGGCTGCGAATCCGCCATCCCGCGGGACTGATAGTCCCGCCTCCAACAAAACGCGGCCCAGCTGGAGCTGGACCCTCCACCCAATCAGAATCCCTGCCGGGCCAGCTGGGCCTGCAGCTCGCGCTGGAAGGCCTGCACGTCGGCCGGGCTGGGCTGGTAGCCCTTCTGCGGGGTCTCCAGCATCAGGCGGCCCATCTGGTCGAGGGCCCACTTGCCGCTGACCCCATCGCTGAAAGTCACACTGCCGCTGACCATGAAACCGGGACGGACAATGCGGTCCAGATCCACGGCCAGGCTGCCGGCCCCGGCGGGTTCGGCCGGGAAGTCTCCGGTGGACTCGGGCAGGTCGTCGGGCGGCAGGTCGTCCTCCTCGACGGCGCCGGGGGCCATGCCGACCTTTTCCTTCAGCTTGTCGATCAGGCCCTTCTTCTCGGGCACGCGGGGTGAGGGCACCCCGCCTCCAACAGGAGCAGGGGTCTTGCTGACGTCGGAGGCGTCGACCTTGGGTGCCGGGTCCTTCAGCTCGAGGTTCAGGTCATCGACCAGGAAGCGGACATCCCGGTAGGTCATCGAGAGCTTGAACTGTTCGGCGAGCTTCTTCTGGACGGCGGAGAGGTTGTCGCCGGCGGCGACCCAGGCGGCGACGGTCTGCTTTTGTTCTGCGGTTAAAGACATGCGGATGACGAATAAGAGACAAGATGGGCCAAACGACAAGTCTGGGGTAGGAGCGAACCTGTAGGTTGCGCGCTTGCGCGCAACGTGGCGTGCAAGCACGCCACCTACAAAAACGAGGTGGGATCAGCGATCCCGCCCTGTAACCCCCTCACTTCGCCAGCTGCGACTTCAGGAAGTCCACGCTGCCGCGGACGGAGTCGTCCTGCTCCATCATGTTTTCCACGGTCTTGACGGCGTGGATGACGGTGCCGTGGTCGCGGCCGCCGAAGGCCTCGCCGATCTCCTGGAGGGAGTGGCGGGTGAGCTGGCGGCAGAGATACATGGCGATCTGGCGGGGGAAGGCGATGGCGTTGGGCCGGCGCTTGCTCGTCATGTCCGAGTGGCGGATCTGGTAGTGGTCGGCGACGCGCTTCTGGATGCCCTCGATGTTGAGGCGGTTCTGGGCCTCCTCCATGAGCACGTCCTTGAGCAGGTGCTCCGCGGTGGCGAGGTCGAGGACCTTGCCGGTGAGGGCGGCGTAGCTGGAAATCTTGATCAGGGCGCCCTCGAGGCGGCGGATGTTCTTCGAGATGTGCTGCGCCATGAACTCCAGCACGGCGGGGGGCAGGTCGATCTTCAGCGTGGCGGCCTTGGTGCGCAGGATGGCGACGCGGGTCTCGAGGTCGGGGGAGGAGATGTCGGCGGACAGGCCCCACTGGAAACGGGAGACGAGGCGGGCCTCGAGCGTGGCGATCTCGGTCACCGGGCGGTCGCTGGAGATGATGATCTGCTTCTGGGACTCGAAGAGGTCGTTGAAGGTGTGGAAGAACTCCTCCTGGATGCGCTCCTTGCCGGCGAGGAACTGCACGTCGTCGACCAGCAGGACGTCCACGCTGCGGTAGCGCTGGCGGAACTTGGTCAGGGCGTTCTCCTGGATGGCGTGGATATACTCGTTGGTGAACTTCTCGGTGGAGAGGTAGGCGACCTTGGCCTCGGGGTTGCGCTGGAGGATGCTGTGCCCGATGGCGTGCATCAGGTGGGTCTTGCCCAAGCCCGTGGCGCCGTGGAGGAAGAGGGGGTTGTAGGCCTGCGCGGGCGCCTGGGCGACGGCGAGGGCGGCGGCGTGGGCGAGCTGGTTGTTCTGGCCGACGACGAAGTTCTCGAAGGTGTTGCGCGGGTTGAGCGAGCTCGCGGCGGCCATGCGCTCGTCGTAGCGGAGCGGGGCGCGCTTGGCGGCGGTGCGGCCCTTGGGCTCGACGGCGGGCACGCGGGTGGCGGCCGTGCCGTTGTCCGTGATTTTCTTCAGGCTGACGTGGACCATGCGGCCGGCGGTCAGGCGCAGGCGCTGCGAGATCAGGTCGAGGTAGTTGTCGTGGATCCAGATCGCGGCGAAATCATTCGGCACGCCGAGGACCAGCGAATCCTCCGTGGTCTCCACGCAGCGGATGGGCTCGAACCACATCGCGAACACGTCCTCGGGGAACAGGCCCTTCAGGTCGCATTTGACGGTTTCCCAGAGGCTGGTCTGGAGGACGGGGTGGGGCATGACGGGCGGAGGTGTGGGCAGGATTATTAACATCCCAGCAACAGCCCATGCCATCAACCCCGAAACATCCTGTCGTGCGCATCTACCCGGAGGGAAAGGGGGAATCAGGCCGTCACTCTTCCGGCTGCGCGTGGGCGGCGGGTAAAGTGACTAATGGCCAGTGTCTAAGGAAGCCCTGGTCGAGTCGGTGCACGAAGTGCGCTGCGGAATTGGGAAGGAACGGTCGCTAGGACGGACAGTTAAAAATTACTTTGCGAGTAACGTGAATCAAAAAATGCGTTTCAAGGGCAACTTTCCGACATGTTGTTCACACCCCGCAGGCGGATAACTTTTCCCATTTTGGTGTTGCGCAAACGACGCCGGGTCAGGGGTGCGATTCTCCCTCGGAGAACGGAAAAATCGACGCGGCCGCGCGCCGCGGACTTAACCAGTCGGGTTGAGGCCCGTGAATTTCACTGATGAATGTGGCATTGAAAATAATTTGGATGGTTTTGTTGAAGTGTCGTCGGCGTGAGGTGGAACGCGGCCTCCGGACGCGTTTTCAGGACGCACGTTGAACAAACCTGTCCAGAGGCCAGGTTCCACCTCCGGGCAAGGCACACCGCTCCGCTCAGGCGTTCGCCGCTGCCCTCCTTCGCCAAGGCTTCGGAGGGCAGCTTTCGCTTCCGTTACACGGGCGAAAGCTGATGCGGCTCCGGATCGGCCCACTTGCCGTGCTCGCGGATCAGGGCGATCAGCCGGGCGTCGGCCTCCGCCTGCGGGATGTTGTATTGGACGCAGTTCTTGCCGACGTAGAGGTTGATCTTCCCGGGGGCGCCGCCGACGTAGCCGAAATCGGCGTCTGCCATCTCGCCCGGGCCGTTGACGATGCAGCCCATGATGGCGATTTTTACGCCCTTGAGGTGCCCGGTCTGGGCGCGGATGCGCTGGGTGGTCGTCTGCAGGTCGAAAAGGGTGCGGCCGCAGCTGGGGCAGGCGACAAACTCGGTCTTCGAGATGCGCGCGCCGGCGCCCTGGAGGACGTTGTAGGCCAGTTTGGTGGCCCGGGCGGGGTCGGACTCGGTCTCGATGCTGACGAGGTCGCCGATGCCGTCACAGAGCAGGCTGCCGGTCAGGAAACTGGCCTCGAGCAGCTTGGAGAGGAAACTGTTGTCGCCTTTGACCGCGGTGCCGGTGGTGTTGCGGATCCAGATCGGGGCCTTGGAGCCGGCAGCCTTGAGATGTTCCAGCAACCGGCGGTAGGCGCCGATGGCATGGGCCGCGATGGCGTCGGGACGCAGCGTGGACAGGGTGAAAAACAGCCCGGTATCGCCCAGCTTGCGGATCACGGCTTCGTAAGGGGCGAAATGTTCCGGGTCGATCTCCACGGCCAGGAAATGGCCGTGCCGGCGGACGAGTTCGACAAAGGCGGTCAGCTGGGCGGACTCGCCGGCGTCGAATTTGCGGACGAGCACCAGGCGTCCCTTGCTCATGGCGAGCAAGGGCTGGAGCACATCGGGCATCAGGCCGGGAGCCAGTTCGAGGGCGAGGAATTCGACCGGCAGCGGCGTCCGGGCCACCGTTTCACAAAGCGTGGCCAGATCCCCCGGTCCGGCCACGGGCACCAGCAAACCTTCGGCGGGGGTGTCCTTGAGTTTCGGGGCGGCCAGGGCCTGGGCGGCGTCCGGCAGGCCGGCCAGCGTGGTCCGGACGATGACCCGGGGCGGCTGCTCGGGACCGACGATGCACTTGTCGGAGAATTTCAGGACGGCGGTCTCGCGGCGGGCGAAATGGTAGAGATCCACCGAGTCGCTTAGCAGCATCTCGGAACGCCCAACGTTTAACGCTGAACTTTTAACGTCCAACGCGGATCCACTTGAGCGTTCAGCGTTGAGCGTTGGGCGTTGGGCGTTGGAGTCTCGCCAGAGACTCATGGCCTTGTCCGCGATGGTCCGGGCCACGGGGATCTCGTAGACGGAATCCTCGGTCAGGGAGACACGGATGGTGTCGCCCAGGCCGTCGAGCAGCAGGCTGCCGATGCCGATGGCCGACTTGATACGGCCGTCCTCGCCGTCGCCCGCCTCGGTGACGCCGAGGTGCAGCGGGTAGTGCATGTCCTCCCGGGCCATGCGCTCGACCAGCAGCCGGTAGGCCTGGATCATGACCTTCGGGTTGCTCGACTTCATCGACAGGATGATGGCGTGGTAATCGTGGCTGCGGGCGATGCGGAGGAACTCCAGGGCGCTCTCGACCATGCCGAGTGGCGTGTCGCCGTAGCGGTTCATGATGCGGTCGGACAGGGAGCCGTGGTTGGTGCCGATGCGCAGGGCGCGGCCGAGCTCCTTGCTGCGCTTCACCAGCGGGGAGAAGGATTCGTGCAGGCGCTCCAGCTCGCGGTCGTAGTCGGCGTCGGTGTATTCCTTGACGGCGAACTTCTTCTTGTCGGCGTAATTGCCCGGGTTGACGCGGACCTTCTCGACGTGCTCGACGGCCTCCATGGCGGCGGCGGGCAGGAAATGGATGTCGGCGACCAGCGGGATGTGGCCGAAGCCCGCGGCCGTGAACTGCGCGCGGATGTCCTTGAGGCATTTCGCCGCGGCGACGTTCGGCGCGGTGATGCGGACGATCTCGCAGCCGACCTCCGCGAGGGCGATGGACTGCTTCACGGTCGCGGCGATGTCCTGCGTGTCGCTGGTGGTCATCGACTGGATGCGCACCGGGTGGGTGCCGCCGACGCCGACGCCCCCGACCATCACCTCGACGGTGCGGCGGCGGAGCGTGTGGTAGCGGGACGCGCAGTAGGACATGGGCTATTGTTCAGTTTTCAGTGTTCATCGTTCAATGTTCATTTCCGAAGCGAACGATGAACATTGAACGTTGAAAAATGAACAATGATCAGGGCTTGGCCGGTTCGGCCGCTTTCTTTGCCGCGTCGGCGGCCTCCTTGGCCTGGGCGTCGGTGCGGACGTCGCGCGCGATGCGCCGCACGTCGAACACGCTCACGTAGATGATCATGGTGAACAGCAGGACGATGAAGACGCTCTGGGCCGCGGCGATGAAATTGACCGGCAGGGCCTTGCCGCGCAGGCGGCCGATGGTGGCGAACAGCATGTGGCCGCCGTCCAGCACCGGGATGGGCAGCAGGTTGAAGATGGCCAGGTTCACGTTCACGAGGATGGCGATCCAGAGGACATAGCGGAAGCCCGCCTCGGAGGCGTCCCAGTAGATCTTGCCGATGCCGATCGGGCCGCTGAGCTTGGAGATGCCGATGTCGGAATTGGGGTGGATGAGGCTCCAGAGGGTGCGCACGGTCATGACGACCTGACTGGAGAGCTGGTTGAAGGGGTTGGTGTGCTTCAGGCCGAAGCTGGTGCGATAGACCGCGCCGAACCAGGCCGGTGTGTCCTTGGGGCGGTCGGCGGGGACCTTGAGCTCGACGCGCTCGGTGCCGCGTTCGACGACGAGGGTTAAGGCCCGGGCCGGGTGCTCCTGCATGGCGTCGAGGACGGTGGCCATGTTCAGCAGGCGCTGGCGGTCGAGCTCGACCAGCCGGTCGCCGGCCTGCAGGCCGATGGTGGCGGCGAAGGACTTTTCCGGCACGCTGGCGACGATGGGCGTGTAGGCATAGATGATGCCGACGCGGCGGTTGTTGTCGTCGCCGGAGAGGCGCGGGTAGACGGGCAGGTCGATCAGCTGGCCGTCGCGCTCGATGCTGAAGACGGCGCGGCGCTGGCCGTCGTCGGAGACACCGGAGCTCATGACGAGGGTCTGCAGCAGCTCGGGCCAGTCGCTGACCTTGGTGCCGTCAATGGCGCGGATGGTGTCGCCCACCTTCAGGCCGGCCTCGAGGGCGGGGCTCGGCACCGTGGTGCCGTCGGCGAGGGCGATGGTCTTCGCGATGTAGCCGATGCGGGTGGTCGAGAGCTCCTCGCTGGTCGGCTGGCCGACGACCCAGAGGATGCTGGCGAGCGCGAAGGCGAAGAGGACGTTGAAGAAGGCGCCGGCGGCGAAGACGATCATCCGCGTGCTGTAGCTGATGGGGGGCAGCGGTTCGGTATCCTCCGCCTCGCCCTCGATGGCCGCCATGTCGGCGAGCTGGGGCAGGGCGACGTAGCCGCCGAGCGGGATCCAGGACAGGCGGTATTCGACGCCGTCCTTGCCGGTCCATTTCCAGATGGCCGGGCCGAAGCCGATGGAGAAGCGCGTGACCTTCACGCCGCGGCGCCGGGCGGCGAGGAAGTGGCCGAGCTCGTGGACGAAGATCGAGCCGCCGAAGAAGAGGACGATCAGGAAGATCGACCAGATGCTGCTGAACAGGCTGGAAAGGAATTCCATGTGGGGAGGAATCATCCTGGGTTTTGCGAGGAATCCGGTGCGGCTGGTGGAGGTGGGGCCATCAGCCCCGCGGGACTGATGGTCCCGCCTCCAATGATGGATTCTGCGCTGCGCTCAGTATGACGGGAGGCTAAGGCTGGTTGGTAAAGGTTTGTGCAATGCGCCGGGCGTCGGCGTCGACGGCCAGGACCTGATCGAGCGTGGTGGGGTCGATCAGCTTAACCGCGGCCAGAGTGTGTTCGATAATCCGGGGAATCGCAAGAAAGGGGACCCGGTTTTGCAGGAAAGCCGCGACTGCCACCTCGTTAGCCGCGTTAAATACCGCGGGGGCGGTGCCGCCGGCGGCCATGGCCTCGCGTGCCAGGCGCAGGCAGGGGTAACGGGTCTCGTCGACGGGCCGGAAATCGAGGGCAAAGACCTTGTCCAGGGGCAGGGCCGTGTCGGTGCCGGCCGGGGCGCGCTCCGGGTAGAGGAGGGCGTGCTGGATCGGGAAGGTCATCGAGGGCGGGCAGAGCTGGGCCAGCATCGAGCCGTCGGTGAACTCGACCAGCGCATGCACGATGCTCTGGGCGTGCAGGACGGCGTGGCACTGGTCGGCGCGCAGGCCGAAGAGGCACTGGGCCTCGATCAGCTCAAGGCCCTTGTTGGCCAGCGTGGCGGAATCGACCGTGATCTTGGGGCCCATGGCCCAGTTCGGATGCTTGAGGGCGTCGGCTGGCGTGACCTGCGACAACTTTTCGAGCGGCCAGTCGCGGAACGCGCCGCCCGAGGCGGTGAGCACGAGCCGGCGGACATCCGCCGAGCGGTGGCCCTCGAGGCACTGGAAGACGGCGTTGTGCTCGCTGTCGACGGGCAGCAGCCGGCTGCCGCTGGCCCGGGCGGCGGCCATGACGAACTTGCCGGCGAGGACCAGGATCTCCTTCGAGGCGAGGGCGATGGTCTTTTTCGCCGCAATGGCGGCGAGCGTCGGCTGGAGGGCGGTGGTGCCGACGATGGCGACGAGCACGACATCCGCCTCGGGCAGGGTGGCGAGCTGGCCCAGGCCGTCGGCGCCGCCGTGAAACGTGGTGCCGGCCGGGAAGGCGCCGCTGCGGCGGGCGGCGGCAAGCGCGGCCGGGTCGTAGAGGCCGACGTGGCGCACGCCGAACTCGCGGGCGATCTCGGCGAGACGCCCGTGTTTGCCGTGGGCGGCGAGGCCGACCAGTTCCAGGCGATCGCGCTGGGCGGCGATGACCCGCAGCGTGCTCTCACCGATGGAGCCGGTGGCGCCAAGGAGGACGACGCGTTTTTTAGATGCAGAGGACACGGGTGGGAGGGGCTTTATGCCCCGACAAGGTTGGCCGCACCAGAAAGAAGTCGGGGCATAAAGCCCCTCCCACCTTTTGAGTTTTCGGCCATCACTCCAGGAACAGGAAGATGAAATACGCCACCGGCGCGGTCAGCAGCAGGCTGTCGGTCAGGTCGAAGGCGCCGCCGATGCCGGGGATGAGCTGGCCGGTGTCCTTGGTGTCGGCGCGGCGCTTGACGGCGGACTCGATCAGGTCGGAAACGATGGTGATCAGGGCCAGCGGCAGGGCGACGAGTGCGCCGACGAGCGGCGTCAGGCTGACCGGGAGCCGGTCGGAAAAGAAAAAGGCGAGGCCGGCCCCGAGGCCGGCGGAGATGAGCACGCCGCCGACGGCGCCCTCCCAGGTCTTCTTGGGGCTGATCTCGGGAGCCATCTTGTGTTTGCCGATGGCGAGGCCGGTGAGCAGCGCGCCGACGTCGCAGAACTTCGAGACGGCCACGACCCAGAGGGCGATGGCGAGGTTCTCGCCGCTGTCGGCCTCGCGCATCAGGATGCGGACGAGGAAGTGGAGCAGGTAGGGGATGTAGAACAACCCGCCGACGGTGGCGGCGATGGTCTCGACGCGGTTGGCGGTGTTGCGCTCGCCGAGCACGCGGATGCAGGAGACCACCATCGCGAGCACCAGCAGGCTGATGGCGAGGCCGCCGGCCGCGTCGGGCTCCTCGGTGTAGTAGGCCAGGTAGTAGGGGCCCGCGATCATGAGGGCGGCGAAGACCAGGCCCATCACATGGAAGGCCTTGGCGCCCATCTTGGCGGTCAGGCCGTAGAACTCGTGGAGCGTGAGCACGGCAAGGATCGTCGCCAGGGCCACGGCGGCGTGGGCGCCGAACAGCCACAGGCTGCCGAGGATGACGGTCCAAAGGACGATGGTGCTGAGGATGCGGGAAAGCACGGGGTGGGGGGTAGGCGGGCGGGATTATCGGGCGCCGGACTTAACCTGCTCGGTGGTCAGGCCGTAGCGGCGCTCGCGGCGGCCGTATTCGTCGACGGCGGCCTGCAGGTCGGCCTTGCCGAAGTCCGGCCAGAGCACGGGCGTGAAGACCATCTCGGCGTAGGCGCACTGGAGGAGGAGGAAGTTGCTGACGCGCTGTTCGCCGGAGGTGCGGACGAGCAGGTCGGGGTCGGGCAGGTCGCTGGTGTAAAGGTAGCGGCTGAAGGTCTCCCACGAGGCGTCGGCGGGCTTTTCCTTCCCGGCCTGCACGGCCTCCGCGTAGGCGCGGGCGGCGTCGCCGACCTCGGTGCGGGCGCCGTAGTTGAGCGCGAGGACGAGGTTCCACTCGGTGAAATGCCTCGTGGCGTCCTTCACGCGGTCCAGCTCGCGCTGGACGTTGGCGGGGAGGGCGTCGGTGCGGCCGATGGTGTGGAGGCGGACCTTTTCCTTGATGAGGTTGTTCAGCTCGCGCTTGAGGAAGTAGTCGAGCAGGCCCATCAGGCCGGAGACCTCCTCGTTGGGGCGTTTCCAGTTCTCCACCGAAAAGGCGTAGAGGGTGATGTAGCGGATGCCGATCTCGCGGGCGGCGTCGACCACGGTGCGGACGGTCTCGACCCCCCGGCGGTGGCCCTCGAGGCGGGGCAGGCCCCGGGATTTGGCCCAGCGACCGTTGCCGTCCATGATGATGGCGACGTGCTGCGGGATTTTCGCGGGACCGGGAGACGACATGCGTGGAAGGATTCAGGTTGCCGGCAGCGGGTTTGACAAGGGAGAAGGCGCCTAGTTGCTTACCCCCCATGGCAAGCCAACCCCTGACCCCGGCGGAAATCACCGCGGCGCTGCCGGCGCTGCCCGGCTGGAAGCTGGACCGCGACGCGCTGGCCAAGGAATTCAAGTTCGGCAGTTTCAAGGAGGCCCTGTCCTTCATGGTGCGGGTCGGCTTTGAGGCCGAGATGATGGACCATCATCCCGACTGGACCAACGTCTACAACCGCGTCGCCATCCGCCTGAACACCCACGACGCCGGCGGCAAGGTGACGGCGAAGGACATCGCGCTCGCGAACAAGATCCAGGCGCTCTCCTGGACGGACTGAGAGTTTGAAGGATCAGCGTTCGCGGGTCACGGGCGCTGATGTCAACTATTGGTTGACATCAGCTCACCGTATCGGGTGCCAGGAGAAAGTCTAAAATACCCGCACCAACGAGCGCGGGCCGGCGTCGATGGCGGTGATGGGGCCGGCGCCAGAGGAGGGCCGGGTCGCGACCAGGTTGCCGCCGGCATCGAACTCGCCCAGCGAGGCACCGTCGGCCAGCGGCACGAAGTGGTGCTGCGCGTCGGAATCGTAGCCGAGCGAGACCGGGCTGACGGCCGCGGCCAGTGTCACGTAATAGGTGACATGGCCATCCGGGCTGACGGCGCCGACCTGCACCCGCCCGTCGCTCGCACTGAGGATGAGCAGCCGTCCGCCGCGTTGATCGTAGGCGAGCCCGCCCACCGGCCCGGCGAGCCCGGTCAATTCGATGCGGCGGATTGTTTCACCAAATAATGTCAGTTCCACGACGGAGCCGCCGTCGGGATGGACCGCAAACAGGTGCCGGTCGCGGGAGCGGATGGCCAGATCCGCGGAGGCCGACGTTTGCAACGTCACCGGCAGTTTCATTTCGCGGAGAATTTTCCCGGACGGCCGCTCGATGACGCGGATGACCTGCGCGGGCGCGAGGCGGACGAAGAGATGGTCCGTGTTGAAATCATAGGCCAGGCCCAGCGCCCGTTCGCCCGGTTTCACGGCATCGGCTATCCGGGCGGATGCCGGGCCCAGGTCGTGCACGGCCGGGCTGGCGGCCGTGGTCAGGTAGACGTGGTTGGGCCCGGAAGTGGCGCAGCCGGCCGCCAGCATCAATCCGAGCAACAAGCCGGGCAGGCAGGTCACGGTCCGGTTTCGGGGAGGCATGCGGACAGTGTTCGCGCCCGGTCGCGGTCTGCGACGCAAAAACATCCGTTTAAATCCCGGCCGGCCGTGAAACCGTTTGCCCTGCCGGGACGTATCAATATCATCCCGCCATGAGTGATTTTGCCCCCGCCGCCGAAGTTGCCTCCACCCGCGACGCCCTGGTCCGTCTCAAGGCCAACATGCGCCTCACCATCAAGGGCAAGGACGATGTCATCGAGCAGTCGCTGGTCTGCCTGCTGGCCGGCGGCCACCTGCTGATCGAGGACCTGCCCGGCGTCGGCAAGACCACGCTGGCCTACTCGCTCGCCCGGTCGATGGACTGCGCGTTCTCCCGCATCCAGTTCACGA
>JAYRDK010000074.1:0-16071 GCA_041909435.1 Lacunisphaera sp.
TTTTATGGGGGGTGGGTGGGGGGACCATCAGTCCCGCATAATATGCTATTCGCGGCTCGCACCCCGCGGGACTGATGGTCCCGCCTCCGACAGGAGCCTACGGCTTGCGCGCCAGGTGACCCTTGGCCACGGCCTCGTCGATCATCTGCACGGCGTATTCCCAGATGGCCTGCGAGCCGGCGGCGACATGGGCGTTGCGGGCGAGCACGCGGTCCTGCGTGACGCCGTGCTTCTGCCAGGCATGGCCGTCGGTGAGGCAGTTCAGCAGCATCGGGTGGAACCGGTCGCACGCGGCGGCAAACCGGGCCTCGGGGGTGGCCTGGGCCTCGAACTCGTCCCACAGGGCGCGAAACTCGACGGTCTGGTCGGCGGGCAGCAGGCCGAAGATGCGGTCGGCGGCCTTGGCCTCGCGCTCGTGCTGGTCGGCCATGTTCTTCACGTCGTAGGCAAAGGTGTCGCCGGCGTCGATCTCCACGAGGTCGTGGATGAGCACCATCTTGAGGATGCGGAGCACGTCGAGCGGCTGGTGGTTGGAGTGCTCGGCGAGCACGATGATCATCAGCGCGAAGTGCCAGGAGTGCTCGGCGCTGTTCTCGGCGCGGCGGCTCTGCGTGACGATGGTCTGGCGGAAGACATTCTTGAGCTTGTCGACCTCGGTGATGAAGGCGATCTGGCGGCGGAGTCGTTCGGCGGGGGACATGGAATTGGAGGAGTTTCTGCAGGTTGCCCGCTCGCGGGCAACGTGGCGCGCGAGCGCGCCACCTACAAGTGTGGTGTGGCGTTAGCGAAGGTAAGGGGCAAGCACGCGGGTCCAGATGGCATAGCCAGCGGGCAGCAGGTGCAGCTGGTCCTCGCGGAAGAGCTCGGGCTGGTAGCCGCCCGCGGCGTCGTTCAGCGGGGTGGCGACGTCCACAAAGGTGCAGCGCGGATCGGTGGTGCAATCGGCGGCGATGAGCCGGTTCGCCGCCCGGACCTGGGCGCGCACCTTGGCGCGCGACGGGCTTTCCTTGCAGGAGAGGTAGATGATCCGCGTCGCGGGCAGCGCGGCGTGGACCTTGGCGCGGAAGGCTTGGAAGTCCGCGAGGACGGTTTCAGGGGACTTGCCGGCGGCAATGTCGTTTTCGCCCGCGTAGACCACGACGAGCCGCGGCTGGTAGGGGATGACGATGCGGTCGGCGTAGAACGCGCTGTCGGCCATCTCGGAGCCGCCGAAGCCGCGGTTGATCACGGGCACGCCCGGGAAGTCCTCGGCGAGCGTGGTCCAGAGGCGGATGGAGGAGCTGCCGACAAACACCACACCGCCGGCCGCCGGCGGTTGCGCCGCGTCGGCCGCGGTGAACCGGTCGATGTCGGCGGCCCATTTGTCGGGCGTCGCGAGGGCCGTGGCGCAAAGCAACAGGCCGGACAGCAGGGTGGTCACTAAGCGGGTGGAACGGGGTAGGGGCGGGAGCACGCGGGCAACTTAGTTTGCCCCGGGCCGGGTGCAACTCCACTCGTGCGCTGTCGTCTTTGGTCGCACGAGGCTTGCGCAGCGGACGATTCGGGGTTTTTTGGGCGGATGCTAAAAATTGCCCGCCTTCCCCTCGTGGCAGCCCTCGCGCCGGTCCTGGCGCTCGCGGCCGTCAATTATCCCGCCAGCAAGACCGTCGAGCAGGTTGACGATTATTCCGGCACCAAGGTCGCCGATCCCTACCGGTGGCTCGAGGAGCTCGACTCCGCCGACACCAAGGCCTGGGTCGCCGCGCAGAACGCCCTGACCGACTCGGTGGTGGACCAGTTTCCCGAGCGCGCCCGCATCAAGCGGCGGCTGACCGAGCTGTGGAACTACCCGCGCACCGGCCTGCCGTTCAAGGAGGCCGGCTGGTATTTCTACACCAAGAACGACGGCCTGCAGAACCAGTCGCCGCTTTACGTGACCGCCGGCCTGACCGGCCCCGAGCGCCTGCTGCTCGACCCGAACACGCTGTCGACCGACGGCACCGTGGCGGTCGCGCTCACCGCGCCGTCGCCCGACGGCAAGTGGCTGGGCTACGGCCTGGCCACCGGCGGTTCCGACTGGCGCGAGCTGCGCCTGCGCGATGTCGCGACCGGACAGGACGCGGCCGACTCGGTGAAGTGGGCGAAGTTCACCGGCATGAGCTGGACGCACGATGCGAAGGGCTTCTTCTACTCGCGCTACCCGGCGCCCGCCGGCGGCGACCCGAAGGTCTTCACCAAGCTCGAGAACCGGCAGCTCTACTACCACCGCGTCGGCACGCCGCAGGCGGAGGACCAGCTGGTGTTCGCGCTGCCGGACCAGCCCGCGTGGTTCCCGAGCGGCGCGGTGTCGTCGGACGGCCGCTACCTGATCCTCTCGCTGTCCCAGCCCGGCCTGCGCGGCAACAGCATCCATTATGTCGACCTGGGCGATGCCCAGAATCCGAAATTCAACGGCCCGGTCGTGAAGCTGATCGACCAGTTCACCGATTCCTACGGTTTCATCGGCAACGTCGGCTCCACGTTTTATTTCTCGACCAACGCCGGCGCCCCGCGCGGCCGCGTCGTGGCGTATCGCCTCGAGGCCCCGGCCGAGCCCGTCACCGTCCTGGCCGAGTCGACCGACACGATCGACGCCGTCCGCATCTCGGCCGGCAAGCTGGTCGTCACCTACATGCATGACGTGGTGAACCGGGTCGCCCTGTTCGATCTCTCCGGCAAACCCGCCGGCGAGATCCCGCTGCCCGGCCTCGGGGTGGTCTCGGCCGTCTCGGGCAAGTTCAAGGATCCGGAGCTGTTCGTCGCCTATTCCTCCTTCCTGACGCCCGGCACGACGCTGCGCCACGACCTCGCGACCGGCGCGACCACAGTGCACGACGAGACCAGGACGAGCTTCGACGCCAGCGGGTATGAGACGAAGCAGGTGTTTTATCCGTCGAAGGACGGCACGAAGATCCCGATGTTCCTCGTGCACAAGAAGGGCCTGAAGCTCGACGCCTCGGCCCCGGCCTGGCTCTACGGCTACGGCGGCTTCAACGTCGTCATGCGCCCGCAGTTCGCGGTCCCGCCGCTGGTGTGGATCGAGGGCGGCGGCGTCTACGCCATGGCCAACCTCCGCGGCGGCGGCGAATACGGCAACGACTGGCACCAGGCCGGCACGAAGGAGCGCAAGCAGAACGTGTATGACGACTTCATCGCGGCGGCCGACTGGCTCGTGGCGCAGGGTTATACCACCCACCAGAAAATCGTCCTGGATGGCCGTTCGAACGGCGGCCTGCTGCTCGGCGCGGTGCTCAACCAGCGCCCGGACCTCGCGGCCGCGGCCGTGCCCGCCGTGGGCGTGATGGACATGTTGCGCTACCACAAGTTCACCGTCGGCGCCAACTGGGCCAGCGACTACGGCAACTCGGACACGCCCGCGGGTTTCAATTACCTGCGCGCCTACTCGCCGCTGCACACGGTGAAGCCGGGCGCGAAATATCCCGCCATCCTCGTGACCACGGGCGACCACGACGACCGCGTCTTCCCGGCGCATTCCTACAAATACACCGCGGCCATGCAGCAGGCGGTGGCGCCGGAGGCCGGTCCCGTGCTCATCCACATCGAGTCCAACGCCGGTCACGGCGGCTCCAGCGGCACGACACCAGTCTCGAAGACCATCGAGGACTGGGCCTACCGCATGGGCTTTGGCGCGCATTACGCGGGCTGGGGGAAGTGAACGGGTAGGACCGTGTAGGGTCGCCGCTTGCGACGACCCTGCATTTGCCTGAATGTGAAATTTCCCGCCGCGCCGTTTGCGTCGCGGCGGGACCTGGCTATATCGCAGGGCCATGTCCCTTTTGCACACTCCGCTCCAGGTTGGCGCGCTCACGCTGCCGAACCGCATCATCATGGCCCCGCTCACCCGGTGCCGCGCCGGCGCCGGCCGCGTCCCGACCGCCACGATGCTGGAGTATTACGTGCAACGCGCCTCGGCGGGCCTGATCCTGACGGAGGCCACCGCGGTCGACCCGATGGGCGTCGGTTACCCCGACACGCCCGGCATCTGGTCGGAGGAACAGGTCGCGGCCTGGACGAGGATCACCGCGGCGGTGCACGCCGCCGGCGGCCGGATCGTCCTGCAGCTGTGGCATGTCGGCGCCATCTCGGATCCGGTTTACCTGAACGGCGCGCTCCCCGTCGCGCCCAGCGCCGTCGCCCCGGTCGGCCACGTCAGCCTCGTGCGCCCGCAGAAGGCGCACGTCGTGCCGCGCGCCCTGGAGCTGGCCGAGATCCCGCGCGTCGTGGCCGCCTACCGGCTGGGTGCGGTCAACGCGCTGCGCGCCGGTTTCGACGGCGTCGAGATCCACGGCGCCAACGGCTACCTGATCGACCAGTTTCTGCAGGACGGCACCAACCGGCGCACCGACCAATACGGCGGTTCGATCGAGAACCGGGCGCGCTTCGCGCTCGAGGTCACGGATGCCGCGATCTCCGTCTGGGGCGCCGACCGGGTCGGTTATCATATCGCCCCGCGCGGCGGCTCGATGGGCATCAAGGACAGCGATCCGGCGGCGACCTTCGGTTATCTCGCGACGGAACTCGGCAGGCGGAAGATCGCCTTCCTGTTTGCGCGCGAGCCGCTCGAAGGGCAGCGGCTCGGGCCCGCGCTCAAGCGCGCTTTCGGTGGCGTCTACATCGTGAACGACGGCTTCACCGCGGACACGGCGCAAGCCGTGCTTAGCGCCGGCGAGGCTGATGCCGTGTCGTGGGGCAAGCTCTTCATCGCCAATCCCGACCTGCCGCGCCGGTTGCAGGTTGGCGCCGCGCTCAACGCGCCGGTGCCCGCCACCTTCTACGGCGGCGACACGCGCGGGTATACGGATTACCCGTCGCTGGCGGCGTGAGGCGCTGCCGAAGGTGGAACCCGGCCTCCGGACGGGTTTTCAGGATCTGCGCAGGCTCTGACGGTTGATTCGCCCTTGGGTCGGCGTCGGACAGGCGGATGGTTTACCTGTTGCCCTGAACTCATCATGGCCAACCCGTCCGGAGGCCGGGTTCCACCTTGGCTGTCGCCGAGTCATAAGTCTGCCCGCAGGGTTGCGTTTCATTCGCCGGAAAGCCTTCTTGGCCGAACCCATGAAGATCCTGGTCGCGGACAAAATCTCATCGTCGGGCGTTGCGTATTTCCGGGCCCAGCCGGGCTTCGAGGTCATCGAGGCTTACAACACGCCGCCGGCCAAACTGCTCGAACTCGTCAAGGACGTGCATGCCATCGCCGTGCGCTCCGAGACGAAGATCACGGCCGAGGTGTTTGCCGCCGCGCCGTTGCTGAAGGTCGTGGGCCGCGCCGGCGTCGGCGTGGACAACGTGGACGTCGAGGCCGCCACCGAGCGGGGCGTCATCGTGATGAACACGCCCTCCGGCAACACCGTCGCGACCGCGGAGCTGACCTTCACGCATATCCTGTGCGGGGCGCGACCCGTGCCGCAGGCCGCCGCGTCGATGCGGGCCGGGCAGTGGGACCGCAAGAGTTTCTCCGGCATCGAGCTGTTCAAGAAGACGCTCGGCATCGTCGGCCTCGGCCGCATTGGCGCCGAGGTCGCCAAGCGCGCCCAGGCCTTCGGCATGCGCGTGCTGGCCTTCGACCCTTATCTCGCGCCGAGCCGCGCCAAGGCCATCCAGGTCGAGGGTGTCACGCTCGACGAGCTGCTGCGACAGTCGGACTACATCACCGTCCACATGCCGCTGACCGACCAGACGAAATACATGATCGACGATGCCGCCTTCGCGAAGACGAAGAAGGGCCTGCGCATCTTCAACTGCGCGCGCGGCGGCATCATCAAGGAGGCGGCGCTCGTCGCCGCGCTCAAGTCCGGCCAGGTCGCTGCGGCCGGCCTCGACGTGTTCGAGGAGGAGCCGCTGGCGAAGGACAGCGAGCTGCGCACGCTGCCGAACGTCACCCTCACGCCGCACCTCGGCGCCTCGACCGCCGAGGCGCAGGACGCCGTGGGCGTGGAGGTCGCCGAGCAGATCACCGACGTGCTCAACGGCGGCGTGATCCGCAACGCCGTCAACATGCCGAACATCGACGCCGCCGCGCTCAAGGTCCTCGGGCCGTATCTCGAGCTCGGCGCCAAGCTCGGCACGCTCGTCCAGCAGATCGCGCCCGGCCCGGTCGTCACGCTGCGCATCACCTATTGGGGCAAGATGGTGGACATCGACGCGACCGCGGTCACGCGCTCGATCCAGCGCGGCTACCTCCGCCGCATCAGCGGCGAGAGCGTCAACTACGTGAACGCTCCGCTCAACCTCGAGCGGCTCGGCGTGAAGGCCGAGGTCATCAAGTCCACCGCGGACACCGATTACACGGAGCTGATGGAGGTGAAGGCCATCGCCGCCGACGGCACCAGCGTCAGCGCCGCCGGCACGCTCATCGGCAAGGCCAACGCGCCGCGCCTGATCGCGCTCAACGACCGCGAGGTCGAGGCCGCGCCCGCCGGGGCCCTGCTCATCTACGAGAACCACGACGAGCCCGGCATCATCGGCATGGTCGGCACGCTGCTGGGCCGCGACCAGGTCAACATCGCCGCCATGTCGCTGAGCCGCAACAACGCCGGCGGCACGGCGCTGTGCGTGCTGAACCTCGACAGCGCCCCCTCGGAGGCGGCCCTTAAGGAGTTGACCAGCCATCGCGCCATCAAGCAGGCTGTGGTCGTCAAACTCTGATGTTTTACGCCTGGCTTCTCGGTTCCGCCGTCATCGGATACTTCCTCGGGTCACTGCCTTTTGGGGCCATGGTGGCCCGGGCGCACGGCGTGGACATTTTCAAGGAGGGCAGCGGCAACCCGGGGGCGACCAACGTCAAGCGCGTGCTCGGCGAGAAATTCGGCGCCAAGGGCAAGCGGGCGGGCAACCTGGTCTTTGCCCTCGACGTGCTCAAGGGCGCGATCGCGTCCGCCTGGAGCGTGTTCTCCTGGACCACCATGAGCGTCTCGGTCGACCTGCAGAACGGCAGCGGCGCCGCGGTCATCAGCGGCCAGGACTGGCGGCTGCTCGGCCTCGCGGGTGTCGTCGGCGCCATCCTCGGACACTCGTTTTCGATCTTCACCGGTTTCAAGGGCGGCAAGGGCGTGGCCACCGCCGCGGGTGGCGTGCTCGTGCTCATGCCGGTTTCCTGCCTCATCGGCGCGCTGGTCTGGCTGATCACGTTTTCGGTGACGCGTTACGTCTCGCTCGGCTCGATCCTCGCCGCGGTGGCCGTGCCGACCGCCAGCTGGATCCGGGGCAACCCGCTGCCGTTGAACATCGCCATCACACTCATCGGCCTGTTCGTCATCGTCCGCCACCGCAGCAACATCACACGGCTGCTGAACGGCACGGAGAACAAGTTCGCGAAGAAGCCGAAGGGGCAATCCTGAAGAATAATTGCCCTGTTTTTGCCAGATGCGCCGTGGCAATGCTCAACTTTTGATTGCGTTAGGCACGGCTCTCTTAAGTGGTGCGATCTGTCAGGCAAGAGTGCAGGCGAAGGATTTTTTCCCTTCGGAAACGCAGCTGGCCTTGGCTCAGGCGGCCGCCGATGGGCGGGTCGAAAAGATCGCGCAATTGCTGAAGACAGGAGTAGACATCAATGCCCAAGGAAATGAAGGCATGACCGCTTTGATCTGGGCGTTCATGCAAGCGAACAAGAAAGGCTACCAATATTTGCTGGAGCACGGAGCCAATCCGAATCTCCAAGTTGGCAGTAGCGAACTGACATCAGATGGTTTGATTGACGGTAATTCGGTCGTGGCGCTGGCCGCGATGCATGAAGATCCATGGTATTTGGAGATAGCCCTTAAGCACGGAGGCGATCCCAACATCGTGAACCCCGTGAAAGGTGTGTCGCCGGTATTCCAATGTATCATGCTCTTGGACCATTCGCGTCCGAGGCCAAGGCTAGAGCAATTGAAGATGCTGATTGCCGCCGGAGCCGATCTCAATGCGCGAAACAAAAAAGATATCACGCCTTTGATGCATGCAGTAAGATTCAATCGCTATGATATGGCATATCTGATGTTGAAGGCGGGGGCTGATCCAGCGCTCGAAACAAAACGTGGCTCAACTATCGTGCATTTAATAAAGCAATCTCGCACGGATCCCCAAAGTCCACTTTATCAGTGGCGAACGAAGGTGATAGAGTTGTTGAAGGCCAAGGGGATCGACGTAGACACCGGCAAAGAGGGGATCTCAAAGAATTTTGGGTCCGGCGTCTGACCGAAAGCATTCTGGACTTTGGTGAGCGCGGAGCTATCTTCCCGCCCATGAGCGCGGATAAAACCGAAGCCGTCGAGATGATCAAAAAGCTCCCCGACGACGCAACGCTGGAGGACATCCAGCACCACCTCTTCGTGCTCGAGAAGATCAAACTGGGCCAGCAACGCCTCGCTTCCGAGGGCGGCATACCACAAGCCGTCATGGAGCAGGACCTGGCCAGATGGATTTTGAAGTAACCTGGTCGCCGCAGGTCCGGGATGACCTGCATGGAATAGCCGCTTATATCGCCAAGGATTCACCACGTTATGCCTCGGCGGTGATCGAAAAGATCCTGGCGGCGGGATGCAGTCTGCGGATTTTGCCTTGGCGCGGGCGGATCGTGCCTGAGATTGGCAACGAGAAATGCCGGGAGGTTTTCATTTACGAATATCGGCTGCTCTATGAGATCGACGACAAGGCCGTCCGCATCATCGCGGTTATCCATGGCCGCAGACTGTTGGGCGGTATCGAGAGACGCTTGGTTGAGTGAATCATGGCGCTGGCAGCTACTTCTGCCGCAAGTGGTTAGCGGCACGGGGTTATGACGCGCGGGGCGCACTCGCGCCTTGCCAAAGCCCGTCCGGCTGAGCCATTTATGCCGGCTCCATCCATGGCTCTTATCGTCCAAAAATACGGCGGCACCTCGGTCGGTGACGTCGACCGCATCAAGAATGTGGCGCAGCGCATCAAGAAGGCGCGCGACGAGGGCCACAGCCTGGTCATCGTCGTCTCCGCCCGTTCCGGGGTGACCAACGAACTCATCGCCCGCGCCAAGGCCATCAACGACCGGCCCGACACCCGCGAGATGGACATGCTCCTCGCCGTCGGCGAGCAGGAGACCATCGCCCTGACCGCGATGGCGCTGCACGCGATCGACATTCCCGCCGTCTCCTACACCGGCGCGCAGGCCGGCATCGTGACCGACCAGGTTTTCACCAAGGCCAAGATCAAGCAGATCGCCCCGAAGGGCATCCTCAAGGACCTCAAGGAGGGCAAGGTCGTCATCGTCGCCGGCTTCCAGGGCATCAACGAGGCCGGCCAGATCACCACGCTCGGCCGCGGCGGCTCGGACCTGACCGCCATCGCCCTCGCCGCCGCCTGCAAGGCCGACAAGTGCGAGATCTACACCGACGTCGACGGCGTCTACACCACCGACCCGCGGATCGTGAAGACCGCGAAAAAGATCGAGGAGATCAGCTACGACGAGATGCTCGAGCTCGCCAGCCAGGGCTCGAAGGTCATGCAGTCGCGCTCCGTCGAATTCGCCAAGAAATACGGCGTCGTGTTCGAGGTCCGCTCCAGCTTTAACCACAACCCGGGAACCATCGTGAAAGAAGAAGCCGCCTCCATGGAAAAAGTCATCGTCCGCGGCGTCGCGGTCGACAAGGACCAGGCCAAGGTCGTCATCGCCGGCCTGCCGGACAAGCCGTCGGCCGCCGCGACGGTCTTCAACGCCCTCGCCGACGCGACCATCAACGTCGACATGATCGTCCAGAACGTCGCGCACACCGGCGTGGCCGACATCACCTTCACCGTGCAGCGCGATGAGGCCCAGAATGCGGTCCGCACGCTGCAGCCGGTCCTGAAGAAGCTCGGGGGCGGCGAGATCAAGGCCCACGACAACATCGCGAAGCTCTCGGTGGTCGGCGTCGGCATGCGCACGCACGCCGGCGTGGCCGCGGCGCTGTTCACGGCGCTGGGCGACAAGGGCATCAACATCCAGCTCATCGGCACCTCCGAGATCAAGATCACCCTCGCGGTGGACCGCGCCAAGGCCGACGAAGCCGTCCGCGCCGCCCACGAGGCGTTCGGGCTGAGCAAGTGAGGTTGCCTGGAGGCGGGACCATCAGTCCCGCGAGACATCGTGTGGTTTGGCAGGGTAGGTGGCGTGCTCTTGTCGGCCGTAGGCTGGGCGAGGGCTGATGCACGCCTCGTTGCACGCAAGCGTGCAACCTACACAACCGTTGCGGACATGATAACCCGCGGGACTGATCGTCCCGCCGCCAACGGTTGAATCCCATGAATTTCTGGTGGCCTGCCGCGGGATTCTCCGCTTCGCTCGACTGACACGCCGCACCGCATGAAATTCGTTTCCACCCGAGGCCAGACCGAACCCGTGGGCTTTTCCGAGGCCGTGGCCATCGGCCTGGCGCCGGACGGCGGGCTGTTCCTGCCGCAGAAGCTGCCCAACCTGGCCCCGCACCTGGCGAAGTGGGAGTCGCTCGGCTTCGCGGACCTGGCCTATGAGTTCCTGAAGCTGTTCGCCACGGACCTCCCGCCGGACGTGCTCCGCGCCATCGTGCAGAAGACCTACGGCACCTTCGGCTCGGCGGAAACGCTCGCGCCGCTGCGGCAGCTCGACGACCGGCTGTTCGTGCTCGAGCTCTTCCACGGGCCGACGCTCGCCTTCAAGGATTTCGCCCTGCAGCTGCTCGGCAACCTCTACGAGCACCAGTGCGCGTCGCGCGGGACGGGGATCAACGTCCTGGGCGCCACCTCGGGCGACACCGGCGCCGCGGCGATCCACGGCCTGCTCGGCAAGCCGAAGACGGCCATCTTCATCCTTTATCCCGAGGGCCGCGTGTCCGCGCTGCAGGAGCGGCAGATGACCTGCACCGGCGCGGCGAACGTCCACGCCATCGCCATCGACGGCAGCTTTGACGACGCCCAGCGCGTGCTGAAGGAGATCTTCAGCGACCAGGAATTCGCGGCCCAGCAGCGCCTGTCGGCGGTGAATTCCATCAATCTCGCCCGCGTGCTCGGCCAGTGCATCTATTACCTGTCGGCGTGGCTGCGCCTGCCGGCGGCGGCGCGCGCCAACGTCGAGTTCGTCGTGCCCACGGGCAACTTCGGCAACGTCTTCGCCGGCTGGCTGCTGGCGCGCATGGGCGTGCCGGTCAAGGGCTTCAAGGTCGCGACCAACCGCAACGACATCCTGCACCGCCTGTTCACCGCCGCGGAATACCGCAGCGAGGACGTGCAGCCGAGTCTGGCACCCTCGATGGACATCCAGGTGGCGTCGAACTTCGAGCGTTTCCTCTACTACGCGCTCGACGAAAACCCGACGCGCGTGAAGGCGGTGATGGCGCAGATCAAGACGACCGGCGTCTACCGTTTCGACGTGCTCAACAAGGCCACCTTCAGTTCCTCGCGGGCGTCCGACGAGGAGATCAGCGGCATCATCCGGCAGGTTTACGACCGCCATCACTACGTGGTCGACCCGCACACGGCCTGCGGCTTCAAGGAGCTTAACCCGGCGCGGGTGAGCGTCGTGCTCGCCACGGCGCACCCGGCGAAGTTCCCCGAGGCCATCAAGGCGGCCACGGGCCAGACGCCCGTGCACCCGGCGCTGGAGGCGCTGAAGTCGCGCCCCATAGTGAAGCACCGGCTGCCGGCCGACGCGGCGGCGATCAAGGCGTTCGTCGCGAAGCACGCGGTGTGAGGATTCTCTGTCTTGGGGTGGAACCCGGTCGCCGGACGGGTTGGCTGCGGGCCGGTCCCGTAAGTGAGTCGCGCATCCTGAAAGCGCGTCCAGAGGCCGCGCTCCACCTTACACCGGCAGTCACGGTTGACCGCTACAGGGTTAACATGCTCGCCGGGCGGCCTGCTGATTCTAATCTGCTGGCATGAGCTTCAAGGACCACTTCTCCACGCAGGCGGCGATCTACGCCAAGGCCCGCCCGACCTATCCGCCGGCGCTGTTTGCCGAACTGGCCCGGCTGGCGCCCGGCCGAACGCTGGCCTGGGACGTGGGGGCGGGCAACGGGCAGGCCGCCGTGGCCCTGGCGGCGCACTTCGAGCGGGTCCAGGCGACCGAACCCAGCGCGGCGCAGCTGGCGCAGGCGGTGGCGCACCCGCGGGTCAGCTATGTGCAGAGCGCCGAGCTGGCGCCGGGCCTCGCGGACGGCTCGGTGGACATCGTGACGGCCGCGCAGGCGGCGCATTGGTTCGACCTGAAGATTTTTTATCCGGAAGTCCGCCGCGTCCTGCGGCCGGGCGGCCTGCTCGCCATCTGGAATTACGGCCTGTGCACCATCGATCCCGCGGTCGATGGCCTGGTGGAGCGATTCTACAACGGGACCGTCGGTCCCTACTGGCCGCCGGAGCGCAAACACGCGGAAACCGCCTACCGGCTGCTGGAGTTTCCCTTCCCGGAGATCGCCCTGCCCAAACTCAATCTGGAGGTCGACTGGACCGCGGCGGAGTTCGCCACCTACCTGCGCACCTGGTCGGCCGTCGCCCGCTACCAGAAAGCCCACGGAACCGACCCGGTCACGGACTTCGAGCCCGGGCTGACCAAGGCTTGGGGCGGAGGGCGGCGGCGGGTCGTCTGGCCCCTGGGCGGCCGGCTCGGGCGGATCGGCGGCTGAGCCCCTGTGGTCAACGCTTTGCGCCCCGGAATACGTTCAAAAACAACTCCCGGCGGGGCAAAATAAGCCGAGGATTTTCGCTCGCCCTCCGCCCGGTCATTCGCACTCTCCCGGCCTAGTGAAACTCCGCATTCCCACCGACCGTATCAACTGGACCAACAGTTCGTTCCTCATCGGGACGACCATCGTGACCCTCACCGGCGTGCCGTGGTATCTCTGGCACTACGGCGTGGACGCCTTCCAGGTGTCGATGTTCCTCCTGTTTTTCATCGCGACGGGCCTGAGCATCACGCTCGGCTATCACCGCCTGTTCTCGCACATGGCCTTCCAGGCCAGCTGGCCGGTCCGGCTGCTCACGCTGATCTTCGGCGCCGCCGCCTTTGAGAACTGCGCGCTCGCCTGGGTCTCGGACCACCGCCGGCACCACAAGCACGTGGACCACGACGAGGATCCCTACGACATCTCGAAGGGTTTCTTCCACGCCCACATCGGCTGGATCATGTTCAAGCTCGATCCCGAGCCGCCGTGGGACAACGTCGCCGACCTCCGCAAGGACCCGCTCGTGATGTGGCAGGATCGCTTTTACGTCCCGATCGCGGTCGTGGCCAGCTTCGTGCTGCCGGCCGCGCTGGGCTACTGGCACAGCGGCTGGATCGGGGCGCTCGGCGGTTTCCTGATCGCCGGCGTGGCCCGCGTGGTCGCGGTGCAGCACATGACCTTCTTCATCAATTCGCTCTGCCACACCGTGGGCAACCAGCCCTATTCGAACAAGTGCAGCGCCCGTGACAGCTGGTTCATGGCGATCTTCACCTTCGGCGAGGGCTACCACAACTATCACCACGAGTTCCAGCACGACTACCGCAACGGCGTGAAGTGGTGGCAGTGGGACCCGACCAAGTGGACGATCTGGACCCTCGAGAAGGTGCGCCTCGTGCGCGGCCTGCGCCGGGTGCCGGAGGACAAGATCCTGCTCGCGCAGGTGGCCGATGCCCGCCGCCGCCTCGGCGAACACATCGCCTGCCCGAAGGTCACAGCCAACGCCCGGCTCCATGCGCTGTTGCAGGCCAAGGACGCCAAGCTGCACGAGCTCGGCGAACGCTGGGCCACGCTCAAGGCGGAATACGCCGTGAAGGCCGACGCGATGAAGGCCGAGTATGCCGAGAAGAAGGCGGAGTATGCCGAGCGCGCCCACCATCAGTTCGAAGAGGCGCGGGCCGCGCTCGCCGAGATGCGCCGCGAACTGAACCAGGCGCTGCAGCTGCTGGATCACGCCGCGGCCGCGGCGTAAGGTCCGGATAATTCCAGGCTTTCCGGGCGGGGTCGCTGACCCCGCCTTTTTTATTGCCTCACGGTGGAACCTGGCCTCCGGACGGGTTTTCCCGTGCGCGCATCCTGAAAACCTGTCCGGAGGCCAGGTTCCACCTTGATCCAACCTGCACCTCCGCCCTACAGCAGCGGCGCCAGCAGCCGGGCGACCTCCTCGCCGAGGTGCGGAAACAGCCGGCGCTCCGGATGATGCTCCGGCATGGGTTTCGAATGGCTGAAGATGTCCTTCATCCAGCCGCCGATGGCCGCGGCCTCGGCGGGTGAATAGGTGACGGCCCCGACCTCGAAGTTCAGGAACAGGCTGCGCAGGTCCATGTTGGCCGAACCAAAGAGGCCGGTCTGTTCGTCCACCAGCAGCATCTTGGCGTGGAGCATGCCCGGGCCGTAGAGCAGCACCTTGACGCCGGCGGCCTGCAGGCCGCGCAGGTAGTGGCGGCGGGCGAGGTCGGTGATCGGGTGGTTGGACCGCGCCGGGACCACCAGGCGCACGTCGATGCCCGCGCGCGCCTGCACCAGCAGCGAGCGGAACAGCACCTCGTCGGGGATGAAATACGGCGTGACAATCCACACGCTGCGCTCCGCCTGCTGGACGAGCGAGAGGATGCCCTCGTAGAGCGGGTCGCCGGAGACGTCGGGGCCGCTGGCCACGATCTGCACCTCGCTGTCGCCGGCCGCGGCCGGGGCCTCCGCGGGCAGTTCCTGCTGGAGGGTCGCCAGCGGCTGGCCGCTGGCAAAGGCCCAGTCGGCCAGGAAGATCTCGTCAAGGAGACGCACCGCCGGGCCCTCGACCACGCCGCCGAGGTCGCGCCAGCGGCGCTTGAGCGGGGTGGGGCCCATGTATTCGACGGCGAGGTTGCGGCCGCCCAGCGCGGCGATCCGGTGGTCGAAGATCGCGATCTTACGGTGGTTCCGGAGATTGGCCGAGTGCGGCGTCTGCAGCGGCATCACGGGCATGAATCGCACGACCTCGCCGCCGGCCTCCCGGATGGGATCGCAGAAGCGGCCGGCGCTGAGGAAGCAGCCGAGGCCGTCGAGCAACAGGCGGACCTTCACGCCTTCCCGGGCGCGCTGGGCCAGGAGCTTGACGAGACGTTTGCCCACGGCGTCGCGGCCGAGGATGAACGTCATCAGGTGGATGCTGTGCCGGGCGTGGCGGATGGCGTGTTCGAGCCGCTCGAAGGATTCCTCGCCGGAGGTGAGGAGGCTCACGCGGTTGCCGCCGACGGGCGGACAGGCGCCGTTGCGGGTGAAGACGCGGGAGGCAAAATTCTGTTCCGCGGTGGCAAAGGGCGCGGTCGTGGGGGTGGGAAAGAAGCGGGCCTTTTTCTCCGCCAGTTTCCGCACCTTGCGGCCGCCGAACATCAGGTAGAGCGGCACGCCCACGTAGGGCACGAACGCGATGAGGAAGAGCCAGGCGAAGGTGTTGCCCGGCTGCTTGCGCTGGCTCATGAGCCGGGCGATGGCGAAAAACGCCAGCAGGAAGCCCGCGACCGTGAGGAAGTGGGGCACCACGCCGTTGGTGAAGGGGTGCTCGATGAGCGCGTCGTAGTATTTCTGCAGCGTCTCCATCGTCGCCCTAGGTTTGCAGCGATTGGCCGGTTGGCAAGCGGACGCAATGGCAACAGGTAGGGCGAATCCTTCCGCCGTCGCCAAGGCTATGGCGGACAGGCCGGATGAATCGGCCGCGGCTCGTCGGGACGACTCGCCCTACCGCCCGCCCGTCTGCAAAAAACCTCTTGGCAAAGCGGGAAACCGCCCCATACCTTCACCGTTCGTTCTTTTGATGGTGGAGTATCCAAGTGGCCAAAGGACGTTGACTGTAAATCAATTCGGCTCTTGCCGTTCACTGGTTCGACTCCAGTCTCCACCACCAATCTAACAGAAATCCCGCTGCCCGAAAGGGTAGCGGGATTTTTCTTTTCAAATGGTAGGGCGCGGACTCCGTCCGCGCCAAGGCGGTGAGCGGAGTCACCGCCCTGCCTATATCACCCCGGCCTCTTGGGTAAGGAGGTCGGGTTACACCGACCCCCTCCCCGTAGAACCGGACATGATGGTTTCCGCTCATCCGGCTCGAGCTGTTCAAAGTGCCGCAGGGTGCGGCACCGGCTTTACTCCTACTTTG
>JAYRDK010000075.1:0-15828 GCA_041909435.1 Lacunisphaera sp.
TCGTGCCAGTCGGTGTCGGAGAATTCCAGCAGGTTGGCGCGGCGGATGATGCCGGCGTTGTTGACGAGGATGTCGGCGCGGCCGAAGGCCGCGTAGGCGGCGGCCACGATCTTCGCGGCGGCGGCCGCGGTGCCGACATCGGCGGCCACGACCACGCTGCGGCGGCCGGCGGCCGCGATGGATTGCTGCAACGCGGCCATGTCGCCGCGGGCGACGAGGACGAGGTCGGCGCCGGCCTCGGCCAGGGCCTGCGCCATGGCGGCGCCGAGGCCGCGGGAGGCCCCGGTGACGATGGCGACCTTCCCGTCGAGACGGAAGCTGTCGAGGATGCCGGGCATGATCAGGTGGGGGCCGTTGCCCTCAACGGCCCGGACGCTTGAGGGCAAGCGCCCCGACCGCGGGGATGCGACCGCGGGGTTTCATCGCAATTGATTCACCGGCGCGGGGTCCATGTCGGCGAATTCCTGGTTCTCGCCGCCCATGCCCCAGACGAAGGCGTAGGCCGCGGTGCCGACGCCGCTGTGGATGGACCACGGCGGGGAGAGCACGACGCCCAGGTCGTGCACGAGCAGGTGGCGGGTGGCGGTGGGTGCGCCCATGAAGTGGAACACGGCGTGGGCGGGCGGGACGTTGAAATAACAATACACCTCGGAGCGACGGAGGTGCGTATGGGGCGGCATGGTGTTCCAGACGCTGCCCGGCTCCATGCGGGTGAAGCCCATGACCAGCTGGCAGGTCGGGAACGCGCCGGGGTGGATCACCTTGAAGAGCGTGCGCTCGTTGGCGGTCTCGCGCGCGCCGAGGCGGGCCCCCGCGACGTCCTTGACCGGGATGTGGCGGACCGGGTAGGCGGTGTGCGCCGGGTAGGACAGGAAATAGAAGCGCGCCGGCGCGTCGGCCGAGCGCGAGGCAAACGAGACCGCCCTGGTCCCGCGGCCGAGGTAGAGCGTGTCGAGCGGCTCCATCGCGTGCACCGTGCCGTCGACGGTCATGCGGCCGGGGCCGCCGAGGTTGATGACGCCGGCCTCGCGCCGCTCGAGGAAGAACGCGCTGCGGACCTCCGCGGGGTTGGGCAGGTCGAGCGCGTCGGCGCCGGGCGTGATGCCGCCGATGATGGTCCGGTCGGTCTCCCAGTAGCGGAACTTCGCCGCGCCGGGCGCGAAGAGGTCGCTGACGAGGAACTCCGCGCGGAGTTGCTCGGTGGGCAGGGTGGCGGCGGTGCGCGGGTAGCTGGTCTCGTGAATTTGCATGAAGGGGATTCCCGGATTAAAGCGGCGGAACCGCCGGCGGCGAGGGAATCGTGGGTTGCCAGATAAAGCTGCCCGGGGCGGAAGCCCCGGGCAGCGGATGAGCATGAGGGTTGGGCGGACGGCGGCTTAGAACGTGCCCTTGAGGCCGACGGCGATCTGGATGCCGAATTCCTCCTGCTGGTAGTTGACCGAGTAGGGCGCCTGGGCGCCGGTTTCCGTGTAGCGCTGCAGGACCTGCGGCTTGTTGAAGATGTTGCGCGCGTTGGCGAAGATCTTGAACCGCTTCGACAGGGTATACTCGACGTTGGTGTCCACCGTGGTGCGCGGGGCGTAATACTCGTAGAACCCGTTGGCGGCGCCGCCGAACTGGGCGCCCGTCTGGGCGCCGCGCTGCTGGCGGCCGCGATAGTTGAAGTTCACGTTCGCGCGGACCGGCTTCTTGTTCCAGCTGATCGACAGGTTGGCGGTCTCCTTGATGAAGCCGCTGAACGCGCTGGCGCTCGTGCCCGTGAGCTCAAGCTTCGTCGCGTTGGTGTTGATGCTGAGGTGGCGCAGGAAGCTCGGCAGGAAGTCCAGCTGCCGGTTGGCGCTGAACTCGTAGCCGCGGATCTTGGCGGTGCCGGTCCCGTTGACCGTGGTGCTGACCGCCCAGCCGATGAACTCGGGGCCGACACCCAGCTCCTGGGCGAGCGCCGCGTCGACGGTGCCGGTGCGGGACTGGAAGAAGTCCGAGATTTCCTTCTGGAAGATGCCGGCGGAGAGATAGCCGCTCTTCTTGAAGTAATACTCCAGGGACAGGTCGTAGTTGTCCGCGAACCAGGGCTTGAGGCCGGTGTTGCGGGTCGTGAGCGTGCCGGGCGAGGCGGTCGGGTCGAAGTCGAAGTTCTCGTTGTCGTCGATCGTCGTGAACGGCAGGATGTTGGTGTAATCCGGCCGGCCCATCGTCTTGGCGTAGCCGACGCGCACGAGCAGGTTGTCGGTGACGTTGTAGACCATGCTCAGGCTCGGGAAGTAGTCGTCGTAGCTGCGGACGGGCTTCGAGCCGCGCTCGGTCAGGATGGCGCGGACGGCCTGCACGGAGTTGGCGGTGCCGTTGGCGTTGAGCGCGCCGATGTCGGTGCGCAGCACGCGCTGGACGCCGGCCGTGACCGGATCGCTGTCCACGAAGGAGCCGTTGGCGTTGCGCTGCCAGGCCGCGTCGGGATCGTTCAGCACGCCCTCGCCCTTGTCCTTGGTCTTCTCGTAGCGGGTGCCGGCGACGACCGAGAGCTTGTTGTTGAGGAACTTGCCCTCGAGCTGGAGGTAGTAGGCGGTGATCGTCTCGGTGATCTTCTCGGAGTTGTTGATGCGGAACTGCTCGCTGGTGACCGCGTTCTCCAGGAAGTAGTTCGGGTTGGTCTTGAAGGTCTCGGCGAGCTTGTAGGCGTCGATCCACTCGATCGGGCGGGAACCCCAGTAGGGATCCTCGCCGGAGTAGTTGGCGTCCTTGTAGGCCCCGGCATTGTCGTCGGCCGTGTTGGCGACGCCGTCGGCGCCGACAAAGGTCCAGTTGCGCGTGGCGCGGCGGTTGTCCTTGGATTCCTCGTAGACGCGGGTGCCGGCCTTGACGGTCAGCGGCAGGTTGCCGAGGTCGAAGTCGCGCTTCAGGTCGACATAGCCGCCCTTCATCTGGGCGACGCCGTCGATCGGGTCGTCCGTGAGGGTGGTCAGGCGGTAGTTGTTCAGGTTGTAGGGATTGATCTCGGCGCCGGCGGCATCACGGGCGATAAAGTCGTGGTAGGGGAAGCGGACGTTGTCGACGCGGAGGTTGGCGACGCCGACCATGCGGGTGCCGACGTTGGCGAAGTGGCCGCGGCCGAGGACGCGATACCAGGTGCGCGACTTGGCGGCGTGGGCGCCGGCCTCGGCGTCCCACTTGCTGCCGGTGTAGACGTAGCGGATGTTGGCGGCGTTGGTGTTGCCGTATTTGTCGCGGAAGGAGCTGCCCTGCGTGACGCGGCCGCGGTTGCCGTAGGGGTCGGTGGCGCTGAAGGTGCCGGTGGCGCTTTCCGAGTAGCCCGAGCCGAAGTTCAGCACGCGGCCGCCGGCGGCCGCCGTGGTGGCGGTGGTGCCGATGTTGAAGTTCAGGTTACGGTTGCCGAAGAAGGAGTGGTAGTAGCTGTCCTGGACCATGACCGAGACGCGCTGGTTCTCGGACAGGCGCCAGTCGGCCTTGATGCTGCCGGACTGGCGGTCGGTGAACTTCGGGCCGTCCTGGAGCTGGGCGGTCTGCAGCATGGGGCTGGCCAGGGTGGCGCCGCCCTGGGCGAAGTTCCAGCCGGTCTGCCAGCGGTGCTGCTCGTTGAACTGGCTGGACGAGAGGCCCGTGACGACGATGCCGAAGTTCTTGGTCACCGGCAGGGTGTAGTCGAACTCGAAGCCCGGGAGGACCTTGTAGCTGTCCTCATTGCGGGGACCGGGGGTCTTGGAGAGCTTGAGGTTCTCGTTGTTGATGCTCAGGCCGACCTTGTAGTTCAGCTGGGCGCCCTTGCGCTCGAGCGAGCTCTTGCTCACGAGGTTCACGTTGCCGCCGATGCCGTTGGCGGACAGCTCGGCGGTCGGGACCTTCAGCACCTCGACGCGCGCGGCGTTGTTGATGGAGGCCTGCTCGAACTCGAACTGGCGGCCGGCGGCGCCCGAGTTGGAGCTCGTGATCGGCATGCCGTCGAGGAAGACGCTGGTGAAGCTGGCGGCGAAACCGCGCACCGACACCGTGCGGACGTCCGCCGCGACATAGTCGACGCTGACGCCCGGGAGGAACTTGAGGAACTCGCCGACGTTGCCCTCGGTGACGTCACCGAAGGTGTCGGAGGCCATGACCACCTTGAGGCCCTTGGCGTAGCGCTGCTCGTTGGTCGCGATCGCGTTGCCCTCGAACTCGCGGTTGGCCGCGACGACGAAGGTGTCGAGCTTGATCGTCTTGTCGTCACCATAGCGCTCGGCGCTGGTGAGCTCGAAGTCCTGGTTGACCGACTGGCCGGCGGCCACGGTGACCGTGATGGTCTCGGTGTCGAGGCCGTTGGACACGACCTTCACCTTCGCTTCGCCGGCGGGCACGTTGTTCAGGCGGAATTCGCCGTATTCGCTGGTGAGCGTCTCGATGCCGGTGCCCTCGACGGTCACGACGGCATTGCCGACGTATTTGCTGTTACCGAGGTTGAGCACGCGGCCGGTGATGCTGCCGGTGCCGGACTGCGCCTGCAGCGAGGGCAGGACGAGACCGGTCACGAGCGCCAGGGCGCAGAACAAACGGGCGCCCGTGCGGCCGTTGAGGGTGGAGGCAACAAGCTGGCGGGTCAGGACCGACAGACGTTGCCAGCGGGTGGGGGTGTTTTCCATGGCTGGGTGGGGGTTAGGGTCAGGGTTTGAACAAAACTGCCGGCCGGAACAGGCCGCGGACGCGGGGCTGGACGGCTGGTAAGCGGGGGTAACGCTAGAGGGGGTATTTCACTAATGAACTATACTTCCACCTATGAATAGTTTTCGGCGAAGCGGGGGCAATAAAATTTTTCCGTCCCCGCCCGCGCATCCGGCGCGGTCGCGGCGGCGGCGGGGTTCAGCCGGGGCACCGACCGGTCTACGGCATGGGCCCCGGCGGGCAAGGTTATTTAATTATTATTAGTAACCGGGCGCCGCGGGTCAATATTTCACTACTGAATGCATAATCCATATTTGAACATTGCCCGGCCGGGGTCTATGCCTGCCTGCATTCCGGTCGTTTCCCCGCGCCGGCCCCCCGTCCACCACCCCACCCGCGACCGCTTCCGCCCCATGCCCGCCGCCCCCGCCAGCCAGGAACGCTACGTCATCCCCAACCTGCGCAACGCCTGCCGCATCCTCAAGCTGCTCGGCAGCAGCCCCGACGGCTTCAAGATCGCCGACATCGGCCGCACGCTCCGCATCCCCGTCACCACCACCCTGCGGATCATGACCACGCTGCACCTCGAGGGCCTGGTCCGCAAAAACGGCGCGCTCTATGAACTGGGCCCCGTGCTCATCCAGCTGGGCAACGCCTCGCTGGCCGGCACCGAGATCCGCACCGCCGCCATCCCCATCCTCGAGAAGCTCACCGGCGCGACCGACGAGACCTCCCACCTGGCCATCCCCTGCGACGACCGGTCGCTCATCGTCGCCGTGCAGGACAGCCCCCACCCGCTCCGCGCGGCGTCCCGCCCGGGTTTCCTCGCCGAGCTGCACTGCTCGTCCACCGGCAAGACCCTCCTCGCCTTCCTGCATCACGAGCGGCTGAGCGAGTTCTACGGCAGCGGCACCGCGCGCCCCACCAAGCGCACCCCGCACACGCTCACGACCCTCGGCGAGATCCGGCGCGAGGCCGAGCTCACGCGCAAGCGCGGCTACAGTCTCGACGACGAGGAGTTCGCGCCCGGCATCCGCTGCCTCGCCGCCCCGGTCTACGCCTCCGACGGCAACCTGGCCGCCGCGATCGGCATCACCGCCTCCACCGTGCGCTTCACCAAGGAGCGCATCCCCGAGATGGCCGGCAAGGTGCAGGCCGCCGCCGCCGAGCTCTCCCGGCTCCTCGGCTACACGGCCCCGCGCCGCTGATTGCTTGATTGCTTGATATGAACACGGACAAACCAGGACGTCCGGGGAACAGCAGTGTCAACGCCCCGGGGCCTTTTCCGGGTGGGAGGGGTTTTACACCCCGACGGGATTGGTGCCGCCTTCGCGGTCAGGGTGTGAAACCCCTCCCACCAAAGGCCCCGGCCCGCCGACAAGCGGCGGCCCTGCATTGAACCAGTCGACCCCGACCATGGCCCAGGCCCCGCATCGCCTCGTCGCCCCCGGTGGTCGCTCCCTGGCTGACGCCGAGGTCGCGCGACTCGTCGCCGCGGCCTGTCCGCCCGGGGATTACCGCGGCCGCCGCGTCCTGCTCATCATCCCCGACGGCACCCGCACGGCGCCGGTCGGCCTGATGTTCCAGGCCCTCTTTGCGCAGATCGGCGGCGTCGCCGGAAAATTCGACGTCATGATCGCCCTCGGCACCCACCCGCCGATGCCGGATGACGCCATCAACCAGCGCGTCGGCATCACCGCGGCGCAGCGCGCCACTCTCTACAAGACCGTCGAGTTCATCAACCACGAGTGGGACAACCCCGCCGCGCTCCGCGACCTCGGCCACATCCCGGCCGCCGACATCAAGGAACTCTCCGGCGGCCTCTTCGCGATGGATGTGCCGGTGCACGTGAACCGGCGCCTCTTCGACTACGACCAGCTCATCATCATCGGCCCGGTCTTCCCGCACGAGGTCGTCGGCTTTTCCGGCGGCAACAAATACCTGTTCCCGGGCGTGGCCGGCCCGGGTATCCTGAACTTCTTCCACTGGCTCGGCGCCGTCGTCACCAACCCGATGATCATCGGCAACAAGTGGACCCCCGTCCGCAAGGTCGTCGACCGCGCCGGCGCCATGGTCACCGTGCCGAAGCTCTGTTTCTGCATGGTGGTCCACGGCCAGGGCGAGCTCGCCGGTCTCTTCGCGGGCCCGCCCGAGGTCGCGTGGGACGACGCCAGCGAACTCTCCCGCGAGCTCCATATCACTTACAAGGACCGGCCGTTCCACACCGTGCTCTCCTGCGCGCCGGCCATGTATGACGAGCTCTGGGTCGGCGGGAAATGCATGTATAAGCTCGAGCCCATCGTCGCCGACGGCGGCGAGCTCATCATCTATGCCCCGCACATCCACGAGGTCTCCGTCGTCCACGGCCCGATGATCGAGCGCATCGGCTACCACTGCGTGCAGTATTTCCTCAAGCAGTGGGACAGATTCAAGCACGAGCCCTGGGGCACCCTCGCCCACTCCACCCACGTCCACGGCATCGGCACCTACGACGAGAAGACCGGGATCGAGACGCCACGCGTGCGCGTGACCCTCGCCACCGGCATTCCCGAGGCCACCTGCAAAAAGATCAACCTCGGCTGGCGCGACTGGCGCACCATCAGGAAAGAGGACTTCGCGAACCGCGAGTCCGAGGGCATCTTCCTCGAGCCCAAGGCCGGCGAGCGCCTTTACCACCTCCGCGACAAACCTGCCTGGGCCGGGGGCCCGGCACCCGGCAGTAGTGGGTAGCGAGTAGCGGGTAGTGAGCATGACAGAAGCCGGTGTTTACATTTTATCACTGCCCTAAAATAATTTTCCCCTCCACGTTTTCCATTCTCCCTATCTACTCGCTACTCACTACCCGCTACTCGCTACTTTTCTCTCCATGTCCAAAACCGACGTCCTGCACCGCATCAAGTCCGAGAAGGTCATCGCGCTCATCCGCGCCGACAGCTCGGCCAGCCTCCTCGATTGCGCCCGCGCCCTCGCGGCCGGCGGCCTCACGTGCATCGAGCTCACCATGACCACGCCCAACGCCATCGAGTGCTGCGCGCAGGTCGCCAAGGAGCTGCCCAACGTCCTCCTCGGCCTCGGCACCGTCCTCGACGCCGAGACCGCGAAACGCGGCATCGCCGCCGGCGCGAAGTTCATCGTCACCCCGGCGGTCCGCCCCGAGGTCATCCGGACCTGCCGGGAGTCCGGCATCGCGATCCTCTCCGGCGCCCTCACCCCGACCGAGGCCTGCACCGCGTGGGACGCCGGCGCCGATGTCATCAAGATCTTCCCCGCCGAGTTCTTCGGCCCCGCCTACATCAAGTCCCTCAAGGCGCCGTTCCCGAACATGCAGTTCCTCCCCACCGGCGGCGTCACGCCCGAGACCGTCGGCGACTTCCTCAAGGCCGGCGCCTTCGCCACCGCGGCGGGCTCCGCGCTCGTCGCGCCCGCCGCGCTGAAGTCCGGCGACTGGGCCGCCATCACGGCCCGCGCCCGGCAGTTCGTCGCCGCCGCGAACGCGCCCCGGTAACGCCGTTCGCCGCCCATGTCGCGAAGCCGGTCCAGGCCTGCGCTGCTCGCGGCGTTTCTTGCCTGCGCCGGGCTCGCCCCGGCGGCGGTCCCGGAGCCGCCGCTGCACCGGACCCTCCTCACCCTCGCGCCGGCCGACGCGCAGCTGCAGTCGCTGCCGGTCTTCGCCCCGCGCTGGGTGTTTGCCGGCGACATCGCCGCCGGCCTCGGCCCGTATCTGGCCGCGCGCGGTTTTTCCGCGGACCTCGCCCGCGCCCTCGCGGACCGGCTGCAGCCCGTCCCCGGGACGGACGAAAAAATCATCACGCCCGACCGCGCCCTGCTGGCCCGCTTCACGGCCCGCGAACGCGCGGAGTGGCGCCTGCTGCTGGCCTACCACCACGCCAACGACACCTACCGCTGGCCCCTCTCGCTCGGTCCCGCGCAACTGGCCGCGCTGGACGCGGCGCCCCGCTGGCGCGAGGTCATGGCGCGCCTCCGCGCCTCCGCCGAGACGCAGGGCGACCGCCTGGTGTCCGGCGACCTGTTCGCGCTCGAGGACGCCTTCGCCACGCCCGCCGACCGCCGCGACTTCTACCGGCTGGCCCTCGGCGCCGAGGCGCTGCTGCTCAAGCTCCGGCGCGAACCCGGCCGCTCGCTCGATGCCCAGGCCCAGGCCGCCTACTGGCTGCTCAACGGCCGCTACCGCGCGATCGAGCCGCTGCTCAACGCCGTCGCCTCCATCCCGAACGCACCCCGGCTCGATGTCGCCCACCTGCTGCCGCGGCTGCCGCGCTCGCTGCTCAACACCTTTCCGCCCGACCTCGCCGGCGCCGAGGATCCCGGCATCGAGAGCAGTTTGCTGGCCTCGGATTTTTTCGACCTGACTCCCGGCGTCGATCCCGCCGCGCCCGGCGGCTTCAAGGCCTGGCTCGACCGCGAGTGCGTGGCGGTCGCCGGTCCGCCGCAATACGGCGACCTTTTCGTCTACGGCGACCTCAACCGCACCAACTGGCCCTACGCCGCGGTCTACATCGCCGGCGGCATCGGCTTCGCCCGCCGGCCGACCGTCGCCGGGCCGTGGCAGTTCCTCGACCTGGCGGACATCGGCCGCCTCAATCCGCGCTTTGCCGGCGTGGCGCCCCGGGTCTTCCGCAGCCGCTCCGCCCTCGTCACGCCGGGTGAGCCGCCCTTCTCGCCCGGCCGCGCGCCGGCCGCGTGGCGGCAGCAGCTGCAGCTCCGGGAGATCAAGGCCGGCCCGTGGGGCCGACTCTGGTATTACGACGTCCTGCTCGCCCCGTCGGGCAACACCCTCGAGCGCCTGCCCCCGCCCTCCGCCGAGCCGGTGTGGACCTTCGCCGGCGTGGACCGCGCGGCGATCCTCGATGTCGTCCGCCAGGTGGAAATGTCCGACGCGGTGCGCGCCCGACTGCTCGCCCTTTTCCGCGACGTGACGCCGGACGCCGCGGGCCGGCTCACGGTGCATCCTTCGCCCGACCTCGTGCTCGCCGTGCCGCGCGAGTTCCGCACGCGGTTGTTCCCCCACCTCGTCGGCGGCACCTCCGTCACCGACTACGCGCAGCACATCCCCTTCCCCGCCGGCTTCACCATCGACGAGTGGTTCGACGCCGGCTCGCTGCCCGAGACCGTGCGCCAGGCGATGCTCCGCCTCGTCTATCCCGCCGGCAACCGCGTCATGCTCTCCGACTTCGGCGCCCTCTACCACCTGCTCGGGACGAAACCCGAGCAGCTCGCCGCGCAACGCGCCGCGTTGCGCGTGCCGGCCGTCGTCGTGCTGCTGGAAAAGCCCGCCCCGGCCGAGGTGCCCGCACTGGCGGCCTACTGGCGGCCCGGCCGGCACAAGAGCGTGGCCGCCCTGCTCGAGTCCTTCGCCGCCGCCGGCGAGGACACCCGCTTCCTCGACATCATCCACCTGCTCTCGCCGATCGAGCGCGAGTTCCTGAACACCTACTTCACCCCGGCCGGCCCAAGCCTCACGCCCAGCTGCTTCTGGACCGCCTTCAACTTCGGCGAGGAAAAGCCCGACGACCGCTACCTCGTGCTGCCGGGCATGTGGACCGCGCACGAGTCGGAGGCCTGGCAGGACCTGACGGCGAACTTCGACGCCATCCCCGCCCCGGGCCGGCTGGGCGACATCATCGGCTACCGGCGCAAGGGCGTGCCGGCCGTCGTGCACGTCGCCGTCTTCATCGCCGACGGCCTCGTTTACACGAAGAACGGCGCCACCTTCTCCAAGCCGTGGTGCCTCTCGCGGCTGGAGGACCTGGACGAGCTTTACCTGAACGAACCGGACATGGAGCGGGTCTATTTCCGCCGCCGCGCCGCGCCCTGACGGCCGATGACACACCCGCACCCGCTCCGGGATTGACCCCGCCACCGTCTCTTTCATCTCCTGAACCCCCGCCTTTACCATGAGCCTCAAAATCCGTCCCGCCTCCGAATGCACCTATGACCAGATCTCGCTCGGCGAGGTCATGCTCCGCCTCGATCCCGGCGAGGGCCGCATCCGCACCGCCCGCGCGTTCACCGCCTGGGAGGGCGGCGGCGAATACAACACCTCCCGCGGCCTGCGGAAATGCTTCAACCTGAAGACCGCCGTCTGCACCGCCTTCGTCGACAACGAGGTCGGCCACCTCGTCGAGGACTTCATCATGCAGGGCGGCGTCGCCACCGACTTCATCAAGTGGCGCGAGGACGACGGCATCGGCCGCACCGTCCGCAACGGCCTCAACTTCACCGAGCGCGGCTTCGGCGTGCGCGGCGCCGTCGGCAACCCCGACCGCGGCAACACCGCCGCCTCGCAGCTCAAGCCGGGCGACTTCGACTGGGACCACATCTTCGGGAAACTCGGCGTCCGCTGGTTCCACACCGGCGGCATCTTCGCCGCGCTCTCCGAGACGACCGCCGCCCTGACCGTCGAGGCCGTCAAGGCCGCGAACAAACACGGCACCATCGTCTCCTATGATTTGAACTACCGCCCCTCGCTCTGGAAGACCATCGGCGGCCTCAAGAAGGCCCAGGAGGTCAACCGCGAGATCGCGAAGTATGTCGACGTCATGATCGGCAACGAGGAGGACTTCACCGCCTCGCTCGGCTTCGCCGTCAAGGGCGCCGAGGACCTCAAGCACATCGAGACCGACGCCTTCAAGGCGATGATCGAGACCGCCGTGAAGGAGTTCCCCAACTTCAAGGTCGCCGCCACCACGCTGCGCCACGTCCACACCGCCACGGTGAACGACTGGTCCGCCATCCTCTGGCACGCCGGCAGGTTCCACGAGAGCCGCGCCTACCCGCGCCTCGAGATCCTCGACCGCGTCGGCGGCGGCGACTCCTTCGCCTCCGGCCTCCAGTTCGGCTTTCTCGCGAAGAACGACCCGCAGGCCGCCGTCGACTACGGCGCGGCCCACGGCGCCTTCGCCTCCACGACCCCGGGCGACACCTCGATGGCCACGCAAAAGGAAGTCGAGAAGCTCATGAAGGGCGGCAGCGCCCGCGTCGTGCGCTGAGACCGGTGGAGGGCCCAGCTCCAGCTGGGCCGTGGTGCGTTCGCGATATCACGTTCGCAGCCCGGCTGGAGCTGGGCCCTCCAATCCAGTCCGCCCGGGCTTGGCGGCCCGCTTTCAGCTCGCCTGTCCCGCCGGCCGGGCGGAAACTCCTCCCGTGAGCACCCAGATCCCCGACGCGCTGAAAGCCGACCTGCCGGCGACCAAGTGGGGCAAGGTGCTCGGCGCCACGCCGGTGGTGATGACCGTCATCGCCACCCTGCTCGCCGGCCTGTCCAACGGCGAGATGACGCGGGCGCAATACACCCGCGCCCTCGCCGCCCAGCAGCAGGCGAAGGCGGGCGACCAGTGGGGATTTTTCCAGGCCAAGCGCCTGCGCAGCGCCATCCAGCTGGGCACGCTCGACGTGGTGCAGTTCACCGCCGACACCGCGCAACCGGATGCCGCCGCCCTGCGCGCCTTCGCCGCGACCCTGCCGGACGCCGCCGAGGTGCAGGCCGCGCTCACCGTCCTGCTCTCCGCCCAATTGCCTGCCGCGGCCCCCGCGACGCCGCCCGCCCCCGAGGTCCGCGCGGTGCTGGCGGGCCTCGAGGAGGGGCTGCCCGACGCGGAACTCATCCCCCGCCTGAACGCGGCCCGGCCCGAGCTCGTCGCCGCCGCCCTGCGCGCCGCGCAGGCGGAGGTCCGCGCCTTTGACGATCGCCTGCGCCCGGTCATCACCGGGGGCGACCGGCTCGGCGGGGCGATTGACGCCGCCGGCTCGCCCGCCCTGCGGCGCGACTTCGCCCGCCTGCGCCTGAACTACGCGGCCCTGCGCTATGACGCCGAGGCCGCGTTGAACCGCGCGGTCGCCGGGCTGCACGAGGTGATGGTGCGCCAGAGCAACCTCACCGCCGAGCGGCACCAGCTGCGCAGCCAGCGGTTTTTCTACGGCATGCTGGGCGCGCAGGCCGCGGTCATCATCGCCACCTTCGCCATGGCCGCCCGGCAGCGCAACCTGCTCTGGTCGCTCGCCGCCACCGCGGGCCTGGGGGCCCTGAGCTTTGCCGCCTACGTGTTCCTGTATCTTTGATCCCGGCCCCATGGCACCCCGGCCGCCGGTTTGGGTCGGAGCCGTAACCCTTTTTCTCCCGACCGCGTCACCCCTGCCGCCCATGACCCGCTGCCCCCGCCTGGTTTCACCACTCTGCCTGGTCGCCGCATTCTCCCTGGCCACGGCCATGGAAACCCCGCCGCCACGCCCGTGGGAGCCCGATGCCTTCCTGCCCGTGACGGAGGCCCGCATCGCCGCACTCCCCGCCGCCGAGCAACCGGCCTGGCGCGCCTACTGGCAGGCCTCGGTGTCGCATGCCCGGCCGGCCTCGCAACCGACCGATCGCGTCGAGAACACCGCGCAGCTCCTCGTCAACCGCGCGCCCATTCCCGCCGTCTATAGCACCCGCCTGAACCTGAAGGCCGCTCCGGCTTGGTATGCCTCGGCCGAGGCCCGCGGCATCGCCGGTTACATCGTCGCCTGGCAGCGACCCTCCGGCGGCTGGACCAAGGGCGGCGACTACACCCGCGCGCCGCAGCCGGCCGACGACCACCACGACGGCTGGAGCGCCGGCACCTTCGACAACGACTCCACGATCTACGAGCTGCGTTTCCTCGCACGCGTGATCCACGCCGGCGCCAACGAGCCGGCGGCCGCGGCCTGGCGCGACGCCTTCGCGCGGGGCCTCGGCTACATTTTCGCCGCCCAGTATCCCAACGGCGGCTGGCCGCAGATCTACCCGCTCGCCGGCGGCTACCACGACGCGATCACGTTCAACGACGACGCGATGGTCCACATCCTCGAGCTGCTGCGCGACACGGCCGGCCGCCGGGAGGAATTCGCCTTCGTCCCCGCCGGTCTCGCCGCCGAGGCCGCCGCCCGCCTCGCCCGCGGCATCCAGTGCGTGCTCGCCACCCAGATGAAGGACGCCACCGGCCGCCCCACGGTCTGGGGCCAGCAGCACGACGCCCTCACGCTGCGGCCCTGTGCGGCGCGCAATTTCGAGCCGGTCTCCGCGTGCTCGCTGGAAAGCGCCGGGCTGGTGCAGTTCCTCATGTCGATCCCGCAGCCCTCGCCGGAAATCATCGCCGCCGTCGAGGGCGCGATGGCGTGGTTCCCCGCGCATGTTCTGCCCGGGGTCGTCTGGGACCGCGCGGCCGTCACCGGCAGCGGCCTCGAGGCCCGGGCCGGGGCGCCCGGCCTCTGGGCCCGTTATTATGAGATCGGCACCGACCGCCCGGTCTTCGGCGAGCGCGACCGTTCCGTGCATTACGTGGTGACCGAGCTCACCGCCGAGCGCCGCCAGGGCTACGGCTGGTATAACAACCGCGCCGCCACGCTGCCCGCGGCCCATGCGAAGTGGCGGGCGGGGCTGGCGGCAAAGCCTTGAGGTGGAACGCGGCCTCCGGACGCGTTTTCAGGATATGCGCCGGCGCCCGGGACCAACCCGTCCGGAGGCCGGGTTCCACCTCGATCACTCCGCCTTGCTGAACCTCGCCGCCACCCGGTCCGCCACCCGGTTGAGCCGCAGCGCGAAGATCAGCCACATCACGCCCAGCGCGACCCAGCACCAGCGGCCGAGCAGCCAGTAGTTCCGGCGGATGTCGGCCTTCTTCCAGCCGTAGTCGTCCATCAGGCGGTTCATGTCGCCGCCGGCGTCCTCCTCGCCGTTGATCATCGAGCCGAAGGGAATCTCCTCGAGGCCGCGGTGGATGTCGCCCCAGCGCATCCAGATGTTGAGGAACGCGGTCGCGCCGATCAGGAAGAACACGTAGCGGCACGCACCCCACCGGAACTTTTCCGGCAGTTGCACCCAGAAGGCCGTCATGAGCAGCGTGCTCAGCGCGAACTCGCCACCCACGCCGCCGAACACCATCCAGAACTCCTTCCGCGCCTCCGGCAGCCGCCACGTCATGTAGTATTGCAGGCCCGCGAGCGCCACGGCCGCGAGCATCGGCCAGACCTTGCGCTCCACCGCGCCGGCCACGAGCAGGATCACGAGCAGCAGCAGCACGCCGAAATAGACGAAATTCGAGTGCACCTGCTCGACCGGCGTCCACCCGAAGGGCAGCGGCGTCGCCCGCCAGCCGGCCAGCCACGACGGCACCGCGTGGCCGAACTCGTGCATCCATACATGGAATCCCTGCAGGAAAAATCCCAGCGGGCTGAGGTTCACCAGCCACACGAAGGCGAGCAGCAGCGGCGGCACGAACACGTTCACGCCCCAGTGGTCGAAGCGCAGCAGGGCGAACTCGTCGTCCGCCGGGTCGCGCGCTGATCTTGGAGGCGGGACGCCCCCGTCCCGCATTCCGTCCCGGGGTGAGGGCACCCCGGCTCCAGCCGGCGCGGTGAGCGGCGTCATGGGCGGACGCGTCAGCGGCGCCCTGGCGGCCATCGGCGGCACCGTCAGCTGCGGCTTCTTCCGCGCGGTCGCCGCCTCCGCCTGCCGCGCCTGGTCGCGCAGGTGGGCCGAGAGTTTTTCATAGGCGGCCCGCAGCGCCTGCCGCTGGGCGTCGAGCGCCGGGTTCGGTTCGTCGGCGGCGCCGGACTTGCCCTTGATGAGGGCGAAGTTCTTTTTCATGAACACCCGCTCGAGTTCCTCGACGGTGACCGTCGGCGCCACGCCCAGCAACGCGCGGCATTGTTCGAGCTCGGTCTCGTCCATGGGCCGGCAGCTTGCCGCGCCGGGGGCGGCCTGTCCAGCCGGCTCCCGTCCAGATGGTGCCCTAATTTGCCTTGTCATCGCGAGGCCGGGGGAGCCGGCCGTGGCGATCATCTGGGGAGTGTTTTCACACCCCGGAAAGGAACCACTAAAGGGATTCCGCCAACGGCGGAATCTACTTTTACCGCTGCGGCTGATCGCCTCCGCCGTCAGGCCAAGGGGGCTGCTGATCGCAGCCCTTTCTGCCCGCGATTAGTGGGCCCAAAAACCCACCGCGCAGGCGATCAGCCGGAGCCGCACCGCCAAAATCTCGCCGTTGGCGAAATTCCATTAGGGAGTGTCTTCAAACCTCAGGCTCAAATTACTGAGCGGCTGAAGACCGCAAGATCCGATCCGTATTTAACCACTGATGCATCGCCTACCGGCTCTGCTAATTGGTGAGCTTCACCTAATCGGTTCCGCCGTGGGTTTCAGGGGTC
>JAYRDK010000076.1:0-15808 GCA_041909435.1 Lacunisphaera sp.
GGCGGGAAGGGGCTGCCGCTGGCGAAGATCGCGCGGCCGTCGGTCCACGTGTAGGCCTGCTCGGCGCTGCACTCGGACTTCGAGGTCGGGTTGGAGAGCGCGAACACGATCGGCCGTTCATTGAGGCGGCCCATGGCCCGCACGACCGGCTCGGTGAAGGTGGCGGCCTGGCCGGAGACCCCGATGAGGGCGTGCGGCCGGAGCGCCTCGATGGCAGCGCCCAGTTCCTTCACCGGGGCGTGGTCGTGCGCGAAGCGGAGCTTGTGCTCGACGAGATCCGTGCGGCTTTTCACGACGAGACCCTTGGAATCGACAAACCAGCACTGGCGCCGGGCGGTCTCCAGGGGCACGCCCTCGGCCACGAGGGCGTCCACGATGAGGTCGCCGATGCCGATGCCGGCCTCGCCGGCGCCGTAGAAGAGGATGCGCAGATCCTTCAGCGGGCGGCCCGACAGGCGCGCGGCCGAATAGAGCCCGGCCAGGGTGACACCCGCGGTGCCCTGGATGTCGTCGTTGAAGGTGCAGACCCGGTCCTGGTAGCGGTGCAGCAGCGCGAAGGCGTTGGCGTTGCCAAAGTCCTCGAACTGGAGGCAGGCGCGCGGGAAGACCACCTGCACGGCCTGGACGAATTCCTCGACCAGCTGGTCATAGGCGGGGCCGCGCAGGCGGGGCTCGGGCGTGCCGATGTAGAAGGGATCCTCGCGCAGTTCGCGGTTGTCCGTGCCGACGTCGAGCATGATGGGCAGGCACTGGCCCGGATGAATGCCGGCGCAGCCCGTGTAGAGGGCCAGCTTGCCCACGGGGATGCCCATGCCGTTGGCGCCGAGGTCGCCGAGGCCGAGGATGCGCTCGCCGTCGGTCACGACGATCATGCGCACGTCGGCGTGGGGCCAGTTGCGCAGGACCTTGGCGATGCGGCCGCGGTCCGCCGCGGTCAGGTAAATCCCGCGCGAGCGGCGGAAGATGTAACCCCACCGCTGGCAGGCCAGGCCGACCGTGGGCGTGTAGATGATGGGCATCATCTCGGGCAGGTGATCGAGCACCACCCGGTAAAAGAGGGATTCGTTCCGCTCCTGCAGGGAGATGAGGTAGATGTATTTCTCAAGGTCCGTCGGCTTGCGCCGGAAACTCTCTAGCACGCGGGCGACCTGCTGGTCCTGCGGGAAGACGCGCGGCGGCAGCAGGCCGCGCAGGCCGAGCTGGTCGCGTTCGGCATCGGTGAAGGCGGTGCCCTTGTTGAGCAGCGGATCGTGGAGGAGATCGGCGCCGCGTTTGGCGAGGAGGGAGGTGCTCATGATATGGAGGTTTGGAGAACCCGAGGATACCGCGCACGCGGCGGCAAACCAACGACGATGACGGGTGGAGGGGCGTTAATGACCGTTTGGCGGCGGGACCGAGCCGCCGGCTAATAAATGGGCGCCGGCAAAAAATGCGTAGCTTTGGGCGAGTTGTGCGTTGAAGCCGGCCGGCTTTCCGCCAAAACGCCCCCACATGCTGACGGAAGATTATCTCCAGCGCTTCGGTGGACTGGGCCGGCTCTACGGGGCGGCGGCCTTGCCGCGGTTGCACGCGGCGCATGTGTGCGTCGTGGGCGTGGGCGGGGTCGGCTCGTGGGTGGTCGAGGGTCTGGCCCGGTCCGGCATCGGGGCGATCACGCTGATCGACCTCGACGATGTTTGCCTGACCAACGTCAACCGCCAGCTGCCCGCGCTCGATGGCAACATCGGCCGGCCGAAGGTGGCGGCGCTGGCGGAGCGGGTGAAACTGATCAACCCGGCGTGCGTGGTCACCACGGTCAGCGAGTATTTCACGGCCAAGACGGCGGAAACGCTGCTCGCAACGCACTTCAGCTGGGTGGTGGACTGCATCGACCTGATGTCGAACAAGGCGCTGCTTATCGCCGAGTGCACCAGGCGCGGCCAGCCGGTGCTCACGGTCGGTTCCGCGGGCGGCAAGCGGGACGCCACGCGGATCGTCGTGACCGACTTTGGCGGAGGCCACGGGGACGAGCTGCTGCGGCAGGTGCGCAAGAAGCTGCGCCGCGACCACGGTTTCGCCAAGGGCGAGGGCAACCACTACGGCATCCCCTGCGTGTCCTCGCAGGAACAGCCGGTCTTTCCCTGGGCCGACGGCACCTGCTCGACGGAGCCCGAGGCGGGCTCGAACCTGCGGTTGGATTGCGCGACCGGCTTCGGCACCGCGGTGTTCATCACCGGCGCCTTCGGTTTTGCCGCGGCGGGCGAGGTGGTGCGGCAGATCGCCCTCGGTCAGGCCGGCGCGGGCTTGCCCAGCAGCCACTGAATCACATCGGCCGCGCCGTAGGAATCGCCGGCGCCGGGGAGATGGCGGGCGAGGTGCATGACCTCGTCGCCAGCGGTCACGATCGGGTCCTCCGTGCCGGCGGGCCTTGGCTGGCCCAGCCCGACGGTCGCCATCAGGCCGTTGCAAAGGCATTTGCGGCCGACCGTGTCGGCCACGGCGCCACCTTTCCGGACGTAATCCTCGACCGGCTCGCCGGCGCAGCGGTAACCGATGGAGCCATCGGGCTTGCGGTAGGCTTCGCGGAGATAGCCGAGGTCGCAGATGCGCTGGCGGGCCAGATACCGCGCCTCGTCGGAAATGGTGCCAAGCAGCTGGAGCACCTTGAACGGGAAGCCCGTGGGCGACGCCAACGGGTCGGTGAACACGCGCAGGGCCTCGACGCGGCTGAGGCGGAGCACCTCGCGCTTCAACTCCGCGGTGATGCCCGACTCCTCGCAGAAGGCGAACGCGGTGCCGATCTGCACGCCGGCGGCGCCGTGGGCCCGGGCCTCGGTGATTTTTTCCGGCCGGGCATGGGCGCCGGCCAGCCAGAAGGGCAGGCCGAGCTCGCGGATCTTGGCGAGTTCCGGCACGTCGCGCGGGCCGTAGACCGGTTCGCCGCTCTCGCTCAGCTGCAGCGGGCCGCGGGGCGGCGCATTGTGCCCGCCGGCCGTGGCACCCTCGACGATGAAGCCGTCGACCCGGCCGTTGGACTTGCGCGCAAGCGTGAGCGCGAGCGTAGCCGAGGAAATGATGGCCAGAAAGAGCGGCCGCGGCAGCGCGGGTGCCGGGCCCGCGAAAAGGGTGCGCGGATCAAACGTGGCCAGACAATCGTCGCCGGGGGCCGCGCCGGTGACGTCGATCTTGAGCTCCGCCGGCTCGCCACGGGCAAACCGGTCAAGCACGCCGGGAATGGACCGCGGGATGCCCGCGCCCATCAAAACGTAATCCACGCCGGCCAGCATGGCGCCGTAGAGCGAGGGCAGGGTGGGCAGCTGGATCTTCTCCAGGAAATTGATGCCGATCCGGCCCTCATGACCCTCCTTCGCGAGGGCAACCTCGGCGAAGTTGGCGAGGACGGTGAGCTCGGTGAAGGCCGGGCCGGGGTTGAGCGCCGGCATCGGGTTGAGCTTGAACGGGGCGTCCGCGGCCTTGCCGCCGGCAACGTAATACTGCTTCCAAACCCGTTCCGTCACCGCCGGGAGCGGGAAGCGCGCCGTGGCGCGGGCAAGGTGGCCGCCGGGATCGCCGAGCTGCAGCTGGCGGGCGAAAACACTGGCCAGCGCCGTGCCCGAGACGACGCCCAGTTGTCCGGCCTCGGCGACGGCCCGGGCCAGCCGCCAGCCGGAGACGGCGACGCCCATGCCGCCTTGGATGATCACTGGATGAGCCATGGTCGGGTGAATGGACCCCGCCGGCTGGTGCAGTCGGCGGGACTGACGGCATCAATCCTCCAGCGGCGCCGGGATGGAAAGCCGGGAATAGGCGAAGCGCAGCTTTTGCCAAATAACGCGCAGGTATGCGTCAGCCGAAAAGCCGGCGGAAGTTCTGCTCCAGCTGCGCGGCCAGCAATTCCAGCGGCACCCCGCGAAGTTTGGCGAGGGCCTCGTAGGCGACGGCGAGGTTCGCCGGGTGGTTGACGGGCGAGCCATCGGCGGCCGGCGGCAACGGGAAGCGGTTGCGGTCACCGGCGGGCGGTTTGGTCGGGGCATCGGTCTCGACCAGCAGGCGCTTCGTCGGGATATGCCGGAAGTTGTTCAACCGGCCGGCGTGGCGCGGCTCGAGCAGCTGGATGTTGAAGGAGAAATAAGCCCCGAGGTCGGCGAAGTTCCTGATCATCTCCGCGGGGCCGGCGTAACCGTGGAGGAGAAAGCCGCGCGCGGGCCGGGGAGTTTGCTTCAGCACGTCATGCAGCGCGCCCCAGGCCTGGACGCAGTGGACCGACACCGCGCGGTTGAGCTCGGCGCCGAGGGCCAGCTGGGCGGCAAAGACCTCGCATTGCTCGGCGAGCGGCGCGACCCGCAGGCCGGCGAGGCGCGGGTCGTCGGGCTTGAGGCCGTCGATGATCCAGCGGTCGAGTCCGACTTCACCGATGCCCGCAGCCGGGTTGGCCGCGAGCGTGGCGCGGAGGTTTTGCTCCCACTCCGGGCTGCGGTTGCCACAGTCCCACGGGTGGATGCCGAAGCTCGGGACGATCCAGGAATATTCCCGGGCCAGGGCGGCGACCACCGGCCACTCCTCCTCGTTGGTGCCGTTGACGACGATGCCCTTCACGCCGGTCGCCGCGAGGTCGCGGATGATGGTGGCGCGGTGCGGCGTCAGCTGGTCAAAGTGAAAGTGCTGATGTGCGTCGTAGAGATTCATGCGGGTTGGGCGGCCGCGAAGTCGCGGATCCGCGCGCGGACGCTGCGCAGGCCGTTGAGGCGGGTGGGGGAGAGATTGCGGTCGAGGCCGAGCTGCCCGATGAGCGCGGGCTCGGTGGCGGCCACCTCGGCCGCGGTGGCGCCGCTGTAGAAATCGCACAGCAGCACCAGCAGCCCGCGCACGAGGGGCGAATCGGCGTCGCAGCGGAAATGGCAGCGGCCCGCGCGCACCTCGCCCACCACCCAGGCGAGCGATACGCAGCCCTTCACGCGGTTGGCCTCGGTGCGCTCGGACTCGGGCAGCGGCGGCCGGCGGCGGGCCTGGTCGACCACGGCGGCGAGCCGTTCCTGCGGATCATCGATGATCGCGTAGTCGGCGACGAGTTGCTGCTGCTTTTCGGCCAGAGACACGCTGCCAGCGTGCGCGGAAGGCGCCGGCTTGCAAGCCGGGCGGCGGCCGCTTGAATCACGGCATGGTCAACCCGTTATGGTTCTGGCGCGGATTCAAGGGCAAGAGCGTGACCTTCGCCGCGCTTTTTGCCTCCGTCCTGTTGGGCGCTTCGATCGCCGGCGGGTTCCAGAAACTGCTGGCGGCGCTCGGGGTGCACTGGCTCTACGTCATCCTGATCCCCGTCTTTCTGTTTTCCTGGCTGAACAAAAGGGAGCCGCTGTGGCTGCCGGACGAGGGCAAGCGCCAGCTCTACGCCCGCAGCCTGATCATCGGTTCGATCGTGGTGGCCATCCTGATCGCCTGGCTCCGACCGGACGCCTAACCGCGTATCGTCCGCTTCAGGTCGGGCAGGCTTGAGAGCACACGCTGGAGATCATCCACCCGCAGGGGCTTGGTGATGTATTCGTCCATGCCGGCGGCCAGGGCGCGCTCCCGGTCGCCGCTCATCGCGTGCGCGGTGAGCGAGGCGATGACGGGCTGGCTTTCCCGGGGAAATTCGCGGCGGATGCAGGCCGCGGTGGTGGGCCCGTCCATGTCCGGCATCTCCACGTCCATGAGGACCAGGTCGAAGGATTTTTCGCGCAGCGTGGCGAGGGCCTCCGCCCCGCCGCCGGCCACGGCGGGTTCGTAGCCGAGGCGACGGAGGAGCTGGGTCGCGACCTTCTGGTTCACCGGATTGTCCTCGACCAGGAGCACCCGGGCGGGGTGGCGTGTCGCGAAGGTGGCGTCCAGCCGGGCGGCTGCCTTGATCTGCGGGGCGGCCGCCGTGGCGCTCGCTCCGGCGCGGATAGTGAAGTGGAAGGTTGATCCGGCGCCGGGCTGGCTTTCCACCCAGATCCGGCCGCCATGGAGTTCGGCCAGCCGCTTGCTGATGGCAAGGCCCAGTCCGGTCCCGCCGTAATGGCGGGTGGTGGAAGCGTCCACCTGGCTGAATTCCCGGAAAAGCCGGTCGAGCCGGGCGGCGGGGATGCCGATGCCGGTGTCGCTGACGCTGAAATGCAACTCCACCTCGCCGGACACCGCCGGGGCGGCGCCGGCCGTGACGCACACCCGGCCCTGGCGCGTGAATTTGACCGCATTGGCGAGCAGGTTGACCAGTATCTGGCTCAGTCGCGTCCGGTCGCCGATGACCGCCGCCGGAAGTCCGAGCGCCAGCTGGCAATCGAGCTGCAGGCCCTTGGCCTTGGCGGCGGCCGCGACCATCGCGAGGGCGCCGTCCACGCTTTCCGCCGGCGAAAAGGGGGCGCGTTCCAGGTCGAGCTGGCCGGATTCGATCTTCGAAAAATCGAGGATGTCGTTGATCAGCGTCAGCAGCAGGTCGCCGCTGGAACCGAGGGTCTCGACATAGTCGCGCTGTTCGGGATTGAGCGGGGTGTCGCGCAGCAGGGTGCTCATGCCGATGATGGCGTTCATCGGCGTGCGGATCTCGTGGCTCATCGACGCGAGGAAGCGGCTCTTGGCGCGGGTGGCGGCCTCGGCCGCGTGCGCAAGGCGGCGGAGTTCAAGCGAGTTCACCACGTGCCGGCGCAGGACGCGGAGGGCCCGCAACTGCTCCGGTGCCAGCTGGCGCGGCTGACGGTCGATGATGCACAGCGTGCCCAGCGCGAAACCGTCGCTGGTCACCAGCGGCGCGCCGGCGTAAAACCGGATGTGCGGGTCGCCGGTGACGTTCGCGTAGTCCTTGAAGCGGGTATCCTTGGTGGCATCAGGCACGATGAAGACGTCCTCCGCCTGGTTGCAGAGGGCATGTGCGCAAAAAGACACTTCTCGGGAGGTTTCCCGGACCCCCAAACCCACCTCGGCCTTGAACCACTGGCGGGAGGCATCGACCAGGGAGATCAGCGCGATGGGCACGTCACAAAACTGGGCCGCCAGCGCCGCCAGGTCATCATACTCCGATTCCGGCGCGCTATCGAGGACGCCGTAACTGCGCAAGGCCGCGAGGCGCTGTTCCTCGTTATGGGGAATCGGATACGGAGGTCGTGATGCCATAATCGCCTCGGTTGATCAGCCGCTTGGATGCCAAGCCGAGTGGACAAACAAGGACGTAACTGCCGCGCGAGCGCCACGAAAAATTTCCGGGTGTTTTCCCGGGTCCAGCCTGTCCCGCCCTCAGGCCGGTTTTCCCAAGGCCGGCATGGGACAGTCGAGGGTCGCGGCGAAGGCGCGGTAGAGCTCGCCCTCGGCCACGGTCACGGTGCCGTCGCTGGCGATCACGTGGCCGGCGGCGACGAGGAGGCGCTGTTTCACGGGCAGGCTGCTGACCGCGAGCTTGTCGAGGGCGGCGTCCACCTGCGCCAGGCCACAGGAGGCCGGTTCGAGCAGCTTGAGCTCATCGCGGATGACGGGCACCTGGGCGGCACCCTCGGTGAAGGCGGCCGCGGAGTCCTTGGCACTGAGATGGGCGAGGGCGGAAAGCACGACGGCAAACTCGCCGCGGACCGCGGCAAAGGAGTCGAACTGCACGCGTTGCGCGGGCCTTTGCGCGAGTTCCAGCTGACGCAGCAGCATTTTCTGCAGGGCATACTCAAAGGGGGTCACCTGTTTGTCCGCATGAACCAGTTCGTCGAGCGTCGTGACAAAGCGATCGAGTCCGGCCGGGTCGAGCGAGCGCAGGGCGGGCAGGGAGAGCTGGAGCAGCGGCAGGCGCGCGGCGGGGTCGAGCAGGCTGAGGGCCGAGCGCTGGGCGGCGAGCGCGGCGGCGGCCTCCGCGCCGGCGTGTCGGGCGACGATCGCCTGCTGCTGGTCGCGGGCGGCCTTGTCGCCGTTGAGCAGCAGGCCGTAGACCAGCACCTGGGCGGTGGCGGCATCGCGGGTGGATTCGCGCAGCCGGGCGGGGATCGTGTCGAGCAGCAGCTGGGCGTGGCGGAAATGCGATTCGGTCAGGGCGCCGATGTCGGACACGATGGCCGCGGGTTTGAAGGCGATGGGGGCGACGACCCGCGGTGGCGGCAGATCGGGTTGGGCCTCGTGCACGCGCTGGAGGGTTTCGGCGGCGGAGAACCGCTGGCCACCGCCGAAACCGGCGGTGGCGAAGGACTCGGTCTTGATATCCACGACGGCCTCGGGCTCGAAGAGCTTGCCATCCCAGGCCGGATCGACCGCGCGGATGCGCTCGTCGAGCGGCGGGTGGGTGGCCCAGAGTCCGCCGAAGTTCGACCGGAAGGCCTGGGCGATAAAAAAGTGGCCGATCTCGCCGGCGTGGCGGTTGACCATGGTGCCGCCGAGCGCGTAGCCACCGATCTTCTTGAGCGCGCCGGTGATGCCGCCGGGGTTGCGGGTGAACTGCACCGCGGAGGCGTCGGCCAGGAATTCCCGCTGGCGCGACACGGCGGCCTGGATGAGCCGGCCGAAGAAGTAGCCGATGTAGCCGATGATCAGCAGCGCCACGCCGATCGCGAGGAAGACCACCACGCCGCCATCCTTTTTGCCTCCGCCCGAGCGCACGCGGCCGCGGCCGACGGACTGCAGGATGCCGCGGCCGATGAGGCCGATGACGAGGATGCCGAAGACAATGGCGGTGATGCGCACGTTGAGCCGCATGTCGCCGTTGAGGATGTGGCTGAACTCGTGCGCGATGACGCCCTGGAGTTCGTCGCGCGTCAGCTTGTCGAGGGTGCCGCGGGTGACGGCGACGGCGGCGTCGCTGGTCGTCAGGCCGGCGGCGAAGGCGTTGAGGCCGGGTTCGTCCTCCAGCACATAGACGGCCGGCATCGGGATGCCGGAGGCGATGGACATCTCCTCGACGACGTTGAGCAGCTTGCGTTCGCGCAGGTCGGTGGTTTTGAGGTCCACGGCGCGGCCGCCGACCATCTCGGCGATGGCGGAACCGCCCGCGCGCATCTGGGACCACTTGTAGAGGGAGGCGAAGCCCACGACGGCGAGGGTGCCGCCGACGGTGTAGAGGAAGATCCGGGGGTTCCACCAACCGGCCAACAGCGGCGGCTTCGCGGCCTGATAGTAGGAACCGGTGGGCCGGGTGCGCCGCTCCACGTCACCCGCGTAACGGAAGCCCAGCATCACGCTGGCATAGCCGGCCAGCACGGTGCCGAGCACCGCGAACGCAAACAGGAAGACGAGCCGCTTGGTCCGTTTCCGGGCGCGTTCCTGGGCCTCGAAGAAGTCCATGGGTTGGACGGTAGGGGCCGTTGCCCTCAACGGCCCGGGCGGTTGGGGCAACCGCCCCTACCAAATCAGGTGAACTTCACCTGCGGGGCGGCGCGCTCCGCGGCGTTCTCGATCTGGAAGAGCTGCGCCTCGGCAAAGTTGAACATGCCGGCGAGAATGTTGGTCGGAAAGGACTCGCGGCTCGTGTTGTAGGTCATGACCGAGTCGTTGTAGGCCTGCCGGGCGAAGGAGATCTTGTTCTCCGTGGAGGTCATCTCCTCGGTGAGTTGCATCATGTTCTGGTTGGCCTTGAGGTCGGGGTATTGCTCGGAGACGACCATCAGGCGGGACATGGCGCCGGCGAGGCCGGCCTCGGCGCCGAGGAGGCCCTTCATCGCGCCCGCGTCGGCGGGGTTGGCGGCGGCGGCCTGGGAGGCGGCGTAGGCGGCGTTGCGGGCCTTGATGACGGCCTCGAGCGTGCTGCTCTCGTGCTTCATGTAGCCCTTGGCGATCTCGACCAGGTTCGGGATCAGGTCGTAGCGGCGCTTGAGCTGGACGTCGATCTGGGCGAAGGCGTTCTTGAAGCGGTTGCGCAGCGTGACGAGCGAGTTGTAGACGCCCGCGACCCACAGGCCGAGGACGATGGCGACAAGGAGCAGGACTCCGAGGACGATCAGGACAGCACTCATGTTGGGTATGGTTGGTTTTGACTGACGAGAGTCAGTTTGCCCGATGCCCCGGGGCTGCGCGAGAAGTTTTCCGTTACACCGGCGGCCGATTATTCAAGCCTCGCGGCGGGCGCCGCCGCCCGAGGCTTGCCACGCGGGGCCGGGGCTGCACGCTCAGTCCGGTCATGATGAAGCTGCCGCGCCTCCTATTGTTTTTGCTGTCCGCCGCGCAGCTCACGGCCCAGGTGGCCGGGCCGAGCCCGCTGGTCAGCGATCAGGCCACGGCCCAACTGGTGCCGGGCGGCTGGATTGTCGCGGAGGGGCGCGCGAACGCGGCGCTGCAGGCGGGGTTTCCGGCGACGGCGTCGACGGGTTACCGCGAACTCCTGCGGGATCCCGCCCTGCCGGTGGAGACGAGGCAGCGGGTGGCGCTCTCGCTGGTGACGGCCCTTCTGGACGCGGGCGAGCTGGCGGCGGCGGAAAATGCCCTGCAGGGCTACGACGGGCCCCGCAATTCATCCTACCAGCTGCGTGTCGGACTTTTGGCGGTGACCAACCGGCGGATCGCCGTCGCCAAGGCCGCGCTTGCGGCGGGCAAGATCGAGGAACTGCCGGCCGCCGACCGGGGCTGGTGGTATTTCCTGCAGGCCGGCGTGGCGGATGCCGAGGGGGAGATCGTGCCGGCGAACAATCTGTATGACCAGGCGGTGCGGGCGGCGGTGTCGGATCTGCAGCGCGCCCGGTTCGTGCTCGGCCAGGAGCAGTCGCGCCTGCGCTCGGGCCAGACCAGCGAGGCCCAGCTCGTGACGCTGCGCGGCAACATGGAGCGCTTTCAAGGCCAGCGCACGGGCTACACCTACGTGCGCACCTATGCCGCCGCGCTGGCGGGGCTCGGCCGGGCGGCGGAGGCGCAGGCCGTGCTGCAGCGCCAGCTGGCCGTGCTGCCGCCGACGGAGCGTGATGCCGCCGACCAACTCGGCCTGATGCTCGGCCTGATCGCCGGCGAAGGCAGCGTGGCGGGCCGCCAGGCCTTCCGGCAGCTTTTGCGCGACGGCCAGCGGCCGGACACGCAGCGGCTCGCCTTGCAGCTGCTGGCGCGCGGCGCGAAAACCCCGGCGGAGCGCGCGCAGTTGCGCCGTGACCTGAGCGAGCTGATCGGCGGGCCGGCCCAGCACGCGATCATCGAGGACCTGCTGCTGGCGCGGGCCCAGACGGCCTTGCTGGATCAGGATTATGCGCCGGCGGAGGAGGATGCCCGGGCGCTGCTTGAGCGTTATCCGGGGTCGGCCCTGAAGGCGGCGGCGCTGGGCGTGCGACTGGCCGTGGCCTGGGATTTGAAGCGCTACCGCACGGCGGCCGATATCATCGTGCAGTTGCGCGCGGTCATCACGGAGGGCCGCGAACGTGCCGAGCTGGGCGTGCTGCTGGCCGAGGCGTTTTTCCGAACGGAGGACAACAAGAAAGCGGCCGAAGCCTACACGGCGGCGGTGCATGAGTTGCCGGCGGTCGTGCCGGCGGGCACGCTGATCTTCCAGCGCGTGCTGGCCGACATCCGGGCGGACCAGCTCGACTCCGCGGCGAAACAGCTCGACGCAGCCGCGACGACGGCCGGTTTCGACGCGGTCAGCCGCTGGCAGGCGGAGTGGAACCTCGTCAAGGAGATGCAGGTGCGGGGCCAGGCGGCCGCGGCCCAGGCGCGGGTGGATACCCTCCTGGCCAGCGGGGCGCAGGGCGTGCCCGAGGAATTGCGCATCCGGTTGATGTGGCTCCGGGCAAAACTATCCTTCGACAACAACCAGCCGGAAACGACCCTGCGGCAGGCCGACGAGTTGCTGGTCCTGCTGGCCAGGGGCGGGCTGACGGACGAGGCGCTCCGGATCACGGTCACGAGCACCGCCCAGCTGCTGAAGGCCCAGGCGCTGCTGGCGCTCAACCGCGACAAGGAGGGCTTGGAAATGCTGGACCGGTTGCGGGCGGACTACCGCGCGACGGCGGCCGCGCAATATTCCTACCTCGTGCAGGCCGGCCACCTCACGCAGCAGGGGGACATGGCCGGGGCCCAGCGCGTGCTGCTCAGCTTCGTGGACACGCCCGCCTACCGGCAGAGTGAATACGCCCCGCTCGCCCTGTATGAGGCGGCGATCAACCTCGAGCGACAGGGGCTCGACCGGCAGCTGCGGGAAGCCTACGAGAAGATGCTGGAGCGGTTGATCCGCGATTACCCGCAGAGCGAACTCGTCTTCTATGCCCGGCTCAAGCAGGGCGATCTGCTGCGCAAGCTCAATGACTTCACCTCGGCGCGCCAGGTGTATGAGGATTTGATCAACCGGTCCGGCTCGCACCCGGACATCCTCCTCGCGCAGCTGGCCCTGGCGGATTCGCTGTTCGCGCAGGGCGCGAACAGCGTGGTCAACTACGAGAGCGCATCGGCGATCTTCGAGCGCCTGCGCGACCTGCCGTCGGCGCCGGTGGACCTGCGCGTGGAAGCCGGTTTCAAGTGGGGCTACGCGCTGGCCAAGCGCGCGCAGCCGGCCAAGGCCCAGACGGTTTTCTGGTCGGTGGTGGATGCGTTCCTGCTCGATGCGACCCAGGCGGCGAAGCTCGGGGCCAAGGGGCGCTACTGGATTTCCCGCGCGCTGCTCGAACTCGGCCAGATCCATGAGGACGCCGGCCGGCTCGACGAGGCACAGCGGGCCTACCAGCTGATCGTCGACCAGAAGCTCAGCGGCGCCGCGCAGGCGCAAGCGAAGCTGGCGCGCTTCGGCGCCGGAGGGACCAAACCATGATGACCTTTGAGGTTTACGCCCTGACGGCCGGCCGCATGATGCGCGCAACTCCATGACGGCCTTCAGCTACAGTGTCTTTGCCCAGGGCGGCCCGGTGATGTGGCTGCTCGTCCTGCTCGGGCTCGCGGCAATCATCATCTTCGTCGAGCGCGCCCTCTTCCTGCACCGCGGGCAGATCCGCTCGTCGGAATTTCTCGACGGCATCAAGAACCTGCTCCGGAAACAGCGCCTGATGGAGGCGCTGACCCTGTCCGAGGAAACACCCGGCCCGGTGGCGAAGATCGTGAAGGCCGGGCTCCGGCACGCGACCGACGACGAGCAGGCCATGCGCTTCGCCATCCAGGAGGCCGCCATCGTGGAGATTCCGGTCCTGGAGCGGCGGATCAGCGCGCTGGCGGCCATCGCGCAGATCGCGCCGTTGTTCGGCCTGCTCGGCACGCTGCTGGGCATGATCAAGACCTTCTGGCTTTTCAACCAAGGCGGCAATTACGCGACGCCCGTCGTGCTGGCCGGCGGCATGTGGGAGGCGCTGCTCACGGCGGCGGCCGGGCTGGCCGTGGCGATCCCGGCGCACCTGGCGCGGCATTTTCTCACCGGCCGGGTGCGGGCCCTAGTGCAGGACATGGAGTGGGCGGGCAGCGAATTGATGCGCTTTCTGCTGCGAGACTACCGCAACGGGGCGGGGGAGCAAAAATGATCACCCGCCCGCTCGAGCTGGAATCCCGCATGAGCCCTCCGCCCCGCGATCTCAACGCGGTCGCGTGGGTGAACGTCGGCCTGATCGTGCTGTTCTTCAGCCTGCTGGGCTCGCGGTTTGTGCTGGCGACCGGCGTGCTCGTCGAGGTGGGTGAGGCCGGCGCGATCGAGCTGCCGTCGGTCAACCCGGCGTCGGCGAGCACCGCGGCCACATCCGTGGTGGTCAGCTACCGGCGGGACAATGTGATCCTTTTCGAAGGCGGGATGTATAGCCTGGCCGAGCTGCGCAGGCACATGCAGGCCTACACCAAGAACAATCCCGGTTCCGTGATGCTGGTGCGCGCGGACAAGCAGGTCTCCAACCAGGCCCTGGCGGACCTTTTTGCCATGGCGGGAGCGGTCGGGTTTAAAAACGTGTTGTTGGCGGCCGAGCCGACGAGGCCGGAGAATTCGCCGAAATAGCAGGGGGATTAAGTGCGCATCGGAAAAATTGAAGTGAAGCGCCGGGTCTGGATCGGGCTGGCTTCCGCCGCGGCCGTCACGGCTGTTTGGTGGGGCTGGACGCAAGCCAAGCCGCCGGGCTTGGGTGCGCCGTCGCAGTCTCAGCGGCCTTTTGTGCGGCTGGCCGGAGCTGGCACCGCCACGAGCGACGAGGTCCTGCGTGAACGGGCCGACTTGCTGGATCCCACGCCGTTGTTCTTTCCGACCGATTGGAATTATGGACAGCGTCCGCTGCAGGAGAGGCTGCGGCGACAACCGGACCAGGTTTTCGGAAGCTTTGAGCCGAAATGGACCTTCACCGACCAAACCTTGAAGCCCTACGGGACTGAGGCCACCCCGGCCCCGGAGAAATTATCCGACGTCCTGACGCAGGGTAACGAGGCGCCCTTTGCCGGGATCGGGCATTTCGATGCACCACGGACGACCTTGCCGGAGCGGGCAGCTTTTCTGGAAATCAGGAAATTTGGAAATTCTGAACCAATTATAGAGCAAACAGTTAGATATTTAACGCTGCCGCGCTTGGACTACGCCCCATTGGAATTCTTGGTCGTAATCAGCAGTGCCGGGGTAGTGGGCGATCCGGTGTTGGCCAGCGGCTCGGGCTGGGAGGAGGTGGATAGTTTCTTTCGCTCCTACCTTGTAAAAACCTTCCGGCTGGGCGAACGACTGAATCCCGGCCGCTATCGCGTTTTGGTGGGGCCGTAGGGTTTTTTGGGGAATCTCGAAGAATCTAGTTGACGGTCCTTTTTGGGAATCGTTTCTTCGTCGTTCTCTTTGTTTTTTGCCAGTGACTTGGTCTGCCCAGATAGCTCAGTTGGTAGAGCACGTTCTTGGTAAGGACGAGGTCGTCGGTTCGAATCCGATTCTGGGCTCCAGGGACGTCGCTGATCTCCGACGTTAATCAAGATCAACAACTTCAATACCTAACTAAACCACTACTCCATATGGCTAAAGGAACATTCGAACGCAAGAAGCCGCACGTCAATGTCGGCACCATCGGTCACGTCGATCACGGCAAGACGACCCTGACGACCTCGATCCTCGCCTGCCAGGCCCGCAAGGGTCTCGCCGAGGTCAAGACCTACGCCGACATCGCCAAGGGCGGCACCGTGCGTGACGCTTCCAAGATCGTCACGATCTCGGTCGCCCACGTGGAGTATGAGTCCGACAAGCGCCACTATGCGCACGTCGATTGCCCCGGCCACGCCGACTTCGTCAAGAACATGATCACCGGCGCCGCCCAGATGGACGGCGGTATCCTCGTGGTTTCCGCCGCTGACGGCCCGATGCCGCAGACCCGCGAGCACATCCTCCTCGCCCGCCAGGTCGGCGTGCCGAAGCTGGTCGTCTTCCTCAACAAGGTCGACCTCATCGACGACAAGGATCTCCTCGAGCTCGTCGAGGAGGAAATCCGCGATCTCCTCACCAAGTATCAGTTCGACGGCAAGGCCGCGAAGATCATCCGTGGTTCCGCCACCGCCGCCCTCGAGGGCAAGCCGGAAGGCGAGAAGGCCATCCAGGAGCTCATGGAAGCCCTTGACTCCGAGATCGCCGAGCCCGCCCGCGAGCTCGACAAGCCCTTCCTGATGTCCGTCGAGGACGTCTTCTCGATCACCGGTCGCGGCACCGTCGCCACCGGTCGTATCGAGCGCGGCATCTGCAAGCTTAACGACACCGTCGAGATCGTCGGCCTCAAGGACACGACCACGACCGTCGTCACCGGCATCGAGATGTTCCGCAAGCTCCTCGACCAGGGTCAGGCGGGCGACAACGTCGGCATCCTGCTCCGCGGCATTGAAAAGGAAGGCATCGAGCGCGGCCAGGTCATCGCCGCCCCGAAGTCCATCAAGCCGCACAAGAAGGCCAAGGCCGAGATCTACGTCCTCTCGAAGGACGAGGGTGGCCGCCACACGCCGTTCTTCAACGGCTACCGTC
>JAYRDK010000077.1:0-15553 GCA_041909435.1 Lacunisphaera sp.
TCTGCTTCTCGTCGCCGACCTGCTTCTCGAACATCTCGCGCTGCACGAACGGGTCGTTCTGCTCGGAGTAGGCCGGGGCCACCTCCATGCCGCCGATGATGCACTCGAAGACGTCGATCAGGCCCGGGTCCTCGGCGTTGAGCTTCGCCAGCGGACAGAGCTCCTTGGGCAGGTGCGTGACAAAGGTCGGCTGGATGAGGGTCGGCTCGATCTTCTTGCCGAAGATCTCGTTGACGATCTCGTGCGTCTCCCAGCCCGGGTGGATCTCGAGGCCGAGCTTCGTCGCGGCGGCCGTCGCCTTCGCCTTGTAGTCCGGGGCGGCGCGCTCGGCGCTCAGCTTGAAGCCCACGGCCTCGTCGATCAGGTCGAAGTAGCGCACCTCGCGCCACTCGCCGGCGAAGTTGATCAGCTGGCCGCTGGCGGCGTGCTTGATCTCGGCGGCACCGATGACGTCGCGGCAGAGGTCGGCGAAGATCGCCTTCAGCAGCGCCATCATGCCGCGGTAGTCGGAATAGGCCTGGTAGACCTCGAGCATGGTGAACTCGGGGTTGTGCTTGCGGGAGACGCCCTCGTTGCGGAAGACGCGGCCGATCTCGAACACGCGGTCATAACCGCCGACGAGCAGGCGCTTCAGGCGCAGCTCGAGCGCGATGCGCAGGAAGAAGTCCGAGCCAAGCGCATTGTGGTGCGTGGTGAAGGGCCGCGCCGCGGCGCCGCCGGCCACGCCCTCGAGCATGGGGGTCTCGACCTCGAGGAAGGTGCGGCCCGCGAGCGTCGCGCGGATGCTGGCGACGATCTTGCTGCGCGCCATGAGCCGCTTCCGCGAGTCCTCGTTGACGATGAGGTCGAGGTAGCGCTGGCGGTAGACCTGCTCCATGTCGGACAGGCCGTGCCACTTCTCCGGCAGCGGACGGAGCGCCTTGGAGACGAGCGTGTATTTGTCGACGCGCACGGTGATCTCGCCGCTCTTGGACTTGAACAACATGCCCTCGGCGCCGATGATGTCGCCGAGGTCGAGCTTCTTGAACGCCGCGTAGGCCTCGTCGCCCACGAGGTCCTTCTTCACGTAGAGCTGGATCTGGCCCTGCTGGTCGAGGATCTTGACGAACTGGCTCTTGCCCATGTCGCGGATGACGACGAGGCGGCCCGCGACCTTGACCGGCACGGTGTAGTCCGCGCCGTCCACGTAGGCTTTCAGCGCCTCGCCCGAGAAGTGCGTCTGCGTCGCGTTGGCGCGGAAAGGGTCCGTGCCCGCGGCACGCATGTCCTGCAGCTTCTTGAGCCGCACGGCATACTGGTCGTGGGAAATGTCCGGAGGGATGTCGCTCATGGAATGGCCAAGGCTTGGCAACGGCTTCCCCGGGGGCAAATGGAAAGTAAGCATCGGGCAATGGCCTGATGGAGGCGGGACTATCAGTCCCGCGGGATTCCGGCCACGCTGCCCATGCCGCGTGGGACTCATAGTCCCGCCTCCATCAAGCAAGCGGCAGCCCCAGGGCGGCGGTGACCCCGGCGCCACACGCCGCGGTCACCGCCTCCGCCGGCCAGCCGAGCCACGCGGCGGCGTTGGCGGCGGCGCGGTCCATCGTCAGCGACGAGCCGGCGAAATTGCGCTGCCCGGGCTCGCGCACGATGCCGTCCGCGCAGACCTCGATCTCGAGGCGGCCGATGCGGTAGCGGCCCGGACCGGCGCCGGCCGCGGCCATGCAGTCGGTGGTGAATAGGACCTTCCCCGGCGGCTTTGCCCGGACAAAGTTGCGCAACACCGCCGGCGGCACATGCAGCCCGTCGGCGATGAACACCGCGGTCAGTTCGTCGCGCGCAAGCAGGCGTTGGATGATGTTGTCGTGCCGCGGCAGCTCAAGCGGCACGCCGTTGCCGAGGTGGGTGCACAGCGTGAGCCCGGCGGCGATGGCCGCGTCGAGCTCGGCGTCGGTCGCGTTCGAATGTCCGATCGCCGTGCGCACCCCCGCGGCCGTGAGGTGTCGGATAAATTCGGGCGAACCCGGCAGCTCCGGGGCGAGCGTGACGAGACGGATGTGTCCGCCGGCCGCCGCCTGCAGTCGGTCGAAGGCGGCGCGGTCCGGCGCCACCATGAGCTCGCGCGGATGCGCGCCGTGATAACCGGGCAGCGCGCTCAGGTGCGGTCCTTCCAGATGATAACCGGCGACCATCGCGGCGATCACCGGGTCCGCGGCGCGGTGGCGCTCGATCTGCGCCAGCTTCGCGGCCAGCGCCTCGACCCGATCGGTGATCAATGTCAGCAGGATGCCGCCGGTCCGGTGGCGCGCGAGGGCGTCGACGGCGCGCCGCAGGTCCGCCTGGCCCAGCGCCGGATCCTGGAAATCAACGCCGGCAAACCCGTTGACCTGCAGATCGAAGAACGGCGCAGCAGTCTCGCTCGAAATAGACGGATCACTCATGAAGAAATTTCCATGGGGTCTTGGGAAATCGGGCTCCGTGGGCCAGCGAGCTTGCTCGCGCCATATCCGCGCCTGCAAGCAGGCTGCCCACCGTGGCTGGATTTTTCGGAATCATAACGCACCGGACACAACCCGCGCGGCTGCTTGCATGTCCGCCGGCAGCAGCGACGCCGCGGCGGGATCGAGATGCAACGCCGCATTGGGATGCTGGCGCAACAGGGTCGCGGGACACATCCGTCCGACCGGACCGGTAAGCGTGGCCAAAACCGCCGCGGCCTTGCGCACGGTCGGCACGTGGCAGGACAGCATGCCGGCCCGCGCGAACACGGGCAGCGTGATCGAGATCGCGTGCCGCGGCACGGCGTCGATGGAGGGAAAACAACCGTCGTTGACCTGCTGCTGCCGGCACACGCGGTCCATCTCGACGACCTTCACGGCGACCGGGTCGTTGAAGTCCGCGACCGGCGGGTCGTTGAAGGCGATATGGCCGTTCTCACCGATGCCGAGGCCGATCAGGTCGATCGGCGCGGCCGTGAGCAGCCCCGCGTAACGCACCGCCTCGGCCGCCGCATCGGGCGCGTCGCCGCGGATCGGGTGGAACTCCGCCACCGTGATCCGGTGGAAGAAATGCTGCTGCAGGTAGTGGCTGAAACTCTGCGGATGGTCCGGCGCGAGGCCCACGTAATCGTCCATGTGGTAGGCCACCACCGCACGCCACACCGCGGGCTCGGCCGCGGCCAGGTCGGCGAGCGCGGCATAAAAATCATTCTGCGACGGCGCGCTCGACAGGATCACGCGCGCCCGGCCGCGGGCCGCGACGGCGGCCTTCACGTGCGCGTGGGCGGCGACGGCGGCGACACGGCCCATGAGCGTGCGGTCGGCGTGGAGATGGACGGACAGTCGGTCGACGAGGAGCGGCATGATCGGGTGAATATTCACCGGGAAAATCTCCGGTGGCGGCCACAACCACAGGAATGCCCGGACGCGTCAAATTAAACCGGCCGCGCAAGCTTTGACGTTGCCAACTCCACGGCCTTCGGGCCCCGTCGGCGCGCCCGCACCGCGCGCTTACCCATGATCAAGCCACCTCCTGGAAAAATCCGCGGCCTGCGCTGGTATGTCGTCGCGCTGCTCGCGCTGGCCTCGGAGCTCAACTACCTCGACCGCCAGGCGCTGTCGGTGCTCGCCCAGACCATCCAGGACGAGCTCGGCTTCACGACGATCGAGTATTCCTACATCACGTCGGCGTTCCTCGCGAGCTACACCGTGATGTATCTGGTGAGCGGGCGGCTCGTGGACTGGCTCGGGTCCAAGCGCTCGTTCACGATCTTCGTCACCGGCTGGTCGCTGTCGACGATGCTGCATTTCTTCGCGCGCACGCCGTTCCAGTTCGCCGGGTGCCGCTTCCTGCTCGGGGCGACGGAGCCGGCGAACTTCCCGGCGGGCGTCAAGGCCGTCTCCGAATGGTTCCCGATGCGCGAACGCGCGCTCGCGGTCGGGCTCTTCAACGCCGGCACGGCGGTCGGCGCCGGCCTGGCGGCCCCGCTCGTCTCGCTGATCGCCCTCACGCTGGGCTGGCGCTGGGCCTTCATCATCACCGGCGGGCTCGGTTTGATCTGGGTCGTGATCTGGCGCCGGTTCTACCACCTGCCCAAGGATCACCCGCGCCTCTCCGCCGGGGAGCGGACGCACATCCTCGACGGCCAGGCGCCCGACCAGGCGCCGGAGCCGATGATGCCCTGGGCGCAGCTCCTGCGGCTGCGCGCGACCTGGGCCTGCGTGTTCGCCCGCATGCTCACCGACCCGGTCACGTATTTCTTCATCTTCTGGACGCCGAAATACCTGCAGCAGGAACAGGGCTTCGACCTGGCCGACATCGGCAAGTTCAGCTGGATCCCCTTCGTCGCGCTCGCGCTGGGCAACGTCGCCGGCGGCCTCGTGCCGAACCGGCTCGTGCGGCGCGGCTGGACGGTCAACCGCGCGCGCAAGTCCACGATGCTCACGGCCTCGCTGGCGATGCCCGTGCTGTGCTTCACCATCGCGCAGGCGACCGTGCCGGCCGTGGCGCTCGGCTGCATCAGCGTGGCCATGTTCTTCCACGCGGCCTGGGCCAACATGACCTTGCCGGCGGAACTCCTCCCCTCGCGCGCCATCGGCTCCGTGACCGGCCTCGCCGGCGCCATGGGCGGCGTGATGGGCATCGTCTCGCAGACCGCCGTCGGTTGGACGGTGCAGAACCTCTCCTTCACGCCGGTCTTCGCGGTGGCCGCGTTCATGCACCTCACCGCCTTCCTCGGGGTGACACTGCTCGCCGGCCGGATCGGCGCGGTCGTCGATCAGCCCGGACCGTCCCTGAAGACCAGCTGAGCGCGGTGCGCCCGCGCCGCCGCCTCGCTGCGGTAGGTCAGGTCGTCCACCGGCGCGAGCAATGTCCCCGTGCGCCGGCATTGGTAGCGGCCGCGCCCCAGCGGGAGGAAATCATCCTCCGCCTGCAGGCTGACCACCTCCGGCCGCTCGGCGCCGAGCACGAGCGGGCCATGGCAGAAACGGTGATAACCCGCCGGCAACGCCGCCGTCGCGGGCTGTTCGACGGTGAGTCCCACCGGAAAATCCAACGCCAGCACGTCGCCCGCCGCCAGTGTCAGCGAGGCAGTCATGAACTCCGCGACCTCGCGCAACTCCATCGGCCGGCCGGCCTGGCTCAGCGTGAGGCCGCGCGGCGCGACGCCCGGCGGCACGAGGAAGTGCCAGAGCTTCGCCGCGCCGGCCGTGCAACGCAGGACCGTCCAGCGCACCCGGCCGGTCTGCGGGTATTCGCTGGCGCAGCGCACCGCGATCTCGCCGTCGGGGAAACGCAGCGTGTAATCGCCCTCGAAATAAAACGGCGCCCACACCGCGCCGGCCTTGGCGTCGGTCATGAGGTTGAACTGCGCGGCACGCGCCAATCCCTCCGCCCCGCGCATCGAGCAGCACCACGGCGCCTCGAAGATCTTCGGGTGCGGCGCCAGCTGCACGCGGCCGTCGGCGCCGACGCACAGGTCGCACCCGAACCCGCCGTTGGGCCGCTGGGCGTAGCAGAGCGCGTTGAAATAGATCCGGTGCGCCACCTGCAGGTAATCCGCGTCGCCGGTCGCCCGCCAGAGCTGCACCGCGAGCAGGAACGAGTCCACCACCCCGCAGGCCTCCGTCCACTCGGGCCGGCCGAACCAGTTGTAATTCGCGTAGTGTTCCGTCTCGGCGTGCTCGCGGTAGAGCCGGTAGCGCTCCCGCACGAGCGCGAGCAGCTCCGGCCGCGGGTCAACCTCCTCCCACCAGCGGAAAATCCCGCGCAGCGTGCTGAGCGTCGAGTGCGTCTGCGCGCCGATCTTCCGCACCTCGAGCCGGGTGTAGCGCGCGATCATCGTCTCGATCAGGTCGCGCAGCGCCGGAGACGGATCGATGGTGTAGACCTGCGTCAGCGCATCCAGCGTGAAGAAGACGGTGCCGATGTCCGTCGACAACCCGACCCACACGCCCTCGTTCTTCACCGTCAGGCCGATCGGCCGGCCGTCGGCGAGCTTCGCGAGCTTCTCGTCCGGATACGCGGCGTAGAGGTCGCGGGTCGGGAGCATGAGGTTGGCCACGACCGACCGGATGACCGCCAGCGCGCGCGGGTCGCGTTTCCACAAATAATATTCGCCCAGGCCGCGCAGCAGGCCGTTGTGGCCGCCGACCTGGTTCTCGTCCGCCGTGCCTGCCGCGTGAATGAGCCCGATGTAGCCGCTGGCATTCAGCGCCGACGGCAGTTTGGCCATGATCTCCTCCAGGTAAAGCGGCTCGAACCGCAGCGCCTGCCCGAGGACGGACAGCCCGAGCATGGCCCGGCCGATCCAGTCGCCCGGCGCCTCGGCCGCCGTGTTGGCCTTCACCATGGCCTCGAAGCGGAAGGGCTCGTCGTGCAGCCGGGAAAAATTGAGCGCACAGCGGCGGTGCAGGTCGCCGGCGGGCACCACATCACCGAGGGGCAGCGGAACGGGCATGATGCCAGTCCGGGCCACAAGCGGGTTCCGCGCAAAGTGAAAGTCGCTGAAAATTTGCCGCACTTGCGCCGCGGGCCGCCTTGGCCACACTGCCGGCATGTCCCTCACCACCGCCCCGACCCTCACGACCCTCGACTGGGGCCGGACCGGTTATGCGGACGCCTGGCAGCGGCAGGAGGACCTCGTCGCCCGGCGCAACGCCGGCGAGATCGGCGACACGCTGGTCTTCACGGAACACGATCCCGTCTACACGCTCGGCGTGCGCAAGGGCGCCGAGCAGCACATGATCTGGGACGAGGCCGAGCTGGCGCAACGCGGCATCGCGGTCTTCAAGTCCAACCGCGGCGGCGACATCACCTACCACGGCCCCGGCCAGATCGTCGGCTACCCGATCGTCAACCTCTCCGCCCGCAAGGACCTCCACGCCTACCTGCGCCTGCTCGAGCAGGTATTGATCAACACCGTCGGCACCTTCGGCCTCGCCGCCGCCCGCCGCGACGGCAAGACCGGCATCTGGCTCGGCCCGCGCAAGATCGCGGCCATCGGTGTCGCGGTGAAAAGGTGGACCACCTTCCACGGCTTCGCGCTCAACGTGGACGCCGACCTCGCGCCTTTTTCCGGCATCGTGCCCTGCGGCATCACCGACGGCACCGTCACGTCGATGGCGGCCGAGCTCGGCACCGCGCCGCCGGCGGCAGAGGTGAAACGCGTGCTCGCCGCCGAGTTCGGGCGGCTGCTGCCCAGGTTTTTGGAAACCACTAATCCACACTAATTAATCACTAATACCAAAAATCACTGGCGGCACTTAATCCTGATTGGTGAGAAATTAGTGTGCATTAGTGGTTAGTTTTCCCACCTTCTGTCCCCGTCCATGACGCCCACCAACCGCAAACCCGACTGGCTTCGCGCCAAGCTGCCCTCCGGCCCGGCCTACCAGGCCACGCGCCGCCTCGTGGAGGACAACAAGCTCCACACGGTTTGCCAGAGCGCCCAGTGCCCGAACATCGGCGAATGCTGGTCGCGCGGCACGGCGACGGTCATGATTTTGGGCAACATCTGCACGCGCTCCTGCAATTTCTGCGCGATCCAGACCGGCCGCCCGACCGAGTTCGACCTGGGCGAACCCGCCCGCGTGGCCGATGCCGTTGCCAAGATGGGGCTCAAGCATTGCGTCATCACCTCCGTGGCCCGCGACGACCTGAAGGACGGCGGCGCCAGCGTCTGGGCCGCGACCATCCGCGCCACGAAATACCGCAACCCGCAATGCGCGATCGAGGTCCTCACGCCCGACTGGAAGGGCCGCCTGCCCGACCTCGACACCGTGCTCGACGCCAAGCCCGACATCTTCAACCACAACGTCGAGACCATCGAGCGCCTGCAGAAGCCCGTCCGCGTCCAGGCCCGCTACGACCGCAGCCTCAGCGTGCTCCGCCACGCCAAGTCCCGCGGCTTCACGACCAAGACCGGCATCATGCTCGGCCTCGGCGAGACGCCCGCCGAGGTGGAGCAGTGCCTGCGCGACATCGCCGCCGAGAAGGTCGACATCCTCACGCTCGGCCAATACCTGCAGCCCACCCCGCAGCACTGGAAGATCGACCGCTGGGTGACACCCGAGGAGTTCAAGCACTGGAAGGAATTCTGCCTCAGCATCGGCTTCGGCGTCGTGGAGTCCGGTCCCTTGGTCCGCTCCAGCTACCACGCCGACGAGCAGTCCGCGAAATACACCGGCGAGGAGCACCTGAACCTCGCGCCGACCCTGGCCCAATCCTGATCAGGCGCGCCGGCCACGCCGGATCGCGAGGCCGAGTGCCAGCAATCCCACGAGCGCGGCGTATGTCGCAGGCTCGGGGATGGCGGTGGCCGTGACCGAAAGCACATTACCCGTGAGCCCGAACACAAAACTGTAGCCGGCGATGCCGCTGCCGAGCGTGAAGTCGGTCAGGTCGAATCCGCTGAGGGTGGCACCGGTGCCGTCGATCAACGTGTAAGTGCCGGCGGCGAAACCGGGCGCGGCCGAGAAATGAAACGTCGCGCCCGCCGCGCTTGCCGGGCCGGCGAGCGCGCCGCCGCTCACCCGGAGCTGGTCACTGGTGCCGCCAAGCTGGAAATCGAGCAGGGCGCCGTCGTTCAAGGCGAGTCCGCCGGCGAAGGTGAGCCTGCCAGCTGCGGCGGCATCACCAGGCACCAGGTGTCCACCGGCGGCGATCGTGGTCGCGCCACCCCGAACCCCGTCAAATGGGTTTAGGCCACCAATGAATCCCGTGCCCCCCAACGTCGCGCCGGCCTGCACCATGACCGAGCCGTAGCCAAGAGCGGAACCACTGGTGTTGTTGGCCCACAGCGTGCCACCACTGATGGTCGTGGCCCCGGAATAATAGCTGCCCGCCGCGGAGGTCAGGGTGAGTGTGCCAGGGCCGCTCTTGACGAAGAGCCCGCGATTATTGGGATTGGTGCCATCATAGCCATCAACGATCACTCCCGCAAAAATGTCGGAGCCGGTGTTGTTCAGGGTCAGCACCCGGTTGCCAACGGCCCCGACCGCCCCGCCGCCACTCAGTGAAGTGATCGTCAGGTTTTGCGTGGTGTAGAGTGAACCCCCATTGACCGCGAGGCCACCGCTGAAGCTGCTGCCGGATCCGTTGAGGGTTATCTGGCCGCTGGCGACGACGAGACCCAGCGTGCCCGCGCCATCGGTGATGCTGCCGTTGAGGCTGATCGGGGCGGAGCCATTGTAACCCACCCCGTCCAGCGTCAGCTTCGCCCCGACGGTGGTGGCGGAGATCGGACTGTTGATCGAGAGGGTGGCCCCGGCTCCGATGGTCGAGGAGAGGCGATTGTCGCCCGTGCCAGAAACGAGGATCTGGCCGGAAGAAACCGTGTTGGCCCCGATACCAAAATAGCGCAGCTCACCCCCGGTGGCGCCCGCGCCGAGGGTGAGCGTGGTGACCGCAGCCGTCAGCGGGGAGCCGACGGCCAGCGTGCCGTTTTGGACGGCGACCGTTCCGCCCAGGTTGCTGCCGCCCGTGAGCGTCAGACTGCCGGAGCCGGTCTTGGTGAGATCAGTCCCGCTGAGGGCGCCGGCAAAATCGTCGGCGCCGGTGTTGTTGACCGTGAGCGGAGCGGTGAAATTGATCGTCCCGCCGGAGCCGTTGAGGGAACTGACGGTGTGCGCCGCATTCAGGTTGAGGGTGCCGGCGTTGACCGTGAGGGCGGCGAAGCTGCTGTTAACCCCGCTCAACGTCAGGGCGCCGGTGCCGACCTTGATGAGCGAACCGGCGCCGGAGAGGACGCCTGCATACGTGGTGTCGGCGTTGTTCTGTCCCACCGTAAGGGCGACGGCCGCGGCAGCGTTGTTGGTGAGGGCGATGTTGCCGGAGCCCGCCAGACCGCCGAGGGTGGCCCCCGCGAGGCTGCCGAAGCTCAGGCTGGAGGTGACGGTCAAAGTGGAATGCTGGAGCGCGGCCGCGTGGCCGAGGACGAGGGTGCCGCCAGTGAGTGACGTCGGACCGTTGAATTGGCCCGCGGCGTTGAGGACCAGCGTGCCCGCGCCGGTCTTGGTGAGGCCCCACTGACCGTTGGTGCCGCCATTGCCGCTGAGGCCGGAGCCGACCTCGTCGGTGATGACATCGCCGATGGTCTGGGTCTGGCCGGCGCCGGGGGCGAAGGACAGTGTGCCGTTGCCCTGGAGAAACACCCCCGCGCCCGCCGCCTGGCCGTTGCCACCGCCAAGGATGCCGCTACCGCCCGCCACCGCTCCGCCCGACTGAACCATGTTGCCGGAAAAGGTGACGCTGGCCCCCTGCATGACGAAGATCGCCCCGCCCAACCCGGCCCCGCCGCCGCCGCCGAAGGCGTCGGTTAAAAATCCCCCGAACGATCCGCCACCGACGCCGGCACCGAAGCCCGCGCTGCCACTGCCGTAGGTGGACGTGGTGCCCTGGCCGCCACCGCCACCACCGCCACCATAACCGCCGTGACCACCCCGGCCGCCGGCGATGCCTGAGCCACCATTGCCACCCCCGCCGCCAAAGCCGCCCGACCCACCCCCGCCGCCATAGCCGTTGGGGTTGTTGCCGCCGCCGCCACCCCCACTGCCAAAGCCGCCGGCGCCGCCACCGCCAGCCGTGCCGCCCGGAGTCGTATCACTCGCCCCGGTGGTCCCGGCGGAATATCCCGGCAGGCCGGCGCCCCCGTTGTTCTGGCTGCTCAAGCTCGATCCACCGATCGCCTGATTGTTGCCAAAGGTGATGTCGGCCAACGCCACGCTGGCCCCTACGGCAACAAAGACGGCGCCGCCGGCACCCAAACCACCGCCACCGCCCAAGCTGCTGCCCCCGTAGGCGATCGTGTTGGCGATCGTGAGATTATTGATGGCGCTGGAACCGGCATAGACGAAGAAGGCGCTGTAAGCACCGGCGCCGTCGAGCGTGTGGCCGTTGCCATTGACGGTGACGCCGGTCGCCTGCAAGAACGGCAAGGGAGCGGCGAGCGTGATGTTGCCCGTGAAATTGATCGTGTCGCCATTGCCCAGACTGCTCATCGCGGCGGCCAGGGAAGCAGCGTCGCCGACATTATGAACCGTCTGCGCGCCCAAGGGCCCGATGGTGCAGGCAATCCCCAGGATCGCAGACAGGATAAGGGGCGAACCTTTCACATGGGGAGGCAACCCGCTCAATTCCACGAGAGCAAGTGTTCTCCCCGCCCAAGCCGGCGACCGCGGGGGCAAGGTTCGTCCGCTCCAGCTACCACGCCGACGAGCAGTCCGCGAAATACACCGGCGAGGAACACCTGAACACGAACCCGACCCTCGCGTCGGCGTGACCGTTTCGTGACGTCTGTGGCGTTGCGCCGTCGCGGAAGTTTGTTTGGTTGGAAGGATGAAGCTCCGTCCCCTCCTCGGCCTGCTGTCCTCGGTCCTCTGCCTTCTGCCTTGCCTCGCCGTAGCCTCGGGCGCAGGCGGGTCCTCCGGCCTGGCCGCCGGCACCCTCGTCTCCGGCCCCATGCTCGGTTACCAGGCCCACCGCGAGGTGTTCCTCTGGGTCGAGACGAAGGACGCCCAAAAGGTGACGCTCGACTACTGGCTCGCCGGCCGGCCCGAGACGAAAAAGACCCTCGAGCATGCCAACCTCACGGCCACACCGGCCGGCGGCCAGATCTCGTCGTTCCGACCCGGCCTGCTGGAGATGGGCGCCACCTATGATTACACGCTGAGCATCGACGGCGTGGCGCAGAAGACCGCCGCCCCGGCGAAATTCCGCACCCAGGCGCTGTGGGAATGGCGCACCCCGCCGCCGGATTTCAAGTTCATCACCGGCTCCTGCGCCTACATCAACGACGTGCCCTACGACCGCCCGGGCGAGCCTTACGGCCGCACGGTCGAAACCTTCAAACTCATGGGCGACAGCGGCGCCGACTTCATGGTGTGGCTCGGCGACAACTGGTATTGGCGCGAGGCCGACTTCGACTCGGTCAGCGGCCTCTGGTATCGCCCGTCGCACGACCGCGCCATCCCCGAGATGCAGAAGCTCCTCGGCGCGATGCACCACTATGCCGTGTGGGACGACCATGACTTCGGCCCGAACGACTCCAACTGGTCCTACGAATACAAGGCCGAGGCGCTGAAGATCTTCCAGGCCTACTGGGGCAACCACGGCTACGGCGAGCCGGAGAACCCCGGCGTCTACTCCAAGTTCTACTGGGGCGACGCCGCGTTTTTCCTGATGGACAACCACTATCACCGCGACGCCGCCGACCTCGACCAGGACAAGCATCCCGAGAAATCCCAGTGGGGCCGCCGCCAGCTCGAGTGGCTGAAGCAGTCGCTCCTGCAGGCCAAGGCGCTGCGGCACTTCACCTTCAAGTTCATCGCCACCGGCAACCAGATGCTGCAGACCGAGCCGCGCGGCGAACCGCACGAGCTCTACCGCCGCGAGCGCGAGGAGCTGATGGATTTCATCCGCGAGAACCAGATCTCCGGCGTCGTCTTCCTCACCGGCGATGTCCATCACTCCGCGCTCTACCGCCGCCAGCTCTCGACCAACGGCCCGTGGGTCTACGAGATCACCTCCTCCCCGCTTTCCAGCGCGTCGTGGGCGGTCGAGAACAGTGACAAGGCCAAGGACCCCTACGTCATCCCCGGCACGCTCGTCGGCGACCAGAACTTCGTGTCCGTCGCCGTCACCGGCCAGGGCGCCGACCGCGCCCTCACGCTCACCTGCATCGACAAGCAGGGCGCCACCCGCTTCACGCACGTCATCAAGGCCACCGAGCTCGGCTACGTCCCGCCCCGCCGCCGGACGCCCTGAGCGCGGCTCCGCGAGATTTCCCTCGCAGAAAGCCGCGCCGGGGCTAATCTATTGGCGGCAAAGCACCTGACATGGAAACCAAGAAGAAAATCGTCGAGAACTGGCTGCCGCGCTACACGGGCGTGCCCCTCAAGGGCTTCGGCCGCTACATCCTGCTCACCAACTTCGACCGCTACGTCGAGCTGTTCGCCCACTGGAACCGCGTGCCGGTCCACGGCCGCAACAAGCCGATGACCAGCGCCACCGCCGGCGGGATCACCATCATCAACTTTGGCATGGGCAGCGCCACCGCCGCCACGGTCATGGACCTGCTCAGCGCCATCAAGCCCGAGGCCGTGCTCTTCCTCGGCAAGTGCGGCGGCCTCAAGCACCGCGCCAAGATCGGCAGCCTCATCCTCCCCATCGCCGCCATTCGCGGCGAGGGCACGAGCAACGACTATTTCCCGCCCGAGGTGCCCGCCCTGCCGTCCTTCGCCCTCCAGAAGGCCATCTCCACCACCATCCGCGACCACAAGAAGGACTACTGGACCGGCACCGTCTACACCACCAACCGCCGCGTCTGGGAGCACGACACCGACTTCAAGAAATACCTGAAAAAGGTCCGCGCCATGGCCGTCGACATGGAGACCGCCACCATCTTCACCACCGGCTTCGCCAACGAGATCCCCACCGGCACGCTCCTGCTCGTCTCCGACGAGCCGATGACGCCCGAGGGCGTGAAGACCGCCGAGAGCGACAAGACCGTGGACGACAAGCACGTCTCGATGCACCTGCGCATCGGCATCGATTCCCTGAAGCAGCTCATCAACAAGGGCGTCACGGTCAAGCACCTGAAGTTCTAGAATGCACCGAAGGTAGGGCGGACCGGCCCGGTCCGCCGTCTTGCGCATGAATCCGGCACCGGCAGATTTTCCCCGTCGCACGAAACTGCCGCATGTGTCGCCGCCATGGGTAAAGCCTGGTTCGCTTTTCTTTGTCACAATCTGCTGCACCCCGCGTGGCCGGAACCAACTCTGCCAGCAATCAACCGCCACTGTGATATTCGAGTCCGTGGAGTTTCGTCAGCGCCGGTCCGACTGGCATGTCACCCTTCTGGTGCTCATGCCTGATCACTTGCACATGCTCGTCGCATTTCCCTACGAACAGGACATGGTTAAGGTTGTCACCGGCTGGAAATCCCTGCTGGCCCGCAAGACGGGAGTGGCTTGGCAGCGTGACTTCTTTGATCACCGCATCCGTTCCGGGGAAAATTGGGAACAGAAGGCCGACTACATCAGGTTGAATCCGGTGCGCGCCGGCTTGGCTGCGCATCCGGAGGCCTGGAACTTTGTCTGGGAGCCCAAAGACGGCGGACCGGGCCGGTCCGCCCTACCCGAAACACCGCAATGTTGATCCGAATCAAAGGCGCGATCTCCAACTGTTACCTGCTGCTCGGCGAGAAGCCCGTGCTGGTCGACACCGGCGCGCCCGGCGACCTGCGCACCATCCTCGCCGCGCTCAGGCGGCACCAGGTCGCGCCCAAGGACCTCGCCCTGATCCTGCTCACGCACGGCCACAGCGACCACGCCGGCTGCGCCGCGGAACTGAAGCGCCGCAGCGGCGCCCAGGTCGCGATCCACGCGGGCGACGCCGCCCTCGCCCGCACGGGCCGCAACGGCGTCATCGCCGTGCAGGACACCCTCGGCCGCATCCTGCGGCCGTTCGTCGACGAGCAGTTCGAGGCCTTCGAGCCCGACCTGGTCTTCCAGGAAGGCATCGCGCTCGAGCCCTACGGCCTGCGCGGCAGCGTGGTGTCCACGCCGGGTCACACCGCCGGTTCCGTCTCCGTCGTGCTCGCCAGCGGCGAGGCCCTCATCGGCGACGTGCTGCGCGGCAGCCTCGTGTGGCCCAACAAGGCGCGCGAACACTACTTCTGCAACGACCCGGTCCGCAACCAGCGCAGCATCGTGCGCCTCGCGCGCGAGGGCCTGCTCCGCTGCCACCCCGGCACCTTCGGCAGCTTCCCCGGCACCGAGCTCGGCCGCTTCCTCAGCACCGACGGCGGCGAGACCTTCGAGCTCTCGGGCGAGCCGGTGTGATATGACCCTGGAGGCGGGACCATCAGTCCCGCAGGTTGCCGGCATTCGCAACCCATGCCACGCGGGACCGATGGTCCCGCCGCCCAAAGCCTCGCGCGCCAACTCCACCAGCCCCGATTTCTGCCGTCATCGGGCCCGGCGGGAAGGGTTGATGTCAACTATTAGTTGACATCAGCCCGTTGCCTTGGGGCGGAAAACCCACACCGGGAAAGACGGCAAGGAAACTCACGGCGCCACATCCACCCAGAACGGCACGAAGACCTCGCTGCCGCCCAGGTTCACCTGCGCCCAGATGACGTAACGGCCGGGCGCGGGGATCGTGACCTTGAAGTTCAGCTCGGGCCGCAGCGCGTCGGGCGGCCGGCTCAGGTCGGTCTCGTTCGGATGCAGGTGGGCGAAACCGCTGCGGGCCTCGTCAAACGCCACCAAATGCGCGAACGCGCCCATCACCGACTGCAGCGGCACGGGCACCTTGTCCCGGCCCTGGCTCTCGATGCGGAATTTCAGGTCGGCGACCTTGCCCGCCTGGAACGCGGGCGGCGTGACGAGCTCGAAATTGAAACGCGCGACCTGCGCGGTCGTGTTGGGCTCGCGGACCACCGTGGCCACGGTGCCGGGCACGGTGAAATCGGCCGAGGCGTAGAGCCCGCGCTGCGTCGCCGCCGGGGTGAAGTCGGCGAACACGCGGTAGGTGCCGGCGCGCTGCGGCGTCAGCGTGAACACCCACT
>JAYRDK010000078.1:0-14545 GCA_041909435.1 Lacunisphaera sp.
GGCGCTGCATCTTTTTTCGTGGGCCAGCTCGCTTGCGCGCGCCCTGGCCTTTTTTCGGGAAGAGGCGCGAGCGAGCTCGCTGGCCCACCCGAAATCATGAGCAAGCCCGTCCGCATCGGTATCATCGGCGCCGGTGGCAACACGCGGACGCGGCACATCCCCGGCTTCAAGGCCGTCCCGGGCGTCGAGCTCGCGGCGGTGTGCAACCGCACGATGACGTCCGGCGAGAAGGTGGCGAAGGAGTTCGGCATCCCGAAGGTCACGGACAACCCGCGCGAGATCATCGAGTCGCCCCACATCGACGCGATCTGCATCGGCACCTGGCCGAACCTGCACGGCAAGCTGACCGTCGCCGCGCTGCGCGCCGGCAAGCACGTGCTCACCGAGGCCCGCATGGCCCGCAACCTGGCCGAGGCCGAGCTGATGCTCGCCGAGGCGAAGCTGCACCCGAAGCTCGTGACGCAGATCGTGCCGGCCCCGATGTCGCTGCCCTTTGACGCCACCATCATCGACCTGCTGCGAACCGGCACGCTCGGCACGCTGCGGGAGGTCTGCATGACGGCGACCACGGACAGCCTCGCCGACAACTCGCTGCCCCTGAACTGGCGGCAGGACCTGACCCTGAGCGGCAAGAACACGCTTTATCTGGGCATTTATTACGAGATGGTGCTGCGCTGGCTGGGCGAGGGCGTGACCTCGCTGGTGGCGGATGCCGCGATTTTTTCCAAGGAGCGGAAGGACGAGGAAGGGGTGCCGCAGCCGACCACGATCCCCGAGAGCGTGACCGTGCTCGGCAGCTATGCCGCCCCCACGTCCGCGGTGACCAACGCGCCCTGGGCGGCCAGCTGGCAGCCCACCGGGGCCCGGCTGATCGCGCACTTCAGCGGCGTGGAAACCACGGCGCCGCGCGCCGAGATCCGCCTCAACGGCAGCAAGGCCGGCCTGCGGCTGGACCTCGCCAAGGGCGAGCTTTGGCTGGCCATGCGGGGCGAAGCCGAGAAACCCGTGGTCATCGCCCCGGAGAAACGCGGCGCCTGGCGCGTCGAGGCCGATTTCATCGACAGCATCCGCGAGGGGAAGCCCGTGCGCCTGACGGATTTTGCGACCGGGGTGAAATACATGCAATTCACCGAGGCCGTGTGGGAATCCTGGAGCAACGGCCGCTGGCGTGTGACGCTGTAGGGCCGGCGCTATTGCCGGTTGGCTTGAGGGTGGGAGGGGCTTTATGCCCCGACTTTGAGTCCGACCTTGATCGTGTCGGGGCATAAAGCCCCTCCCACAAAATCATCGGCATTTTCTATCCCCGTCGGGTGTAGATGAAATAGGCCGTGAGGAAAATCAGGGCGACGGCACCCAGAGCGAAAAAGAAGGCCAGGTAACAGCCCCGTTTGACGTCCTTGGCCGCGGACTGCGGGTTGTGGCCGTCCTCGTATTGCGCGATGATTTCCGAGGCGGCCCGGGCGGCTGCCTCGTCGGCTGCGGCCGCGGTCGGGCGCGGGACGACGGGGGACGTCGCCGGGCTCACGGACGGCAACGGGGCTGCCGCGGAGGAGGAGGCCGGGGCCATTTTGCCTGTTTCCCTGGCGATCTCGCGGTCGAACCACGCGACCTGCTCCTGGGCGAGGGCACGCTGGCGTTGGAGATCGGCGAGACGGTCGGACACGGGGGGAGGAAAGGGGTTTCAGAAATGTCCGGCAAGGTGGAACCCGGCCTCCGGACGGGTTTGTTGGATGCGAATCCTACAAGTTAGCCAAGTATCCTGAAAACGCGTCCGGAGGCCGCGTTCCACCAAACAAAAAAGGCGCACCGGATGGGTGCGCCTTGGAATGGCTGGGGATGATCCGCTCAGACCACGTTCACCTTGCGGTGAGCCTTGTCGAACTGGACGGTGCCGTCGCGGAGCGCGAAGAGCGTCCAATCGCGGCCGGTGCCGACGCCGGTGCCGGCGTGGTGCTTGGAGCCGCGCTGACGGACGATGATGCCGCCGGCGAGAACCTTCTGGCCGCCATAGAGCTTCACGCCGAGGCGCTTGGACGCGCTGTCGCGGCCGTTGCTGGAGGATTTCTGACCTGTTTTATGTGCCATGGTAGTGGGTCCTTAAGCTTTGATGGACTCGATCTTGATGACCGACAGCTCCTGGCGGTGGCCGCGCTTGCGCTTCGAGCCCTTGCGCTTGCGCATCTTGAAGACGATGACCTTCTTCCCGCGCTTGTTCTCGAGGACCTTGGCCTTGACCGAGGCGCCGGTGAGGAAGGGGGTGCCGACCTTGAAATTGTCGCCTTCGCCCGCGGCGAGGACTTCGTTGATTTCGACCGTGGAGCCGGCTTCCGTCTTGGGATAGCGGTCCACGATGAGGATATCGCCCTCGCTGACCGAGAACTGCTTCCCCTGTGTTTTGATAGTGGCTTTCATAAGTTCAAAGGGGCGAAATAAGGGGAGTCGGCGAGGGGTAATCAAGGCTTTATTTTACGGTTCGCCTAGAAACGCGTTCCGCCGGGGTGACAAAGAGATAGTTCACGAAAAAACTCAAGCCCAGCACCCCGCTCAGGGTGCGGATGTTGCGCATGGCGCCGACCACGCTCGAAAGGGGGCTGGAGGCAGGCTCCTCTATGCGCAGCAACAAGATACAACCGACCAGGCTGAGCACGGGTTGCACCAAAAACACCAGGTGATAGGCGTCCAACGGCGCATAACCTTGGGCGAGTAACCGGGCCAGCACTTCGCCGCCAATGATGGGGGACAGCGCGGCTACTACCGAGGTGACCGCGAGATTAAGACCGATGGCGAGGCTGCGCGCCTCGGCCGGGATCAGTTTGAGCAGGATGGTGAACTGCCCGAGGACGAAACCCGCGCTCAGGGCGCCGCCCCAGAACCACATGCCGTAGAGGATCGAGCTGTTGGCCGGGGTGATGATGCACCAGAGGAAATTCTGCGCCTGCCACAGGCCCAGCGCGACCGCCATGCAGGCCTTGTTGCCGTAACGGTCGAGCAGACCGCCCCACACCGGCAGCGAAACGATGCCGCCGAGCGCCGTGAGCGTGGCCAGGATGCCGACCTGCACGCCGGAAAAATCCAGCTGCTCGAACATGAACACGTGGTAGAAGGGACCGAAGCAGTTCGATGCGAACGACCACACGGCGCCGAACCCGATGAAGAGCAGCAGCGAATGCGAGCGGCGCAGCACGGCGACCTGGCCCGCCAGTGGCAGGGTCGCCGCCTGTTTTTCCTGCGTGCGCGGCCGGCGGTCGGGCATGCGGGCAAAATAAAACAGCGACGCCACGCGGCAGACGCAGGCGAGGGCGATGATGACCTGGAAGGTGCGCGCGGAATATCCGCCCCACGACAGCCCACAGCCCGCGCCCAGCACGAAGACCAGCGTCGCGCCCTGGATGAAGCGGTTGCGCTGGCCGAAATACCGGCCGCGCAGCCGGGCCGGCACGAGGTCGTGCATCCAGCCGTTCCAGACCACGGCAAGCACCGCGTTGAACAGCGACGCGACGAACACCCAGATCAGCAGGAACCGGCCGGTGGCGACCGGGTCGTCGGGCGGGAGCGAGGGCAGCATCCAGCCCAGCCAGGCCCAGCAGGCGGTGTGCAGGGCCGCGGCGATGATGGCGGTCGGCCGGGCCCGCGCCCACCGCGTCACCAACGGCGTGATGAACACCTGGAGAAAATTGCAGGCAAAGGGCAACGAACTCGCGGCGCCGATGTCCGGCTTGGACAGGGGAAAGCCCTTGGCCACGAGCGCGGTCATGAAAATATTCACCGGCAGCGACATCGTCACGATCGGCGTGGCGAGCACGCCCTCCGCCACGCTGGCCCGCATGCCCAGCCGCAGGATCTCGCGGTTCTGGGCCAGGGTCGGCCGGGCGGGAGTTGCATTCATGTGGTGGGTGCGAGATATCGGGGCATGGCCCGCGTCGTTAAAGCGAAATCTCTCCGGCACCGCCGCACGGTGGCGTTGGCCCGCGGCTTGGTCGGCAAGGTCCTGGCCCGGCGACGCCCCGACGGAACCGTCGCACGGCACCGCATCACCGAGGTCGAGGCTTATGACGGGGAAAACGACCTGGCCTGCCACGCCAGCAAGGGCCGCACGAAGCGCACCGAGGTCATGTATCGGCCGGGCGGCATCTGGTATGTCTACCTCTGTTACGGCGTGCACGAGATGCTGAACCTGGTCACGGGTCCGGCTGACTATCCCGCGGCCGTGTTGATTCGCGGGGTCGAGGGTATCAGCGGCCCCGGCCGGCTGACCAAACGGCTGGCGATCAACCGTCAGCTCAACGGCGCCGATGCGGTCCGCGGCTCAGGCCTGTGGATCGAGGACGACGGCTTCGAGGTGTCGCGTGGGATGTTGCGCACGGGCCCGCGCATCGGCGTCGACTACGCCGGCCCGGACTGGGCGGGCAAGCCGTGGCGGTTCTGGGTGGAGGTAAATGGGTAGGGCGAGTCGTCCCCGACGAGCCGCGGCTCATCCGGAGGATTCGCCCTACCTATTTCGCAGCCGCGACCGCCTTCGCCTTCTCATAACCGCTCAGCGAGAGCGTGGCGGAGCCGAAGCGGAGCTTCAGCTGCATCTTCACCGGCAGGCGGGTGTCGTCCTGCGCGATCCAGACCTTGATCTCGCCGCCGCGTTTGAAGAGTCCCTTCGGGTCCCTCTCCATGCGGGGCACGAGCACGAGGGTCTTGTAACGACCCATCGGCGTGCGGACTTCCTCGTAGGCTTCCGCGTAAATGGAGATGGCGTAGAAGTCCCGGGCAAACTGGACGACGATGTCGCGTTTTTCGCCGGGCTTCAGGTTCCATTCGCGGGTCTGGACCAGAGCGCTGATCAGGTCGAGCGGGTCGCCACCTTCCGGCAGCGTCAGCTCCGCGCTGCGGCCGGTGCGCACGCGGTCGGTGTAGGTGGCGAGGCGCTTTTCGTAGTCGATCTTGAAATCATTGTCGATGGGCCGCTTGGGGTCGGCGCCGGTCTCGTGCACGGTCAGGAGGCGGCCGGTGGGCCGGTCGATCACGGCCTCGGCCTTGCTGTCGAATTCGTAGAGTCCGCGGACGACGCCACGGGAACGCGTGTCCACCGTGACACGGGCCAGGTCCTTGCCGTCGGTGGTGTCGCTCTTGCCGGCGATGGTGATGTCACCCGCGTGGCTGAAGATGGCGAAGCCCACCTTGTAGGTGAGCTTCTCGCCGTCGCCGATGGCGGTGAACGGCGCGGCGGCGGCAAGCAGGGGCAGGCTGAAAAGCAGGAGGGCAGAAGATTTCACAGGGGATGGGACATCACGAATGAGTGAAGGTGCGGTGGGCGTCGAGTTTTTGCCGCATCGAACAGACTGGTCACCACTAATTCACACTAATGGGCCACTAATGAAAACCGACCGGACTCCAAACTGGCTGAGCCAATGCCTGAGACTCTAACATTAGTGTCCTATTAGCGGACATTAGTGGTTAAAAATCCGGGATGGTTCACTGCAGTTTGAGGTCCATCTGGTTTTGCTGGCCGATGGCCCAGGCCTCGGTGCCGCGGGCCCGCAGGGTGGCGGCGAATTCCTTGGCGAAACCGTGGAGCGTATAGACGACCTTTGGCTGCACCTTGTCCACCAAGGCCAGCAGGTCGGGGAAGTCGGCGTGGTCGGACAGCGGAAAGGCCGCGTCGCACCGGTTCTGGTAGATGGCGCCGCTGTCCATGGCCCAGCCCGAGGCGATGGCGGTGCGCTTCGGATTGATCCAGGTCAGCGGGGCGAGGTGGTTCTGCATGGGCGGGGCGATGACCACATGCCCCGCGTGGTTGCGGGGATCGAGCAGGCCGTAGGGCGGGAGCTTCATGCCGAGCTCGGCGTAACGCTTGGTCATCTTGAGGCTGTTGGCGTGCAGCATGACCGGCAGGCCGGCGCCCCCGACGATCTGCAGCAGCTCCTGCGTCTTGCCGAGGCTGTAGGCATAAAGCACCGGCGTGACCCGGTCGGCCAGCGCCTGCCGGCAGAAGGCCACGATGTCCGCCTCGATCTTCTCCTGCGGCGGGAACACATAACGCGGCAGCCCGAAGGTCGTCTCCATGATGAGCACGTCGGCGCGCGGCGTCGCGCACGGCTCGGCGGCGAGACTGGGCCGGAGCTTGAAATCGCCCGTGTAGAGCAGGGTGCCGTGTTCCGTCGTGGCGTGAAACATGGCGGAGCCGAGGATGTGGCCCGCGGGATAAAGACGAACCTCGCAACCGAAGTCGGCCGGGAAGGGCTCGCCGAAGCCGAGGATGTGTTCCTCGCGCCTGCCGCCGACGCGCAGCCGCATGAGGCTGGCGGTCTCGCGGGTGGCGATGATCTCGCGGTGCGACGCGATGTGGTCGGAGTGGGCGTGGGAGACGAAGGAGCGGCTCTGGGATTTCTGCGCGTCCAGCCACCAGCCGATTTGCGGCAGGTTGACCCCGTGCTTGAACTGGACGTCCCAAGGCATGACCCCAGAAAGAAGCTCTCCGGGCGTGAAGTCAAAGGCGCGACCCGCTCCTGCTGACAACCCCCTGTCAGGAGTGGTGGCTTCTTACCGGCTGTAGGTTGCCCGCTCGCGGGCAACGTGGCGCGCGATCAGCCGTCGCCAAGGCTATGGCCGCCAAGGCGCGCCACCTGCATCATCATTTCTCCCGCGCCGGGATGAGCGGAAGCAGGTAGTAGGTGCCGCCGCCGTATTTCCATTCCTTCGTGCCGGGCGGCATGTCGTCGGGCAGCGCCTCAGGGACCCGGTAATTCGGCGCGTCGTAGATTTTGCCACGGGGGATGGGGCCCCAGGGCACGAGTGACTTTCGTTTGGACCTGGGGGCGGCCGGGAAAAAGCCATCCGGCCGCATCAGCGGTTGGTCAGTGATGGATGACGAAGCACGCAAATCAGCCGGTCCGGCCAGGGGCAGGGTCGGTTTCGCAGCCTCGTTGAATTCACGGGCGACCTCGGCGGGATCCTTGAGGTCGGTGGCGGCGGCCGTGGCGGCAACCGCGAAGCTGGCGAACAAGTGGGGTGTCTTCATGGCCGGAAGTGGCGGATGTGACCCCGGGGCGCGACGGATGTTGCCTAGGCGGCGAAATATTTGCGCCGGACGAAGCGCCAGGCCGTCACGAAGAATGCGGTCAGCGGCACGGCCAGCATCATGCCGAGCACACCGCCGAGGGCCTGGCCCCAGAAGAAGATGGCCACGATGATGGCGACCGGGTGCAGGCCGGTCTGCTGGCCCATGATGCGGGGCGTCAGCAGCCAGCCCTCGATCAGCTGCACGGCGACAAAGACGGCCACGCAGATGCCCACGAGCGGCAGCCCTCCCTCGGGCTGCAGGAAGGCCAGCGGCAGCGCGACGCTCAGGCCGAGGATGCTGCCGAGATAAGGCACGATGTTGAGCAACCCGGTGAGCAAGCCGATCGCCAGGCCGAACTTCAGGCCGGCGATCGAGAAGCCGGTGGCCAGCAGCACGCCCATGATCAGTCCGATCAGCAGCTGCCCGCGGAAGAAGGCCACCAGGATGCCGAGGAATTCGCGGATGAGGAACACGATGTCGTCGCGGTGCTCCTTTTGCAGGAAGGGCAGGTGGTCGGGCAGGGACTTCGTCGGGTCGTTGTTGGAGAGCAGGAAGAAAAAAAGATAAACCGGAATGACCGCGAGCGACGCCACGAGGCCGAAGATCCCGAAAATCCCCGCGCCGGCCGACTTGAGCGTCGGGGCGATGTGGCCGAGGAGGTCCTGCGCCTGCTGCGCCAGGCCGTCGAGCGCGGCCTTGACGGTGGGGTTGTCGAGATAGGGGCGGATGAGGGCCAGCCATTCGGGGAAGTGGGTCTCGCTCCAGGCCACCGTGCGCGACCACAGCGTCGGCAGGTAGGCGATAAAATCGATCAGCTGGGAAACCAAGGCCGGCAGGAAGGTGAAAAGCAGACCCGCGACCAGCAGCGCAAAGACGAAATAGAGCAGCACGACGGCCACGGGGCGTTTCACCTTCAGGCGCTGCTCGAAGACGTTCACCACCGGGCGCATCAGGAGGGCGAGGATCCCGGCGACGGCCAGCGGCCAGATGACCCCCGAGAAGGCGCTGATGAACCGCGCCACGCCGGCCAGCAGCACATAGAGCAGGAAGCCAGTGGCGCAGATCGCGGCAAACCCGAGGGCAAAGCCGACAAGCTTGCGCTGGGCGGGGGACAGGAGCGGCGTGGGGTCGGCGGGCATCGGGACGGGTCAGAGAAAACAGAGGACGGACCGCGGGGCCAGCGCAAAGACCGCATGTGGAAAAGCGTGCTATTTTCGCAGGCCCGAGCCCCGATCCATCATGCATTGCCTCCCACAGGACGTGCTGTTTGTATCAGTCATGAAATGGCAGCCTATGGCATCGGGATTGCTCATTGTTTTGCTCGGCGGCTGCCAGAACAGACCGCCTGAAGCGACCGCGACCGGGGCCAGTTCCTTTGCCTTTGTGGAACGGCCGGTCGCGCCGCCGCCGGCACGGACGGTCACGACGGAGCCGGTGGAGCAGAAACCCGTCGAGGAATACCGCGAGGCCCGGCCGGTCTATCCGCTCGCCCATCCCGTTTATCCGCCGCGGGCGCTGAAGGCCCGGGCGGGGCGGGCAACGGTCGGCGTCCGCCTCACGGTGGATGCCGCGGGACGCGTCAGCGATGTGGCGCCGAGCATGCTGGTGTTCTCCACGCCGGGGCCGTTTGCGGATGATTTCCGCGCGGCGGCCGAGACCGCGGTGCGGCAGTGGCGTTTCCGCCCGGCCGAGATCGAGCGGATCGAGTTCGTGCAGACCCCCACGGTGTCCTACAGCCGCGTCCTCGGCCGGCAGAAGGTCGAGGCGCAGCTGGACGTGGTCTTCAATTTCACGGCGGCGGGCGGGGTGGAGATGGGCAAGTGAGCGGATCGTGTGGCGGGAGGGGGGGTATACCCCGACAGCGAAGTCGGCATCATTCAGTCGGGGTATAAAACCCCTCCCACCGAATGAAATGCACGGCGACAAGCGCCGGCCCTACATAGCGGAGGGCACGGCGGCGGGCTTGAGGCGGTGGGCGAGCTTGCCGTGGAAGAGCCAGCGGCCGATGGCGGGCATCAGCAGCATCGCGCCGAGCATGTTGAAGAAAAACAGGAAGCTGAGCAAAATGCCCATGTCGGCCTGGAACTTCAGGGCGGACCACGCCCAGGTGCCGACGCCCGCCGCGAGGGCGCTGCCGGTGAACATGACGGAGGTGCCCATGGTGGCGAAGGCGAAGCACAGCGCGTCCTCGAAGGTCTCGCCCTCCTCCAGGCGCTCCTGGATGGCCGAGAACAGATAGATGCCGTAGTCCACGCCGATGCCGACACCGAGGGCGATGACGGGCAGGGTGGAGGTCTTCAGCCCGATGTTGAGGTAATATTTCAGCGCGTAGCCGAGGTAGGAGACGACGACGAGCGGCACGATCACGCACAGCGCGCCCCGCCAGGAGCGGAAGGAGATCAGGCAGAGGACGATGACGGCGGCGTAGACCCACATGACCATCGGGTTCTGGGCGGCGGAGACGACCTCGTTGGTGGCGGCCATGACACCGACGTTGCCGGTGGCGAGCTGGAACTTGGCGCGGTCGGTGCCGTGGATGGCGCGGAACTCCTTCACGGCCGCGACGACGCGCTTGATGGTCTCGGCCTTGTGGTCGCGCAGGTAGATCATCACGGGGATGACGCTGCCGTCGTCATTGAGCAGGCCGGTGGCGGTCTCGACCGGCGAGACGGCCTGGGCGAGCGCGGCCGGGTTGCGCGGGATGATGCGCCACTTGAGGCTGCCCTCGTTCCAGCCGGAATTGATGGTCTTGGCGACGTCGGGCAGGGTCATGGTGGACTGCACGCCCTCGACGTTGCGCATGTGCCAGCCAAAGCGGTCCACCAGCGCCATGATGTCGTGGTCGATGACGCCGTTGGGCACGGTCTCGACAAGCACCGTGATGACGTCGACGCCGATGCTGAACTCCTTGGTCACCATGGCGGTGTCCTTGTTGTAGCGCGAGTCCTGCCGGAGCTCGGGCACGCCGGCATGGAGGTCGCCGATCTTGACCTGCGAAGACTTGACCCAGCCGAAGACCAGCAGCGCGAGGGAGACGAGGATGATGACGACCGAGCTGACGGGGCCGGTGGTGAAGTTGGTCAGCCGGCGCCAATAGGGCTGCAGGGCGAAGCGGCGGAAATTCACCCGTTTGCGGAAGCCGGCGCTCATCCTCGTGTAGGAGATGAGCACGGGCAGCAGGAAGCGGTCGGTGAAGATGATGAGGAACACGCCGAGGCTGGCGGTGATGGCGAGTTCCTGGATGGTCGGCACCGCGACCAGGTAGATGGTGCTGAAGCCGACGGTGCCGGTCAGGATGGCCACGCAGCCGGGGACGAAGAGGTTGCTGAACGAGGCGCGCGCGGCGGCGGGCTCGGCCTTGCCCATGTTGATCTCATACCGGAACGAGCGGAGCATCTGCGTGGCGTGGCTCAACGCGATGGCGAAGATCAGGAACGGCACGAGGATCGAGAGCGGGTCGATGCCGAAGCCGAGGAGGTTGAGGATGCCGAACTGCCAGATGACGGCGCAGAACGAGGTGAGCAACGGCAGCACCGTGAGCATCAGCGACTGCGAGAAATAGAAAAGCAGGACCGCCGAGATCACGAGCGCGATGCCGAAGAAGACCAGCACGCCCCTGGCGCCGTCGGTGATGTCGCCGATGACCTTGGCGAAGCCGATGATGTGGATGCTGATCTGGTCGCTCTGGTATTTCTCGCGGATGTTGTGCTCGAGGGCGGCGGCCACCTGGGCGTAATCGAGGCGCTTGCCGGTGGCCGGATCGACCTCCAGCAGCGAGGCGATGACGGCCGCGCCGGTGAAATCATTGGCCACGAGCATGCCGACGCGGCCGGACTTGATGATGTTCTGCCGCACCCGTTCCAGGCCGAGGGCATCCGAGGTGAAGTCCGCCGGGATGACGTTGCCGCCCGCCAGGCCGTCCTCGACGACCTCGAGGTAGCGGACATTGGGCGTGTAGATCGAGGTCACCTGCGCCCGGTCCACGCCGGGCAGGTAGTAGGTCTCGTCGGTGACGGCCTTGAGCGTCTTGAAGAATTCCGGGGTGAAGATGTCGCCCTGTTTCGCCACGAGCGCGATGACCACGCGGTTGGCGCCGCCGAACTGGGTGCGGTGTTTCTTGAAATTCTCGATGTATTCGTGGCCGGTGGGCAGCTGCTTGTCGAAGCTGGCGTCGATGCGGGTCTTGGACGCGAACCAGCCCAGCACCACCGTGATGAGGACGAAGACCGCCAGGGTGACCGGGCGGTAGCGGAAGACGAGTTCCTCGAGGCGCTTGATCATGGCATGGGGACGCGCACGGCGCCGGCTTCGCCCACCGTGAGCAGGGCGCCGTCGCCGGCATCGATCACCGCGGCGACACTGGTGCCGAAGTCGGCGGGTTTCCAATGGTCGAACGTGACGCCGCGGTCGCGACTCACGAAGAAATTACCGCCCTGGCCGGCGAGCACGATGCGGCCGGTGGCCAGGCGCACGCCGCTCATGATGAGAACCTGCAGCTGGTTGCTTTCGTCCGTCCAACTGGCGCCCTGGTCCTCCGAGCGCAGGATGTGGCCGCGCAGGCCGTAAACAATGACCCGGTTGTTATCGAGGGGCAGGGCGCCGAAGAAAGAGCCGTCATAAGGCACCTCGGATCTGACCCATTGCTTGCCGCCGTCCTTGGAGAGCAACAGCAGCCCGCCTTCGCCCGCGAGATAGAGCGTGCCGTCGCTCCCGGTGGTGAGGCGGTTGTAGTGCACCTCGTCGTCGGAGGGATGCGCGGCCGTCCAGGTCTGCCCGCCGTCGGTCGTGACCATGAACTTGCCGTAGGCGCCGACCGCAAAGCCGTTGGCGGCATCGCGGAAAAGCACGTCGAGGTAAACGGTCTCAAGATCGCGCCCGGTATCCTGGCGTTTCCAGGTCTGGCCGCCGTCGGTGGTGGCGAGGATGACGCCATCGTGGCCGACCGCCCAGCCGTGCCGGGCGTCGGGGAACGAGACCCCGGTCAGCATCGCCCGCGCCGGCACCACGCTTTGCGTCCAGGTGCGGCCCTGGTCGGAGGAAAGGAGCACATGGCCGCGATCGCCCACGGCGACCAGGCGGTCCCCGGCCTTGGCGACGGCGAGCAGGAGGGATTTCGGGGCGAGGGGGGCGGGTTCGGAGGTCTCGGTGGCGGGGGCCAGCGAACCAAGCAGCAGCCCGAGCAGCAGGACGGACCATCGCCATGTCATCCTGAGCGAAGCGAAGGATCCAGCGCCGGGTTTGCGGGCGATCATGCGGCTGGATTCTTCGCTGCGCTCAGAATGACAGGCAAGACAAAGCATGGGCGGCAAGAAAAAGGGCGGCCTTTGCAGGCCGCCCTCGGGATTGGGTGTCTGCCTCAGCGGACGCCTTCCTGGCGGAGCGTCGCCGCGGTGTAATCCGCCGGGCTGCGCACGAGGCTGAAGTCATACATCTTGGCCTCGTTATCCAGGCCGATGGCGAGGTAGCGGCCGGCCAGCAGGTCGGTGTGGACCTCGAGCGTGCTCCAGAAGCTCTGGGCATCATAGTAGTTGATGCAGTGCGCCTCGGAGACGCGCCAGAGCTGGCCGCGGCCGTCATATTGGTCGACGGCGAGGATCTGCCAGCTGTCCTCGTCGATGTAGAAGGTGCGGCGGGAATAGACGTGGCTGGTGCCGGCCTTGAGGGTGGCGTCCACGACCCACACGCGGTGGAGTTCGTAGCGGGTGAGGTCCTGGTTGATGTGCAGCGGGGTCAGGATGTCCTTATACTTCAGCGAATCGCTGTGCAGCTTGTAGCTGTTGTAGGGGACATACATTTCCTTTTTGCCGACGAGCTTCCAGTCATAGCGGTCGGGCGCGCCGTTGAACATGTCGAACTGGTCGGAGGTGCGCATGCCGTCGGCGGCGGTGCCGGGGTTGTCGTAGGCGACGTTCGGGGCGCGGCGCACGCGGCGCTGGCCGGTGTTGTAGAGCCAGGCGCGGCGGGGTTCCTTCACCTGGTCCATCGTCTCGTGCACGACGAGGATGGAGCCGGCGAGGCGGGCGGGCGCCGTCACGGCCTGCTTGAAGTAGATCAGGACGTTGTCGAGGTCCTTCTCCTGGATGCCGTCGCGGACGTAGTTGAAGAGGAACTCGTCCTCGAAATCCACGAGCGTGTAGCTGCCGTTGCGCTGGGGGGCGGCCTGGCTGATGTTGCGGTTCGCCGCGACGCCGCGGTAGCGGGTGAGGTGGTTCCAGATCACCTCGAGGCCGTTCTGCGGGATGGGGAACGGCGTGCCGATGACGGCGCCGGTGATGCCGTTGCCGCCCTCGGCGAGGGCCGCGGTGGTGGCATACTGCTTGGTGGCGTCGTAGATGCGCTGCGGGTTGGAGGCGCTGCGATGCGTCGGGTAGACGGGCATCGTGTAGGTCGGGTAGGCCTTGAGCAGCGCGAGGTGGCCCGCGGTGAGCTTGTCGGCATACTGGTCGGCGTTGGCCCCGGTGATGGTGAACTTCGCGGCATCGCCCGCAAACGGGTCGGGGTGGTGCATGCCGGGCTTGTAGCCGGCGGGGGCGGTCGTGAGGCCGCCGGTCCAGGCCGGGATGGAGCCGTCGGCATTGCCGGCCTTTTCACCGCCGAGCGGCGTGAGGTCGTTGCCGAGCCGGCTGGCGTCGGCGGCGGAGAGCGCGGCGGACGCCGCGACGGAGGACAGCAGGCAGAGGACCGAGGACAGAAGGAGTTTCGTTTTCATTGAGGGAAGGGTAGGCGCTGGGATTAGAACGAATACTTCAGGTTGCAGGAGACGTAGTCGCGGTCGCCGAGCAGGTTGTAGCGGCCGGCGCCGAAGAAGTTCACGTAGCGCAGGTCCAGCGCCCAGGCGTTCTGGAAGGTGAACTCCGCGCCCACGGTGATCGACTTGCGGCCGTGGAGGAAGTTGCCCATCGGCAGCGGCGTGTTGCCGCCGACGTCGTGCGAGTAGACCAGCAGCGGCGACACGTTCACGCCCTTGAAGGCGTTGTTGTAGTCGAGGCGGGCGACGAGCTGGTAGCCCCAGGAGAAGTCATCGGCGAAGGCCGACGCGGGCTCGGAGGCGGGGAGGGTGCCCGCGGCGATCTGGGCGGCGACGCTCGTGTTGCTGCCGGAGTTGTTCATGTAGTTGAGGTCACCGCCGACGAAGGTGCCGGCGCCGTCGTAGCGCAGGGTGCTCTTGGCGTTCAGGTCGGCGTTCACGAAGCCCGCCTCGGCGAGGAAGGTGCTCTGGTCGGCGCCGAAGAAGCCGCGCGTCACCTTGGTGGCGGTCATCTGGCCGGTCACGACCTTGTGCCGGCGGAAGCCGGGGATGTAGGTGTTGAGCGCGAAGGCGCCGATCTGGTTGTTGGCGGCGAAGCGTGAGCTGAGCGGGGAGAGCGCGGCGAAGAGCAGCTCGACGTCGTCCACCTGGAAGGGCTGGTTGCTGCGGTAGCTCAGCTCGCCCTGGAGCGCGATGCCCTTGATGCTGGTGTTGAAGCTGGCGCCCCAGAGGTGGATGTCCCGCGG
>JAYRDK010000079.1:0-14452 GCA_041909435.1 Lacunisphaera sp.
TCGGAGCGGTTGCAACCGCTCCGGCCACCTCGGGGTCCTGTCTTCGGTTCTTCATCAGCAGGTTTCCTGAGTCAAAAACGAACATACCATGCTCCGCCTACCGGCTGCGCTTTAAGGTCTCCTCCGCCTAATCGGCTCCGGAATTGGTTCCGGTGAGCGGCTAACCGCCGCTGAGCAGCAGGAGAATTCGGTTGTCAGTCGGCGATTAGCCGACCCCCGAAGCCACCTGGCGGAGCCGATTAGGCGTAGCCGCACACAGTAGCAGAGCCGTTAGGCGATGCATCAGTGGTTAAACCCGGATCGGCATTCTGTTGCCTCGGTCTACCGTCCGGTTTTTGCGGTTTGAAGACACTCCCTAGTCCTTTCAGCGTAAACGCCCCTCCCGTTCAACATCCGCGCAGCGTCCGCCAAGGCATGCGCAGTCCCCCGGCGGCGCCCCCGCTATCTTCGGCCAAAACCCCGCGCTGGTCCGGCCGCCCGCCCGGCCGGCGGCCCGCGCCTCCCGCGCCATGATCGCCTCCGTCCGCCCCAAACCCTTCCTCCAGCCCGAGTATTGCAAAGGCTGCCTGCGCTGCGTCGATGCCTGCCCGCGCGACTGCATCACGCCGGGCACCGCCATCAACCCGCTGACCGGCGTCGTGCCCGTCGCGCTGCATCTTGACGCCTGCAACGGCTGCGCGCTGTGCATGCAGGCCTGCCCCGAGCCCTACGGCCTGCGGCCCACGACCGAGCACCCGACCGGCGCCTTCGACTTCGAACTGGAGGACCCCGCGCGTCTCTTCGGCCAGAAGGAGCTGCCGCCGGTCGCCAAGGTGGACCAGCCCGACGAATTCGTGCCCCTGCCCGCCTGCGAACCGCTGGTCCTCAAGGGCACCTACGCCTCCGCCGTCGGCGCGCTGCTCGCCGGCTGCCGGCACTTCTTCGGCTACCCCATCACGCCCAGCACCGAGGGCTCGGAGCTCATGGCCAAGATCCTGCCCAAGGTCGGCGGACACTTCGTCCAGGCCGTGAGCGAGACCGCCGCCGTCAACATGATGTATGGCGCCGGCGGCGCCGGCGTGCCGTGCATGACCTTCACCAGCGGCCCGGGCTTCAGCCTGATGCTCGAGGGCATCAGCTACATGATCGGCGCCGAGGTGCCCGGCGTCTTCGTCAACATCATGCGCGGCGGCCCGGGGCTCGGCAACCTCGGCCCCGAGCAGGCCGACATCAAGCTCGCCTGCCGCGGCCTCGGCCACGGCAACACCCACGCCATCGTCCTCGCCCCCGGCACCCCCGAGGAAATGCTCTACCTGACGATGCACGCCTTCGAGCTGAGCTTCACCTACCGCAACCCGGTCATCGTCCTCGGCGACGGTTTTCTCGGCCAGATGACCGGCGTGGTGCACCTGCCCGCCACGTTGCGCAAGCCCGGCCGCCCCGCCTGGGCCGTGTGCGGCGACCACGCGCACCACCTCAACCTCATCTGCTCCATCCAGCTCGCGGAGGACGACCTCGAGGCGCACAACCGCCGGCTCAACGAAAAATACGCGCGCATCGCCGCCGAGGAGCAGCGCTCCGACACCTTCCGCTGCGAGGACGCCGACGTGCTCGTCCTCGCCTGCAACACCCCCGCCCGCATGGCCAAGGGCGCGGTCGAGGCCGCCCGCGCGCAGGGTGTCCGCGCCGGCCTGTTCCGTCCGGTGACGCTGTGGCCCTTCCCCATTTCCATGCTCAGGACGATCCTGCCGGCGGTGAAACACCTGGTCATCGTCGAGGGCAGCCCCGGCCAGCTGGAGGACGAGCTCCGCCTCGCCCTGAGCCACGCCGGCATCGCGCCGCCGCCCATCACGCCGGTCCAACACTACGGCGGCGTGCTGCCGTCCCAGGACGAGATCCTGCGCGCCATCCTTTCAACCCGCGGGGTGCCATCATGAGCGGTGTCTTCTACCAGAACTTCCGGCGCCACGCGCACGGCGAGGGCCTCAAGGGCCACAGCACGCATTACTGCGCCGGCTGCGGCCACGGCGTCATCCATCGCGATCTCGCCGAGGTCATCGAGCAGCTCGACCTGCAGCACCGGACCATCCTCGTCAGCCCGGTGGGCTGCGCCGTCTTCGCGTTTTATTACTTCAATGTCGGCAACACCCAGGCCGCCCACGGCCGCGCCCCGGCCGTCGCGCTCGGCCACAAGCTGGCCAACCCCGAGGCCGTCGTCATCTCCTACCAGGGCGACGGCGATCTCGCCTCGATCGGCCTCGCCGAGACCATCTCCGTCGCCCAGATGGGCCTGCCGATCACGGTGATTTTCGTGAACAACGCCGTTTACGGCATGACCGGCGGACAGCTCGCCCCGACCTCGCTGATCGGCCAGCGCACGGCCACCAGCCCGGACGGGCGCACCGCGGCGATGGGCCAGCCGCTCAAGATGGCCGAGCTCATCGCCTCGCTCGACGGCCCGGTCTATGTGGAACGCGTCGCCCTTTACGATGCGAAGAACCGCGTGAAGGCCCGCCGCGCGATCAAGAAGGCGCTCCAGCTGCAGACGGAGGGCCGCGGCTACGCCTTCATCGAGATCCTCAGCGAGTGCCCCACGCACCTGAAGCTGTCCCCGGTCGACGCCGAAAAATGGGTGCGCGAAAAAATGGAGCCCATCTACCCGCTCGGTGTGAAGAAGGACCTGACCCGCGAGCCTTGGTTCAAGCCCGCCCCGCCGCGCTTCGAGCCGGAGGAGATCCTGGGCTACTGCGGCGCCGATCCGGCCGCCGGCCCCCGGCCCGCGGCGGTGTGGCCGGCCCACCTCGTAAAACGCGACCTCAGCCTGAAGCTCGCCGGTGCCGGCGGCGACGGCGCCCAGACCGCCGCGCTGCTCCTGACCCGCGCCGCCATCGCGCAGGGCTTCGATGCCACGCACATCCCGAGCTACGGCCCGGAAAGCCGCGGCGGCACCTCCTACGCGGACGTCCACCTCGCGGCGCATGAGGTCCTCAACCCCGCCTCGCCCGCGCCCGACATCCTCGTCGCCTTCAACGCCCCCAGCCTGGCCAAGTTCGCCGGCTCCGTGGTCGAGGGTGGTCTCATCATCTACGACAGCACGCTCATCCCCGAGCCGGGTCCGTTGCCCGCAGGCCGCCGCGTGCTGCCCGTGCCCTTCTCCCGCCTGGCCTCCGAACTCGGCCGCCCGGTGGTCAAAAACATCGTCGCCCTCGGCGCCCTGCAGGCCGCGAGCGACCTGCTGCCCGCCTCCGCGCTGCTGGAGACCCTGCGGCATGTCCTGAAGGACAAGGCCGCCCTCCTGCCGCTGAACGAGGCCGCCTTTGCCGCTGGCCAGCAGGCCGTGTCCCCCGCTCCCGTATGAATGTCTCGCTGTTCGTCCCGGAAACCGAGGCCTACGCGCTGCTGGAGCGTGCCGGCCTGCGTCCGCCGCGCCACGGTTGCGAGGGCGGTCCGCTGCCCTTCGAGCCGGGCGAGCCCGTGGTGGTGAAGGGCCTCGGGGAAAACGTCTGGCACAAATCCGAGCTCGGCGCCGTGCACTTCCTGCCCTTCGAGCGTCAGACCGTGCTCAACGAATTCAAGGGCATGCACCAGCGCCTTGAGGCCGGCGGCCACCGCTGGATGGACGGCCTCGTGTGCGAGCAGATCGACATCGCCCGCTGCCCGCACCTGCCCTCCGAGGCGCTGGTCTCCCTCACCCGCGGCGAAGCGGGCTGGACGGTCGTCTTCGGCTTCGGCGGCCTGCAGGCGGACACCCTCGCCGAACTCGCCCCACCGTGCCGGTGGCCGGTGACGGTCACCTCGGCCGATCAGGCCCTGCACGATCTCGAAACCCATCTGCTCGGCCGCATCTGGCTCGGCCGGATCCGCGGCACCAAGGAGCTGACCGACCGCGCCACGCTCGCGGCCTTCCTGCGCTCCTTGTGGACCCTCGCCGCAGTGCTCGAACAGGACGGCCTGACGCTGCTCGAATTGAACCCGGTGGCGCTCGACACCGAGGGCATGCCCCGCCCGCTCGATGCGGTCGGCAGCCGCGGCCCGCGGCCGGCACCCCGTCTCACGCCGCCCGCGGGATTTCTGACCGCGTTGACGGCACCGCGCCGCATCGCCCTCGCCGGTGTCTCCGCGCAGGAGGGCGGCGTCGGCCGCACCATCCTGGAAAACCTCACCCGCTACCCGCTGGCCGCCGGCGATCTGATCATCATCAAGCCCGGCCACGATGAACTGTTCGGCTTCCCCTGCCGGCCCGACGTGTCGGCGCTCAAGGCCCATCCGGTGGACCTGTTGCTGCTCGCCCTCCCGGCCGCCACCGCGGTTGAGACCCTGGAAAAACTCATCCAACAGGGCGGTGGGGCCCGTTGCGTGGCGCTGGTCGCCGGCGGCATCGGTGACGGCGCGGACCACGCGGGGCTCGGTCTCCGCCTGGCCGCCACGCTCCACCGCGCCCGCACCGCCGGCCGGTGGACGCCGGCCGTGCTCGGCCCGAATTTCCTCGGACACTGGGTGCCGGCGCGCGGACTCAACACCGCCTTCATCCCCGCCACCAAGCTCGCCGCCCCTTCCGCCCAAGGCGGCGAACTCACGCTGCTCAGCCAAAGCGGCGCCTTCCTGCTCTGCTTGCAGTCACGTCTGCCGGCACTGCGGTTCGGTCTCGGCGTCGCCCTCGGCAACCAGCTCGATGTCGCGCTGTGCGACATGCTCGCCGCGCTGGCCGCGGAACCGGGCTCCGGACCGGTAGCCTGCTACATCGAGGGCTTCGGCCCCGGCCAGCTGGCGGTCGCGGCCGGGGCGGTCAGGCGCCTGTGCGCGCAAGGCCGGCCCGTGGTGCTCCACCGTGCCGGCCGCACGACCGCCGGCCAGGCCGCGGCCGCCAGCCATACGGGTGCCATGGCCGGCGATACGCTCCTGGAGCGCGCCCTGCTGGAACGCTCCGGCGCCCGGTTCGCCGACACCATCGCGGACTTTGACGCCGCGCTGCTCTGGCTCGCCGCCTACCCGCGACTTCAGGTCGGGCCGGTGGCACTGATCTCGAACGCGGGCTTTGAATGCGTGAATGGCAGCGACCTGCTGGACCGGCACGGCCTGCCCGCCGCGTCCCTCGACGGCATTTTCCTCGAGGCGCTGGCCTCCTTGCTCCAACGGCACGGCCTCGCCGGCCTGGTCGCCCCGCGCCTGCCGCTGGACCTGACCCCGATGGCCGGGCCGACCGATTTCATCGCCGCCACTTCCCTGCTGATCGAGCCCGCCGCGGTCGTCGTGCTCGGCGTGGTGCCCTTCACGCCGCGGCTCGACACCACCGCTACCGGCGCCGCGAAGCTCGCGCGCATGCTCAGCGCGTTGCGGGACGTCCACCGCAAGCCCATCGCGCTGGTCGTGGACGCGGGGCCGGAATACGCGGAGTTCCGCTCGGTCCTCCAGCGCGCCGGCCTGCCCGTCTTCGACCGGATGGAATCCGCCCTGCGCGGCCTGCGGGCGCTCAGCCGTTAGGTGCCGGCCGTGTCAGCCCGACTGTCCGCTGGAGTGGTCCGGTTTTCCGGTGCAGTCGCGAGGTGCTGCAACAGCAGCGCATGCACAAAGCGATAGCCGAAGCCGACCCTTTGCAGCAGGACGAGTTGCGCGGCGTGGTTGAGAAAAGCCTCGGGCCGCGGCGGCAGGTGGCCGCTGCGGGAGAAAAGCCACCGCAGAAGAAAATGCTGCGCCCCGTTGAAGCCTCCAAACCGGAAGAAGGCGACCAGTCCGGCGCCCAGACCCAGCATCAATGACGGCACCCCGATGACCCGCAGCGCCTCCGCGTCGAACCGGCTCGCCTTTTGCAACAACACGACGATCCCCGGGATCAGCATGAGCAGACCGACCACCACGAAAGCCAGCACCGGCACCCTCAGCCAGAACCACACCCCCGAGCGACGGGCCCTTTCCGGGTTGACCATGCCCGACACAAAACCGCCGAACACCCCGACAAAAGCCGCCACGGCCATTTGGATCAGAATGAGTGCCAAGTTTGGAAAATCCCAGCGATCCGCCAGCGACCCAAGCTGTCCCCCCATGGCAATGCAGGCGCAGCCCGTGCAGGCGGCAAACACGCGGCCCCTTGACCAGAGCCGCCGGCCCGCCAGCAGCCCCCCCACGAGCCCGGCCGCGAGGCCACCGAGAAAAAACGGCACCTGAAAATCGCGGGCCGCATACCGCCAGCCTTCCTGGACCAGCATCGTGATGATCGCCCCGCCAAAAATCGCGAAAACCAGCAGGTTCAACCCCACCACCCCCACCCAGAAGCGTTCCAGCGCCAGCCGCCAGGACCAGCGCATCGTGTCGCTCGGCTTGATGTCCAGCGCCCGCACATCCACTGGCGAGCAAAAGGCAAACGCCGCCATCACCAGGTAAACCAGCCCGAAACTCAGCGCGGGCGACCTCGGCTCCTTCAGGGCCTCGATGTTCAGCACCAGCGGCACCCACAGCGCCCCGATGCCCAGAAGGGACAGCAGCAGCCACCAGAAACGGCGTGACCCCATGTCGACCGGCGCGGACCTGGCCCGCAGCAACGTGAAATCGAGCCCGCCGAACACCAACCCGACCCCCACCGCGAGGGACGCGCACGCCACCCGGATCACTGGGTTCATTTCCCGGAAAAGCATGGGCAACGCCAGCGCCAGCGCCGCCAGCAGCCGGGTGATGAGCATGTAGCCAAACTGGCTCCGGGCTCCGGCCAGCCATCCGGGTTGCAACTGCTCGACCGCAAAAAGGGTGAGTCCGTTCTCCTTCATCCGGCGCGCCAGCCAGCTGAGCCAGCCAATCGTCTGCTCCGGCGTATAGATCGAGCCGGCCTTGCCGTGCCGGTGCAGAGCCGCCTTCACGTAGGCGTCGAACAGCCGGCGCCGGAGATCCTCCGGGGCCTGCGCGGTCGCGAACGGCGCCGTGGTCTCCGCCGGGGCGTCGCGCCACGCCATGGTCATCACGCTCAGCATGAGCGGACTCCGGGCCAGTTCGCGCAAACCGGCATCCTCCTGCAGTGCGCGCCGCAGGGGATCGAGGCTGGTGCCCGCCGCCTGGAAATAGCGGTCGATCTGCGCCGGGGTGAGCGGCTGCAGGCAGATGGCCGAGCGCAGCCGCAGCTTGGTCGTGAGCGCGTTGTATTCGGCCACGCGGCAGGTGACCGCCAGTCCGCGCGGGTGATGCTCCTGCTCAAAGGCATTGATGGCATCGACGCAGGCCGCCCGGCGCTCGGCCGCCACCTCATCGAGTCCGTCCAGGATCAGCACGAGCCTCCCCTCCTCCAACCAGGCCCGGGCCACCCGCTTGGGGACCTGGTAGCGCAAACCCAGCTCGGCCACGAGCCAGTCCATCAGGTCCTTGTGCTGGGCCTGCCAGGTCGAGAGCGCGAGCACGACCGGCGCCGGCTCGACCGCCGATCCCCGGGCCCGGACGATCAGGTCGCGCGCCAGTTCGAGCACGGTCGTCGTCTTGCCTGCGCCGGGTTCACCGAGGACAAGCAGCGTGTGTTGCGCCGCATCGAACACCCCGCTGATGCTGTCCTCCTTGCTCAGGGTCTGGATCGGGCGGTTCGCCGCCACGACAATGCGGTCCCACGGGTGCTCGACCGCGTCCTCGCGCCAGTCGAGCCCGAGCTCCAACCAGGCCCGGTGGTGCAACGAAGCCTCGAGCACGCCCTTGATCCAGTCCTGGTCGATGCGTTCGATCAGACGGAGAATGTTGGTGCGGTCGGCGTCCGCCACAGGGGCGGCGGGACGGACCGCGACCTCCTCCCGCTCCAGCGAGATCCACCGCGCGGCGACCCAGTTGTGCAGGTCGGCGGTCGCGCTGGCCGCGAGCTCCTCCGGGCTGCCGACCTCCTTCACCGTGTGACCGCGCAGCAGGTCCTGCTTGAACGCCGCGAGCTTCGCCGCCAGCGCGGGGTCCTGGTCCGTCTGCCCCGGCGACGCGGGCTCGCCGCGCTTGAAATAGACGAAGCACGGCAGGTTCAACGCGCGGGCCCGGCGGTATTCGGCCTCGGTGATGCCCGAGCCGTAGCGGAATCCGATGATGCCGATGAAGACCTCGCACAGGTCCACCTGGTCGATCGAGGCGTCGTGCGTGTCGTCCGGCCGGTTGCCGAAGAACTCCATCCCGACGAACCGCATCTCCTCCATCCGGTTCAGCGCCTCCATCAGGGCCCGGCGCTCGGGCTGCAGGTCCAGCCACGTCGAGCTGACGAACACCCGGTAGATCGGCCGCGCGCGGCGCGCGACAGCTCCGCCCGAAGGCGACGAGGGTCCCGCGGTGTGCAACGACGGGTCGGCTGGCATGGGCGCGGAGATAAGCGAACCATCAGGGCGGTGTCAAAGCCACTCCCGCCGGCCCGCCCCGGCGCGGCGCGCCATCCTTCAGAAGAACATCGCCTCGCTCAGGGCCATGTCCGGCGCGAGAAAGTGCGCCCCGGCCACCAGCGCGGTCCGGCCCGTGCCGAGGTCGCCGGTAAACTGCGCGTGGTCCTTGCCCAGGTCCGCCTCCCACTTGAAGATTTTCCTCGGGTCGGCGTAGGTGAACTCCATCGCGAAACAGCCGGCACAGTCCACGCCGCCCAGCTCGAAGGTCACGCCGGTGGCGCCGCTGCGGGCGAGGCCCTTCTTCACCCAGCCGAGCAGGCAGCCGGCCTCGGCGGCAAACTCCTTGCGGTGGCGGATCGTCACCTTTTTCAGCCCCTCGTTGATGAGCGCCGGGGCGTAGCGGCTGAGGAACTGCCCGAGGTTCTGCCGCAGCGGCAGCGTGCGGGTGTAGGCGAGGTCGCGCACCGCGGCGAGGTTCGGCCAGGGATAGGTGAAGGCGTCGGCCGGGACCACGGCGCTGTCGAACAGGATCCGCTTGGAGCGCGTCAGGAGATAGCCGTAGTCAGCCAGCTTTTTGGCCTCGGAGAACCGGTGCCCCCAGTAGTAGAGCGGCATGTCGGTCGACAGGCACACCGACACCTGGTTCTCGAGGTGGCTGCGCACCGCCATCGTGTAGTGCAGGATGACGAACTCGACGCAGCGTGTGTCGTTCTTTGATTTGCCGAGGAAACACTCGCCGTAGATCTTGGCGCGCATCTCCGCCGGCGCCTTTTCGTCGAAATCCGGGCAGAGCACGACGACGCGCGCCGGGTAGCGCTGGGCGAAGCGCAGCGTGGCCTGGAACTGCACGGCCGCGTCGGCCGGCGTGGTGTTGGCGCCAAGGTGCAGCACGAGGTTGAGCTGCACGGCGCGGCTCTCCTGGGCGGGGGAGTCGGCCCAGAGTTTCGTGAAGCCCGCCGCGATGCCGCCGACGGGCACCTCCTGGCCGGGGAGAGCGTCAAAGACAGCGGGCATCAGAGGAAATATTGTTCATTGTTCATCGTTCAATTTTCACCGTTCATCGCCCGGTCATCGAAAAAATGAAAATTGGACAATGACCGTTGAACATTCAGCGGCTTGGCCGCTTCACGGTTCTCGCCAGGAATGGCCGTTCGCCGCCAGCAGGTCCTCGGCCGACTTCGGCCCCCAGGCGCCGGAGGCGTAGGTGTCGAGGCCGGTGCGGCCCTGTTTCGCCCAGTGCTCGAGCACCGGCGTGCAGAGCTGCCAGGAGCGCTCGGTCTCGTCGCCGCGGATGAAGAGCGTGCCGTCCCCGATCATGGCGTCGAGCACGAGGCGCTCGTAGGCCTCGGGCGTGTTCGAGCCGAAGGTCGTGGCGTATTTGAAGTTCATCTTCACCGGCTGCGTGCGCGTCTCGAGGCCGGGGATCTTGGCGTTGAGGATGAGGCTCAGGCCCTCGTCGGGCTGGATCTGGAAGGCCAGCGTGTTGGCCGCGAGCATCGAGCGCTCGTTCTCGGCGAACAGGTTGCCGGGCGTGCGCTTGAAGCGGATCGCGATCTCGCTGACGCGGCGGGCGAGGTGCTTGCCGGAGCGGAGGTAGAACGGCACGCCCTGCCAGCGCCAGTTGTTGATGCTCAGGCGGAGCGCCGCGAAGGTCTCGGTGCCGGACGCGGGCGACACGTCCTGCTCCTGCAGGTAACCCTTCACGGGCTTGCCGCTGATGACGCCCTCGCCGTATTGCGCGCGGGCCACGTCGGGATTGGCGCCGTCGAGGCGCAGCGGCTGGATGGCCTTGAGGACCTTCACCTTCTCGTTGCGCACGGACTCGGCGTCCATCGACACCGGCGGCTCCATCGCCGTGAGGGCGAGCAGCTGCATGGTGTGGTTCTGGATCATGTCGCGCAGGCAGCCGCTCTGCTCGTAGTAGCCGGCGCGGGCCTCGACGCCCACCTGCTCGGCCACGGTGATCTGCACGTGGTCGATGAAGTTGCGGTTCCAGATCGGCTCGAAGATGGCGTTGGCGAAGCGCTGCACGAGCAGGTCCTGCACGGTCTCCTTGCCGAGGTAGTGGTCGATGCGGAAGACCTGCGGCTCCGCGAAGACGGCGGTGAGCTCGCGGTTGAGCGCCTGGGCGCTGGCGAGGTCGCGGCCGAAGGGTTTCTCGATGATGACCTTCGACTGGTGCGCCTGGCCGAGGTAGCGCGCGGCCAGGCCGCTGGCGCCGAGGTTCCGGATGATCGGGGCGAAGACCGTCGGCGGCGTGGAGATGTAGAACAGCGACTGCAGCTGCTGGCCGATGTCCTTTTCGAGCCCGGCGATGCGCTGGGCGAGGCGGTCGTAGGCCGGTTTCTCGTCGTAGCCGCCGCTGACGTAGAGCGTGCGGGGGGCCAGGCGGTTCCAGACCTCGGCGCTTGGCTCGCGCCGGGAGAATTCCTTGATGGCGCCGGCGGCGATCTGCTGGAACTCGGCGTCGGGAATCGCCTTCCGGCCGAAGCCGATGAGGTAGAAATCCGCCGGCAGCAGGCCGTCATGCGCCAGGTTGTAGATCGCGGGGATGAGCTTGCGGGCGGTCAGGTCGCCCGAGGCGCCGAAGATGACGATCACCGTCGGCGGCGAGCCGCGGTGCTTGCTGAGGCCATGCAGGAATGGGTGACGGACTTCTTCAGCCATGGCCGGAAAAATCGGCCCGATGGTAGGCACCCGCAAGGCTATACTTCCCGGCCCGTGTCCTAATGCGGGCGGGCCGGCCGGCTGGCCCGCCCCCGGCGCCCGACCGGACCCTCACATCTCGTCCAGCGAGCCGCTCTGGCGGGCGGCATGGTAGCCCTTGGGGAAGAGCGGGACGTTCTCGAAATGCATCACCTGCGGCGGCAGCCGGCCGCTGAGCGTGACCTCGGCGACGTCGAAGCGGAAGGTGCGGGGCGGGCTGGCCAGCGCCCCGAGGTAGGCGTGCACCGCGCGTTGCAGCGCACGCTTCTTGCGCTCGTCCACCGCGTGGAAACCCGACACCAGCGCCCCCTCGGCGCGGGCCTTGACCTCGACAAACACGAGCACGTCGCCGTCGCGACACACGAGGTCGATCTCGTCGCGCCGGTCGCGCGGGCAGCGCCAGTTCCGGGTCACGATCTTGAAGCCGTGGCGCGCCTGCAGATAGTCCGCGGCGGCCTGCTCGCCCCGGGCCCCGGCCTCCGCGCGGGCCGTGGGGGCCTCGCGACGCAGGACCTTGCTCCAGACCTCTTTGAGCCAGCCAAGCATTTGCAATTCGCCCTCGACCACGCGAAAAAACGGCCTTACAAGCAAGCGCGTTTTTCAATCCACCGTCGCCGCTCCACCCGGCGCCTGCCGGCCGGCCCTCCTCCACCTCCCCCTTACTCATGGCTACCTCCAGCAATCTCACCGGCACGCTGCGCCGCTCCCTCCTCATCAAGGTCATCTCGAAGCCCGCCCCGAGCAAGGAGGACGTCAACACCGTCATCGAGCTGACCTCCAGCAAGGTCGTCGAGTCGCTGCAAGCCCAGTCCATGACCATGTATCTGGTCGAGGGCGGCGAGATCGCGTTCAAGCAGGTGTATTACTCGCCCACGCTGTGGGGCGCCGACAAGGGCAAGGAGGTCCAGTTCCGCGAGACCGCCAAGAAGCTCCTCACCCTCAAGCTGCCCGCCGGCACCGGCAACGTCGGCAAGGTCATCCAGACGGGCGAACCGCTCTTTTTCAGCGGCAAGGGCGCCGACGCCGCCTCCCTCAAGAAGATGGATGTCGGCTTCGACGTCCACTCCATGCTGACCGTGCCGCTCAAGACGAACATCGTCATCGGCGCCATCCAGGTCCTCAACAAGGAGCCCTCCGCCGGCACCGGCGGCTCGTTCACCCCCAAGGACCTCAGCGTCCTCATGGAGGTGGCCGAATACTCCTCCACCCTCATCCAGCGCATGCTGGACCCGAAGTTCCAGCTCACCCCCGAGGACACCGCCAAGTTCATCTCCAAGTTCACCGAGCTGCCCCTCGTCACCAAGATCGAGGACGTCGAGATCGACGACAAGCTGGTCGAGATCACCGGTGACGCCGTCATCCGCCGCGAGTGCATCTTCCCCTACAAGAAGACCGGCACCAACTCCTGCTCGGTGCTGATGACCAACCCGCTGGACTACGCCAAGCGCGAGGCGTTCTCCCAGGCCACCGAGATGTCGATCGACGACGTCAAGGTCATCCCCGCCAGCCTCCTCGACGCCCTGCTCAAGAAATGCTTCGGCGAGAAGGCCGGCGCCGCCGCCAAGGCCGGCGAGGCCGCGCAGGAGGTCGACATCGACGAGGTGAAGGACCTCATCTCCGGCGCCTACACCGAGGGCGGCGCGACCAGCGAGGTCAAGGCCGCCGACCTCGAGAGCGAGGACTCCGCCCCCATCATCCAGCTCACCAACCGCATCATCGAGGACGCCTACGTCTCCGGCGCGTCCGATATCCACATCGAGCCGATGGAAAAGGACCTCGTGGTCCGCTACCGGGTGGACGGCATGTGCGCCGAGAAGATGCGCCTCCCGAAGCAGGTCGCCTTCGCCATGGTCGCCCGCCTGAAGATCATGTGCAACCTGGACATCTCCGAGCGCCGCCTCCCGCAGGACGGCCGCATCGTGTTCAAGAAGTTCACGAAGAAAAACATCGATATCGACCTGCGCGTCGCCACCGGCCCGATGAACCACGGCGAGAAGGTCGTCATGCGTATCCTGGACAAGGCCAAGTCCACCCTGCCCCTGCCCCAGCTCGGCTTCTCCGACGACAACCTCGCCAAATACCGCGAGTGCGTCCGCCAGCCCTACGGCATGATCCTGCACTGCGGCCCGACCGGCTCGGGCAAGTCCATGACCCTTTACGCCGCGCTGGCCGAGATCAACACGCCCGACGTGAACATCCAGACCGCCGAGGACCCGATCGAATACACCCTCCCCGGCCTGAACCAGATGCAGATGAACAAGCAGATCGGCCTCGATTTCCAGCGGGCGCTGCGCTGCTACCTCCGCATGGACCCCGACATCATCCTCGTCGGCGAAATCCGCGACAAGGAAACCGCCCAGATCGCCTGCGAAGCGGCGCTCACCGGTCACTTGCTCGTCTCCACGCTCCACACCAACGACGCGCCGTCCACCGTCTCGCGTATGGGTGAAATGGGCATCGAGCCCTTCAACATCTCCGCGGCGCTCGTGTGCGTGTGCGCCCAGCGCCTCCTCCGCCGCGTCTGCAAGAACTGCAAGGTCAAATACAAGCCGGAGGGCCGCGAGGCCGAGATCATCATGAAGGCGCTCGACCTCAAGGAGGCGCCCGAGATCTTCAAGGCCGCGCCCGGCGGCTGCCACATCTGCAGCGGCAACGGCTACAAGGGCCGCGTCGGCATCCACGAGCTCATGGTCAACTGCGAGGAGATCGTCGAGGCCATCAACAAGGAGGTCGAGGTGGCCGACCTCAAGCGCGTCTGCATGAAGTCCGGCATGAAGACCATGCACCAGGACTCCATGCTCAAGGTCAAGATGGGCCTCACCACCATGGAGGACGCCCTGGCCAACGTGCCGGCCGACATGATCGCGATGGACGGCGGCGAAGAGGCCGCCGAGCCCAAGGCCAAGAAACACGGCCACTGATAATTCCCGTCCGGACTACCCCCTGGACGGGCAAGCAAAAGAGGCGCGATCCGCAAGGGTCGCGCCTTTTTGGCGTCAGAATCTGACGCCAATCCGCCATAGCCCGCGGATCTTACATTTCCGCCAGCCCCGCCTCCAATCGTGGGTTGCGCGCCCGCGCGCAACGTGGCGTGCAAGCACGCCACCTACCGGAGAATCGCCTCCCGGCGCGCGACCTTACGACTCCACCGGCGCCGACGGCCGCGCCGCGCGCACCGAGTCCGCGATGGTCGTCGGCAGCACCTCGGGCTCGCCCTTGTGCTGGTCGAACTTCATCGAGAGCGTCTTCGACACGCCGCGCTCCTGCATCGTCACGCCGTAGATGGCGTCCGCCGCGGCGATCGTGCTCTTGTTGTGCGTGATGATGATGAACTGCGACTCCTTCACGAACTGCTTCAGCAGGTTCGTGAAACGGTGGATGTTCGACTCGTCGAGCGGCGCGTCGAGCTCGTCGAGCAAGCAGAAGGGCGACGGCTTCACCATGTAGAG
>JAYRDK010000080.1:0-14355 GCA_041909435.1 Lacunisphaera sp.
CCCTCACCCGCTCCCGCCCCGGCCCAGCCGGACAACAGCATTCGCGTCGAAGGCATCCTCGACATCGACAACAGCCGGAACGGCGCGCTGCTCGATCTCGCGAAGCACGGCAAGCGCCGGCCGACCGATCCGTTCGTGCCGCGCGAGCTCATCCGCCGCTTTCACCTGAACCAGGGCAGCATCGTCACGGCCATGGCGACGCCCGACGAGCGCTTCCCCAACCCGAAGGTCCGCTTCATCGAGAAGGTCGACGGCCTCGACATCGACGCGCGCCGCAAGTGCACCGACTTCGCCAACCTCACGACCATTACCCCCGACGAGCAGATCAAGCTCGAGCTGAAGGACGGCCGCATGACCACGCGCGTCATGGACCTCTTCTGTCCCATCGGCAAGGGCACCCGCGGCCTCATCGTCGCCCCGCCCCGCACCGGCAAGACCACCTATCTCCGCGACATCGCCCTCGGCGTCCTGCAGAACCACCCCGAGTGCCACGTGATGATCCTCCTGGTCGACGAGCGTCCCGAGGAAGTCACCGACTTCAAGCGCAGCGTCCCGGCCGAGGTCTGGGCCTCGTCCAACGACGACCCGGTTGAGAACCACATCCGCGTGGCCGACCTCTGCATCGAGCGCGCCAAGCGCCTAGTCGAGGCCGGCAAGGACGTCGTCCTGCTGATCGACTCCCTCACCCGCCTCGCCCGCGCCCACAACACCGCCAAGAACTCCGGCCGCACCGGCACCGGCGGCCTCGACGTCCGCGCCCTCGAGAAACCCCGCCAGCTCTTCGCCTCGGCCCGCAATACCGAGGACGGCGGCTCGCTGACCATCATCGCCTCCATCCTCGTCGAGACCGGCAGCCGCATGGACGACGTCATTTTCCAGGAATTCAAGGGCACCGGCAACATGGAGCTCGTCCTCGACCGCAAGGCGGCCGAGATGCGCATCTGGCCGGCCGTCAACGTCCAGTCCTCCGGCACCCGCAAGGAGGAGCTGCTGATCAACGATCCCAAGACCCTCGAGGGCATCCACTTCTTCCGCCGCGCCCTGGTGCAGCAGAAGATCGAGGAGGCCACCGACACCATGGTCACCCGCCTGGGCAAGACCAAGACCAACGCCGAGTTCATCAAACTCATCGTCAAGTAACTTCGCTCTTGCGCCGGCTTTTGGCCGCCGCGACAACTTCCCTTCCTCGCTCACCCTCTGACACGAAAGACCACTTAATGAACAGCTTCTCCGAGCAATGTCTCGATATGGCCCGGTCGATGTTGGCCCACAACCTCGACGCCATCAATGCCGACGGCACCGTCACTCCCATCCCGGGCGAAAGCCCCCGTTCCGACGAACCCGGCCACGTCGCCTTCGCCCTCGGCGAATATTACCGCGCCACCGGCGAGACCACGCTCAAGGGTTACGACCTGATCGACCTCGCGGCCCGCACGATCACCGCCCAGGCCTTCACCGAGCCCGCCGGCGAGAACGGCGTCGCCTACGCCTCCCTCGGCCTCCTCTCCTTCGGCCCCTCCAAGGAGCGCAACCCCGTCTGGGAGCGCCTCGTCGAGGAGACCCGCCAGAAGCTCGACAAGCTCCTGCTCACGCGCAGCGACTACGACAACTACTGGCAGGCCTTCAACATCGCCAAGGCGGTGTGCCGCTACAGCCTCGGCCTCTCCAAGAAGGACGAGACCTCGCGCCTTATCGAGCGCCTCGCCGAGCGCATCGAGCAGACCAGCTCGGCCGGATTCTTCGACGACGTCGAGAAGGGCATCGGCGGCCACTTCAACCTCTACGGCGTGATGACCCTCGTCTTCACCCGCTCGGCCCTGCAGCTCCACGCCAACTCCGCCCTGCGCGAACGCAAGCTGCCCACCCTCCGCACCTACGCCGAGAAATACATCAAGATGATGCCCGACCTCGTCCGCCCGGACGGCCAGGGCTGGGCCTACGGCCGCGCCGCCGGCGCCTACGGCCAGATGCACTGCATCACGCTCATCCTCCAGGGGCTCCGCGACGGCTGGATCCCCGACGACCAGAAGAACAAGTATTTCGACATCCTGCGCCGCCTGTTCTACTATTTCTTCCACACCTACCTGGACCAGGAGCACGGCTTCCTCGACATCCGCGACGGTGAGCGCACGGCCTACGCCTCGCACACGACGCGCATGGCGAACTTCGACGCCGCCCGCTACCTCTGCCAGTGGTCCCGCCTCGCGAAGACCGTGCAGATGCCGGACAGCGTGAAGCCCGACCCCGTGCGCACCAGCGGCCGCTTCGTCATCTTCGACAAGAGCAACCGCAAGGAGCAGGGCCTGTTCCTCTACCGCGACGCCGAATCCGGCCTGCAGGTGCAGCTGCCGCTCGTCAGCTCCGGCGTGGATTGCACGGCGGACAACCTGCCCTTCCCACACTGCCCCGGCGTCTTCGACTGGCCGAACAATTTCTACCTGCCCGTGATGACGCCGGAGCTCACCTTCGGCGAGAACGTCACCCTCCCGGCCTTCTACGGCCAGAAGTGCGTCACCGGCCTCGGCCTCAAGAACTCCTTCTACTTCCGCTACGAACAGCCCGAGCTGATCAACACCAAGGAGGAGATCGTCAAGGGTCTCGGCAGCGTGAAGGTCCAGTGGACGTTCACCGGCAGCAAGATCACTGCCGAGTTCGCCTACACGGTCAAAAACCAGGTGCAGCTCGACAAGTTCCGCCTGGCCCTGGTCATCGGCGCCCCGCACTCGCACTATCGCATGCCCTCCTCGCCCGCCCTCGGGGCGCTGGGCCACCGCTGCTCGGTGCTGAAGGACGATTTCCACGCCAACTGGGCCGAGACCGAGGTGGTCAGCGCCGACCCGGTCTACCGGACCAACTACGGCAAGCTGCATTACGTCCAGATGTTCGTCCGCGACCATCCGCTCATCATGCGCCCCGGCCAGGTCTACCGCCTGGCGGTCAGCTTCGACCCGGACCTGACGGTCGCCGGGGCTTAAGGGGGGCTTCTGTCGCTGTGTAGGTTGCGCGCTAGCGCGCAACGTGGCGTGCAAGCACGCCACCTACAGGAACGTCTCCACCGGCCGGAACGACTTCTTCCGGCCCAATGTCACGCCCGTGTTAAATCCCAACGTTTTGGGCATCCCGGGCCCGCAGCCTGCTTGCTAGACGCCGTGTATCGGGTTTGCCTAGCCGCACCCCTCTTCTCCCATGGCCAAAGAACCCACCGCCGCCCCCTTCGCCCATCCCACCAAGCACGAGGACGATCTCATCAAGCGCGTCCACCAGGACCTCATCGACGACTACGACGAGGAACTCGAGATGGAGCGCGAGGACTGGGAGCACGTCACCCCCGGCGATCCCGCCCGGCCGGTCGAGACCGACACCACGCGGGAAGCGCGCAACCGCTACTTCAAGGAGCTCTTCCGCATGCAGGGCGAGCTGGTGAAGATGCACGACTGGATCGTGGCCAGCGGACACCGGGTGGTGATCCTGTTCGAGGGCCGCGACGCCGCCGGCAAGGGCGGCGCCATCAAGCGCATCACGCAGCGCCTCAACCCGCGCGTCGCCCGCGTGGCCGCGCTCCCCGCCCCCTCCAGCCGCGAGAAGACGCAGTGGTATTTCCAGCGTTACATCGCGCACCTGCCGGCCGCCGGCGAGATGGTGCTCTTCGACCGCAGCTGGTATAACCGCGCCGGCGTGGAGAAGGTCATGGGTTTCTGCACCGACGCCGAATACGAGGAGTTCTTCCGCTCCGTGCCCGAGTTCGAGAAGATGCTCGTGCGCTCCGGCATCCAGCTCATCAAATACTGGTTCTCCATCCCCGACGAGGAACAGGAATTCCGTTTCCGCTGCCGCATCAACGACCCGCTGAAGCAGTGGAAGCTCAGCCCGATGGACCTCGAGTCGCGCAAGCGCTGGGAGCAATACACCAAGGCGAAGGAGATCATGTTCAAGCGCACGCACATCCCCGAGGCGCCATGGTGGGTCGTGCAGGCCAAGGACAAGAAAAAGGGCCGGCTCAACTGCATCAACCACCTGCTATCCCAGGTGAAATACACCGAGGTCGCGCACAAGCCGATCAAGCTGCCCCCGCGCGAACACAGCCCCGACTACCGCCGCGAGCCGATCTCGGCGAAGATGCTCGTCCCCGAGATTTACTGAGCGACCCATCGGGTGGAACCCGGCCTCCGGACGGGTTGCTCACATGAAAAGCGCGTCCGGAGGCCGCGCTCCACCTGCGGCGCAAACTCACACCGGTGCGGCCGGGGGAGTCTCAGGCACAGCCGGCGCTTCCTCAACGGGAGCGGGCGTGACCAGCGGGGCCGGGCGGGGCCTTCTGGCCGCTGGTTTCTTCACCGGGCGCGTGGCGGCGGCCTTCTTCGTTCCCAGCCCGGCGAGCTCCGCCTTGAGCGCCTTGACGGCCTTGCGGAGTTTCTTGGCGGCCCGTTTCGCCTCCTTGAATTTGTCCTTCGCCGCCCGCAGCCCGAGTTTGGCCAGCTTGGCGGTCTTTTTCGCGAGATCAGCCTGCCGTTGTGCCGCAGCGATCCGGCTGAGAAGTTTCTTTTTGGCAGCGGCGACAGGAGCAGGGGGTTTCGTAGTCATGGACAAAAGGGGTTGCGGCAGGCAGAAGCCCCACCTTTGCCCACGCGAAGCCTGACGGCAACGCTCCGAGTGTTACATTTCGGCGCCGCCCGGCAGCCGGCGCTCAGGCCGGCACGGACGCGACGGGCGCTGCTGGTGCTGCTGCGGCCTCCGCTTTGGGCTTCGGGTTTCCGACCAGCACGCCGAGGTGCTCCTGGATCTTCTGGAAAAACTCCACATTCAGGTCGCCCACCGGCACCTCGTAAAGCTGGTGGGTCGCCATGTGCTCATAGATCTGCCGCTGGCCGTCGTCGGTGTAGCCGCGCAGCTTGATCTGCCGCTTCCGCTCCAGCATGAGGGCGAGGAACTGCAGCAAGGGCGTGTTCAGGCTCTGCGAACCGGCATCCGGTGCCTCGCCGCCCACCGGCGTGGCCAGGGTCAGGAAAAGGTTGTCGGCCGTCAGCTTGAGGTTGCGCGCCGGATCCTCGTCGGCCTTGCGCTGCTTGAAGGCCACGACCCAGCGGCAATAGATGAAGGCCGGCGGCATGAAGCGCCCGTCCTCGCTCTCCAACAGGTCGCGCCGGGCGACCTCACCCGTCGCCTCCCGCACGAGGTAGCTGGCGACACGGTCGTGCTCGGCGAAATCGCGGCCGCTGACGAAACACTTTGTGGCAATCGGGTGAAGAGTTAACTCCATGGGCGTTTTCTTGTTTACCCCCGCGTCCCCCGAACGCTAGCAAATTTCCGCATGAAAGGGCGCCTGATTGCGATTGGTGACATCCACGGGTGCCACAAGGAATTCGCGGACCTCCTCGACAAGCTCGATCTGGAGAAGGACGACCGCCTGATCCTCCTGGGCGACCTGATCAACCGCGGCCCCGACAGCGGCAAGGTGGTCGAGCTGGCCCGCGAACACGCCACGGCTTCCCTGCTGGGCAACCACGAACTGCGGCACCTCAACTACCGGCGCACCGACGACCCCACCCATCTCAAGAAATACGACTACGCCACCATGGAGCAGCTTCGCGGCAAGGACTGGGACTATCTTGAGGAAATGAAGCTCACCTATGAGGATGAGGAGACGGGCGTCGTCTTCGTGCACGCCGGCTTCCTGCCCGGCCGGCCCTGGCAGAAGCAGCCGGCGCGCATCGTCACGCGCATCCAGGTGGTCGGCAAGGACGGCGAGCCGCACAAGCGGTCCGAGGAACCCGAGGCCCCGCACTGGTCCACCCTGTGGGAGGGCCCGCCCTTCGTCGTTTATGGCCATACGCCCCGCGAGGAGGTCGCCCGCACCAAGTGGACGCTCGGCATCGACACCGCCTGCGTGCTCGGCGGCTGCCTGACGGCCTACATTTTGCCCGAAAAACGGATTGTGCAGGTGAAGGCGCGCGAGCGATACTTCGCCTCATGACGAAGTCCGCCGCGCCCCTGCTGCTGTGCATCGACCTGCAGCCGGCGTTCCTCGCGGCGATTCCCGACAGCCAGCGCGTGCACTGGCGCTGTTCCTTCGCCTTGGAGGCAGCCAAGGGTCTCGGCCTGCCCGTGGTATTCACCGAGCAAGTGCCGGCCAAGCTCGGGCACACCGCCGGGGATCTGCTGGCTCTGGCTGATCAGCCGGTAGCCTTCGGCAAGGACGCCTTTTCAGCCTTCGGGGACAAGGCCATCACCGCCCACCTCAAGACCGGTGGCACCAAGCACCTGCTCCTCTGCGGTATCGAGACCCCGGTGTGCGTCTTCCAGACGGCCATGGACGCACGGAAGGCCGGCCATGAGGTCACGCTGCTTATCGACTGTCTCGGCGCCCGGCGCGCCGCGGACGCCACGGCCGTGCTAACGCACCTGGCCCAGGCCGGCTGCAGCGTGCTGTCCGCCGAAACCGTCTTCTATGCGCTACTCCGCGACGCCCAGCACCCCTTCTTCCGCGACTTCACCAAGCTGGTGAAGAAATACGGCTGAGAAGCAGGGAGCTTGGAGCACGGAGCCGGAAGTCGGAACGGCGCCTGAAATCAGGCGCCGAATTTGGTCAGAGGTTTTTGTGGCCATTCCGCGCCCTATCCGCTTTTTTAATCCTGGCTCCAGGCTCCCTGCTCCAAGCTCAAACGCATGTCCGACATCTCCACTTCCCTCGCCGTCCGCGACATCAAGGCCCTCGACCGCACCGGCGGAGACACCTTCACGAGCGTGCTGCTGATCCGGCGCATGGCCGAGCGCCCGACCAAGACCGGCAACCCTTTCCTGTCGGTCGAGCTCGGCGACAAGACCGGCTCCTTCAACGTCAACTGCTTCAGCGACAACCCTTCCTTCGAGTTCTTCAAGACCCTCAAGGAAGGCGCCATCGTCCGCATCGAGGCCAAGGTCGATTATTACCAGGGCCGGCTTTCGCCCAAACTGCTGCGCGCCGAGGAAATCACGGCCGACCAGCTCGCCGGCTCGCCCCTGATGGCGAACCTCGTGGAAACCGCCCCGGAGGATGCCGACGCGCTCTGGACCGAGTTCCAAGGCCACATCGCCGCGATCACACACACCGAGCTGCGCGCCACCGTCCAGGCCGTTTTCGAGGAGATCGGCGAACAGTTCCGGACCGCCCCTGCCGCGGTGGCCATGCACCACGCCTATCGCCACGGGCTGCTGGAACACACGGTTCACATGGCCCGGGCCGCCCGCGCGCTGCTGCCGCTTTACCCCGAGATCGATGCCGATCTCGCCCTTGCCGGCGTGCTCGTGCATGACACCGGCAAGGTGATCGAATACCAGGGCGATCTCGTCGCGTCCAAGAGCCGCAGGGGCATCCTGCAGGGCCACGTGGTGCTGGGCTACCAGCTCGTCCGCAAGGCCGGCCTGAAGGCCAGGCTCAACCCCGACCTGCTTGAACGCCTGGAGCACATCGTGCTCAGCCACCAGGGTGAACTCGAATGGGGCGCGGCCGTCATCGCCGCGACCCCCGAGGCCGTGTTCGTCGCCAAGGTCGACGACCTCGACGCCAAGATGGGCATGGTGCAGAAGCTCCTGCGCCAGGCCGGCGAGAACGACGAATTCTCGGACCGGCATCTCGGCCTCAACGCCCAGCTGCTGCTCACGAAGCCGCAGAAGTGAATTCTTGGAGGCGGGACCATCAGTCCCGCGAGTTATACGTCTCGCTGCCGGCAACGCGCGGGACTGATGGTCCCGCCTCCATCTACGATGCCTACGTCAGCAACTGCACGATCCGCACAATGGGCAGGAACAGCGCGATGACGATCGTGCCGACCACCAGCGCGAGAAACAGGATCAAAATCGGCTCGATGAGCGCGCTGAGCCCGGCGACGGCGTTGTCCACCTCGTCCTCATAGATGTCGGCGACCTTGCCGAGCATCTCGGGCAGCTGGCCGGTGTGTTCACCGACATCGATCATGCTTGTCACCATGGGCGGGAAGACCGCCGTGGTTTCCAGCGGCCGGGCGACGGGGGCGCCTTCCTTCACCCGGTCATGCACCTCGGTGATGGCGCCGGCCACGCGGCTGTTGCCACAGGTGTCGCGGGTGATGAGCAGGGCCGGCAGGATGGGCACCCCGCTCGACAGCAGCGTGCCTAGCGTCCGTCCGAAGCGCGCGACGATGGCCTTGAGAAAAAGCGGCCCGAACATCGGCAGCTTCACGACCAGGGTATCCAGCAGCCGAGCCCCGGCAGGCGTCCCGCGAAAAACCCCGAGGCCGGCCCAGAGCGCGGCCGCGCACGCCAGCACGACGAGATAGTGATCCTTCACGGCGTCACTGACCGTGAGCACGGCCTGGGTGAGCGGCGGGAGCGGCGCGCCCTTGAGCAGGTCGGCGAAGATCTGCTTGAACTTCGGCACCACGAACACGAGCAGCCCGGTCAGGATGAGCACCGCCACCGCCATGACGATGAACGGATAAACCATCGCGGCCGTGATCTTTCCCTTCAGCTGCAGGCTCTTCTCCTGGAAACGCGCGAGCCGCTCGAGGACGACATCGAGCACTCCGCCCGCCTCGCCCGCCCTGATCATGTTGAGGTAGAGCCGGTCGAAGACCCGCGGATGCTGCGCCATGGATTCCGAGAGCGTTCCGCCGGACTTGATCGCCTCCGCCAGCGCCTCAAGCACGCGGCGGAAGCCAGTGTTATGCTCCTGCCGGGCCAGCACCTCCAATCCGCGCAGCAACGGCATGCCCGCCTTGAGCAGCGTGGCCAGCTGTCGGGTGAAAACCGCCAGCTCCTTCGCGCCGACCGGACGGATGAAGGGCAGGCGCAGCTCCACCTTCAGGCCATTGCTGGTCGCCTTTTCTGTGGTGGAACCCGGCCTCCGGACGGGTTTTTCAGTGCGGACATCTAACAAACCCGCCCGGAGGTCTGGTTCCACCTTATCCGCGAAACCAACTTCCGTCGGAAATAATCCCTGCCCGCGCAGGATGGCGGCGACCTGCTTCACGTCCGGCGCGTCGAGCAACCCGGATTTCTCCGCACCGCGCGCATCGAGGGCGATGTAGGCGAAACGGGGCATGGCTCAGAATCTGTTTTTGAACCACAAAGACACGGAGGCACAAAGGAAGAGCGCCAGTCGGCTCCAGTCGGATCGTTCATTCTTTTCGTCCTTGAAGAGTTCCCCTGAAACCACTCGCCGAACCCCATTCTTGAGCACAGGCACATTGAAATTAACCAGCAGTCCAAGTGCTCGCCTCTCCAGTTTGAGGTAGGTCAATAGCTGCGCGTGATGCACAGGCAGCAGCTCGTTCACCGCCTTCAATTCGAGTATCAGCTTATCTTCGACGACCATATCTATCCGATACCCGCAATCGAGTTTCATTCCTTTATACAGGAGAGCCATCTCTCCCTGTCGCTCGACCCTGTATCCCGCTACGGTCAATTCATAGGTCAACGCCTCCTCATAAGCCGATTCCAGGAGTCCTGGACCAAGCTCGCGGTGAACCTCAATACAAAAACCAATCACCCGATGGCTAAGTTCGTTCAATTCTGATCTTTGTGCCTCCGTGCCTTTGTGGTTCATAAATCAGGTGTATTTCACGACCTCCTCCACGGTCGTCTCACCGGCGAGGAGGGCCGCCAAGCCTGCTTCGCGGAGCGGAATCATCCCCAGCTCCACCGCCTTGGCCCGGAGCTCGACGAGTGACACGTCCCGCACGACCAGCTCGCGCAGCACATCGGTCATGGGCAGGAACTCGAAGATGCCGAACCGGCCCTTATAGCCGGTGTGATGACAGGCAGGACAACCCGCTCCGGCGTAAAAAGACCTGCCCTTCACCGCCGCCGGATCCGCTCCCAGCTGGCGTAGCAGCTCTTCGCGCGGCTCAAAAGGTGCCCGGCAGGAAGCGCACACGCGCCGCACGAGGCGCTGCGCGAGCACCGCCTCCACGGTCGAGGCGAGCAGGAACGGCTCGATGCCCATGTCCACCAAACGCGTCACGGCCGAGGGCGCGTCGTTGGTGTGCAGCGTGCTCAGCACAAGGTGGCCCGTGAGCGATGCCTGGACGGCGATCTGCGCCGTCTCCAGATCGCGGATTTCGCCGACCATGACGATATCGGGATCCTGCCGGAGAAAAGTGCGCAGCGCCCGGGCGAACGTCAGTCCCGCGCCCTGGTTCACCGGCACCTGCATGATGCCGTCGATCTCGTATTCGACCGGATCCTCGACCGTGAGCAGCTTGGCGTCGATGGTGTTTAACGCCTTGAGGCAACTGTAGAGCGTGGTGGTCTTGCCCGAGCCGGTGGGCCCGGTGACGAGGAAGACGCCGTTGGGGCGGCGGATGACCTCCTCCACGCCGGTCTGGATCGCGACGGGCAAACCGAGCTGGCGGAGCTCGAGCTGGACGGAGGACTGGTCAAGCACGCGAAGCACCACGCTCTCGCCAAACTGCGTCGGCAGCGTGGAGACGCGCAGGTCCACGGCGCGGCCGCCGACGTTGAGCTTGATGCGCCCGTCCTGCGGCAGACGGCGCTCGGCGATGTTCAGGTTGGCGAGCACCTTGAGGCGCGAGAGGATCGGCAGCGCGAGATTCCTGGGCGGAGGCGACATCTCACAGAGCGCGCCGTCGATCCGGTAGCGGATCTTGAAGTCATGCTCGAAGGGCTCGAAGTGAATGTCCGAGGCCTTGTCGCGGATGGCCTGGGCGAGCACCAGGTTGACGAAGCGGATGATGGGCGTCTGTCCCGCGAGCTGCTCGATGTCGGCTTCCGTCAGCACCTCATCGCCGGCTTCCTCCACCGATGCCTGCAGGTCGTCGAGCGCGGCACCGAGGGAAACCTCGTCCCCGCCGTAATGCTGCCGGATGAGCCGTTGCACCCGCTCGGGGTCGGCCACGCTGACGCGCACGTCGCGCCCAAGGGCGAAGGCCAGATCGTTGACCAGACTGGGATTGAAGGGATCGACCGCGGCCACCGAGACCGAAAAAACGTCAGCGGCAATGGGCGCGACGCCGTAGGCGCGGGCCAGGCCGCCCTCGACCAGCGCGAGCGTGTCGCCCGGCAGCGTCGCGGGCAGTTCCTCGACACAGTCGCAGCCGGTTTGTTCGGCCACGGCGTGGAGCAAGGCGGGCTTCTCCAGCAACCCGAGGTCAAGGAGCACCCGGGCCAGCGGCCTGCCCGAGGACCGATGCTCAGCGAAGGCCGAATGGAGCGCAGCGGGCTCAACCAGCCCGCGCTGGGCGAGAAGATCGAAAATGGCCTGGTCGTGTCCCTCGAACATGAGGAGACCGGCCGGGCCCACGGCCGGAAGATGGGGGGATTACATCTCGCGCAGCTTGAAACCCATGGTGGTGAGCTTTTCGCGCATGACGACGGGTTCCTGCGATTTCTCGAGGGCCTCGTCGGGCTCGATGAGCTCGCGGTTCACGAGGCTCATCAGGTGGGTGTCCAGCGTGATCATGCCGAGGTTGGCGCCCGTCTGGATGTCGGACGGGATGCGGAACGTCTTGTTGTCGCGGATGAGCGAGGCGATGGACGAGGTGTTGACCATGATCTCGTAGGCCGCGATGCGGCCGCCGGTCTTCTTTTTGCAGAGCGACTGGGAGATGACGCAGATGATCGAGGTCGAGAGCTGCATGCGGATCATCTCCTTCATGTTGGCCGGGAAGGCGTCCACGATGCGGTCGACGGTCTTGGCGGCGCTGTTGGTGTGCAGCGTGCCGAACACCAGGTGGCCCGTCTCGGCGGCCGAGATGGCGGCCTCGATGGTCTCCAGGTCGCGCAACTCACCGACGAGGATGACGTCCGGGTCCTGGCGCAGGGCGCGCTTGATCGCCTCGGCGAAACTCGGCACGTCGGAGCCGACCTCGCGCTGGGTGACGACGCACTTCTTGTGCGGGTGGTAATACTCGATCGGGTCCTCGATGGTGATGATGTGCCCGTCGCGGTTCTCGTTGATGTAGTTCATCATCGAGGCGAGCGTCGTGGACTTGCCGGAGCCGGTCGGGCCGGTGACGAGGAACAGGCCGCGCTGGCGGTAGAGCAGCTCCTTGATCTTGTCGGGCATGCCGATGGTGCGGAGATCGAAGAGCTGGTTGGGAATCTGGCGGAGCACCATGCCGTAGTTGCCCTTGGCCTTGAGCACCGAGACGCGGAAGCGGGCCTTGTCGCCGAAGGCGAAGCCAAAGTCGGTGCCGCCGTTGAGCTTCACGTTCTGGATGTGGTTGTCCGGGGTGATGGACAGCATCAGCTGCTCCGTGTCCTCGGGCCGCAGCTCGGGGCCGTCGATCGGGGTCATGCTGCCGCGCAGGCGGAGGCAGGGCGGCACGCCAACCTGCAGGTGGAGATCGGAGCTCTTCTGGTCCACAACCAGCTCCAGGAGGTCATTCATTTCGTAGCTCATGCGATGGGTAGGGTTAAAGCGGGTCGCCAACGGTGACGGACACAACCTCATCGATTGTCGTGAGTCCGGCAAGGACTTTACGGATGCCATCTTCGCGCATGGTCCGCATGCCGTCCCGGCGCGCCTGCGCCCGCAGGCGGGCGGAAGTAATGTTGTCGTAAATCATCGCGCGGATGCCGTCATGCACCCGGAAGATCTCGAAAATCCCCATCCGGCCCTGGTAGCCCGTGCCGTTGCAGGCCGCACAACCGGCGCCGTGGGCGAAGGCGGCGCCCTCCAGCTGGCCGGGCGTGAGGCCGAGGGCGTGCCGCTCGCGCACCGCGGGCGTGTAGGCGCGCCGGCAGGCCGGGCAGATGCGCCGCACCAGACGCTGGGCCACGACGGAACGGAGGGCGGCGGCCACGAGGAAGGGCTTGGCGCCGAGGTCGATCAGGCGCGTGACGGCCGAGGGGGCGTCGTTGGTGTGCAGGGTGCTGAAAACCATGTGCCCGGTCAGCGAGGCGTTGATCGCGATCTCCGTCGTCTCGAGGTCACGGATTTCGCCGACCATGACGATGTTCGGCGCCTGCCGGAGCATGGCGCGCAACGCGGCGGCGAAGGTCATGCCGATCGCCGCGTTCACCGGCACCTGGTTGATGCCGGCGAGCTGGTATTCGACGGGTTCCTCGACCGTGATGATCTTGCGGTCGGACTGGTTGAGATGATGCAGCGAGGCGTAGAGCGTCGTCGTCTTCCCCGAACCGGTCGGGCCGGTGACCAGCATCATGCCGTCGGGCGAGGCGATGAGCTGCTCGAACTCCTTCTGATCGTCCGGCAGGAAACCGAGCTCCGGCATGCCGAGCCGCAGACCCTCCTGGTCGAGGATGCGCATGACGATGCTCTCGCCGTGCGCCGTGGGCAGTGACGACACGCGCAAATCCAGTGCGCGCCCGCCGAGGTTGACCTGGATGCGTCCGTCCTGCGGCACACGTTTCTCGGCGATGCTGATGTTCGCCATGATCTTCAGCCGCGAGATGATGGCGGGTTGCAGGCGTTTCGGCGGCGCGTCGACCTCCAGCAGCACGCCGTCGATCCGGTAGCGCACCCGGAAGCGCCGCTCCAGCGGCTCGAGATGGATGTCTGACGCCCGGCGGCGGACGGCCTCGGCGATGAGGGCGTGCACCCGCTTGATGATCGGGGCGTCCAGGGCGCTTTCCTGCTCCGGCGCCTGGCCGGAAACCGTCAGCCTCACGTTTGCTGCAGGCGCAAAATCCGCCAGCGCGTCCACGGTGGCGTAGTGGCGGTCAATGGCCGCGCTGATGTCCTCGGCGGCGGCGAGCGCAACCTGGACCGGTTGTCCGGCGACGTGGGGCAGACTGTCGATGACATCGGCCGCGAGGGGGTCGGCCACGGCGACCTGCAGGAGCCCGCCCTCCCGGGCGAACGGCATCACCGCGTGCTGGACGGCAAATGAACGCGGCAAGGCGCCCAGGATATCCGGGGCGACCGACCGGCCCGCCAGCCCGACATGGGCCATCCCGAATTCCGCGGCCACCGCCCGGAGAGTCTCTTCCCGGTCGCCGACAGCCAGACCCCGCTCCAGGGCGAATTGGATCAGAGGGTCGGCGGCGGTGGTCACGGGATGGTGAACCGAACCCGCAGGGGCGGGCTCAGCGGTTGAGGCTCAGCAGGAACTCGGTGTTGGTCTTCGTCTTCTTGAGCCGCTGGATGAGCATGTCCATCGAGTCGGCGGCCGGCACGCCCTGCATGGCGCGGCGCAGCGAGTAGATCTTGATGAGCTCGTCCGGGTGGTAGATGAGCTCCTCCTTGCGGGTGCCGCTCTTGTCGATGTTGAGCGCGGGGAAGATGCGCTTGTTGACGAGGTCGCGGTCGAGGTGGAGCTCCATGTTGCCGGTGCCCTTGAACTCCTCGAAGATGATCTCGTCCATGCGGCTGCCGGTGTCGACCAGCGCCGTGCCGATGATGGTGAGGCTGCCGCC
>JAYRDK010000081.1:0-14330 GCA_041909435.1 Lacunisphaera sp.
CCGAAACCGCGGCGGCCCGCATCGGCGTCGCCATCGGTGACCAGATTCTCGACCTGTCCGCCGCCGCCGGCCTGGATCTTCTTCCCGCCGCCGCGCGGGCCCTTTGCCTGCCGACCACCCTCAACCCACTGATGGCGTCGGGTCCGGCGGTTTGGACGGCCCTCCGGTCCCGGCTGAGCGAGTTGCTCGGCGCCGACTCCTGCCCGGCGGCGTTGCGGGCGCAGGTCCGGCGCTGCCTCGTCCCGCAAGGCGCCGCCACGATGCAATTGCCGGCCGCCATCGGCGACTACACGGATTTCTACGCGTCCATTTTCCACGCCACCAACGTCGGCCGGCTCTTCCGCCCCGATCAACCGCTCCTGCCCAACTATAAATGGGTGCCCATCGGTTATCACGGCCGCAGCTCCTCCATCGCCGTCAGTGGCACGCCGGTCCGCCGGCCGCACGGCCAGAGCAAACCGGCGGACCAACCGGCCCCGCGCCTCGGCCCGAGCCAGTCCCTCGACTACGAGCTGGAGCTCGGCGTCTTTGTCGGCCCGGGCAATCCCCGGGGTGATTCCATTCCGCTCACCGCCGCCGCCGGCCACCTTTTCGGCGTCGTATTGCTCAACGACTGGTCGGCCCGCGACCTCCAGTCCTGGGAATACCAGCCGCTCGGGCCGTTCCTCGCGAAAAATTTCGCCACCTCGATCTCACCGTGGATCGTGACCCTGGAGGCCCTCGCCCCGTTCCGGGCGCCGGCTTTCGCCCGCCCGGCGGGCGATCCCGACCCGCTGCCCTACCTCGCCGATCGAAATGACGCGACCCACGGCGGCCTCGCCCTCACGCTCGAGGTCTGGCTGCTCACGGAGAAAATGCGCGCCGCCGGCCGCGCCCCGCACCGTCTGAGCTCCGGCAATTTCTCGCAGATGTATTGGACGCTCGCCCAGCTGCTCACGCACCACGCCAGCAACGGCTGCAACCTGCAACCGGGCGACCTGCTCGGCAGCGGCACCGTCTCCGGCCCGACCCCGGACTCGCGCGGTTGCCTGCTCGAGCTCACCGCCCGCGGCACCGAGCCGCTCCGCCTGCCCGACGGCGAGGAACGCCGGTTCCTGGAGGACGGCGACGAGGTCATCCTGCGCGGCTACGCCGAGCGTCCCGGCGCCCGGCGCATCGGCCTCGGCGAGTGCCGCGGCCGCGTGCTGCCCGCCCAAGCCTGAACGCACACCGGCGTTCTCGGTTGGGCTTTGGTCGCTGCGCGCTCGCCGCCCGACGGTTCGGCGTTCATTCTGCCGGCATGAAAAAAATCCTCGTGTTCTGTCTGCTCTGCGCCGCCCTGCCCGCGGCTGTCTTCGCCCAGGTCCTGTCCGACAAGGCGAAACTCAAGGCGGAGGTCGCCGCCATGGAGGACGCGTTCTGCGCCATGGGCAAGAAGGACGGCCTGCTCGCCGCCTTCCAGCATTTCGCCGCGCCGGATGTCGCCTTCATCGACACCGATCCGCGGCAGTGGCGCGGGCCCGCCGCCGTGAAGCAGCGCATTGGCGAGGACCGCACCGGAGTCAGCCTGACCTGGTCGGCGTATTTCACCGACGTCTCCGACGACGGCACTCTCGGCTACAATTACGGCCGTTACGAGCTCCGCAGCCCCGGGTCCGACGGCAAGGAACGGGTGAGCGGCGGCTGGTTCCTCAGCATCTGGAAACGCCAGCCTGATGGCTCGTGGAAATACGTGATGGATACCGGTGCGCCTGACCGTCCGGCGCCCAAGCCTGCGGGCAACTGACCGGCTCAGGCGCTGAGCCGCGCCTTGTATTTCTCGGCGAGCTCCAACGCCATGTCGGCGTCACGGGCCGTCACGGTGAAGTGGCCCATCTTGCGCCCGGGCCTTGCCTCGGCCTTGCCGTAGAGGTGCAGCCGCACGTTCGGCTGGGCGAGCAGGGTGTCCCACTTGGGTTCGCCGTTGGCCCACGCGTCGCCCAGGATGTTCACCATCACGACGGGCGACGACAGCGTCACCGCACCGAGCGGCAGCCCGCAGATGGCGCGCACCTGCTGCTCGAACTGGGAGGTCATGCACGCGTCGAGCGTCCAGTGCCCGCTGTTGTGCGTGCGCGGCGCCAGCTCGTTGACCAGCACCTCGCCGGTCTTCGTCACGAACAGCTCCACGCCCATCACGCCGACGAGGTTGATCTTCTCCGCGATGAGCCGCGCGAGCTTCTCGGCCGCGGCCGTCACCGCCGGGGCGACCCGCGCGGGCACGATCGAGAAATCGAGGATGTGGTTCGTGTGGATGTTCTCCGCGATCGGAAACACCCGCACCGCCGCGCCGGGCGAGCGTGCGACGACCGCCGACACCTCGCAGGCAAAGTCGATGAACTGCTCGATGACGACCGGCTGGCCCGCGAACTTCTTCACGGCCGCCGGGATGTCGGCCTCGGTCATGACCTTGAGCTGGCCCTTGCCGTCGTAGCCGAAGTCCGCGGTCTTCACCACGCAGGGCACGCCGACCTCGCGGATGCCCGCGGCCACGTCGGTGCCCTCCGAAAACCGGGCGTGCGGAAACTTGTTGTCGCGCAGCCAGCGCTTCTCGCGCGAGCGGTTCTGGGTCGTCTCGAGCACGCTCCAGTGCGGCCGGAGCAGCGTCACGGCCTCGATCGCCTTCAACGGCGCCGCCGGCACGTTCTCAAACTCGTAGGTGACGACGTCGCACTCCCGGGCGAAGGCCGTGAGCGCCGCGGTGTCCTCGTAGGGCGCGTTGACCTCCTTGTGCGACACGGCGCCGGCGGGGCAATGGGCCGCCGGCTCGTAGACATGCACGCGGTAACCGAGCCGCGTCGCGGCCTGCGCGAGCATGCGGCCGAGCTGGCCGCCGCCGAGCACGCCGATGGTTTTTCCCGGGAGGATCGCCTGGCCCGCGCTCACGGCAGCTTGGTCTGGAGGACCTTCTTGGTCTGCGCGGCGCGGAATTTTTCCCAGGCCCGCTTCGTCTTCGCGTCGGACTGCGCCAGCAGGGAGGCGGCGAAAAGCGCGGCGTTGATCGCGCCGGCCTTGCCGACGGCAAAGGTCGCCACCGGCACGCCGCCCGGCATCTGCGCGATCGAAAGGAGCGAATCAAGGCCGTGCAGCGCCTTGGATTCCACGGGCACGCCCAGCACGGGCAGCGTGGTGAGCGAGGCCGTCATGCCCGGCAGGTGCGCGGCGCCGCCGGCGCCGGCAATGATCAGCTTCAGTCCGCGTTTCTCGGCCGACTCGGCGTAGGCAACCATGAGCTTCGGCGTGCGATGGGCGCTGACGACGCGCTTCTCGAAGGGCACGCCCAGCGCCGCGAGCTGCGCGGCGGCATGCGCCATCGTCTCCCAGTCCGAGGAGCTGCCCATGATGATTCCGACAAGTGGCTTCGCCATGGGACAAGCGAAGGCCTTAAACAAAAAGGCGCAAGGCTGGAGAGCCCTGCGCCCCTGGAAAAGGCCTGTCTTAAAGCAGTGGCGTGCCCTTCGGCACCCGCACGATGGTCGTGCCGGCGATCTTGTCGTGCCAGGACTGCTTCTCGTCGTCGAAGGCGACCCAGATGAAGCCCAGGCAGGCCACAAACAGCGACAGGAAGCCGCCGAGGGTGCGCACGACGGCCACGCCCCAGTCGATGGGCCGGTCGTCGAGCCGCACGACCTTCAGGCTGCAGATGATGCCGCCGATGGTCGTGCCCTTCGTCGCCCACATGGCGGCGCAATAGACGGCGAACCAGAACGGGAACACGCCGAAGCCGCTCCAGATGCTGCCGAGGAAACCGCACATCATGCCGACCAGGATGGCATCAAGCACCACCGCCGCCAGCCGGATCCAGAACCCGGCGCGCGGCAGGGTGGCCGAGGAGATGACGGGCGGCAGCATCGCGGCGACCGGGGGCGGAGCCTCGCCGGCCCGCGGGGCCGTGCCGGCCGCGGCCAGCGGGGCGGCGGCCACGACCGCCGGCTTCGGGGGCCGGCTGGCCTTGAACAGCAGGATCAGCGTGTAGACCACGACGCCGAGGCCGAGGACGCCGGCGAGCTTGTAGATGATAAAACCCGCGAACGGGATGGTATAGAGCCCGAGCATGATCAACCCGCCGATCAGCACACCAAAGACGGGATGCGCCAGCGGACCATCGCCCAGCAGCGAAGTGACTCGCCGTCCGATCCAGGCGAGGATTACGATCTTGCCGAAGATCGCCGCGAAGAACAGCCCCAGCGAGAACAGCGGGAGCAGGACAAAGCCGATCGCGATGGTCAGGGTGAGGACGAGCAGCAGGTAGGCGATTGGCGTCAGCAGCATCGTCAGCAGGGCCGCGAGCAGCGAGGAGCCGGGCCGTGTCTCGAGCGTCTGCATGCACTTCTGCACGCCCGACGGTGCAATCAGCGCGATCAGCGCGTAGAAAGCCAGGCAGCCGAACGCGATATACCACGCCCAGAGCAGGCGGCTATCGAACGCCAGGGGACGGAGCATCAGGAGACACTTGGTGAACCAGGTGCTCAGCCCCTCGGCATCACCCAGCGGCCGGAAGCTGACGACTTCCTGTGTGTTGCCGTGGATCTGCGCCCCGGGCGCCTTGATGATCTTGCCAAAAATCACGACCGCCTGGCCGCCCACGTCGGCCTCGGGCCCGAGCACGAGGTCGCCGTAAACGGTCACCGTCTCGCCCTTCACCTTGCCATTGATGGTGGTCGTGCCGAAAACGGACACCACCTCGCCATCCACCGTGCCGTTGACCGTGGTGCTGCCGAAGACCGAGACGGCCGCATCCGTCAGATGGCCGTCGACCGTGGTGTTGCCAAAAACCGTGACCGCCGCTTCCTGGGTGCGGGTGGCGGCAATAGTCTGGTCGCCAAAATGCGGGGCCTCATCGGCGCCATGCGAACCGGAGCCACGGTTGCGCCGGATGGACTTCTTCTTGGTCGTGCTGGCGGGTTTGCCCTCGTCCGCACCCAGTTCGCGGAGTTCGCCGGCGGCTTTCTTCTCCTCGGGCGCAACCGCCTGGTCGTCGGCCGGCGCGGCCTCGTCGGTCTTTTCCGCGGCGGGCGCTTCGGCCGGCGCCGCCGGCTCAGGCGCCGCGGGTTTTTCGGCCGGGGTCAAGGCCGGGGTGGGCTCGGCGGGGGCCGGCGGTGCGGGCGGCGCCTCCTGCGCGCGCAGCACGGGCCACAGCGCCAGGGTCAGCGCCAGCCAGCCGGCAAAAAGGAAGGAGGAACGGGACTTGTTCATTGGGGATTCGCTCAATTATTGCGGTAAAGGGTGCGGTAAGCGGCGGCGCCGAGACCGAAGAAGGTGGCGTAGAGGGCGGCGACAAACGCGAGGCCGCCGTAGAGCCACAGGGGCGGAATGCTCGCGATGGTCTCGCTGACATAGCCGGCCATCCAGCGACAGACATGGAAGAGCGCGGCGACGCCGCCGAAGCGTTCGCCGGCGGCCGCGGTCAGGGCGCTGGTGTCGGCTCCCTGGGTGACCAGGTAGAACGCGGCGATGGCGGCGCCGCTCACGCCGGTGGCGACGGCGAGGAAGGCGGCCTTCACGGCGCCCGGCCAGTAGGTCCAGGATTTGTGATACCAGGCGACGGTCGCCTGGTGCTCGATCGCGGCGAGGACGCGCGATTCCAGCGAGCGGGGCGCCTGGCGCAGCGGGAGGCCGCGCAGTTCGCGATGGACGAGTTGTTCCAGCTGCTCGGCCGACTGGGTGCGGACCGCGAGGCGCGCCTCCACGGCGGCCTGCAGGCGCGTCTCGAAACCCGCCGGCGCCTTGCGGGGCGGCAGGGCGCGCAGTTCGCGGTGGATGAACTTCTCGAGGTCTTCAGGTGTCATTTTTTCGTTCATGGGGCACCTTCAGTTGGCAAATTTTTCGTGACTGGCGCCGCTGCGCACCAGGATCTTCGCGAGGGCCTCGCGGCCGCGCAGGATGTCGGTCTTCACCTTGCTCAGGGACACGCGGGTCTTCTTCGCGATGTCCTCGTAGGGCATGTCCTCGAAATGATAAAGCACCAGCGGGATGCGCTGGTGGTCGGGGAGTTTTTCCAGGGCGCGCTCGACCCACTCGCGGCGCTCGGCGGAATCGACGCCGGCGAAGAACGTGTCGGGCGCGGCAAACTCGACCTCCTTCTCGCCGCCCTCGTCATCCTTGTGGACCAGGTCGGAGAAGAAGCTCCAGCGCTTCTTGTAGCGCTGGATGTGGTTGATCGAAAGGTTGGTCGCGACCGTCTTCAGCCAGCCGCCGGCCGACGGGCTGGTGCGGAGATTGTCGAAGTGCTCGTGCGCCTTGATGAAGACCTCCTGGGCAATGTCCTCCGCCTGCGTCTCGTTGCCGATGAGACGCACCGCGGTGGAATAGACCATGTCTTGGTAGTTGCGCATGAACGTGGTGAAGTCGGGCGGGGCCGTTACGCCTTCGGTAGTGGTTGTGTGCACTGTGGGATCTTCATTCATGCTAAGAACACGGCGCCTCTCCGCAGAGTTGCAGAAACCTCCTGCCACGCAAATAACGTTGTGCCAAGCCTATAAGCCATCAGAACACCCGGCCGGTCGGATAGTCGCACCCGCTTGGCCGGCGCCGGCCTAACGTGCCTGATTAGCCGCGGTTTTGCTCCATTTGGCCGACCGGGCCGCCCTTGCCTATTTATGACACCACGCGAAAACTCCGCCGCACCCTTCCCCATGTCCGCTTTCCTGACTCCCGACCCGAAAATCGAAGCCGCCATCCGCACCAAGGGCGAACAGCTCTTCGCCCTCATGGACCAGCAGCCGCCCCCGGCCCTGTTTTCCAAAAAGGGTGCCTACGCCCGCCTGATGGAGTGGTCCATGAAGGACCCGGTCTTCAAGACCCAGCTCTTCCGCTTCGTCGACGTCCTGCCCTCGCTCAACTCGTCCGCCGAGATCGTCCGCCACCTGCAGGAATACCTCGGCGACAAGGCCGTCGAGCTCAACCCCGCCCTCAAGGCCGGCCTCGCCGCGTCCTCCTTCGCCCCCGCCCTCGTCGCCACACCGGTCAAGGCGCAGATCGTGGACATGGCCGGCCAGTTCGTCGCCGGCGAATCCGGCGAGGACCTGCTCAAGCAGATCAGGAAGAACACCAAGCTCGGCCTCGCCACCACCATCGACCTGCTCGGCGAGACTGTCCTCAACGACGCTGAGGCCGACGTCTTCCTCAAGCGCAACCTCGAGATCCTCGACTCGGTCTCGAAGTTCTACGCGAAGGAACCGGCCCCCTGTTTCAGCGATCTCGGGCCGAAGGGCCCCCTGCCCCGCCTCAACCTTTCGGTCAAGATTTCCGCGCTCACGCCCGACGTCCACCCGGCCGACCCGGAGAACTCGATCGCCGCGCTCAAGGAGCGCTTCCGCCCGATCCTCCGCCGCGCCGCCGAGGTCGGCGCACTGATCAACTTCGACATGGAGAGCTACAAGCTGAAGGACCTCACCCTCCAGCTCTTCAAGTCCATCTTCGAGGAACCCGAGTTCCGCACGCAGCCCGCCATCGGCATCGCCATCCAGGCCTACCTGCGCGACTGCGAGGCCGACCTCCGCGACCTCGTCGCCTGGGCCCGCCAAAACAACCGCCCGCTCAACGTGCGCCTCGTCAAGGGCGCCTACTGGGATTACGAAACCATCATCGCCCAGCAGCGTGACTGGCCCATCCCGGTCTGGCAGAAGAAGCCCGAGTCCGACGCCAACTACGAGAAGCTCTCCCTCTTCCTCCTCGATAACATCGACATCATCACCCCGAACTTCGCGTCGCACAACGTGCGCTCCTGCGCCCACGTCATCGCCCAGGCCGAGCGCCTCGGCATCGACCCGCGCGCCTACGAGTTCCAGGCGCTCTACGGCATGGCCGACGAACTGAAGATGTCGCTGCTCCAGATGGGCCACCGCGTCCGCGAATACTGCGCCATCGGCGAGCTGCTTCCCGGGATGGCCTACCTCGTCCGCCGCCTGCTCGAGAACACCTCCAACGAGGGCTTCCTCCGCATCAAGAACATGGGCGAGGCCACCAAGGACCAGCTCCTCGGCAACCCGGTCAACGCCATCGCCGCCGCGCCCGAGCCGCTCGCGCGCAAGCCGCACGCCGCAGGCGCCTTCGTCAACGCCGCCAACACCGACTACACGCAGGCCGCCAACCGTGACAAACAGCGCGCCGCCCTCGCCGCCTACACCACGCAGCTGGGCAAAAAGTGGCCGCTCATCATCAACGGCAAAAAGATCACCGACCGCGAATACATCGCCTCCGTCAACCCGGCCAAACCTTCGCAGGTCATCGGCTCCTGGGCCCGCGCGACCATCGCCGACGCCGAGGCCGCCGTCGCCGCCGCCCAGGCCGCCCTCCCGAAATGGCGCGCCACTCCGGCCGACGACCGCGCGAAAATCCTTGAGCGCGCCGCCGACCTCATGGAATCGCGCCGCCTGGAGCTCAACTCCCTCCTCATCCTCGAGGCCGGCAAGCCCTGGATCGAGGCTGACGGCGACATCTCCGAGGCGATCGACTTCTGCCGCTTCTACGCCGTCGAGATGCGCAAGCTCGCCAAGCCCGTCGTAACGCAGTCCGTTCCGGGCGAGCGTTGCGTGCAGACGTGGACGCCGCGCGGCGTCGGCGTCGCCATCGCGCCCTGGAATTTCCCGCTGGCCATCCTCACCGGCCTCGTCGTCGCCCCGCTCGTTGCGGGCAACTGCGTCATCATGAAGCCCGCCGAGCAGACCTCCGTCATCGGCGGCGTGCTCATGGATCTCCTCACCGAGGCCGGCGTGCCGGCCGGTGTGCTCAACTTCCTCCCCGGCTTCGGCGAGGATGTCGGCGCGCATCTCGTCGGCCACCAGCAGGTCGATTTCGTCGCCTTCACCGGCTCGCGCGCCGTCGGCACGAAGATCTGGGAGACCGCCGGTAAGACCCAGCCCGGCCAACAAAACCTCAAGAAGGTCGTCTGCGAGATGGGCGGCAAGAATGCGCTCGTCATCGACAACGACGCCGACCTCGACGAGGCCATCCCGGCCGCGCTTTACAGCGCCTTCGGTTTCAGCGGCCAGAAATGCTCGGCCCTCTCCCGCCTCATCGTGCTCGACGAGGTTTACGACCACTTCCTCGAGCGCTTCCTTTCCGCCTGCGATTCCTACCCGATCGGCGACCCGACCCAGCCCGGCACCATCCTCGGCCCGGTGATCGATGCCGACGCCCAGAAAAAGATCCTCGGCATCATCGAGCAGGGCCGGAAGGAGGCGAAGCTCGCCTTCCAGGGCAAGGCGCCCGCCGAGGGTTACTTCGTGCCCGCGACCGTCTTCGTGAACGTGAAGCCCGAGCACGCCATCGCCCGCGAGGAGATCTTCGGCCCGGTCGTCGCCGTGCTCCGCGCCAAGAACCTCGACGAGGCCTTCGCCCTCGTGAACGGCACCGACTACGCGCTGACGGGCGGCATCTTCTCCCGCAGCCCGAAGGCGCTGGAGCGCGCCCAGCACGAGATGCTCGTCGGCAACCTCTATCTCAACCGCGGCTGCACCGGCGCCATCGTCGAGCGCCATCCGTTCGGCGGCTTCAAGATGTCCGGCGGCGGCACCAAGGCCGGCGGCAAGGGCTACCTCGAGAACTTCCTGTTCCCGCGCTCGGTCGCCGAGAACGTGATGCGCCGCGGCTTCACGCCGCCTGATGAAGGCGAATAACAGGTAGGGCGAATCCTCCGGATGAGCCTTTCGTTCGGCTCGACGAGGACGGCTCGCCCTACCCGCTCAATGCCCGGCGCCGGCCTGGTGCTCCTGGATGTATTCCTGCTTGAGGCCGAGTTTCTCGGGCGCGTGCAGGACGAGCATCTTCATGCGAATGTCGGCGGGCACGGAGGCGGCGGTCGCCTTCGAGACCACGACCATCAGGCCGATGGCGAGCGGCACCGTCCAGATCGCGGGCTGCTCGCAGAGGATGCGGATCAGCGGGTTGGCGACCCAGAAGGCCGTGAGATCGACGATCTTCAGGTCGCTCAGGTTGATGATCGTCGTGCAGGCCAGCGCGGCGAGGCCGCCGCCGAGCATGCCGGTGGCCGCGCCCTTCATCGTCATGCCGCGCCACCACACGCTCATGAAGAGCAGTGGGAAATAGCTCGCGGCGGCGATGGCGAAGGCCTGGCCGACCATGAAGTTGATCTGCAGCTGCTCGACCTGGGAACCGAGCCCGATGGCCACGCCGCCGATGACGATCGCGGAGATCTTGAACATCCGCATGCGCTGCTCCGGCGTGGCGTTCGGCCGCAGCATGCGGCCGTAGACGTCGTGCGCCAGCGCACCCGTCATCGAGACGAGCAGGCCGCTGAAGGTGCTCATGAACGCCGCGAAGGCGCCGGCGCAGGTGATGCCGCTCAGGATGCTGCCCCACACGCCGCCGACCACGCGCGGCAGCTCGAGCACGACCTTGTCCGTGCCCTTGGCCCCGGTGGCGGCGTAGAGCTCGGGCATCAGGTTGCGGCCGATGACCCCGAACACGGGCGGGAAGACGTAGAAGATGCCGATCAAAATCATGACCCACATCGTCGTGCGCTTGGCGGCGACGCCGTCGGGATTGGTGTAGAACCGCACCAGGATGTGCGGCAGGCCGGCCGTGCCGCAGACGAGCGCGATGATGAGCGAATAGGTATAGAGCAGCGAATAAGGCTTGGCCTCCTCGGCGGACAGGCCGGCGGCCTTGGCGGCCTTCGTCGTCAGCGGACCGAAGGGCGAGATCCACGGCGTGTCGGCCGGGGCTTTTTCCACGAGCGGCTTGCGCTCGACCGTCTGCGTGATCGCCGCCGGCGCGCCCGCGAGCGGGGCCGCGCCATCGTTCGCCTTGAGGTGCGCGCCGTAGAAACCGTAGACCGACATCACGACGAAGATCGGCAGGCTGATCGCGAACATCTTGATCCAATACTGGAAGGCCTGCACGAGCGTGATGCCCTTCATGCCGCCCAGCGCGACGTTGAGCGTGATCACCGCGCCGACCAGCACCACGCCGCCCCAGTAGGGCATGCCCGGGAAGATGTAGGCGAGCGTCGTGCCCGCGCCCTTCATCTGCGGCATCGTGTAGAAAAAGCCGATGAACAGCACGAAGCAGACGGCGATCTTGCGGAAGAGCGGCGAGTCAAACCGGCCCTCGGCGAAGTCCGGGATCGTGTAGGCGCCGAAGCGGCGCAGCGGCCCGGCGATGAAGAGCAGCAGGAACAGGTAGCCGCAGGCGTAACACACCGGATACCACAGTGCGTCGTAACCCGAGGACATCACCATGCCCGCCACGCCCATGAAGGAGGCGGCGGAGAGGTATTCGCCGGAAATGGCCGAGGCGTTCCAGCCGACCGACACCGAGCGACCGGCGACGAAGAAGTCGCTCGCCGTCTTCGAGGTCTTGGCCGAGCGGAAGCCCATCCAGACCGTCACGACGACCGTGACGAAGGAAAAGGCGAAGATCCAGGGATCGACGCCCTCCAGGAAAGCGAACACGAGCAGCGGGCTCATGCGTCGAGCCTCCCCTTCTTGACCTGCGCGACCTCATCCTCCTCGAGCCAGATCGAGCGGCGGATGAAGTAATAGGAGATCATCCAGACGAGCGGGAAACACAGCACGCCCAGCAGCAGCCAGCTCAGCGTGAAACCCGCCACGCGCGTCGCCATGAGGGCCGGGGCGTAATAATTCAACAGGGGCAGGCCGATGAGACCGACCAGGAACGCGGCCGCGCAGGCCACGGACAGTTTCAGCTGGCGGCGCATGAGCACGCGGAGGAATTCCTCGCTATGCACAGCATCCGGGGGCGACGGGGGCGTGGACATCGCGGAGGAACATGCGGGCGAGCCCCGCACAGGCAACCCGCTTTTTGTCTGCCAGTCAGTTATGTCAGTCTGACCTTCGCTCCCCTCTTGGGACCGGCGCAGGGGGAACGCCGCGGGTTAGAAATCCAGCACCTCGAGGGGGCCGAGCTTCACCTGGAGCCGGTCGTTGTAGGGCTTCACCCGCTTCCAGTCGGTGCGGGTGTTGGTGAAGATGCCGTTCACCGGCACAAAGAGGAGCGAGGCGCCGAAGCTGCCCGTCGCGGAGACCATGACCGGGCCGTATTGTGGATCCACGACCGCAAAGTCCGCGCTGGCCTCGCCCGCCTTTAGTTTCGCGACGAGTTTGACGCGGAAGGACTCACGCAGGCGCAGGGAAATATGCTGCACCTGCCGGGCGGCCTTGCCGACCACGACCCGGACCTCGAACTTGTCCACCGGGATGTCCTTGGTGGTGGCCTTCAGCGCCGCCTCGTAGACCAGCCGGTCCCCTTCGTCCTTCAGCACGCGCGGATTGTCCAGGTCCAGCGTCACCTTCTTCCCCCGCTCCGGTTTCGCCGGCGCGGTTGCGTCCGCCGGTTCGGCGGGGCGGGCGAGCCGGTCGCCGCGCTTCTCCCCGCGCTCGCGGTATTTTTTCAGCTGTCTTTCGGTCGGCGCCTTGCCCTCGATCTTGAGCGGCGTGTATTGCTCCGGCCAGGGCCGGGAGGGGTCGAAACGCACCACGGTCTCCTCGCGCACCTTGCCCTTGGTGGACTTCATGACCGTGGTCTCGGTGTAGGCCCAGTGCTCCGTGTCCTGGGTGGTGTTCTTGACCGCCTCCTTGAAGAGCACGACCTCCTCCGGCGTGGCCGGCCGCGAGTTTTCCTCGGCGCGCAGGCCGGCGGCCAGGCCGAGCAGAAGCAGGGAAATAAAAAGACGCATGGCCATGAGACCATGCGTCGGGGATTTGTTTCCCGCAATAACAGAGAGGGCCTACATGCGGCAGATGAGCAGTTCGCGCTCGAACATGAGCTCCTTGGGCAGGTGGGCGTGGACGTCGAGGAAGAGTTCCTCGTGGCCGAGCACCTCGGCGCGCCAGGCGGCGCGGTCGAAGGTCTGCAGCTCCTCGAACTTCTCCCGCGAGAAGTCCAGGCCGTCCCACTCCATGTCCTGGTAGCGGGGCATCCAGCCGATGGGCGTCTCCTTGGCGCGGCCGCCGGCGCGGACGCGGTCGACGATCCACTTCAGGACGCGCATGTTCTCCGAGAAGCCCGGCCACATGAACTTCCCGTCCTTGTCCTTGCGGAACCAGTTCACGTGGAAGATGCGCGGGGTCTCGCTGAGGTTGCGCTGCATGTTGATCCAGTGGCGGAAGTAGTCGCCCATGTTGTAGCCGCAGAACGGCAGCATGGCCATCGGGTCGCGGCGGACCTTGCCGATCGTGCCCGCGGCGGCGGCGGTCATCTCGGAGCCCATCGTGGCGCCGACGTAGACGCCGCTCGACCAGTTGAAGGCCTGGTAAACCAGCGGCATCGTGGTGGCGCGGCGGCCACCGAAGACGATGGCATGGATCGGCACGCCCTCGGGATTCTCCCAGTCCTTGTCCATCGTGGGACACTGCCGGGCCGGGGCCGTGAAGCGGGCGTTGGGGTGCGCGGCCTTCGCGCCCTTCTCCTTGGCGAGCGCCGGGGTCCAGTCGTGGCCCTGCCAGTCGATGGCGTGCGCAGGCGGCGTGTCGGTCATGCCCTCCCACCAGACGCCGCCGTCGTCGGTCAGGGCGACGTTCGTGAAGATCGTGTTCTTCGCCAGCGCCTTCATGGCGTTGGGGTTGGTGTTGTTGCCGGTGCCGGGGGCGACGCCGAAGAAACCCGCCTCGGGGTTGATGGCGCGCAGGCGGCCGTTGGCGTCGGGCTTGATCCAAGCGATGTCGTCACCGACGGTCCACACCTTCCAGCCCTTCTTGGCGAAGGACGGGGGCGGGATCATCATGGCGAAGTTGGTCTTGCCGCAGGCGCTCGGGAAGGCAGCCGCGACGTAGGTCTTCTTGCCGGCGGGATTCTCGACACCGAGGATGAGCATGTGCTCGGCCATCCAGCCCTCGTCGCGGGCCATGGCGGAGGCGATGCGCAGGGCGAAGCACTTCTTGCCGAGGAGGGCGTTGCCGCCGTAGCCCGAACCGTAGGACCAGATCTCGCGGGTCTCGGGGAAGTGGACGATGTATTTTTCCTTGTTGCAGGGCCACGAGACGTCCTTCTGGCCCTTCTTGAGCGGGGCGCCGACGGAATGCACGCACGGGACGACGCGCTTGAAGTTCTTGTCGATCAGGTCGAACACCGGTTTCCCGATGCGGGCCATGATGCGCATGTTGACCACCGCGTAGGGCGAGTCGGTCAGCTGCACGCCGATCTGCGACATGGGCGAGCCGAGCGGGCCCATGCTGTAGGGCAGCACGAACATGGTGCGCCCCTTCATGCAGCCGTCGAAGATGCGGCGCAGGGTCTTCTTCATCTCGTAAGGGTTGACCCAGTTGTTGGTCGGGCCGGCCGCCTCCTTGGAATGCGAGCAGATGAAGGTGCGGTCCTCGACCCGCGCC
>JAYRDK010000082.1:0-14299 GCA_041909435.1 Lacunisphaera sp.
ATGACGGCCTCGTGCGGGAAACGCACCAAACGCACCTGCTGGGCCAGCTTCGCGCCCTGGGCGGCGGGGAAGTGGCTGATGAAACGGTGTGACCGGACATCCTGGACCATGGACCGCAGCAAGGCGGCAGAAGTGACAAGGGACAAGTAACAAGTGCCAGAAGCGAAGCTGCCCGGCCGCTTGTTACTTGATACCTTCCAAGACCGCCTACAGCTGGATCGGCAGGCCGACCTCGATGATCTGCATCGGCGGCAGGCGGTAATAATCCCGCACCGGCCGGGCGTTGCGGCTGAGGAGCGAATAGAGACGCTTCTGCCAGTGCCACATCCGGGTGTCGCCGCCGGTGATGACCATCTCGCGGTTGAAGTAATAGGTGGCCTCGTTGAGCTTCACCGGCACGCCGGCCGCGCGGACCTGTTCCATGAGGTGCTCGACGTCGGGCGACTCCATGTAGCCGTAGCGGGCGATGGCGCGCCACACGCCGTTGCCGGAGCCGATCTCGCGCACCTCGAGGCGCTCCGCCGCCGGCACGGACGGCACCTCGTCGGTCACGACGCTGAGCAGGACGACGGTCTCGTGGAGCACCTTGTTGGCCTTCACATGGTGGAGCAGGACGAGCGGCGTGCCCGTCGGGTTGCCGGCCATGAAGACGGCGGTGCCGCGCACGCGCACGATGCGGTCGGAGGCGGCCACGTTGCAGAGCTCATCCTCGGTGATCTCGTTGGCGTAGATGCGGCGGAAGATCTCGTCCTTGCCCTTCTTCCAGGTATGCATCACGGCGATGACGCCCGCGGCGATCACGACCGGGAACCAGCCGCCGTCGGCGAACTTGTGGATGTTCGAGGCGAAGAGCGGGATGTCGACCAGCAGGAACAGCCCGCAGAGCAGCGCGGCGGCCCAGGGCGACCAGCGCCAGTGCTTGCGGAGGACGGTGAAGAACGCGCAGGAGGTCACCACCATGGTGCCCGTCACGGCGATGCCGTAGGCCGCGACCAGCTTCTCGCTCGAGCCGAAGGCGAGCACCACGTAGATCGAGCCCGCGGCGAGCAGGCCGTTGACCAGCGGCAGGTAGATCTGGCCGGACTGGTCGGGGTTGGTGTAGGTGACCTTGAGGCGCGGGAAGAACCCGAGCTGGATGGCCTGGCGGGTGATCGAGAACGTGCCGGTGATCATCGCCTGGCTGGCGATGATGGCGGCGACGATCGAGAGCAGCGTCAGCGCCAGCCGGGGCATGCCCTCCGGGACCAGGGCGAAGAAGGTGTGCGTCGTGTCATCCGGGTTGGCCAGCACACGCGCGCCCTGACCGAAGTAGTTCAGGATGAGTCCGGGCCAGGCGAAGAAATACCAGGCGCGGGCGATGTGGCGCCGGCCGAAGTGGCCCATGTCCGCGTAAAGCGCCTCGGCGCCCGTGATGGCCAGCACGACCGAGCCGAGCAGCGCGGCCGCCTGGCTCGGGTGATCGGTCAGCAGGCGCAGGCCGAGGAGAGGGTTGAGGGCCTCGACCACCTGCGGGGCGCTCCGGATGTGCCAGATGCCGAGGGCCCCCAGGACAAAGAACCAGACCAGCATCGCCGGCCCGAAGATGCCGCCGATGGTCTTGGTGCCGCGGGATTGGAAGAGAAAGAGGCCGGCCAGAATCAGGGCGGAGATGAACGGCACCTTCTTGGCGAAGCTGGGGTCGAACGTGTTCAGGCCTTCCACCGCGCCCAGCACGGAGATGGCCGGCGTGATGATGCCGTCGCCATAGAGCAGCGCGGCCCCGAGCAGGATGAGCAGGGTCAGCGCGCCGATGCCTTGCATGGACTTGGCCCGGTCGCCGTGGCTCAGGGCCAGCAGGGCGAAGATGCCGCCTTCGCCTCGGTTGTCGGCGCGCGTGACAAACCACAGGTATTTGCCGACGACCACGAGCAGCATGGCCCAGAAGACCAGGGAAAGCGCGCCGAGGACGCCCGTGGCGCGCTCGACGGGCGGCAGGTAGTTCAGGCACTCGCGCAGGGCGTAGAGCGGGCTGGTGCCGATGTCGCCAAAGACCACCCCGAGGGCGCCAAGCGTGAGCCCGGCACCGGCGGTGGCTTTTACGGCTGTGCCTGCAGGTTGCATGAAGTGGGGGAATGTTGGGGCGGGGGGGCGGGTGAGCCAGCAGTTTTAGGCGTGCTCGGGATATTGCTTGACCCCTTTTGGTAAAAACCGGCCTTGCCGCAAAAACGGTTGCGGCCCAAGGCTTTTGGCACAGCCTGACGACATGTCTATCGCCTGGAAAACCGCCAAGAAATACGACGACATTCTTTACCACAAGGCCGCCGGCATGGCCCGGATCACGATCAACCGGCCGGACAAGCGCAACGCCTTCCGCCCGCAGACGGTCGCCGAGATGCACGAGGCGCTGCTCGATGCCCGCGAGGACCAGACCATCGGCGTCGTTTTCCTGACCGGCGCCGGCCCGGCCAAGGACGGCAAATACGCCTTCTGCGCCGGCGGCGACCAATCGGTCCGCGGTCACGGCGGTTACATCGATGGCCAGGGTGTGCCGCGTCTCAACGTGCTTGAGGTGCAGAAGCTCATCCGCTCGATGCCCAAGGTCGTCATCGCGCTCGTCGCCGGCTACGCCATCGGCGGCGGCCACGTGTTGCATGTCATGTGCGACCTGACCATCGCCGCCGACAACGCGATCTTCGGCCAGGTCGGCCCCAAGATGGGCAGCTTCGACGGCGGCTTCGGCTCCAGTTATCTCGCCCGCATGGTCGGCCAGAAGAAGGCGCGCGAGATATGGTTCCTCTGCCGCCAATACAACGCCCCCGAGGCCCTCGCGATGGGCCTGGTCAACAGGGTCGTCCCGGTGAAAGACCTCGAGGCCGAGGGCATCGCCTGGGCGCAGGAGATTTTGCAGCGCAGCCCGCTGGCCATCCGCTGCCTCAAGGCGGCCTTCAACGCCGAGCTCGACGGCCAGAGCGGCATCCAGGAACTCGCCGGCAACGCCACCATGCTCTACTACATGACCGAGGAGGCGAAGGAATTCATGACCGCCCAGAAGGAGAAACGTAAGCCGAAGGCGGAGAAATTCCCCTGGCTGCCGTGAGCGCCGCCCGGTCGCATCCGGCTTTCGCGCAGACGGATCACCGGCCCTGGCCTCTGCCGGACCAGCCGTGGTCCTGGGAACAGGCTTGGTGTGATCTGTTGTTCATCCACTTCGAGGTGGATCCGGCGGCGGTGGCCGCGCTCCTGCCGCCGGGCTTGCACCCCGACCTGCACGGCGGCAAGGCCTGGATCGGCCTTGTCCCCTTCCGCATGGAGGGTGTGACCAGGCGCGGCTGGCCGGCCCCGGCCTGGCTGTGCGATTTCGCCGAGATCAATGTGCGGACCTACGTCACGCACCGCGGCAAGCCCGGCGTCTGGTTCCTGAGCCTGGATGTGATCAATCCGCTGGTGGCCGCATTTGCGCGGACCTTTTTCCATCTGCCCTATTGGCGCGCCCGGATCGGGCTGGACGCGACACCGGAGGGACTGCGCTACCGCGTGCAGCGCGGCGCGCACCGGTTTGAGGCCGTCTACGCGGGCGGCGAACCGGTCCCCGCTGCGCCGGGCAGCTTCGCGGAGTGGGCGACGGAACGTTACTGTCTCTACACGGTGGACGGCGGTGGCCGGATCTTGCGCGCCGAGGTCCAGCACCCCCGGTGGTCGCTGCAAAAGGCGCAACTGGTCCTTCAGACCAACACGATGTCGCCCGTTGCATTGGGGGCACAACACCCCGAGGTGTATTTTGCCCGCCGCGTCGACGTGGTGGTCTGGCCGCTGGTGGCGGTGGACTGAATCAGCCGCGACCCTGGACCTCGCCGTCCGTCGCCCAGACGACGAGCCAGCCGCTGTCCTTGTCGACGTAGACCATGGTGGACGCGTTGGCGTCGCCGGCCTCGACGAAGTCGGCGCGGGCGATTTCGGCGCCAAGAGGCGCCGGGTCCTGGGTCAGGGGTTTGGGGTTATGGGTGGTTATGAAGGCAAAGACCAGGGCCGCGGCGGCCGCGAAGGGAACGCTGAACCAGATGACCGGGGCCAGCGGACGTTTTCTCGCGGGTTTGGCGTGTTCGCCTTGGAGCTGCGCACGGATCGCGCGCCATTCCTGGTCCACGTCGGGCACCGCGACATTCGCGGCGTCGGTCTTCAGGAAGGTGACCGCCTCGCCGTAGATCGCGCGCGCCCGGCGGCAGGCGGGACAGCCGGCGACATGCGCCGCGAGCTCGGCGTGCTGCTTGGAAGTCAGCACGCCGTCCCGTTCGGCCAGAAGCAGGGGCTCGATGTCGCGGCAGTTCATGGGTTCGGATTTTTAACCACTAATGGACACTAATCGGGCACTAATGACAGAGATTGGGATTAGTGTGATTTTAGTGAACATTTGTGGTGCGTGACTGGTTCGGGTTTCAACGGCCACGGCCGTAGTCCCGACGCCGGTCGTCGCGGTCATAACGGTCGTGCCGGTCATACCGATCGTTGCGGTCGTAGGACACCCAGACGCGATCGGTGCGGAAGGTGTAGTGGCCGCCGATGTAGCGCCTGGAGGAGTGGCCGTGGCGGCTGCGCTCGACCACCCAGCAGCCGGGCACCCAGACCTTCACGCTGACTTCCTTCCAGTAGCCGTCGTCATTGCAATCGTCGCGGTCGCGGCGGCCGTTGACGATGACGGTGGTGCTGCGGTGCGGATAATCGGACGAGTGGCGGCTTTCGTTGATGGCGGAGCCGATGATGATTCCGCCGATGAGGCCGCCCACGATGGCCAGCTCCTTGTCACCGGCCTTGGCGGGCTTCGGCGCGAGGGAGAGGGCGGTGACGGCGATGAGAGCGAGAGCGGTGATTTTGGTTTTCATATGTCCTCCAAGGTTGCGGTTCATTCCTTGGGACGTGGCTCGCTTCGTATTTATTCAATTAATTCCAGGCTATCCTAACTCCCTGTAGGTTCAGTGCTTGCGCGCAATGTGGCGCGCAAGCGCGTCATCTATATGGTCATCGGCCGACCAAAATCACCGCATAGACTTCGCCCTTGTTGCCGGTCGAGGGTCCGCCGAGCACGGCGGGAACGCCCGGACGGAGCACGAGGCCGGTGTTCATCAGGGTGCGCCCGCCGCTCGACCAGCGGACTTTCACGTGGATGGACTTGCCGTCGGATTTTTCGGTAGAGACCTCGAGTTCGTGGCCATCCCCGATCGCCAGGCTGCCCTGGGCGGGCACCTCGAGGCTGGTGCTGTCGTCACCGAGAAAGCGGTAGCTCTCGAAGCGGAGGATGCGGCGCAGGGTGGGCTCATACTGCGCGAGGCGGCGGTCGGTCTCGCCGCTTTCGTTGGAGGCGGAGATGAGGATGCCCCGGATGTTGGCGCTGTCGGCGCGGGCGGCCGCACCCAGGCCCGCGAGCGAGGTGAGCAGAAGGAAAAGGCGGATGGTCTTCATGGTTTGGGCTCCTGATTGAATTTAGCATTAAACGTGACTCGCACGAGGCTGGATATCCAAGGCATTTGATTGGCCACAAAAAGGCGCAAAAATCCGCCGGCCTGTGAAACTGTCATGGCGCCTATAGGCGCGCGGGTGATTCTTGATGCCGGACGGATTCTTTTGGTGCCTTTTCGTGGCCATAAATCTGCGGTCATGGTTTGGCTCCTAGTTTTTGCGCCAGCAGGCGGCGCGCGTGATAAAGGCGGGACATGACCGTGCCGGTCGGGATGGCGGTGGCTTGGGCGATCTCCTCGTAAGAAAGCCCCTCGACCTCGCGCAAGGCAAGCACGGCGCGCAGCTTCGGCGGCAGGGCGGCGATGGCGGCCTGCAGGGCGGCCTTGCGCTCGCTGCCCTCGGCCTGCCGGCCGGCATCCTCGGTCGTGGCCGGCTCCGGGGCGGACTCCACCGTGGTGTCGCCGGTGTCAAAGGGCAGGAAGCGGTCAAACCAGCGGCGGCGCTTGCGCAGGTGATCGAGGGCGCGCCGGGTGGCGATGGGATGCAGCCAGGTGGCGAACCGGGCGTCGCCGCGAAATTTCGGCAGCTCGCGCCAGACAGTGAGCCAGACTTCCTGGCAGACGTCCCGGGCGTCGGCCTCATGCCGGACGATTGCGTAGACCAGCCGGAAGGTCCGCTCGTAGTGGCTGCGCATGATGACGCCGAAGGCCGCCTCGTCGCCGCCCTGCGCACGCCGCAGCAAGTCGGGATCGGGCTCGGGGTGGGGCGGCTGGGTGTTGGGCACGGGGGCGGAGGGACAGCGAAAGGCTCAGGTCGGTTCCGCGCCGGGCAGGATGATGCTCGCATCAAACGGCAGGTCGACGTGCACGAGGCTGCGGTTCAGCGCGGCGGGGTCCGGCGGCCGCTGGCAAAAACCGTAGGCCTCGCCGAGGGCGATATGGCTGGAGGCGTTCTCGTCGAGCAGCGGGTGGTAGAACAGGCGGTCCGCCCGGCCGAGCGAGGTCTGCTCCGGGACGATGGCCACCTCGCCAAGCCGGCCGGCGCCCTCGTCGGTGTCGAGCAGGCGGGCGAGCAAATCGGCGCCGGTCCGCGCCGAGGCGGCGACCACGGCGCCCCGCTTGAACTCGAGCTCGATGCCGTCGATGACCGCGCCGCCGTGGCTGACGGGCCGGGAAATCCGCACCTGGCCGGTGGCCGAGTTGCGGTGCGGGGCCGTGAAGATTTCCTCGGTGGGCAGGTTGGCGACAAACGGCAGGCCCGACTTGGTGGTGAGCTGCGCGGTGCACCAGACATGGCCCGGCGGCAGGGCCACGGACAGGTCGGTGCCTTCGCCCTTGTAGCGCAGGGTGCGGAGGCGCCGCTGGTTCAGGCCGGCACATTCCCGCTGCAGCAGGCGCAGGTGCAGTTTCCACGCGGCGACCGGGGAGGGTTCGTTGACGCGCGTGGCGGTGAACACGTCCTCCCAGAGCGCGGCGAGACGCTGGTCCGAGGGCAGGTCAGGATAGGCGGCGTGGGCCCAGGCGGGAATCGGGGCGGGGGCGGCGGTCCAGTTGGTGACGCCTTGCACGAGCTGCTGGGCGACGGGCCCGAAGTGCTCCCAGCCGATGCGGCGCAGCTCGGCGATACGGTCCGCGGGGAGACCGTCAAGGAGGCGAGGCTGGCTGCTTTGCAGGAAGAGCAGGGCGTCGCCGCGGCGGACGCCGTCAGCGAGGCGCTTCGCGTTGCCGGCGGCCAGCTGGCCGAAGCCGCGCCAGTCGGTTTTTTCGGCGAATTCGCGGAGCCGCGGGCCGTCGCCCCAGATGACCTCGGCGTCGCAAGCCGCCGCCTTGATGACGGCCTCGACGACCACCTCGGCGCTGCGGGCCACGCCCTGCAGCTCGTAGGGCTCGGCGATGAGCAGGCGCTGGCCGGGCTGCAGGTTCAGGCCGACCCGGACGATGACCTCGGCGAAGGCATGGAGTCGCGAGTCAAAGTCTGACAGCATGCGGGGAGTCAGGCAGAAAACGCGCAGGCGCGAAAGGGCGGAATCGCAGATCAGGCCAGCCGGAAATGCGCGGCAATGCGCCCGGCCGCCTCGGCCGGCGCGAGCTTGCCGGAATCAATCCGCAGGTCGGTGCGCGGGATGATTGGCGTGGCGAAGACGCCGCTGTCCCGGAGCTGCCGGTAGAGCACGACATCGGTCAGTTTTTTGAACTGCTGCCGTTGTTTCGAGGCGATGCGACTCTCGATCACCGTCTCGTCCGCGGTGATTTCAACGGAGGCAAACTTCACGCCACGGCGGGCGGGTTCGGTGAATAGCCAGTCGATGAAGGCCTGCGGGACGGTGTTCTCTGGGTTGAAGGTAAAGATGATGTTCGCCCGGTCCGGACCCGGAAACTGGGCGAAGAAGTCGCGCCAGAGCCGGTCGCGCTCGGCGACGAAACCCGGCGTGCCGAAGGCGTGCGTCTTCAGCACCTCGTCCACGACAAGGTGGTTGTGGTAGAGCTCGAAGCCGGTGAGGGCAGCGAGCTCCTTTGCCACCGTGTATTTGCCGGCGGCGGCGGGGCCGTGGAGGAAGAGCAGGTGCATGACGGGTTGGCCGAAAAAAGGCGCAAAAGAGGCAAAAAGAGGAGAGCGAAATGGAGGCGGGGCCATCAGCCCCGCGGGATATCATGTCGCATTTGTGTAGGTTGCGCGCTCGCGCGCAACGTGGCGGGCAAGCACGTCTCCTACAGGGGACGGAAAACAAAAACGCCGCCCGTTGCGGGGCGGCGTCGGAAAGAGCGGTCCGGCGACGAGCGCCGACTCTCCATTACTTGCCGAGGCTCTTGCGGAGGTCGTCGAGCTGGCCGGCGCTGCCGAGCAGCTGGTTGCGGCTGGCGATGAACTTCGCGTATTCCTCGATGAACACCTTGCCCGGCGGGCGGAAGTCGAACTCCTTGGGATTGTCGCGGAAGAACTCGCGGTGCACGCGGGTCCAGACCAGGCGGCCGTCGGTGTCGATGTTGATCTTGGTGACGCCGAGCTTGGCGGCGGGGAGGTATTCGTTGACGTCGACGCCCATCGAGCCGGCGATCTGGCCGCCGGCGGCGTTGATGCGGGCGACCTCGTCCTGCGGGACGGAGGACGAGCCGTGCATGACCAGCGGGAAGCCGGGCAGGCGGGCCTTGATCTTCTCAAGGACGTCGAAGTGGAGGGACTGCTTGCCCTTGAACTTGAAGGCGCCGTGCGAGGTGCCGATGGCGCAGGCGAGGGAATCGCAACCGGTCTTGGCGACGAAATCCTTGGCCTCGTCGGGGTTGGTCAGCATGGCGTGGCCTTCCTCGACCTTGATGTCCTCCTCGACGCCGCCGAGCATGCCGAGCTCGGCCTCGACGGAGATGCCCTTCTTGTGGGCCGCGTCGACGACGCGCTTGGTGATGGCGACGTTCTTCTCAAACGGGTCGTGCGAGGCGTCGATCATCACGGAGCTGAAGAAGCCGGAATTGATGCAGTCGTAGCAGGTCTCCTCGTCGCCGTGGTCGAGGTGCACCGCGAAGATGGCCTCGGGGAAGATGTCCGAGGCGGCGCGGATGATGGCCTCGAGCATGCGCTTGTCGGTGTATTTGCGCGCGCCCTTGGAGATCTGGATGATGAAGGGGGCCTTGGACGAGATGGCTCCCTTGAACAGGCCCATGGCCTGCTCGGCGTTGTTGATGTTGTAGGCGCCGACGGCGTATTTCCCGTAGGCGTGTTTGAAGAGCTGCGCGGTGGTGACGATCATGGCAGTGAATATTCAATTCCCGGCCCACGGGTGCCACAAGCCAATTCCCCGGTCTATTCGTGTCAAAAACCGTGCATGAATTGGCCTGCCAGGAGGACAGTGGCGGTGGGCGGCCTGCTCGCAGGCGCAGATTTGGCGCGAGCAAGCTCGCTGGCCCACAAAACTCACCGTGGCGGGCCGGCCCTTGTCAGCCATAGGCCCGGCGACGGCTGATCCCGGCCGGCCGCGGTCGGTCAGGAGACCGACCCTCCAGCAATCACCGTGGCGGGAACTCAAACTCCGCCTTGTCCTGCTTTTGCGACATGACGAGGTAGGCGCTGAACTTGTTGCCGCGCTTGGAGACGAAACCCTCGATCAGGTCGCTGCGGCCGTCCTCGATGAGCTTCTTCACCTGTTCGACCGGAATATCGATCTCGCAGAGTTTCTTGGAGAGCTTGAAGACCTGGCGGTTGTCCTGGTCCGGCTTGCGGACGTAGTAGGCATCGCCGAGCTCCACGAGCTGGCCGCCGGGGTGGGTCTTGCTTTCGCCGATCACGATGGCCTTGGAGAGGTCGGCCTTGGCCTTCGCCTTGCGGACGATCGGGTTGCCGTCCTTGTCCAGCTTCGGCGCGCGCGGCGGGAACTCCCACGAGAACTTGCCGCCGTCGCGCTTGAGGAACGCGCTGAACGGCCGGCCCTTTTTGGAGATGAAATTCTCGATCAGGTCCGTCTTGCCCTCGCCGATGAGCTTGATGGCCTGCTCGGCGGGGATCGGCTTCTGGCACATGATGCGGCCGACACGGAAGGTCTGCTCCCAGGTGCCGTCGGGCTTCTTCTCACGGACGATGTAGCTGCTGCCGCTCTCGCAGATCTCGGCGCCGGTCTTCGGGTCGGTCCAGAAGGGCGTGAGCGTGGCGATGTCCACCTTGTCGCCGAAATCGAAGGCGGTCTTCCACTTCTTGGTGGTGACATTCTCCTTGGTCGCCTTGTCCTTCTTGGTCTCCTCGACCACCTCGAGCTTGAGCACGGCGGAGAAGCGGTTGCGGGTCTTGTTGGAGATGAAACCGTCGAGCGGGCCGACCTGCTTGGTCTCGACCAGCTGCTTGACCTCGGCCTCCTCCATGCGGCGGCCGCCGACGATCTTGTAGACCATCAGTTCGCCGTCCTGGGACTTGTAGCCGCGGAGGGTCTCCTTCATCGGCTTGCCGTCGGTCGGGGAGAGGATGTCCGTGGTGCGGGCGACGGAATCGTCCTCCTCGAAGCCCTTCACACGCTCCACGATGCCCTTCGTCTCCTTGACGATCTCGGCCATGAACTTCTCGCGCGAGAACTTGCCGTGCTCCATCTCGCGGAGATGGAACTCCCACTCGCCGGTCATGGTCGGGCTGGTGAGGTTGTCGATCTTGACGGCGTCAAGGAACTGGAACAGCTGCTCGGCCTTGGTGGTCGGCACGAGCTCGCGTTGGGCGCGGTCGATGTATTTCTGGTTGATCAGACCCTCGATCGTGTCGGCGCGCGTGGCGGGCGTGCCCAGGCCGCGTTCCTTCATGGCCTCGGCGAGTTCCTCGTCGTCGACGAGCTTGCCGGCGCCTTCCATGGCGGAGAGGAGCGTGGACTCGGAGTAACGCGGCGGCGGCCGCGTGCTTTCCTCGTGGAGTCGGGCCTCGAGGGTTTTCGCCTTGGCCTTGTCCTCGGGGGAGAGGGCGGGCAGGGCCTTCGAGTCCGGCGAGTCGTCGTCGACCGTGTTCTTGCCGTAGACTGCGAGCCAGCCGGGGGCGGTCAGGACCTTGCCCTCGGTCTTGAAGGCGTGGCCGGCGACCGTGCTGAGGCGCGTGGTGATGTCGAACTCGGCGACCGGGTGGAAGGTGGCGACAAAGCGCCGGGCGATCATGTCGAACAGCTTGGCCTCGGCCTCGTCGAGGTGCTTGGCCTCGTGCTGGGTCGGGATGATGGCGAAGTGGTCGGAGACCTGCGCGTTGTTGAAGATGCGCTTGTTCGGCTGCACCCAGCCGGACTCGAGCACGCGCTCGGCGTGCGGCTTGAGGTCGCCGTGCAGGTTGCCGAGCGTCTGACGGACGAGCGGGATGTAATCCTCCGGCAGGGCGCGTGAGTCCGTGCGGGGGTAGGTGATCATCTTGTGGCGCTCGTAGAGGGCCTGGGCGATCTGGAGCGTGCGCTTGGCCGGAAAACCGAAGCGGCTGTTCGCCTCGCGCTGGAGGGTGGTCAGGTCGTAGAGGCGCGGCGGGGCGGAGGTGCTGGCCTTCTTTTCCTCGGTGACGGCGGCGACCGGCTGGCCCGCGCAGGCGGCGAGGATGGCCTCGGCCTTCGCCTTGTCCCAGATGCGGTCGATGCGGTCGTGCTCGTCGTCGCTCTTCTTGTAATCCGGCCGCTGGTAGTTGCCCTCGTAGTCGCCCTTGGCGACGCCGAACCTGGCCGTCAGGCGCCAGTAACCGCGGGGCTTGAAATTGCGGATCTCCAGCTCGCGGTTGTAGACGATGGCGAGGGTGGGGGTCTGGACGCGGCCGACGGAGGCGACGTTGCCGGCGCGGGAGCCGAACATGCGCTTGGTCAGGGCGCGGGTGCCGTTGATGCCGATGAGCCAGTCGCTCTCGCTGCGGCAGCGGGCGGCGTCGGCCAGGCCCTGCATCTGCTCGGCGCTGCGGAGGTGCTTGAAGGCCTCGGTGATGCCCTCGTTGGTCATCGAGGACATCCACAGGCGCTTGAAGGGCTTTTTGCACTTCGTGAGCTGGTATATATAAGTGAAGATCAGCTCGCCCTCGCGGCCGGCGTCGCAGGCGTTGATGACGCTGGTCACGTCCTTGCGGGCGAGGAGCTTCTTGAGCTGGCCGAAGCGGTCCTTGCCCTCGGGCAGGGGCTGGAGCTCGAACTCGTCGGGGATGATCGGCAGGGTCTCGAGGCGCCAGAAACCGTATTTCTTCTTGTCGATGTCCTCCGGCATCTGGAGTCCCACCAGGTGGCCGACGGCCGACGAGATGACGTATTCGTCATTCTCGTAATGGTCGGTTTTTTTGGGAATCTTGCCGAGCGCGCGCGCCAGATCGGCGGCGACGGAGGGCTTCTCGGCAATGATGAGACACTTCATGCGGGGGACGAGCCGTTAGCCGCCCTCCGGAGAATTTCAAGCAATACTTTTTTCAGGTGGTCGTTCGTCGCGTTGAAAACGCGACGACTTCTGAGGTGGAACCTGGCCTCTGGACAGGTTTTCAGGACGTGCGCCAAAGCAGCCCGTCCGGAGGCCGGGCTCCACCTTCAAGACATCACTTCACGCCTAATTCCGCGAGCGCCGCATCGAGCGCCTTGAGGAGGGTCGCGATGGTCTCGTCGGTCTCGTCGCCCATGTTCGAGATGCGGAAGGTCTTCCCCTTGAGCTTGCCGTAGCCGCCGTCGATCACGAGGCCGTGCTTGGATTTCAGGATCTTGTTCAGCGCGGCGAGGTCGACGTTGAGGGTGTTGGCGAAGCAGTTGAGCGAGACGGAGCCGTAGCGCTCCGCCGGAAACAGCTTGAAGCCCTTCGCGTAGGCCCAGTCGCGCACCGTCTTGTTCAGGCGGGCGTGGCGGGCATAGCGGTTCTCCAGGCCCTCGGCGGCGAAGTCCTCGAGCTTGGACTTGAGCGCGTAGATCAGCGGGATGACCGGCGTGCTGGGCGTCATGCCGCCCTCGTGGTTCTTCTGGAACTCGAGGAAGTCGAAATAGTAGCCGCGGCCGGTGACCGTGGCGGCCTTGTCTAGCGCGCGCTTGGACACCGAGAAGATCGACAGGCCCGGGGGCAGGGCGAAGGCCTTTTGCGAACCGGTGATCATGACGTCGATGCCGAGTTCGTCCTTTTTGATCGGCAGGGCGCTGCAGGAGCTGATGGTGTCGACGATGCTGGTGACGTCCGGGAAGTCGCGCAGCACGGCCATAAGCGCCGGCAGGTCGCTCATGCAGCCGCAGGAGGTCTCGTTGTGGATGAGGGTGACGGCGTCGTATTCGCCGGTGGCCAGCGCGGCGCGCAGGGCGGCGGGGTCGACGGGCTGGCCCCACTCGGCCTTGAGGGCGCCGGCGGCGAGGCCGCAGCGCTGGGCGACGTCGAGCCACTTGTCGGAGAAGGCGCCGTTCATGCAGCAGAGCACCTTTTTCTTCACGACGTTCCGGAGGGAGCCCTCCATCACGCCCCAGGCGCTGCTCGTGCTGAGGTAGACCGCGTCCTTGGTGCCGAAGACCGCCTGGAGCTGCGGTGTGATCGACTGGTAGAGCGCCACGAAATCCGTGCTGCGATGGCCGATCATGGGCTGCGCCATGGCGCGCAGGGTTTTCTCGGAAACGGCGATCGGGCCGGGGATGAAAAGTTTGTAGCTCATGGCGGAGGATGAAGCCGGTGTTGCATGTGGCAAAACCAATGGCTAGCACTGACTCACAACCGCCACCCCCGTAGCGTCAAAGCCAATTTGCTCATGCCCAACCGCTGGTTCCGTCATAAAGCCGATGAATTCGAGCAGTTCGCGATCGATGTCATCATGGGGCGGCGCGAGGGGACGCTGGCGGCGCTGTTCGGGGCGTTCCTGCAGGTGTGCTCGTATCTCTTCAGCGGCATTGTGCAGCTGCGGCTCTGGCTCTACCGCCACCGCATCCTGCGCGACCAGCCGCTCGGCTGCCTCGTCGTGGTGGTTGGCAACCTGACGGTCGGCGGCACGGGCAAGACGCCCGTCGTCGAGATGTTCGCCAAGGCCCTGCGCGACCGCGGCCGGAAGGTCGCCATCCTCTCCCGCGGCTACAAGAGCAAGGCCCCGCCGCTGTGGCAGAAATGGTGGTTCTGGCTCAACCACACCGCCGAACCGCCGCCGCGCATCGTGAGCGACGGCTCGAAGGTGCTGCTCGACTCCGAGGTGGCCGGCGACGAGCCGTTCATGCTCGCGCGCAACCTGCCGGGCGTCGTCGTCCTCGTGGACAAAAACCGCGTGAAGGCCGGCGCCTTCGCGATCAAGCGCTTCGGCTGCGACACGCTGGTGCTCGACGACGGTTTCCAATACCTGCCGCTCAAGGGCCGGCTCAACCTGCTGCTGGTGGACAAGACCAACCCCTTCGGCAACGGCCACCTGCTGCCGCGCGGCATCCTGCGCGAGCCGGTGAAGCACCTGAAGCGCGCCT
>JAYRDK010000083.1:0-13006 GCA_041909435.1 Lacunisphaera sp.
AGCGGTCGGTGTAGCTGGTGCCGACCTCGACGCTGGAGAACCACTTGTTCAGGTCGTGCTTGGTGAAGGCCTTGAACTGGCCCATCTCGTCCTTGGCGCGGAAATACTTCAGGTAGCCGTGCATGCCACCGCCGGGCAGGGAGCCGGGGCCCCAGCCCTGGGGATCGCTGAGGCGCAGGACGGAACCGTCGACGTAGCTCTTGGCGGAGGTGATGGTCGGGACGGCGCCGGGCGTGAGCTTCACCTGCATCGTGTCGGCCGTGGTGAACGGCGTGCCGCGGAAGCTGACGCCGGACCAGGACTCGAGGTTCTGGTCGGTGCGCTTGATGGTGGAGAAACCGAAGTCGACGTTGACCGGCCAGGCGGACTTCTCGCCGATGACGAGGTTCAGACCGAGGGCCAGCGGGCTGTCGGTGCGGACGAAGACGTCGTTGCGGACGACCGGCATGACGTTGGTGAAGGTGGAGTTCGTCACGAGGCCGCCGGAGGTGGTGTAACCGGACTGGATCGCGGCGCCGGACCACCAAAGGGGGATCTCCATGCCGCGGAGGAGCTGCTTCTCCTCGAAGTCGGCGCTGTAGAGGTCGAACTTCGCGTGGAAGGTGTCGTTCGGCTTGAACTCAAGCACGAGCATGTAGGCCTCGCGGTCGAGATTGCTGTTGCGGACGTAGGACTTGGTGCCGCCGAGGACATAGGCCCCGCCGTTCTCGGTGGGGTAGCCCCACGCCTGGAACTGCTCGCCGGCCCACGGGGTGCTGGCGACGGAAACGCCGAGCGCGACGCCGACCTTGCCGTCGGCAAACTGGTCGATGTAGGCGAGGCCGACGCGGTGGCCGTTCTCGCTGACGCCGGGGGTGAGCTGGCCGAGGTCGTTCCACTGGTAGTAGCCGTTGACCGCGATCTGCCGGCGGCTCTTGCTCAGCGGGCTGACGGTCTGCATGTCGATCGTGCCGGCGATGCCCTGGCTGGGCAGGTTGGCGGAGGCGGTCTTGTAGACCGTGACCGTCTCGAGGAGGTCGGCCGGGTATTGGTCGAACTCGACGGCGCGGTTGAGGTTGGTCGAGACCTGCTCACGGCCGTTGAGGGTCGCGGTGCTGAAGTCGCCGTTCAGGCCGCGCACGCTGATCTGCTGGGCGCGACCGTTGGTGCGCTGGGCCGCGAGGCCGGGCAGGCGGGTGAGGGCGTCGGCGATGCTGATGTCGGGCAGCTTGCCGAGATCCTCCGAGGCGATGACCTCGGTGATGCTGACGGCGTTCTGCTTCTTCTCGGCGGCGGCCGCGAGGCTGCCGCTGAAGCCGGCGCGGACGGTGAAGGTGTCGAGGATGACGACCTTGTCCTTCTCGGGTTCCTTCTCGGTGGTGGCGGCCTGCTGGGCGTGGGCCAGGGCGGCCGAAAACGCCATAGCGGCGGCCAGGGCCGCGCTACGCGTGAATCGATTGTTGGGGTTCAATGCTTGCATGGTGTGTCTCTCGGGTTCGGGGCTGAACAAGGGGCTGGGGTGCACCGGGGGGTGCTCCGTGTGTGGACCGAGATTCATCACCGGCCGGTCGCGGCGCCACGCGCAAACCTCCCATAAAACCGCGATGGGCATGAAAAGTCTTAGGTCTGCATGTCCCGCCGGGCCGCGCGCCCGCGGCGTGCGACGCGTCGGTGGAATGCTTGTTTCCCGAGCGAAAACGCGCCGCGGCCGGCCCCGGCCCCCGCCGGCCGGTGAAAACGCCGGCCGGTTTTATCCGGGTCGGAACCTAGGTTTTCTCCGGGCCATGCAAGACTTCTCCCCGGCGGTCCGTTTGACCGGCCCCGGGCCCGGCGCATCCTCAAACCACCCCATGACCCCCCGGATCCGCCCTGTCCTTTGTCTGCTGGCCGGCCTGGCCGGCCTCCTCACCGCCCGTGCCAGCGGGCCCGGCCCCGTGCCGCGCTTCACCCACCCGGGCGCCGGCCAGACCTTTTATTTCGTCCTGACCGACCGCTTTGCCAACGGCAACCCGGCCAACGACACCGGGGGTTTTCCGGGCGGCACCGAGGAGCACGGCTTCGACCCGACGCGCATCGGCTACTTCCATGGCGGTGACTTTGCCGGCCTGACCGCCAGGCTCGACTACCTGAAGGCCCTCGGCACCACCGCCGTCTGGGTGACGCCGCCCTTCCAGAACAAGCCCGTGCAATCCGGCTCCGCCGCCTACCACGGTTACTGGGTGACCGATTTCCTGAAGATCGACCCCCACCTCGGCACCAACGACGAATTCCGCGCCTTCGTCGGGCAGGCCCACGCCCGCGGCCTGAAGGTCTACATGGACATCATCGTCAACCACACGGCCGACGTGATCCATTTTCCCGACAACCGGGTCTACTATCTCGACAGCAAGACCCATCCGCTGCGCGATGCCGCCACTGGCGCGCCGCTGACCGAGCGCGGTTTCGCCTACAACGGCCTCGGGGACACGACGCGGCCCCCGCTGGACGCCGGGCGCAGCTTTCCTTACCGTCCGATCGTGCCGGCGGCGGAAAAGAGTGTGAAGAACCCGGCCTGGCTCAACGACCCCGTGTTCTACCACAACCGCGGCAACTCCGCGTTTCGCGACGAGAGCTCGGTGCACGGTGACTTTGTCGGCCTCGACGACGTCTTCACCGAGCACCCGCGCGTCGTGCAGGGCATGATCGAGATCTTCAGCTCCTGGGTGAAGGATTACGGCATCGACGGTTTCCGCATCGACACCGCGCGGCACGTCAACGCGGAGTTCTGGCAGGCCTTCGGTCCCGCCATCCGCGCGGCGGCCCGCGCCGCCGGCCGGCCCGCCTTCATCCAGTTCGGCGAGGTGGCGGTCGACGACAACGTCGACGTGCTCAGCGAGTTTTCCACGCACCTGCCGCTGGATACGACGCTCGACTTCGGCTTCTTCACCGCCGCCCGCCGCTTCGTGGCCAAGGCCGGCCCGGCGGCCGCGCTCACCGACCTCTTCCAGCGCGACGACCTCTACACCGACCACGACAGCAACATCCACTCGACCACGACCTTCATCGGCAACCATGATGCCGGCCGCTTCGGTTATTTCCTCCAGCAGGACAACCCCGGCGCCTCGCCAGCCCTGCTGGCCGACCTCATGAAGCTCGGCCACGGCCTCCTCTACCTCTCGCGCGGCCAGCCCGTGGTCTATTACGGCGACGAGCAGGGTATGGTCGGCCGCGGCGGCAACGACATGCAGGCCCGTGAGGACATGTTCCCCTCGCAGGCCCCGGATTTCCGGGACGCCCCGCTGCTGGCCACCACCCGCACCGGCGCGGACGACAAGTTCGACCCGGCACACCCGTTCTACCAATTCTTCGCCAAACTCGCCGCCCTGCGCGCCGCGCACCCGGCCCTGCGCACCGGCGCCATGCTGCTCCGCGACAGCGGTCAGCCGGGGCTCTTCGCCTTCTCGCGCATCGAGCGGGGCGAAAAGATCGAATACCTCGTCGCCCTCAACAATTCCCGCCGCGAAAAACTCGCCACCGCGCTCCCGACCAGCCAGCCCGCGGGCGCCGTCTTCCAGCTGCTCTTTGATTCGCGCACCGGCACCGGCGCGGACGCCGGCGTCGCCGCCGATTCCGCCGGCCGGCTGGCCGTCGAGCTGGATCCGTTGCAGTTCGCTGTCTGGCGGGCCGCCGCCCCGCTCGCGGCGCAATCCGGCCCGCTCCGCGTGGCGCTGGTGAACCCCACGGACAACGCCACGCTGGCCTTCAGCCAGCGCGAATATGACGGCCACCTGTTTCCGTCGCGCCAGGAGATCCGCGCCGAGGTCGGGGGCAACGACGGCTTTGCGGAGGTCACCTTCGTGCTGCAGCGGGCCTCGCGGCCCGGCCAATACGAACTGCTCGGCACGGATGACGCCGCGCCCTACCGCGTGTTCTGGCGCCCGCCGCCGGATCTGGCCCCGGGCGAGAAACTAACCTTCACCGCCACGGTCACCGACCTGCGCGGACGCACGGCGACGGCCGGCGTGGCCGGCCTCAAGGTCGCGCCCGCGAAGTTTCCCTTCGGCATCGCCGGGGCCACCGTGCCGGTCATCAAGTCCGCGCCGCCGGCCACGGCCGCGCTGGCCGCCGGCACCCTGCTGACGCTCCGCGTCGCCGCCGAGGGCACCGGCCCGCTCGAATACCAGTGGATCCGCGACGAGGCCGAGATCCCCGGCGGCACCGATGCCGAACTCAGCGTCACCGCGCCCGGCCGTTACGTCGCCCTGGTCCGCAACCGCGCCGGCACCGTCTTTGCGCCGGCGACGATCGTGACGGCCGATCCGGTGGCCGCCTTGCCCGGCGCGCGGGTCGAGACGCACGCGGCCCTGCCCTCGAAGTTTGTCCCGCCCCGTCGCGTGGATGTCTGGCTGCCGCCGGGCTACGACGCCAACCAGGCCGGGCGCTACCCGGTCATCTACATGCACGACGGCCAGAACCTCTTTGATCCGGCGACGAGCTACGGCAACGTCCCGTGGTCGGCGGACACCGCCCTGGCCCGGCTCATGGCCGCCGGCCGGACATCCGGCGCCATCATCGTCGGCATCTGGAACACCCCGGCCCGTTTCGCCGAATACCTGCCGCAGAAGGCAGTGCCGGACGCGGCCTACGCCGCGCTGGTCAAACAGTTCAACCTCTCGCCCGTCCCGCCCCGCGGTGACGACTACCTGAAATACCTGGTCACCGAGCTGAAGCCCTTCATCGACCGCACCTACCGCACGCGCCCGGAGCGCGAGCACACGTCCACGATGGGCTCGAGCATGGGCGGGCTGATCTCGGCCTACGCGATCTGCGAATACCCGGAGGTCTTCGGCGGCGCCGGTTGTGTTTCAATCCACTGGCCGCTGGGTGACGGCGTTATTATCGACTGGTTTGCGCGCCACCTGCCCAGGCCCGGCGTGCACCGCATCTATTTCGACTTCGGCACCGAGACGCTTGACGCCAGCTATGAACCCTATCAGCGCCGCGTCGATGCCGTGATGAGGGCCGCCGGGTATCGCGAGGGCCGCGACTGGCTCACCGGCAAGTTCCACGGCGCCCAACACTCCGAGCGGTCGTGGCGCGAGCGGGTGGACATCCCGCTCAGCTTCCTGCTTGCGCGTTGAGCTGCGCCAGCCGGAACCGGGTGTCGTCCAGCTCCTCCGTGATCCGGTTGATCATGTCGTAATCCCAGTGCTTCGCCTTCGCCAACCGCAGGCGCTCCTCGTGCCAGACCAGGCTCTCGTGCAGGCGCGCGCGTTCGGCCGCGGCGTCCTTCCGGGCGTGCTGCGCCATCAGGCGCGACCCGATGAAAAGCGAACCGGCGGCCACGAGCACAAACAGGATGACACTGGCTTCAATCATGCGGGCACCATGTGTTCACGGCGGTCGCGTGCAACCGCCGCGCCGCATTTCCCGCGAAGATTAGCGTGGCCGGTCGCGGTTATTATGCCGGCTTACCTGCTTGAATAATCATTCGCCCGCCCCGGCCTCATGGTGCCGGGGTCGGCTCGGTCTTGCCGGCGACGTGCGCGCGGGCGAGGGCCGACAGCTCGGCGACCACGGCGGCGTGTCGCGGGTCATTTACCAGGTTGGTGAGCTCGTGCGGGTCGTTGACGGGATCGGTCAGGAACGCGCCGGCACCCGGCCCGAAGAATTCGGCGTAGCGCCAGCGCTCGGTGCGGACGACCACGCCGGTGAGGCCGCGGTTGCGCTCGCTCCAGACGGTGTAGGCGGGGTGGTTCCACTCGGCCGCAGGCCGGTCCAGCAGCGGGGCGAGGTTGCGACCCTCGAGGCCGGCGGGCACGGGCAGGCCGGCGAGATGCACGAGGGTCGGGTAGAGGTCGAGCAGCTCGACGACGCGCGGCGAGGCCTGGCCGTTGCCCTTCGTGCGCGGATCATAAATGGCCAGCGGCACGCGGGTGCCCTGTTCCCAGAGCGAGCCGGCCTTGGACCATTTGCCCTTCTCGCCCAGCTGGTAGCCGTGGTCGCTCCAGAAGACGACGATGGTGTTGTCCTGCAGCCCGGCCTCCTCGAGCGCGGCGAGCACGCGGCCGACATTCCAATCCATGTAGGAAACACAGGCCAGGTAGGCGCGGATCATTTCCTTCGCCTGTTCCGGGGTGGCGTCTCGCTTGATGAACAGGTCGGCGTTGATCGGGCGGATCGAGGCCTTGGGAAATCCCGCCGGCACGGTCGGCCGCGGGGCGAAGTCCACCGGCAGGTCGATCTGGGCCAGGTTGTATTTGTCGAAAAACTCCTTGGGCGCGATCAGCGGGCTGTGCGGCTTGACCGGACCGAAGCCGATGAAGAAAGGGGCATCGCCCTGTTTCCATTGTTTCAGGTAGGCGATCGTCTTGTCCGCATTGACGGTGTCGCCCAGCCCGGCCAGTTCCGCCGGATCGGTCACGGCCTTCCAGCGATCCGAGCCCGCCGCCTGGCGCACGTCGCCGGCGATGGCGCGCTCGATGCGCCGCGCCTCTTCCTGCTCGGTGATGGCGGTGGTCGCCACCAGGTTCGCGGGCTTGGGCCCGGTGAAGTTGTGCGGCACGCCGCCGATCGTCCAGGCCGCAGCGTCATCAATGGTGTCGCCATGGAAGATCTTCCCGTAGCGGACGGTGGTGTAGCCCTGTTGCTTGAAATACTTCGGCAGGCTGACGAGGTCCGGATACCAGCCGTTGAACCAGTCGCGGTTGCCGTAGAGTTCGAGCGTCCGCGGGTAGCGCCCGGTGAGGATCGAGGCGCGGGAGGGGTTGCAGAGCGGATACTGGCAGTAGGCGCGGTCGAATTTCACGGCGCGCGCGGCGAACTTGTCGATATTCGGCGTGAGCGCCCGCGCGCTGCCGAAGGCGCCGACCTCGGTGCGGAGGTCGTCGATGGAGATGAACAGGACGTTCATCGGCGCGGCGGCGCGGGCCGCCAGGGCGCCGGCGAGGAAGAGCAGGGGGAACAGACGGGGGTAGGAAATCACGGTCCCAGCCTGGGTTGGGGCGCGGAGGTGGCAATCTCCGGCCGTTCGGCCAGTAAGAGCGGCCGGTTACGGCCGGCCGCCGGTCTTCCGGTATTCGTCGCTCTTGCGCAGGGCATCGCGCACATCGCCCTCCGTCCAGTTTTTATCCAGCACCTTTCGGCGGTATAACCCCAGCCCCTCGGGATCGGCCTCGCGGCCCAGCACATCGAGGTAGGCCCGGCGGACGATGCGGTCGGCGCCCTCGCGGCGGAACTCGTCCCCGCGCCGGATGTTGTCGCGCACCATCGTCTCGGTCCACCCCTGGTCGATGATCAGCGAGCGATAATCACGGAAGCCCGCCTGGTCCGGTTCGCGGCCCAGCAGGTCGAGGAAGGCGCGCTTGATGATCACGTCCGGGTCCGCATTCGGCTCGCCGCGCCGCCGCACCTCGACGCGCAACGAGGAAATCCGGTCGTTCCAGCTGGTCGATATGCCACCCGGCAGCAGGCGGCCGGTGAGGTCGCGGGTGTTTTCAGTCAGCCGCATCACGGCGCCACGGAAGCGGGCGTCAGCGTGGACGTAAACCTCGGCACCGCCCTCGACGCGAATGGAAGAGATGCGGTCGTTGAGCCGGCCGCCGTTTTCAAAGGTCAGGCCCGAGAGGTTTTCGAGCGAATCGCCCGGATAAAGCACCAGGCGGTCGCCGCGATATTCCGCGTCCTCATAAACAATGACCCGCGGGCCGCGCTCACGGTCGTGGTCCCGACCGCGATCCCGATCACGGTCGCGCGGTTGGGCCTGGCCGGTGATCGCGACCGCGAGGAGAGCGAGCAGGAAAAGGGGACGGCCGGGGTTCATGCTGGTGAGACGGCCCCGGCGGTCCGGTTATTCAATTATTCCGCGGATTTCCCGCCCCACGCCTCAGGCGTTGAGCTGGGGCCGGGTGGGCTCCGGCCAGTCCACGTGGAAGAACTTGCCGCGGGGCTGGTCGACGCGCTCGTAGGTGTGCGCGCCGAAATAGTCGCGCTGCGCCTGGAGCAGGTTGGCCGGGAGGCGGGCCGAGCGGTAGCTGTCGTAATAGGCGAGGGCCGAGAAGAACGTCGGGGCCGGCACGCCGCACTCGGCGGCGAGGGACACGACCTTGCGCCAGTTGGCCTGCGCCTTCTTGACCGTCTTGTTGAAATACGGGTCGAGGAGCAGGTTCGCGAGGTTCGGGTTCCGGGCGTAGGCCTCGGTGATCTTCTGCAGGAAGGCGGCGCGGATGATGCAGCCGCCGCGGAAGATCTGGGCGATCTCGCCGAAGTTGAGCTTCCAGCCGTATTCCTGCTGGGCGGTGCGCATGAGCTGGAAGCCCTGCGCGTAGGAGCAGATCTTCGAGCAGTAGAGCGCGTCGTGGATGGCCTGGATCAGCGCCTTCTTCGAGCCGCGGTATTTCTTGCCCGGGCCCTTCAGGATCTTCGAGGCGGACACACGCTCGTCCTTGATGGCGGAGATGCAGCGGGCGAACACGGCCTCGGCGATCGTCGGGGCGGGGACCCCCATGTCGAGGGCGTTGGTCGAGGTCCACTTGCCCGTGCCCTTCTGGCCGGCGGTGTCGAGGACGACGTCGACGAAGGCCTTTTTCCTCGTGGCCGGGTCCTTTTGCTTGAGGATGTCGGCGGTGATCTCGATCAGGAAGCTGTCGAGCGCGCCGGCGTTCCACTCGGAAAAGATCGCGCCCATCTCGGCGGGCTTGAGGCCGAGCAGGCCGGACATCAGGGCGTAGGCCTCGCAGATCATCTGCATGTCGCCATACTCGATGCCGTTGTGGACCATCTTCACGTAATGGCCCGCGCCGTTCTCGCCGATGTAGGTCGTGCAGGGCACGCCGCCGGAGACGGGCTGGCCGGGCTTCGCGCCGGGGATCGGCTTGCCGGTCTTGGCGTCCACCTTGGCGGCGACGGCCTCCCAGATGGGCTTCAGTTCCTGCCACGCGGCGAACTCGCCGCCGGGCATGAGGGAGGGACCGAAGCGCGCGCCTTCCTCGCCGCCGGAGACGCCGGAGCCGATGAAGCGCAGGCCTTTCTCGCGGAGCGCCTTCTCGCGGCGGATGGTGTCGGTCCAGAGCGCGTTGCCGCCGTCGACGATGATGTCGCCCGGCTCGAAGACCGCGGCGAGACCGTCGATCACGGCGTCGGTCGGCCTGCCGGCCTGGACGAGGATGATGGCCTTGCGGGGCTTGGAGAGGGAGGCGGCGAATTCCTGGAGGGTCTTGGTGCCGACGAGGCCGCCGGGGGTGTTCGGGTTCTCGGCGACAAACTTGTCCGTCTTCTCCGTGGTGCGGTTGTAGACCGAAATCTGGAAGCCGTGGTCGGCGATGTTGAGGGCGAGATTCTGACCCATCACGGCGAGGCCGATGAGTCCGATGTCAGAGTGGGATTTGGCCATAGGAAGGTGCCTTAGCTACGCCCCTTTGCCGGTGAAAACCACCTTGTTTTTCGGCCGCTGTCATAAAAACCCGGCCCGTCGCGGGATAACGCGACTGTGTGCCGCCTTCAGGGCTTGGGCTGCGTGCCCTGCTTGGAAGCGTAGGAGCCCGCGCTCGGGAAAAACGGCGCCACCTTCTCCACGATCGGGGTCATGAACTTCGGCTCGTTGCGGTTGTAGACCCAGGAGAAAAACACGACGGTGACGACGACAAAGACCACGATGGAGGCGATGATCTTGTTCATCTTCATCACCCGGCGGAAAAGAAAGATGGTCAGGATGAAGGCGCCGATCGCGATGGCGATCTTCATCCAGATGGCCGGCGGCAGGGTCTGGATCTTCTCAAGGGCGGTGACGGCGAACAGTGGCATGATTGACGGGTTATCCGGAATGGGCCGGGAGACGAGTCATTTTTGCCCCGGGCGCGGGGTTTACCCGGCTTTCACTTCCGGCCCACGCGTGGCTACTGATACCGCCCCGCAATGCCGAGGTAGTCGAGCAGCCAGGCTTCCTTCCAGATGCGGAAGCGGCCCTCGGGCGTGATCTTGCCGTATTCCTCGCGCTCGGCGTGGGGCAGCAGGTAACCGAGCTCGGTGTTGATCATCTCCATCTGCTGCTGCTGCTGGTTGATGTCGTCGATCGGGCTGATGTCCCAGGCCAGCGCGGCGTCGCCGTCCTGCCGCACGCGCTCCTCGTGCCGCGCCACGAGCCGGGCCAGGCCGCGCCGCCAGGGGCTGCGCTCGACGTGCCAGCTCTCCGGATAAAAACCGCCGAAGGGGATGTAGAGGTTGTCGGTGACGTAGCGCCGGCCGCGGGCGGTGCGCGTGGCGAGGCTGAAGCAGACCGTGATGGCGCCGTTTTCCTGCGGCACGAAGAGCACGTGCAGGCGCAGCGTGCCGTCGTGGCTGTGGTAGACCGACGTGCGCAGCCAGATGCCGCCGCCCAGCTCGGCCTTGAGCGCCTGCACGGGCGTGAAGCGGTTATCGCGCAGCCAGTCGCGGACCTTGAGCAGGCGCTGCTGCGTCGGCCACTCGTCGCCGCTGCTGTTCACCACGTAGCGCGGGAACAGCGGCATCGGGCTGAGGCTGATGGCGCTCACCTTCAGCCAGTTGAAACCGGACTCGAGCAGGAACCACAGGAGGAACACCGCCGCGGCCACGGCCCAGAACGGCCGGTCGATCCACGCGAACTGCTCGTTGGTCTGCGCCGCGAACAGCGCGAACAGGATCCAGCGCAGCCAGCGGATCGGGATCGCGAGCACCGGCGACGCCACGCGGAGGTTGATGTAGAACAGCAACAGCAGCACCGCGACGGACGGGGCGAGAAACAGGGACAGTGTTTCCGGCATGGTGAAAGGGATTCGCGGGGTGGGGGCACCCCGCCGCCAACGGCGGTCAGCTCAGCCGCACGGGCATGATGACGCACACGAAGCTCTCGAGCGTCTTGAAGACCCCGGGGCTGACCTCGTCCTTCAGTTCGAAGAACACCTCGTCCTTGGTAAGGGCGCGGAGCGGGTCCATGACAAACTGGGGGTTGAACGCCACCTGGAGGTCGGGGCCGCTGTAGGAAATCGCCATCGACTCGTGCGACTCGCCGAAGTCCGGCGACGACGCGGTGATCTCGAGCAGGTTGGCGGAGAGCTTGATCTTGACCGAGTTGGACTTCTCGGAGGTGACCAGCGCGGCGCGGTGCACGCACTGCAGGAACAGCTCGCGCTCGAGCTTGATGCGCTGGTGGGTCTCCTTCGGGATGACCTGCTGGTAGTTCGGGTAGTTGCCCTCGACGACCTTGGAGAAGAGGAAGATGCTGTCGGTGAGGCCGCTGGAATCCTTGCCGGTGTCGATCTGGAACGCGGCGCGGCGCTCGTTGAAGGCGATCTTGAGCTTCTCGCCCTTGCCGAGGAGGCGGAGCAGCTCGGCGACGGTCTTGGCGGGCAGGATGATGGCGCCGGCGCTGCTGGCGGGCACGGTCATCTCCTTGCTGACAAGGGCGAGGCGGCGGCCGTCGGTGGCGACGAGCGCGAGTTTGCCGTCCTTGAAGTTGAAATAGACGCCGTTGAGGATGTAGCGCGTCTCGTCGGTCGACTGGGCGTAGGAGACGTTGCTCAGCATCGTGGCCAGCTCGCCCTGCTCGAGGGTGTAGGCCTTGTCGTCGCCGGAATCCGGCAGCTTCGGGAACTCCTCGGCGCCGATGCCCATGATGCGGAAGTTGGAGCCGCCGGACGCGATCTTGACCTGATGGCTGGCGCTGGAGTCGAAGGAAACATCGACGTTGGGCAGCTCGCGGACGATGGTGGCGAGGCGCTTGACCGGGAGGGTGACGGAGCCGCCCTCCTTGACCTCGGCCTTGATCTTGCAGCGGATGCCGAGGTCGAGATTGGTCGTGGTGAGCGAGATGTGGTCCTTCTCCGCCTCGATCAGCACGTTGCTCAGGATGGGCATGGCCGCCTTGGAGCCCACGACGTTGAGGACCTGGGCCAGGCCGTTGCTAAAGTGGTCGCGGTTGATCTTGAATTTCATCAGTCGATTGGCGGGGTGGGTGCGCCAACTAACAAAGGGTGATTAGAGAGAGATACAATAATGAAAAGTATCCGTATTATTATGGGGTCCGATTATGCCGATAACCCGGCGTTTTCCGAGTGAAACCGGCCCGGCCGGCGGCTGTGAGGCCCGCCTGAATAACCGCGAATAACCCCCGGTTTGTTCACAGGGAAAAGTTATTCGGAAGTTTCCTGCTTCATCTTCACAACCTTCCGGCGCAGGGCGCGCATCTGGGCGTGGCGGACGCCGCGCTGATAATGGGCGAACAGGCCGTAGGCGATGTAACCGAGGAAAAGGAAGAACAGGGCGACCTCCTGGAGGCGGACGACCAGCACGATGCCCACGAAGGCGAAAACAAAGGTCTGGAACCGGGTGCGGGTCTCCCAGTTGATCTGCTTGAAGCTGGGGTAGCGGATGGTGCTGACCATCAGGAACGAGACCAGGACGAGGATCAGCGGCAGGGCGATGGTCAGCTGGCGCAACTCCCGGGCGTTGGCCGACATGTTGAGCAGGAGCAGGACGAGCGAGGCCACGGTGCCGGCCGCGGCCGGGATGGGCAGGCCGACGAAGTCCTTGCTGGAGTCCGCCTGGTCGCGGTGGAGCAGGGGGTTGGTGATGACGTTGAAGCGTGCCAGGCGCACGGCGCCGCACAGCAGGTAGATGAAGGCCACGATCCAGCCGAGCTCGCGGAACCACTGGTAGTCCTCGCGCGGCGCCAGGATCAGGAAGAACACCATCAGCGCCGGCGTCATGCCAAAGGAGACGACGTCCGCCAGCGAGTCGAACTCGGCGCCGAAGAGCGACGTGCGCCCGCCCATGCGCGCGAGTCGGCCGTCGAGGGAATCAAAGATGACCGCCGCGAGGATGAGCCACACCGCCTGGGTGTAGAGCGTCATCCACGACTGGTTCGGGTGCAGGGCGAGGTATTCGCCGCCATCCGTGAGGAGCCGGGCCTGGATGCACTTGATGACCGCCGCAAAGCCGCAGAACAGGTTCCCCGCCGTCATCAGGTTCGGCAGGAAATAAATCCGGCTGGCCTGGGTGACGTTGTAGGGGTTGTTGCGCTGGTCGAGGTCCG
>JAYRDK010000084.1:0-12285 GCA_041909435.1 Lacunisphaera sp.
GGCCGGAAAAGGAAGCAGATGGCGCAACGGGGGCGAGCCTGGTTTGCGTGGCCCGGCGACCTTCGTCGCGCCTCTTTCGCCCTCAGCAGAGCGCGGGCAAGCTCGCTGGCCCGCCTGGATGAACGCCGGCTTCATGGCGAAACCTCACTCCGCCGGAGTCAGCAGGAAACCGCGGCGGCGGCCCTCATAGAGGCCCGTGCCGGCGATCTGGCCGCGTTCGTTGAGACAGTTCGCCTTTTGCAGGACCCAACCATCGGCATAGGCCGCCAGGTCGATGAGCGGACGCATGCCCTCCGCCGGCGTCCAGCGGAAGGCCTGGCTTTCGCCGCGCGGATCGAGCATCCGGCCGACGACCACGAGCGCGTCGTTCGCCGCAAGGGCCTCGCTTTCCCAGTCGCCGGCGGGGTTCAGGTCGTAGGTGCGGCCGCCGCACCAGAAGATCGCGTGCCGTTCGCCCAGCGGGGTGAGCGCATGGCCGGCCACGCTGCCGCCGGGGGTCAGGGCCACGCCCCAGGTGTCGCCGCCGATGTCCGCGGCGAGGTGGAAACACCCCTTGCTCCACCGCCAGGTGCGCGTGCCGCGGCCCGCGCCTTTCTCCGGGGTGCTGTTGAGCAGGACCTCGCCGGCGTCGTTGATCGCCACGGCGGTGATCTCGTCCGCACAGGGCGGCTGCAGGAGGCTGATGCGGCCGCGGTCCGCGACGAGGAAGGCCCGGCGGCGGGTGCCGCCGTCGTCCGTCGGGGCGAGCACGTGGCCGGTGGCGGCGCCGTGGGCGTTGACGCCGGCGCAGCCGCTGTCGCGGTCGGGCCACAGATCGGCGCCGAACCAGCCCAAGTGCGTGGCCCAGGCATGCACCACCGCGCCGCCGCGGCGGGCCGACCCGCACAACAGGCCGGTGCTGCTCAACCCGGCCAGCGGCGTGCGCCCGGGCGGGATGGCGTGCTGGGAGCGCCGGCCGTCGTTGAGCAGGTAGCCGTAGGCTTTCCAGGCATCCGCCTCGCCGGCCGGGCTGAAGGCGTGCGCCGCCAGTTCCCCGCGGTCATTCAGCGCCACCGGCAGCAGCGGCGATCCGTCGGGCAGCACGCCCAGGTCGGTCAGCAGGTAGGCGACCGGGCCGGCCCGGCCCTCGTCGGGAAAAGGCGGGTTGGAGCGGACCGGGTTTTTCAACATGGGTGTCACCCGCCCCAACCAGCCGCCCCGCCCCCACCCGCGCGAGCCACGATTGACCAACGGACCGCCCCGATTGACGAACGGCGCCCCCTTTCAGGTTTCAGGTCTCAGATTTCAGGTTTCCTCTCTTACCATCCCCGCCACGCCCCTCTTGACGGCGACTCCGGCGCGCCCCTACCGTGCCGGCTGCATGGCATTCAGCTGTCAGCACTCAGCCATCAGCTAAATACCCTATCATTCATCCCTTTCCCTGGCTTTCCGTTTAGCTGACCGCTGATCGCTGAAAGCTGACCGCTTCCCTAAATGGCCAAGAAGAAACCTTCCAAGAAGAACGACCAACCCGAGCTGCCGCTCGACGCCGCGCCCGAGGCGCCGGCGCCAGAGGTCAGAGGACAGAAGTCTGAGGACAGCAAGGCGCCCAGCCCCAGCGCCCCAATCTCAAATCTCAAATCTGAGATCTCAGATGCCGTTGTGGAGCAGGCTCCAAAACGGCCCAAGGGCCAGAAGGTCCAGGATGAACAGGCGCCCTTGGCGCAATCCTACCGCAACTGGTTCCTCGACTACGCGTCCTACGTCATCCTCGACCGCGCCGTCCCGCACATCGACGACGGCCTGAAGCCCGTCCAGCGCCGCGTCCTCCACACCCTCTGGGACATGGACGACGGCCGCTTCCACAAGGTCGCCAACGTCGTCGGCGCCACGATGAAGCTCCACCCGCACGGCGACGCCTCCATCGGCGCCGCGCTCGTGTCCATCGGCCAGCGCGCCTGGCTCATCGAGCCCCAGGGCAACTACGGCAACACCCTCACCGGCGACGACGCCGCCGCCCCCCGTTACATCGAGGCCCGCCTCACCAATTTCGCCAAGGACGTCCTCTTCAACCCGAAGACCACCACCTGGCAGCTCAGCTACGACGGCCGCAACAAGGAGCCCATCACCCTCCCCGCCAAGTTCCCGATCGTCCTCCTCGAGGGCGCCGACGGCATCGCGGTCGGCCTCTCGACCAAGATCCTCCCGCACAATTTCAACGACCTCTGCCGCGCGGCCATCAACCACCTCCAGGGAAAAACCTTCCGCATCCTCCCCGACTTCCCGACCGGCGGCACCGCCGACTTCTCGGAATACAACGACGGCGAGCGCGGCGGCAAGGTGAAGGTCCGCGCCCGGATCGAGGAGCGCTCCAAATACCTCCTCGCCATCACCGAGCTCCCCTACGGCGTCACCACCGAGAGCCTCATCGAGTCCATCCTCGCCGCCAACGCCAAGGGCAAGATCAAGGTCAAGCACGTCGACGACAACACCGCCGACAAGGTCGAGATCCTCGTCCACCTCCCGCAGGGCTCCGAGCCGGACAAGGTCATCCAGCAGCTCTACGTCTTCACCAGCTGCCAGGTGCAGCTCAACCCCGCCGCCTGCGTCATCGTCCGCGACCCCAAGACCGGCGACGACAAGCCCCACTTCCTCGGCGTCCGCGACATCCTCAAGGCCAGCGCCGAGGCCACCAAGGAGCTCCTCAAGCGCGAGCTCGAGATCAAGCTCGGCGAGCTCGAACAGCAGTGGCACTGGGATTCCCTCGAGCGCATCTTCATCGAGGAGCGCATCTACCGCCTCATCGAGAAATCCAAGACCTGGGAAAGCGTCCTCGCCGAGATCCGCGGCGGCCTGAAGCCCTTCCTGAAGCAGCTCCGCCGCGAGGTGACGGACGACGACATCGTCCGCCTCACCGAGATCCGCATCAAGCGCATCTCCGCCTACAACCGCTTCCAGGCCGACGAGGCCATGAAGAAGATCGAGGAAGGCATCAAGGAGACGAAGGCCAACCTCCGGAAGCTCACCGAGTATGCCGTCGCCTGGTTCGAGATGTTGCAGGAGAAATACGGCAAGGGCCGGAAGCGCATGACGAGCTACGACGAGATCGAGCAGATCGACGCCTCGGCCGTGGTCAGCGCCAACCAGCGCCTCTACGTCAACCGCGAGGACGGCTTCATCGGCCTGAACTGGCGCCAGCACGAGTTCGTCACCGAGTGCACGATCCTCGACAGCGTCCTCACCATCATGGGCGACGCCTCCCTCAAGGTCACCAAGGTCGCCGACAAGACCTTCATGGGCCGCGACATCCGCCACGTCGCCATCTGGCCCAAGGACGGCGACACGAACTTCTACACGATGATCTACCAGGACGGAGAGTCCGGGAAGGCCTTCGCCAAGAAGTTCCAGATCGGAGGTCTTTCGCGGGACAAGTTGTATCCCTTGGCGAAGTCGGAGAATTCGAAGCTCGTCTGGCTAGACGTCCAAGCCAAAGAGAAAGACATGCCGAAGAGCGTGCACATCTCCTTGGACGGCCGTTCCGGCGCCCGCGTCCGCGAGTTCGACTTCGACCTGACACCGGTCCCAGTGAGCACCCGAACCTCCAAAGGCCTGACCGTCACGAAATGGACTGTGAAGGAAGTCAAAGTTAACGACCTCGCCCTGAAGTGAGGTAGGGCGAGTCCTCCGGACGAGCCGCTTATCTTTGGAGGGCCGGTCTCCCGACCGGCCGTGTCATGAAGGTGGAGCGCGCTGACCCTCAGCGCGCTTGCCCTAGGTCCGGATCAGGATCACGGAATCCATCCTAGCTACTTGCCCGCGACCGTCTTCGCCGGCTTCTTGCCATGCACCACGGATGCAATCGTGCGCCCTGATCGGGCAAGGTAATAATCCGCCGGGATCGAAAGCCCGCTCATCGGCCGACCCCGCGCCTTTGCCGCCGGCCGGTGCTCCAGCTTGTCGAGGGCCTTGCGCAGTTTGGTCTCGGTCATCATGGTGTTTCTTGCAGCAAATAGTGCCGCACTTTGCACGTTTGTCCACCCCGGCTTATCCTCAGCCAGCCGGGCGGTCGGAGCAGTCTGAAGCGGCTGCCCCGCGGAAATATCACCTCCCGTTGCCAAGGATATTTCGCCCCGATGATCCGAAATATCGGCGCCAAGTCCCGGGCAGAGCATGGCCGCCTGATTTCCCAAAGCGCCCCGAATCGATTTACAAACTCCGGCCGGCTGGCGACACCCCGGGAGCGACTGGCGCTCATGCCAACCCGCCGGTTCACAAATGTCCCGGTTCGCTCCAATCGCTGGAGCAGTCTTTGCCGGGCTGATGCCGACTCAAAATACCACCCACGCCACACCGTCCGGCCGGTCGTCTCGGGCGCAAGGTTGCGCAGGATCACCTCCATCGTCTCTCGCCACACCCGAGCCTCGGCCGTCCGTGAGTTGATGAGGTGTCGGAACGGATCCTCATCGTCGCCCCATAACTTGAGTGCTCTCGTGACGGGGCTGCCGGGTTCCCGCTTCAAGGCCGAGGCCGCCTTGGCGACCGACACCCCGGAATGTTTCAGCAAGTCGGCGGCACAATACCGCAGTGTATTCTTCTTCATGGGCCAGAATTATTTCGCTGCGAACGGCAGCGGCGTGGCCCAGCCCCACCCTAGTCCACCCACCCCGTCCCGCAAGTTTCGATTCCGCCGGCCAGCTGCAGGGGCGTCGCTCGACAACGCCCGCTGTAGGGCGGGATCACCACATCCCGCCTTCCCTTGGAGGGCCGGTCTCCCGACCGGCCGTATCTTGTCATCGCGAGGCCCACCAGCGGACCGTGGCGATCCAGCTATCCAGCCCTAGCCGCAAATTGTGACTCATAGTCCGTGGCCTGATAGTCCACATTCGGCTAGTCTGGGGCGATGCCGTCAGCCAAACCCTTGCCGCGTCGAAGCCTTAAGGCGGAGACGGGCGCCCTCAGAAAATTTGGAGACAACCTCCGCTCGCGCCGAGAGGCGCAGGACCTCTCCCAAGAACAACTCGCCGAACACGCCGACCAGCCATGAAAGACCATATTCAAATCACCCTCAATCAACACGACCTCGGACAGCTACTCGACGGCCTACGCATCCGCGCAGAAGCATGGAGCAAGACCGCAGAATACTTTGAATCCGGTTTCAATGCCGACGACGCCTTCATCTGCGAGGAGTGCAGCGATCCTCATGAGGCACGACGGATAGCACAGCACTACGGAAAGATAATCACCAACATTGAATCTCAGGTTGCGAAGCAAGGAGGGTGGTCGTGAGGAAGCGCGCCCATCAACCCATCCGCACCGGCTTTGCGATCTTTTGCCCCACGGTATTCCAAGGCACCATGCCCGCCTGCTACGAAGGCGACTACCCCGTCGTCTTCGCCACTGAGCGTGAGGCCCAACTCGAAATCGCCGACAACCAGCTTATCCGCATCCAGCAGTTCATAGATCGAGAACGTGATTATGCTGACGCCATCACCACCGACGAATTCGTTCTGCCCGTTAGCGTCTGGTCTGACGGCAGCATTTCCACCGAGAACGGCCGAAAATACGGAAAACAAGAATAGGTATCAGCAGCGCGTCGCCCCAACCGGCTTTAACAGAAACGCCCCCGACGGAGTCACCTCAAACGCCACCTTTGAGCCGCCCTTGAGGCCATACTTCTTCCGCAACGGCGCCGGAATCGTCACCCGCCCCCGCGTCGAAAACTTCACTCGGTAGGTCGCATCGGTTTTCATGGCTCTTGTATGTCGGCCGCTATCTAATTTTGAAAGTCCGAATACGAATCATTGCCTTCAGTATGCCAGATAGTATCCAGGATCAGTGGCCAATTCCGTTTTCATTGCGAAGCTGGATTCCGGATTCGACGACGCTGTTGAGGTGCGGTATCATTTTCCTAACACGTATCTATCCCGGGTAGAGAAATCGGTCGGCGACTGGATCATCTACTACGAGTCCAAAAGAGATGGCGGCCGTATGGTCTATTTCGCCATGGCCCGAGTGCTAAGCGTGGAACCCGACAAGGCCCAATCAGACCACTACTACGCCCTGATGGCAGATTACGTCGAGTTTCCTGAGCCAGTGCCTTTTCGAGTGAATGGAGAGTTGATTGAGTCATTCGTGCGCAATCCCGATGGATCAACTAACCCAGGAGCAGCAATCAACTCTGTGCGCGAACTTCCCAGAGATGAGTTCGAGCATATCTGCCGCCTAGGAATGGCTCCAGCGCTGGAAGACACCAAGAATGCACCAGAAGAAGCTGTGGCCGAGACACAGTCTGAATATGGAGGCCCCCGGCCATCAGTGCTGACTGCTCGTCCCCTGCGTGATGCTGCCTTCGCTCGTATTGTGAGGAAGGCGTATAATAGAACCTGCGCGATGACCGGGCTGCAGTTGGTCAATGGTGGTGGACGCTGTGAAATCGAAGCTGCTCATATTCGACCGGTTGAGAACGACGGCCCTGACTCTCCTCGCAACGGCTTAGCCCTCAGTCGCACCGTTCATTGGTTATTCGACCGCGGGTTCCTGTCGGTCGAGGACAACGGCACAATTTTACAGGCTGCGAAGTTAGTGCCAGAGCCCGTTAAGCGTCTTCTCAATCCCGAAGGCCGAATCCATCTGCCCAGTGACCGAAACTCCGCTCCACACGGCGTATTCCTAAAGTGGCATCGCGATCACAAATTCAAAGGCTAAAGCGAAAGGATGGGCCCAAGCTTATCCGGCGTCTCAGAAAATACCTTTAACACGGAGCCCGCAGAGTTCACGGAGAGGACCCAACTTGAGATGCCAAATTGGCATCTCAAGTTTCTGACTTGTTGGTGTAGAATCATATTTGCCAAATGTGAGCCGCCGCTCCTGTATTTCCACCGTCAGCGGGCCGCCTATCCATGAAAAAGCGCGCCCCCATCGTTCCGACCGATTCCGTCGAATCCCGCATCCTCACCCTCCGCGGCCAGAAGGTGATCATGGATTCCGACCTCGCCTCCATCTACGGCGTCACGACCAAACGCCTCAACGAGCAGGTCAAACGCAACGCCAAGCGCTTCCCTGGCGACTTCATGTTTCAGCTTACACGAGTCGAATACGCGAAGCTGAGGGCACACCCCGGATTATCGGTAGATTCTGGGAATGAATTAGTTGCACCGAACCGGTCGCAATTTGCGACCGGTTCCAACCGGCATCGCGATCCACGCCTTCTCCCCTACGCCTTCACCGAAAACGGAGCCGTCATGGCCGCCAATGTCCTTAACAGCCCGCAAGCTGTCCGCATGAGCGTGTTCGTGGTGCGTGCCTTCATCCGCATGCGCGAACTTCTCACCGGTTCCAAGGAACTGGCCGTCGAGTTGAAGAAGCTTGAGGCCAAGCTCACCTCCCGGCTCGACGTCCATGAAGTGGCGATCACCGAAGTCCTGCGCCGCATCATGCGGTTGCTCGACCCGCCGCCACTGCCGCCCGTGCCGGAAAAAGAGATGGGCTTTCACACGACCCTCAAACGCCCACCCGGGAAGCCTGCCTCTGCAGGTAAATCCTGATCCTCACCCCTGCGTCCCTGCGCCTTTGCGTTAATTAGGGAGTGTCTTCAAACCGAAAAAACCGGAGCGTAGGCCGAGGCAACAGAATACCGATCCGGGTTTAACCACTGATGCATCGCCTAACGGCTCTGCTACTGTGTGCGGCTACGCCTAATCGGCTACGCCAGGTGGCTTCGGGGGTCGGCTAATCGCCGACTGGCAACCGAATTCTCCTGCTTCTCAGCGGCGATGAGCCGCTCTCCGGAACCAAACCCGGAGCCGATTAGGCGGAGGGGACCTTAAAGCGCAGCCGTTAGGCGGAGCATCAGCGGTTAATCCTTCCGAAGGGTTTGAAAACACTCCCTAATCCTCAGCTTTGCTCCCCGTCCTCCGCCCGGCCTCCGCAAACGTGTAACGTATTATTATATTACACGTTTCAGCCGCAGCCTTCGTTGGTAGATTTATAGACTACTCAGGCCTCCGCGCTCTCGGCGCCTAGGCGTGAGACAAATCCGTCGTTGAACCCCGGTTGGCTGAAAGATCCGGCCCGCGGCCGGCGTTTGGTGAATCCATGCCCGCCCCTCGCCCCGGGCTGCGCGCTAATTCGACTGACATTCCCCGCCCCCACGTTAGACGAACGCAAGCCCATCTCAGCTCTCAGCTCTCAGCTCTCAGCTCTCAGCTCTCAGCTCTCAGCTCTCAGCTCTCAGCTCTCAGCTCTCAGGCTTAAGGTTTTCTTCCGCTTCCCCCACCCCCACACCCCATGCCCCCTGATTTCAATCCCGTCGCCTTGCTGAATGCGGCCAAGTGGGCCGTCATCGCCTATCTCCTGTTCTATGCCGCGATGGCGTTCGGCCTCAGCCTGCTCGGCGCCCGCGTGCGCCAGCGCTCCACCTGGCTGGCTTGGATCCCGGGGTTCAACTATTGGCTGATGTGCCGCCTGGCCGGCGCCTCACCGCTGCTGATCCTGCCGGCGCTGATCCCCATCCTGAATTTCCTCGTCTTCGCCTACCTCGGCGCCGGCATGGCGAAACGCGTCGGCGGGAACACCTTTCTCGGCGTCCTGTTCGGCGTCCCCGTGCTGGGCAACATCGTGCCGCTCCTGCTGGGCGCCGGCGGCCGCCCCGCGGCGGAACCGGCGGAGCCGCCGCCGGTCCGCCCGCCCCTCGTGACCGCCCTGATCCACGCCGGCGTGGTCTTCAGCCTCGTGGCGCTCACCGGCGCCGGCTTCCTGGCGGCGAGCCGCCTGTCCAGGACGGCGGACCCCACCGCCGCGCAGGCAACCGCCACCCTGCCGGAGCGTCTGGCCGGCACCCTCACCGAGTTCCCCGTCGACACCGCCACCGACGACCCGGCCCGGCCCACCCAGGTCGTCAGCGAAAGTTATGCCGAGCCGGCCGGAGGCGAATCCCGCGGCGGCGGCCAGATTTCCAGCCAGCAGCTGCCGCCCTGGATCGCCCCCGCCTCGCTGCCGGCCCTGGCGGAGAACGCCACCTCGGCCGAATACATCACCCGCCACGCCGGGGCGAAGGTCAACGTGGTGACGCTCGCCATGCGCGACTCCCACCACGGCGAACTCACCCTGCCGACGCGCCAGCAGCTGGCCGAGATCGCGCCCGACGCCACCGTCACCGGCCTGGAGTTGTCCACCCCCGAGAACGTGACCTACCGGGGCTTCCGTGTCTCCACCGCCCTCGCCGTCTATTACGCGCTGCGCCGCGGCGACACCAACACCGCGATCCTGATCTCCGCCCAGGAGGCCGCCGGCATGGCCGTCGCCGAGCGCCTCGCCCGCAACGTCGGCAACGGCCAGGGCCTGCTCGAGGACGAGCAATACCGCGGCTCCTTCAGCCGCCTGCCCCCGCCGCCCCCGGGCACCAGCATGCAGATGGTCCGGACCATCACCGAGGCCGACATCGCCGCCGCGGTCGCCAAGATGGACGCCAACATGGGGACCATCCGGCAGGACCCGGACATGGCGAAATACGCCGACCTGATCCCGCTGGTGCGGACCATGGTGCCCCGCTCCATCTCCACCGCCATCTATGCCGCCGCCCAGGATTCCCAGGAAGGCTTTATCGCCGGCGTGGCCGGTTATTCCAGCGGTTCCAACGCCTGGACCGCGATGCAGGCGCTGCGCACGCTGCAGGCCTTCCTCCCGCCCGGCCTGCCGGTGACGGTCACGACGATCGACGTCGGCGGCTCCACCGCCTTCGCCGTGGACGCCGTGGACGAGGGGAAACCCTTCGGCGGCATCGTGCTGCGCCGGGGCTCCTCCATCGCCGTCCTGACCGGAATGAACACCAACTCGCAGGCCCTGCTCCCCTGGGCCGAGAGCTACGCCCGGGAAAAGTAACGCCGGCGCCCGGCGATCGCTGAAGCGCGGAGTGCTCGGGACAAATACCGGCGGCAGGCCGCAACGGGCCGCCTGGGCGCCTACCAACCCACTACTTCTTGGTCAGTTTTCTCAGGAGTTCAGCCAGACCGGCCTTGTCCAGCCGTCGGGCGGCAATCGCAATCATCGCCTGATGCAGCACGTCGGTGCTTTCCGGCACGACGATGCCGTTCAGGCGGAGAAAAACCAGCGCCGCGGCCATGCCGGTGCGCTTGTTGCCATCAAGGCAGGACTGGGACTCGGCGAGATGATAGGCGTAGGCCGCCGCCACGTCGTAAAGATCGCCCCGGCCATAAAACCAGGTGTTCTGCGGCTGGTAGACGGCCGCGGCAAAGGCGGCTGGATCGCGCAACCCATCCTGCCCTCCGTGCAACTCGAGCGAGAGCCGATGAAGTTCCGCGACCTGTTCCAAGGACAGGAAGCGCGGCGCATTCATTGACTGAGTTTCTTCATGAGCGCCGCGTGCTCCTGGAAGGCCCACTTGGCAGCCTCGGCAAAAGCCTCGTCACTCGCATACTCCACCCCGCGCGGCCCGGTCTCCTCCAGCTTCTGGATGAAGCCAACGACCTTCGCCCGCTCCTCCGGCGGAAGCGACTTGATCTGCTGGATGACGTCCTGTGCGGTCATGCCATCAAGTTAACCTCAGCGAGAGCCCGGGCAAGAACGGAGATATGCAATCCGGCACAGTTCCCGATCTCGGCCGAAGCAACAATTGAAGCCATCCCCGGGGTCAGCGACCCCGGCTACAATTCAAGCCCGGCCGTGGCTGATGCGTTCTTTATCCGGTCTCTTCGCGCCTTCGCGTTAATAAATCCTCAGCTTTCAGCTTTGCTCTTTCCGCCGCCCCGAGGGCGCCCGCGTCAGTCGCCCTCCGCTCCGCTGCGGGCCAAACCTCCGGTTTGACCATCTACGCACTGCCGTGCTCCGTCAGTTTCAGGTCTCAGGTTTCAGGTTTCCGCCGCGCTGCTGGCTTGTAGCCGGCAACCGGCTGCCTTTACGCTGCGCGGATGGAAACCACCGCGTGGGCTGATCTGGGCGACGAGGCGTTGCTCGACAAAAAGATCTCCCAGCTCGGCCTGACCCTGACGGGCACCCCGCTCCAGCCGCTCGTGCAGCAGCTGTATGACGAGCTCACCGCCAAGGGCCTCGTCTTCCACCCGCCCTGCCACGTCGGCGACGAATGGTTCGTGCCCGTCGGCATCCCGGCCATCTTCGTGCCGTTCTTCCTGACCCACGAGCGCCTGCGCAAGCTCGAGCGCACCATGATGCTCGAGGTCGAGGGCGAGACCCCGGAGTGGTTCATGCGCCTCATGCGCCACGAGGCCGCCCACGCCTTCGCCTACGCCTACCAGCTGACGCGGAAAAAGAAATGGCAGCGCATCTTCGGCAAAACCTCGGCCGACGACACGCCGGAGTTCTACCGCCCGCGGCCCTACAGCCACTCCTACGTCGTCCACCTCGACGACTGGTATGCCCAGAGCCACCCGGACGAGGACTTCGCCGAGACCTTCGCCGTGTGGCTGACCCCGGGGCTCGACTGGCGCGAGCGCTTCAAGGGCTGGAAGGCCCTGCAGAAGCTCGAATACGTCGACGAGCTCATGCGCTCGCTCGCCGGCGTGATGGCGCCCTACCAGCCGGGCTACCGCGTGAGGGATTTCAACTTCCTCAACGTCAAGCTGAAGACCTACTACGCGAAAAAGCGGAAGCTCTACGAGGACACCTACCCGGATTTCTACGACCGCGACCTGCGCCAGCTCTTCACCGGTGCGCCGGAGGCCGGGACGGCTTCGCGGGGTGAGGGCACCCCGCCTCCAGGCATCAAGGCCTCGCGCTACCTCCGCGCGCGCCGCCGCGACCTGCTGGACGCCGTCTGCGAGCCGACCAACGAGAAGCGCTACCGCGTCAACAAGCTGCTCACCCGCCTCATCGAGCGCTGCGACCAGCTCGACCTGCACCTCCCGCCCGCCGGCCCGGCGCCCGACCTGCCCGTGGCGGCCTACATCACGACACTGGTCATGAACTACCTCTTCACCGGAAAATTCAAACGCACCAAGTGACCGCAAACGCACCGATTTTTCCTGATATTGAACCACTGATGCATCGCCTAACGGCTCTGCTAATGAGTCAGCTTCACCTAATCGGTTCCGCGGTAGGCTTCGGGGGTCGGCTGATCGCCGACGGAGAAACCAGCCGAACTTCCCCGCGGCGATTAGCCGCTCCCCGAAACCAAACCCGGAGCCGATCAGGCGGAGGGCTCAACCAAGCGCAGCCGGTAGGCGGAGCATGGTATGTTCGTTTTTGACTCAGGAAACCTGCTGATGAAGAACCGAAGACAGGACCCCGAGGTGGGCGGGGCGGGTGGCACCCCGACCGCCCCCCCCGGCCCCA
>JAYRDK010000085.1:0-11962 GCA_041909435.1 Lacunisphaera sp.
GGGTGAACACGGCCGGCAGTGCGACACTGAGTTCCACGGCGGCCTTGACCGACGCCACCGCCACGAGCGTGACGGTAACCGGCCTGGGCAGCTTCTCCGGCACTTCCGTTAGTCTGGGTGGTGGCACGTTCAACGCCGGCACGCTGACCTTTAATTCCGCGGGTGCCGTGACCATCGATGAGGACTCGGCAATGGCCATCGTCGGGGTGAACACCGGTGCCGCGACGGCGCTGTCCTCGACCGCTGGCATTTCTGACGCGGGCGCGACCAGCGTCGATGTGGGAGCCCTGACCGTAAGCGGCACGTCGATCGCGCTGGGTGGCGGCACCTTCAACGCCACGACGGTTAACTTCAATTCTGCCGGAGCGGTGACGATCGCCGAGGATTCGGCGATGGCCATCGTGGGCTCGAACACGGCCGGCAGCGCTACGCTGAGTTCGACGGCCGCACTCTCCGATGCGAGTGCGACCAGCGTGACGGTGACCGGCCTGGGCAGCTTTTCCGGCACATCCGTCAGCCTCGGCGGTGGCACCTTTGACACCGGCACGCTGACCTTTAATTCCGCGGGTGCCGTGACCATCGATGAGGACTCGGCGATGACCATCGTGGGCGTGAACACGGGTGGGGCGACTTCGCTCAGCTCGACGGCCGGCATCTCCGATGCGGGCGCGACGAGCGTCGATGTCGGTGCGCTCACCCTGAGCGGGACCTCGATCGCGTTGGGCGGCGGCACCTTCAACGCCACGACGGTTAACTTCAATTCTGCCGGCGCGGTGACGATCGCCGAGGACAGTGCCACGGCACTGACTGGCACCAATACAGCGGCCAGCCTGGCACTGACTTCGACCGGAGACATCACCGATGTGGCGGCCACTTCGATGGCCATCAGCGGCTTGGCGACCTTCAACGCCGGGGCCAATAACATCACCCTTGGCGACAACGGCGGCGACACGATCGATTTCGGCACGCTCAACCTGACGGGTGGAGTGGTGACGGTCACGGAGGATTCGGGCACCGACCTGACCGGGGTCAGTGCCACGAGCCTGACGCTGACTTCAGCGGGAGACATCACGGATCCCGCCGCCACGACCATTGCGGTCGGCGGCTTGGCGACCATCAACGCGGGGGCCAATAACATCACCCTCGGTGACAGCGGCGGCGACACGACGAATTTCGGTTCCCTCAACCTCACCGGCGGCGCCATCACCATCACCGAGGACAGTGCCAGCGTGCTGACGGGCACGAATACGGCGGCCAGCCTGACCCTGACCTCCGCCGGCACGATTACGGACGCCGCCGCGACCACCTTCGCGGTGAGCGGCCTGGCGACCTTCAATGCCGGGGCCAATGCCATCACTCTGGGTGACAATGGCGGCGACACGACGAACTTCGGCTCGATGAACCTCACGGGCACAGCCGTTACGGTGACGGAAGACTCGGCGACCGCCCTGGCGGGAGTGAGCGCTACCACGCTGACCCTGACCTCCGGCGGCAGCATTACTCAGAGCGGGGTGCTCAATGTGAGCGGGTTGACGACGCTCGCCGTCACCGCCCCGCTGTCCGATATCCTGCTGCATACGCAGGCCAACGATCTCGGCAGCATCGCGCCGGTGCTCGCTGGCACGGTGTCCAACATCCGCGACTTGGGCTTCAAGAACGTGAACGTGGGGGCCAAGGTGCCGGTCATCGCCCCGGCCACCACGAATCTGACCGGCCTTACCAATCTCCGCAACCTGACCCTGGACTTCCCCAACGCCCCCATCGACCTGCCCGGCATCACCGCTTCCGGCAACATGACGATCAACGCCGGCGGGGCCATCACCGACAGTGGAGCCTCGGTCGTGCCGGGCACGACCTCCCTCAACGCGAACGGCAACAACATCACGCTGGACTTTCCGGGCAACAATTTCGGCACCGTGAACCTGGCCGGCGCCAACATCACCCTGACCAACGTCAGCCTAGTCAACCTGGCGGGCGTGCAGTCCTCCGGGGCTTTCACCCTGACGGTTCCGGGCACAATGACGATCAGCTCCCCGGTCACCGGTTCGACGATCAACCTCTCCTCAAGCGGCGGTAACATGATCCTCAACTCCACGGTCACAGCGAGCGGCAATCTGACCTTGGCGGCCAACTCGGGCAGCATCACGGCCAACTCGAGCGGCAATATCGCGGCCGGCGGCAATCTCTCCGTCACAGCCGGCGGTGGCATCCAGCTGGCGGGCGTCACCAGTCCCAACGTGACGATTACCGCCGGCGGCGGCGCCACCTTCATCAACCCGCTCACGGTCAACGGCGGGTTCCTGATCACGGCCGGCGGCGGCGTCAGCTTCGACAACACCATCACGGGTGGCGGCACCCTGACCGTCAACACCGCTGGCGTCACGAGCTTCAACGGTGCCATCAACGGCCTCGGCACCCTGCTCACCGACGCCGCCGGCAGCACGGTGATCAACGGCGGGCAGCTGGCGGTCACTAATTCCTTCCGCTTCAACGACCCGGTGCTGCTGGGCGGGGGCCCGCTGGTCATCAGCGGTCCGCTCGGCCGCTTCGACCGCACCGTGGATGGCGGCGCTGCGGTGACGGTCAATTCCACGGGCGACATGATCTTCGTCGGCGCGGTCGGCGCCGGCTCGGGCGGTCTGCTGGCGTCCTTTACCAGCGACGCCGGTGGCCGCACGCTGTTCTACGGCGGCTCGGTCTTGACCACCGGCGCCCAGGTCTACAACGACTCCGTGCTGCTCGGCGCGAACACCACGATGAGGGCGTCCGCCCTCACCTTCAACGGCCCGCTCAACACCGGTCCTGCCCTGGTTTCGCTGTCCGGCTTCAGCGCCGCCACCACCGGCGAGAGCGACCTGACCGCCAACGTTTCCGGCGCCACGATTTTCAACGCCCCCGTCGGCCAGCTCACCCGGCTGGGTGACGTGACCACCGATGCCGGCGGCACTACGGTCATCCGCGCCAATTTCAACTCCACGCGGCTCACCGTGAACGACCCGATGACCTTCGACACGGCCGCGGCCATCACGGTCGATACCACCGGCTCGCAGTTCTATAACAGCTCGGTCACGCTGGGCTCGAACCTGACCTTCAACTCGACCCTCAGCGCCGTGTTCAACGCGTCGGCGAGCCCGGCCGAGGGCATTTACTTCGCCCAGGGGCTGTCCGCGGCGGGCCGCACGGTCACGATCACCGCCCCGGGCTCGACCATCACCGCCGGCGGCGACCTGGGCACGCAGGACAGCCGGCTCACCCGCCTGTCGGCCTCCGGCCGCTACATGGTGGTGCGAGGTGATATCTGGGCCCAGGGTGACATCGCCCTGGCCGTCGGCACCGGGACGACCGGGGACAACGACTTCCTGCAATTCACCGCCCCCGGCGGGGCCGCGCGCCATACCCGGCTGGATTCGGTCGATGGCGAGATCATCTTGGGCAGCGGCGCCACCGGCGGGGCCGAGAAGACGGCGGCGCCGGTCCGGTCCTCGATCTTCAAGACCAATGAGGGCGACCTGTATCTGTTCGCCCGCAAGGTGACGGTCCAGCCCTTCGAGCGGCTGGTTGTCCGCAACGGCTCGCTGATCGCCATCGCCGACGGCACCGCCGCGACCGACGGCATCACGCTGGGCAGCACGGCCGCCACCAACTACCTGGTCCTGGTCAGCAACACGGCGCGCGAGGTCCCGGGCATCCTGCTCCGCTCCCGCGGTCCGGCCGGCATCGACTCCTCCCTTGGTGCGCAGGATCAGGGCACCGATCTCATCGCCGGCGCGGTCTTCTTCTTCAACACGAACTTCAGCCTGCCCGGCGCGGTCCCGACCCGCGAGGTCTTTGCCCCGGTGCCGGCCACGGCGGGCACCTTCAACTACCAGCTCCTGACGGGCAACATCCTGAGTGCCTTCGGCCCGCTGGCGATCCGCATCCTGCCCGATTCCGGCGGGGTGACGCACAACGTCTATGTGGCCGACATGGTGCTCTCCAACCGTTTCCGCCCGGTGGTCGGCAACCTGATCTACCTGGACCTCAACACCGGTCCGGGCTTCAGCCCGGGCCGCTTCATCAACGGGCTCGGCCCGTTCGTCGATCCTGCGTCCGACTTGCTGGGCCTCACCGATGTGCAGCCCCTGCGTCCGCTGGTTTCGCTCAATACCGCACCGCGCACCGTGCTGCAGTCGGCCTTCACGCCGAATGTGCCGCGCGAGGACCGCGAGACCGCGCCGCCCGAGGTCGACCTGTCCCCGGCCGTGCGCGAGCAGCTGCAGGCCCTCGGCATCTACGCCCGCGCCCTGCGGCCGTCCGAGGCCCGCTCCCGCGAGCTCCGCATGGGCCTCTTCACGACCATCCCGGAGCGCGAACGCCCGCGTGAGTCCGACTATGAGGTCGCCGACGCCCGCGTCGAGAACCGCGCCGTGCGCGAGGTCCTCCGTCTCGCCACCGAGGCCGGCCTGATCGGCGAGGGCCAGGGCAAGCTCGACGAGGTCGCCCGCGCGCTGGCCGCCAGCTACGAGGCCTTCTCGGTGCTGTCGCTCAGCCAGGAGGCCAAGGATTTCCGTGTCTGGCTGGAGGCCAGCTCCGAGCCCGACTCCGTGCGCGTGCTGGCCTATGTGAAGACCCTCCACGAGACGCTGAAGGGCATCGAGCTGCTCGGCCTCACGCGGCAGGAACTGGCCAGCTCCAAGGCCCAGATCTACGGCAGCATCCTCCGCGCCCGCCTTAACGCCGAGCCGGAATTCCTCCGCTCGCTGGTGGAGGACACCGCGGCGCCCACGCAGGTGTCGGCCGTCGGATCGCCCATGGTCCCGGCAGGGGCACTGGCCCGGGCGACGCTCCGCTGATGCCGTCCCGGCCGGGCTGATTCCTCGCTTGTGCCATCGGCCGGATTGGTTATCGAAGGGGGCTGCCTCCCATGGATTCTTCACCAGGTTTCGGACAAACTAATCCGGGTTTTGGACAGACCAACCCGGGTTTCGGCAGCACCAATCCGGCTTCCGGGCAGCCCAACCGCCGCCTCGCGGCCGTGATGTTCCTCGATATGGTCGGCTACAGCGCCATGATGGCCGGGGACGAGGAACGGGCGCTCGCCTGTGTGGCCGAGCTGGAGAAGCTGCTGCGGGCCGAGGTTCCTAAATTCGGCGGCCGCGTGGTCAAGTTCCTGGGCGACGGCTCCATGGCCGAGTTTCCCACCGCCCTGGCCGCCGTGCGCTGCAGCCAGAGTGTGATCCAGGACGTGGAATCCAACAATGCCTGGGTGCCGGCGGAAAAACGCTATTCCGTGCGCATCGGCCTGCACCTCGGCGAACTGGTGGATCGGGCGGATGACATCTTCAGCAACGCGGTGAACGTGGCCGCGCGCATCCAGCCCCTGGCCGACCCGGGCGGCATCGCCATGTCGAGTTTCATCTACTCCCAGGTCGAGAATCAGCTGGACCTGAAGGGCACCTACCTGCCGCCGCAGAAGCTGAAGAACATCCCCGAGAAGATGCGCATCTTCCTCGTCGACCCGGTGGGCGGCGACGCGGCCGGCCGGGCCATCCGGCGGCACAAGCCGTTTGCGACCAAGGTCGCCGTCGGGGCCGGCGTGCTGCTGGTGGTGGTGATCCTGACCTACTACTTCTCGACCCGGTCCTGAGCCGGGCCAGCTTGTTCTTGTAGGTGGCGGGTCTGCCCGCCACGTTGCCTGTCACCATGGCCCAGCCCGAAGCCCCCAAGATCATCTTCTCGATGATCGGCGTCTCGAAGAAGATCGAGCGCAAGGAAATCCTCCGCGATATCTCGCTGTCGTTTTATTACGGCGCCAAGATCGGCGTCCTCGGCCTCAACGGCTCCGGCAAGTCGTCGCTCATGCGCATTCTCGCCGGGATCGACACCGAGATCGACGGCCGCATCCATTTCGAGCCGGGTTACACGGTGGGCTTCCTGCCGCAGGAACCGGCCCTGACCTCCGGCGCCACGGTCCGCGCCTGCGTCGAGGAGGGCGTGAAGCACCTGACCGACCTGACGGCCGCCTATGACGCCAGCTGGGATGAGATCGCCGCCGCCCCGGATGACGCGACCCGTGACGCCATCAGTGACAAGCAGGCCAAGCTGCAGGAGAAGATCGATCACCTGGGGGCGTGGGACGTCGCCCCGATGGTCGAGCAGGCCATGGACGCACTGCGCTGCCCGCCGGGCGAGGCCATCGTGGACAATCTTTCCGGCGGCGAACGCCGTCGCGTCGCGCTCGCGCGCCTGCTCCTGCAGAAGCCCTCGATCCTGCTCCTCGACGAGCCGACCAACCACCTGGACGCCGACTCGGTCAACTGGCTCGAGCAGCACCTCTCGCGCTACGAGGGCACGGTCATCGCCGTAACGCACGACCGCTACTTCCTCGACAACGTCGCCGGCTGGATCCTCGAGCTCGACCACGGGCACGGCCTGCCGTTCAAGGGCAACTATTCGTCCTGGCTGGAGCAGAAGCAGGCCATGGCCACCGTCGCCGAGCGCACCGAGAGCAAGCGCCAGAAGGCCATGGCGCGCGAGCTGGAGTGGATCCGTTCCTCCGCCAAGGCCCGTCAGTCGAAGGGCCAGGCGCGCGTCAACGCCTACGAGGCGATGCTCAAGCAGGACGTGGCCGAGCAGGAGAAGAAATTTGAGATCGTGATTCCGCCCGGCCCGCGCCTGGGCAACCTGGTGGTGCAGGCGCAGAAGGTGGCCAAGGCCTACGGCGACAAGCTCCTTTACGACAATCTCGAGTTCTCGCTGCCGCCCGGCGGCATCGTCGGCATCATCGGGCCCAACGGCGCGGGCAAGACCACGCTCTTCAAGCTCATCACCGGCCTGGAGCAACCCGATGCCGGCAGCTTCAAGATGGGTGACACGGTGAAAACCGCCTACGTCGAGCAGTCGCGCGAGTCGCTCGAGGGTGACAAGACGATCTGGGAGGTCATCAGCGGCGGGCAGGAAATCATGCAGCTGGGCAAGCGTTCCGTGAACAGCCGGGCCTACTGCGCCCAGTTCGGTTTCACCGGGGCGGACCAGCAGAAGAAGGTCGGCGTGCTCTCCGGCGGCGAACGCAACCGCGTGCTGCTGGCCCGGGTGCTCAAGAGCGAGGCGAACCTCCTGCTGCTCGACGAGCCGACCAACGACCTTGACGTAAATTCCATCCGCGCGCTGGAGGAGGCGCTCGAGACCTTCGCCGGTTGCGCGGTGATCATCTCCCACGACCGGTGGTTCCTTGACCGCGTCGCCACGCACATCATGGCCTTCGAGGGCGACAGCTACGTCCACTGGTTCGCTGGCAATTACTCGGCCTACCTCGAGGATTTCAAGAAGCGCAAGGGGAAGGACGCCGACCAGCCGCACCGGATCAAATACCGCAAGCTGACGCGCTGAGCGCGGTCACTCGAAGCCGAAGAGCCGGCCCATCTCGCGGCGGTCCCGCTTGGTCGGGCGACCCTTGCCGCGCTCGCGGGCGAGCATGTGCTCGATGCCGGCCTGCTTCGCCCGCTCGTATTCGGCGGCGGGCGTGAGGTCGGTCATGTATTCCGGCAGTTGTTTTGCACCCACCCGCGAGCGCGGGTGGGCGACGACCTTCAGGGTGCGGGTGATGGCGCCGACCCGGACGGTGATCGTTTCGCCGGCATGGACATCGCGGCCGGGCTTGGCCTCGAGTTCCCCGATGAGGACCTTGCCGGCGCGGCACGCGGCCGTGGCCTCGGGGCGGGTCTTGAAGACCCGCACGCTCCAGAGCCATTTGTCCAGCCGGGGATCGTCCATGCAGGCAATATGACCCATCCGGCGCCGGCGTCCAGCTGCCGGGGTTGCGCCGGAATAAAAACCGGCTAGTCTCCTCCCACGTTCATGAACGTCCGTCCCTGCATCGCCCTTCTGACCCTTTTCACCGCCATGACCCTCCAGGCTGATACCAAACCCGCGTCCGCAACCGAGCTGGCCACCGTCGGTGGCGGCTGCTTCTGGTGCACGGAGGCCGTCATCGAGCGCCTGCCGGGAGTCAAAAAGGTCGTCAGTGGCTATGCTGGCGGCCACGTCAACAATCCGACATACGAGGAGGTGTGCACGGGCACGACCGGGCATGCCGAGGTCATCCAGATTGAGTTCGATCCGGCCTTGATCAGCTATGACAAGATCCTCGAGGTTTTCTTCGAGGCGCATGATCCGACCACCCTGAACCGCCAGGGGGCGGACGAGGGCACGCAGTATCGCTCGGTGATCTTCTACCACAACGAGGCGCAGCAGAAGGCGGCCGCCCGGGCAAAGATCGCCGCGCAGGCCCTCTGGCCCGACCCGATCGTCACCGAGATTTCTCCTCTGACCAAGTTCTACGTGGCGGAGAAATATCACCAGGATTACTTCCGGAACAATCCGAACCAGGGTTACTGCACCTTCGTCATCAAGCCCAAGGTCAAGAAACTCGAGCAGAAGGGCGTGATCCCGAAGGGGTGACTGGAGCGGCGGTCTATGACCGCCGATTTGGCGAGGAACGGCGCTCATCGAGCGCCGCCACGAGATTACCGGCTCAGGCCCGCGCGCGCTGGCGGCGGGCCTTGACGATGTCGTCGGTCACACGGTCAAGCCAGCGGATCGGGGCGATGGGACGGGGGCTGAGGAACTCCTTCTCCTCGGCGACGGCCTGGCCGTGCTTGTAGAGGACGCCCGGCAGGATGTAGGTGCCGAAGACCCAGTCGGCCACCGGCAGGATGAAGAAGCCCGAGATGGCCTCGTTGCAGTCGATCACGGCGTGGTGACGCAGGTGAAAGCTGTAGACCTTGCGCCAGAAGCCGCCCCAGACCGGGCTGTCGATGAGCGGGCCCCACTTCTCGAACGACCAGTGCTCAATGGCGTGGAAGAGCTCGTAAATAAGGAGGGAGGAGGCCAGAGACGCATAACCCGCCACCAGCATCGGGAACGAGGGCACCAGCCACTGCATCAGGACAAAGAAGGGTGTCAGGATGGCGGCAAAGATCACAAAGGTATACCAAGGGAAGAAAGAGGCTTCTTTCTGCTCCTTTTCGAGGATCGGATAGAAATTCTCGACGAAGTTGACGTCCAGGCCGCCCGGCGTCCGGCGTCGGGTGATGCGCGTCAGACTATGGTGGTGGGTGTGCTGCCTGTAGAAATAGCTCAGGAAGGGGGCCACCGGCTTGTGCAGGACGTAGCGGTGGAAGAAAAACTCCATGAAGCAGTTGAAGAGCGAGAATCCCACGAAGGCGGCGAGCAGCTTCCAAAACGGGCCGGAGGTCTGGGCGGCCCACACTGAACCGGGCGCGAGCAGCCAGACCAGGCCGACGAAGCCGCCGAAGGACACGGCGACGACAAATAGAAACAGGGGCAGGGAGAACTCTTCCTCCGTGTGGGGATTGGTGGAGATGCGTTCGGACATTTCGGGGAAAATCCATGGTTTCGTCTCCATTGGCAATCGCTGAAAACTTCATCCGGCCGGCCCTGCTTCGCAGGGCCGGCCTCAAGCCTGGCTTGAGGCCGGCTGGACTTTCACCAGTTCTGCATACACTGCCCCCATGCAAGACAACCCAGCCCAGGAACTGAACGGAGCCGTCGTGACGGTGGACTTTGTCCGCCACCGCAACGCCATGCTGGTGCGCGCCGACCTCGGGCCGCTCTTCACCGATTTCTATCTGCACGTGGCCGACAACCAGCTGCGCTACACGCCCGAGCAGGCGGCGCTCTTCAAGACCGCGCTGGCGTCCTTCGCACTGCATTGCGCCTCGCGGCCGCTCAACGAGCACATCGCCTGGACGCTCAATTTTCAGGAGCCGCGGCTGAACCTCTTCCTCGCCGGCGACAACGAGGACTGCACCGTCACGGGCCGGTTGTTCACCGACAACGTGCGCGAGGCCGCCGAGAACGTGTTCTTCAGCGACATCGTGCCCCGGCGCGGGGTCGAACCCCGTCGCAGCGTGGTGAATTTCCAGGGTGGCGATCTCTTCGCGGCCGTGGGCGTCTACTACGCCCGCAGCGAGCAGCAGCCGGTGCGGTTCTTTGACCTGGGGAACGACACCTACGCAATGTTGGTGGGGCAGCCGGATTGCGACCTGGCGTGGTTTGCTTCGGTCGATGCCGAGGGCGTGCGCAATCCCGGCGCCGCGGAGACGGTCGGTCGCATCCAGAGCCGCAACTACGGGTGGCACTGCGGCTGCACGCAGCAGAAAATCCTCGGCGCCATCGCGCCGGCGTTCCGGGCGGATCCCGAGGGTCTGTTCGGCGAGGCGGAAACCATCCGCGTGGAATGCCCGCGTTGCGCCGCCGGCCACACCCTGACCCGGGAGGCGATGGAGGCCTACCTGGTCGCGTCACAGAAGAAACACGGGGCATAAAATTGTAGCGGCGGCCTATGACCGCCGTTGCCTTGGGTGAATCCGGCGGTCATAGACCGCCGCTACAAATGAGCATCTGGGAGATCATCGGCACGGTGCTGGGCGTCATCGGCGTATGGCTGATGATCCGCCAGAACATCAGCGGCTGGCCGGTCGGTCTCGTGCAGGTGGCGGTGTATGCCTGGGTGTTCTTCGACGCCAAGCTCTACTCGGACGCCATCCTGCAGGTCGCGTTTTTCCTCATCCAGGCCTATGGCTGGTGGCATTGGTGGCGCGGCCGGACGCCGGCCAAAGCGTTGCCGGTTACCCAACTCGGGCCTGAGGCCGCGGCGGGCGCCGTGGTCGCGGGCGTCGTGCTGACGGCGGGCTGGGGGATGTTCATGCATCGCACGACCGACGCGGCGCTGCCTTATTGGGACGCGTTCATCCTTGTTTTCAGCCTCATCGCGCAGTGGCTGCAGGCGCGCAAAAAACTCGAATGCTGGCCCGGCTGGCTGGTGGTGAACACCGTGGCCATCGGGGTCTATTGGGTGAAGGATCTGCGGCTGACGGCCGGGCTCTACGTGATTTTCTGGGGGATGGCCTTGTGGGGCTGGTGCGAATGGCGCCGGTCCATGAAGGAGGTCGCATGAGCGAACCCCGGCGCATCGCCGTCTATGGACCCGAATCCACGGGCAAGACGCAGCTCGCGGGCAAACTGGCCGCGCACCTCGGCGCCCCGCTGGTGGCCGAGTATGCGCGGGAGCGCTGGGATCAGCAGGGTGCGCTGGGCCTGGAGGACATGCTGCCGATCGCCCGCGAGCAGTGGCGCCGGGAAGACGAGGCGGTGGCCGGCGCCAACGGGTTGGTCATCTGCGACACCGACGCCCTGACGACGATGCTCTGGAGCGATCTGCTTTATGGCACCTGTCCGGACGAGGTGAGGCGCGGGGCCGAGAAACGCTGCCGGAATTACACGCTCTACCTGCTGCTCGACATCGACACGCCCTTTGCCCCCGATCCGCAGCGCTGTTTCCCGGATCCGGCTGACCGGGAGAAGTGCATGCGGATCTGGCGCGGCGCGCTGGAGCGCCGGCAGCTGCCTTTTGTGCTCATTCGCGGCGACTGGGCCGCGCGCGAGGCGGCGGCCCTCGCGGCGGTTCGGTCGGTGCGGTAGCGGTCCGCCTATTTGTAGTCGGGGTAGTCGGGCTGATACATCTGCGCCTTGATGTAGGCGGGCAGGTCCGCGGGCCGGGGTTGCCGGGCGACACCGCTGGCATAGGCGATCTCCGCCACGCCCAGCGCGATGGCGGCGGAGACCTCGCGGATGCGCGTGAGCGCCGGATAGACCCGGCCGATGGCAAGGTCCTCCGGGGTTACCAGTTTCGCCAGCTCGCGCGCGGCGACGAGGAACATCTCGTTCGTGACCCGCGACGACTGGGTGGCGACCACGCCGAGCCCGACACCCGGGAAGATATAGGAGTTGTTGCCCTGTCCGGACACGTAGGTGCGCCCGGCCAGCGTGCAGGGCGGGAAGGGGCTGCCGCTGGCGAAGATCGCGCGGCCGTCGGTCCACGTGTAGGCCTGCTCGGCGCTGCACTCGGACTTCGAGGTCGGGTTGGAGAGCGCGAACACGATCGGCCGTTCATTGAGGC
>JAYRDK010000086.1:0-11560 GCA_041909435.1 Lacunisphaera sp.
CAACCTCCAGGCGATCCAGACCCTCAAGGTCTCGCCCACGTTCACGGTCAAGAACACCACGTTCTGGAGCCGCACCAAGCGCGACACCATCAGCACCTACTACTATTCGGAAATCATCGATCCCTCGATCTTCGCGGAGAACCGCACCGAGTTCATCTTCAAGTTCGACCAGGGCACCCTCAACACGGGCCTCGACCTCCGCTACCAGCGCGTGAAGGCCTATGACGACTATTTCTTCGAGCCGGCCAACGCCTGGGACCTGACGAAGGACCACAACTTCATCAACGTCTACAACTCGAACGCCTGGCGCAGCGGCGGCAGCGGCTTCCCGGTCCCGGGCTGGCCCGGCCGCTTCGCGATGCCCGGCCTCTTCAACGGCGACACCAACGATTCCAAGGGCACCACGGTCGGGCCGTTCGCCCAGGGCACGTGGAATGTGAACGAGAAGCTCAGCCTCGTCGGCGGCGTCCGCTACGATTACTTCAAGGCCGAGGTCCGCGAGCCGCTCCTGCCGCCGTTCCCGGAGGCCGAGATCGATGTCTGGCTGCCCAATTACAACGCCTCGCTGGTCTACAAGCCGACCAAGACGTCCAGCGTCTACTTCACCTACAACTACTCGAAGAACACCTCCGGCGCGGTCGGCAACGGCGGCGGCATCACGGGTTGGGACGGTGCGGGCACCGGCCTCGACAAGGAGCTCTTCCAGCAGCCCAGCACGCTCTATGAGCTCGGCACCAAGTATGCGCTGGCCGGCAACACCGTCTTCCTGAATTTCGCGCTCTACGACCAGAAGCGCACCGCCAAGAGCACCAGCTCCACCGTCATCCAGGAATACCGCTACAAGGGTTTCGAGGCTGAGCTGAACTACCAGCCGAACAAGCACCTCTACGCCACGCTGTCCTACTCCTACATCGACGCCGAGGCCTCCGCCGGCTTCCAATACGGCCTCTTCGGCGGCGCGAGCGAAATGCCCCCGGGCAACCCCAGCCCCACGGTGCCGATCGGCACCGTGACCAAGGTCTCCGGCCTGCCTTCGCACCTGTTCAACGGCCTCATCTCCTACAGCTTTGACAACGGCTTCGGCGTCACCGCCAACACCGTCGTCACCGGCGAGATGAACAACAACACGGCCGGCACGCTCGTCATCCCGGTGCAATACACCCTCGATGTGGGCGCATCCTACAAATACAAGACCTGGGACTTCCGCGCCAACGTGCTGAACGTCACCAACGAGGAGAACTGGTCGCCGCCGAACGCCGTCTATGGCAACGGCTCGATCCTCGCGCTCCCCGGCACCCAGGTGCAGTTCACTGCGAAATACAGTTTCTGACCGCCTTGACCTGATCCAGCAAACCCAGCCGCCGGGAGCCGGTCTCCCGGCGGCTTTCTGTCGGCCGGCGCGCCGGTCTGGGGTTGCCTGTCATTCCGCGCGCAGTTCTTTTGGGGGCGGGGCCATCAGCCCCGCGAGGCTTGGGCCTCGTCGCCGACAATCCGCGGGGCTGATGGCCCCGCCTCCATCCCCGAAAATGAAACCAACTTCCTGTCTGTTGTTTCTGTTCTTCGCGGCCGTGCGGCTCTTCGCCGGCAACGCCCTCGTGCTCCAGACCGACTTCGGCACCAAGGACGGCGCGGTCGCCGCCATGCGCGGCATCGCCTTCGGCGTCTCGCCCGGTCTGGCGATCCTCGACCTGAGCCACGAGAACACGCCCTACGACATCTGGGAGGCGGCCTACCGGCTCAAGCAGACCGCCGAGTTCTGGCCGGCCGGCACCGTGTTTGTGTCCGTGGTCGACCCGGGCGTCGGCACCGAGCGCGCCTCCATCGTCCTTCAGACCAAGAGCGGCCACTATTTCGTCGGCCCGGACAACGGCACCTGGACGCTCGTCGCCGAGGAACTGGGCGTGGCCGCCGTGCGGCGCATCGACGAAAAGGTCAACCGCCGGCCCGGCTCGGAGAAGAGCTACACCTTCCACGGGCGCGACATCTACGCCTTCGTCGGCGCCCGGCTGGCGGCCGGCACGATTACCTACGAACAGGTCGGCCCGTTGCTCGAGCCCAAGGTCGTCAGCCTGCCCTACGAGCGCGCGTCGGTCACCGGGGGCGTGCTGAAGGGCTCGATCCCGCAGATCGATTTCCATTACGGCAATGTCTGGACGAATATTCCGGACGCGATGTTCGCCGGCCTGAAGCCGGCTTACGGGGACAAATTCACGGTGGTGATCTTACATGACGGCAAGGAGGCCTACCGCGGCGTGATCCCCTACGTGCGGACCTTCGGCGACGTGAAGCAGGGCGAGCCGCTGCTCTACCTGAACAGCCTGCTCAACGTCAGCTTCGCGCTCAACATGGGCAGCTTCTCGGCCCAGCACGGTTTGTCCTCGGGCGGTGACTGGACGGTGCGGATTGAAAAGGCGCCGTAGTCTTTCCCCGGTAGGTGGCGGGCTTGCCCGCCACGTTGCGCGCAAGCGCGCAACCTACACGGACTGCATCACACTGGCCCGGCCCCTGCTACTTGGCGCCCATGGAAGTCCTGCCCCCGCCGGTCACTCCGGATAAATCCCCGCAGATCGTCTACGGGCTGGAGGCGCGCGTCCCGCTGGGGCCGGCCGTGCTCGTGGGCCTGCAGCATGTCTCGGCGATGGTCATGGGCACGATCACCCCGCCGCTCATCCTGGCCGGGGCGTTGAGGTTTTCGCCGGCCGACACCGCGTATCTCGTCAGCGTCGCGCTGTTGGGGTCGGCCTTCGGGACCTGGTTGCAATGCCGGCAGCGCGGTCCGGTGGGCTCGGGCCTGCTGAGCGTCACCGGGACGAGTTTTTCCTTCCTGCAGCCGCTCACGCTGGCCGGGCAGACCGGCGGGCTCGCCCTCATGCTGGGCATGTCGTGCGTCACGGCGCCGCTGCTGATCGTGCTGGCGCCGTTTGTCGCGAAGCTCCGCCGTGTTTTCACGCCGCTCGTCTCGGGTGTGGTGGTGCTGCTGATCGGGACCTCGCTGATCCCGACGGCCTTCCACGGCCTGGCGACCCCCGTGCGGTCGGATGCGCCGGCGTGGTCCGGGCTGGTCATCGGCCTCGTGGTCATCGCGGTGATCGTGGCGGCCCAGGCCACCGGGCGCGCCTGGGCGCGGATCGCGGGGGCGGCGCTGGGCGTGTTGGCCGGCTGCGGGCTTTGCGGCCTGTCCGGCGGCCTGCGCCTGCCGGAGCCGGGCCCGGGCGCGTGGTTCACCGTGCCGGCGTTCCTGCCCCACGGCTTTGCCTTCGAGTGGAGATTCGTGCCGCCTTTCGCGTTCATTTATCTCGTGTGCATGCTCGAGGCGATCGGCGACATCACCGCCACGTCCCAGCTTTCCGGCCTGCCAACCAAGGGGGCCGAACACTGGCGCCGGCTGTCGGGCGGCGTGCTGGCGGACGGCGTCACGAGCACGGTGACGGCGCTGTTCGGCGGCTTTCCGAGCGCGACCTACGCGCAGAACAACGGCGTGATCCAGATCACCGGCGTGGCCAGCCGGCGGGTTGGTTATGTGATGGCGGTGATCCTGCTCGTGCTCGGGCTGGTGCCGGCCGTCGGGCGCTGGATCACGGTGTTGCCGCCCCCGGTGCTCGGCGGTCTGGCGCTGATGATGTTCGGCCTGGTGGCCGTGGCGGGGGTGAAACTGCTGGTCAGCGCGGGCCTGGGCCAGCGCGAGGGGGGGATCGTGGCGCTCTCGCTGGGCATCGGCCTCGGGCTGCCGACGCAACCTGGCCTCCTGGCGAGCCTGCCCGGCTGGCTGCATTCGCTGCTGGAGTCCGGCATCTCGGCGGGTGGATTGACGGCGCTGCTCCTGAACCTGCTCTGGCGGACGCCGCGGGCGGAGGAGTGAGTTCCCGGCTTGCCCGCGCGCCGGGTCCGGTGGAACGTGAGGCGTGACCGTCGTCGACGCCCATGTGCATCTTTATCCGCCGGAGGTGAACCGCGATCCCGCGGGCTGGGCCGCGGCGCACGGGGAGAGGCACTGGGCGGAATTGTGCACCCGGCGGCGGAAGGAGGGCAGGCCGGTGCAGACTTTTCCCTCCGTCGACCAGTTGCTGCGCGACATGGACGCCGCGGGGGTGGCGAAAGCCGTGCTCCTCGGCTGGTATTGGGAGGATCACGAAAGCTGCGTGCGGCAAAACAAATTCTACGCCGATTGCATCCGCGCGCATCCGGCCCGGCTCGCGGCCTTTGCCACCGTGCAGCCGCGGGCCGGGCCAGGGGCGTTTGAGGAAGCCGTGCGGGCGATGGACGACGGGCTGACCGGCTTTGGCGAACTGTCGCCGCATTCCCAGCGCTTTGCGACCGATGACCCGGTGTGGCGGCAGATCCTGGCGCTTGCGGCCGAGTGGAAGGTGCCGGTGAACCTGCATGTCACCGATCCGGCCAGCCGCGCCTATCCGGGGCGGGTGGAGACGCCGCTCGGTGAGTTTATGAAATTGGCGCGGGAGTTTCCCGCCACGACCTTCATCCTGGCCCACTGGGGCGGGGGACTGGCCTGGTCGGCGGAAGCGGCGGCGCTGTCCAATGTCTGGTTCGACACCGCGGCCTCGCCGCTGCTCTACGGTCCCGAGGTCTGGACGAAGGCGAAAAGCGAACGGATCCTGTTCGGCTCGGATTATCCGCTCATCCTCTATCCGCGCACAGACACGGCGCCAGGATTCGGAGGTTTGATCGCGGAGGCGAAAGGAGCCGGAGCTTCCGTGGAGGTTCTGGGTGAGAATGCCGCGAAGCTGTTTAGCTGGTAGGGCGGACCGGCCCGGTCCGCCGCGATTTAGCCATGGCGTGCTGCGCTGAACGGCGCACCGGGCCGGTGCGCCCTACCTCAAAACCCACGGCACGACCGCGCTGTTCGCTTCCGGCAGGATGATCTGCAAGCCGGTCGTCAGCCCCGAGGCCAACGGAACCGGAATCGTCAGCACTGGCAAACCGCCCAGGCTGGCGGGCGTGGTGAGCGTGAGCAGCGCCTTGCGGGCCTCGGGCGTGCAGTCGGTCTTGCGCAGCGCGGGGAAGGGCGTGGCGGGCAGCACGAGGTAGTCGTGATTGGCGAAATATTGCCCGAGTGTGAGTCGCACGCGGGCAAAGGTCGCCGCCGCCCCGGTCAGTTGGTCGGCGGTGTAGCGGCCGCCATCGGTGAAGCGTTGCCAGATGCTCGGCTCGTAATGTTTCTGATACGGCGCAAGCCAGTCGCGGTGCGCTGCGTGGGCTTCGTGCAATGCGGTGACGGAGTAGGCCTCGATGGCGCCCTGCCAGGAGGACAGCAGGGCGCTGGTTGTCGCCTGATCGGCGGGTGGGGCGAACGCGGCCGCCGCGCGGTCGCAGGCGGCGGCCGTCGCGGGATCAAAGAAAGTGCCGAGCGCGGCGGCCGGCAGATAACAGCCGCGGGGGGGGTAGGGCGAGTCCTCCGGACGAGCCGGCTCATCGGGACGATTCGCCCTACCAGGAACCAGCGCTTTCCATGCCGTCAGCATGTCGCCCGCGTCGGCCGTGAACCAGCCCGCCGTGTCGAGCGACGGCGACAACGGCACGGCGTCGCGGATGAGATCGTCGCCGGGACTCAGGCGGAAACCAAACAGGCCGCAGAACGAGGCCGGCACGCGCACCGAGCCGCCGGTGTCGGTGCCGATCGCGAACGGGACGACGCCGGCCGCGACCAGGGCCGCCGAGCCGCTGCTCGAGCCGCCGGTGAGACGGTCCGGAAAACGCGGGTGCGGGCAGTCGCCATAGTGGGAGTTGTCGCCGAAAAGCCCGGCGGCGAATTCGACGAGATGGGTTTTGCCGGCGCAGGTGGCGCCGAGTTCGCGGAGCCGCAGGGCGAGGGCGCTGTCACGCGCCGGCGTGCCGCGGGCGGTGTTGAGAAAGGTCGAGCCGGCGTTGGTGGGCACGCCGGCGAGGTCAAAAAGGTCCTTCAGGACATACGGCACACCGTGAAGCGCTGGCGGGCCGGGCTCCTGCGCGGCCGCGGTCGGGCGGGAGCCCGGCCCGCCAGCAAACGACGCAAGCCCGGCCGCCAGATCCTTCTCCGGTCGCAGCCAGGCGAGCGCGGCTTGGCGCAATTTCTCCGGCAGGGCGGCGACCCGGGCATGGATTTCACGGGCGGCCTCGGGCGATGACATGGATTGCCACGCCGCAAACGGCAAAGTGGCTGGCGTTTTGGGCGCGTTTGTGTCCATTCGGGGGCATTCATGGAGCCGACCGCGCCCATCGTCAAATTTACCTCGCTGAAAAAGCGTTACGGGACGGGTCCGCTGATCCTCGACGACATCAACCTGACCGTGGCGCCGGGTGATCTCATCAGCCTGATCGGGCCGAGCGGCTGCGGCAAATCGACGATCCTGAAGCTGGTTTCCGGGCTGAGCCCGGGCTCGGATGGCGGGCTGGAGGTGCTCGGCACCACGCCCAGGCAGGCGCGCGACCGGCAGGCGTTCATCTTCCAGGACGCCACGCTGCTGCCCTGGCTCACGGCCCGGCGCAACGTCGAGCTGCCGCTGCGGCTGCGCGGGATGGCCGCCGGCGAGCGCGCGGCCAAGGCGCAGGAGATGCTCTCGCTGGTCGGGCTCGACGCCGCGCGCGACTACTACCCGCGGCAACTGTCCGGTGGCATGAAGATGCGCGTGTCGATCGCCCGGGCCCTGACGCTCTCGCCGCAACTGCTGTTGCTTGACGAGCCGTTTGGCGCGCTGGACGAGATGACGCGCAACCGGCTGAACGAGGAGCTGCTCGCCCTGCGCGAGCGCTCGCGCTTCACGGCGCTCTTCGTGACGCACTCGGTGAGCGAGGCGGTTTTTCTCTCCAACCGCGTGCTCGTGATGGCCGCCAACCCGGGGCGGCTTCACGCCGAGGTGAAGGTTGATTTCCCCTATCCACGCGTCCCGGCGTTGCGCGCCCGGCCGGAGTTCCAGGCCAAGGTGAACGAGGTGTCGTCGCTGCTGCACCAGGTGGAGGAGGTCGTCGGCGCATGAGGAAGATCCCCGCCCATCTCCTCTGGATCCTGCCCGTCGTAAGCGGGCTGCTCTTTGTCGCGCTGTGGTATGGCGTGCGGGCCGCGAGCGGCCTGCAGAGCTGGATCCTGCCGACGCCCGTGGAAATCTTCGAGGCTGCCTGGCAGGAGAAGGCGCGGTTGCTTGCGGCGGCCGGCAACACGGCGGTCGGTGCCCTGGCCGGATTTCTGCTCGCCGGGACGCTCGGCTTCGCCACCTCGCTCCTGCTCGGCGTGTCGCGGTCGCTGCGGGCCGGGCTCTACCCGTGGCTGCTGGTGCTGCAGATGACGCCGGTCATCGTGCTGACGCCCATCATCATGCTTTGGGCCGGGCCGGGCCTGCCGGGCATCGTCACGGTCACGTGGCTCATCAGCTTTTTCCCCATCGTGGCGAACATGACGCAGGGGCTGCTCTCGACCGACATGAACCACGTGGCGCTTTTCCGGATGGCCAACGCCACGCGGGTGCAGGAGATGCTGCTGCTGCGGGTGCCGTCGGCCATGCCGTATTACCTCGCCGGCCTGCGCATCGCCGCGACGCTGGCGCCGATCGGCGCGATCTTCGGCGAATACATGGTCGGCAACTCCTCCGGCGGCACGGGCGGGCTGGGGTTCCTGGTCTACAGTTACAATACCCAGATCAAGATACCGGCACTGTTTGCCACGGCGTTGACCAGCTGCCTGCTGGGCTTCATCTTCGTGGCGGCCGTCTCGGGCTTGAACCGGGCGGTGCTCCACAAGTGGCACGATTCCTTTGAACGCAACGATCACTGAAATGCACACGAGCAAAGATCTTTCTCCCGTGGGCCAGCGAGCTTGCTCGCGCCTCAGGGCAGTATGGAAAAGGCGCGAGCAAGCTCGCTGGCCCACGATGCTGCTGGCAAGCTTGGTGTTGTTTTTCACCGGTTGCGGCAAAAAGGCGGAGATCGCCGCGGGCCCGGCCGCGCTCGTCAAGGTCCGCTTCCAGACCGACTGGTTCCCGCAGCCGGAGCACGGCGGTTATTACCAGGCGCTGGCCAAGGGCTACTACGCCGCGGAGGGACTCGACGTCGAGATCCTGCCCGGCGGGCCGAACGCGCAGGTGATGAGCTCCGTGGCGGTCGGCCGGGCCGAGCTGGGCATGACCAATGGCGACGACGTCATCGTCGCGGTCGCGCGGGGCGTGCCGGTGAAGATGGTCGGCGCCGAGATGCAGCGCGACCCGCAGGGCATCCTTTTCCATACGGATCACCCGTTGCGCGAGCTCAAGGATCTCGAGGGCAAGACCCTCATGGCTGGCGCCGGCTCAACCTGGCTCGAGGTGGCGCGCAAGAAGCTGGGCGTGAAGTTCAACCTGCTGCCGCTGGTCGGCGACCTCGCGCGGTTCATGAACGACAAGACCTTCGTGCAGCAGTGTTTCGTGACCAATGAGCCGTTCTTTGCCCGGGAGCGCGGGGCCAGCGTCGGGGCCCTGCTCATCGCCAGTGACAGCTACGAACCCTACCGCGTGATGTTCACGAGCCGGAAGTTCCTCGCCGAGCATCCTGATGTCGTGGCCAAATTCGTCCGCGCCAGCGTGAAGGGCTGGGTGGACTATCTTGGCGGCGACCCGGCGCCGGCGAACCGCCTGCTCGCGACGCTGCGCAACGACCTGTCGCCCGGGTTCATGGCCTACAGCATCAAGGCGATGAACGACTACAAGCTCGTCAGCGGCGACCCGGCGAAGGGCGAGGCCGCGGGCCAGCTCACGGCCGCCCGCCTGCAGAAGCAGATCGACCTGCTGCAGGAAGTCGGTGTGCTCGACAAGCCCGTGAAGGTCGAGGATGTCGCCACTTTCGAATTCATTCCAAGGACCCCGAACTGATGAACCACGGCCCACGCGGAAATTTAGGGCAAAAGGATTAATCGGGATTTCTTCCGTGTATTCTGTGTTTTCCGTGGTTAATTCTTCTCCCCAACCAGCCCCCCCATGAGCATCGAAGCCAAACTCGCCGAACTCGGCCTCAAACTTCCCAATCCGCCCGCCGTCGCCGGCAGCTACGTGCCGTTTGTCCGCACCGAAAACCTGCTCTATCTCGCCGGCACCATCAGCTCGTTCAACGGCGAGATGACGCACACCGGCCAGGTCGGCAAGGAGCAGACCGTGCAGGCGGGCTACGAGTCGGCGAAGATCTGCGCCCTCAACACGCTCGCCAACATCAAGGCCGCCACCGGCAGCCTCGACAGCGTGAAACGTTTCGTGATGGTCAACGGCTTCGTCAACGCGGTCGACGGCTTCACGGACAGCCCGGCGGTCATCAACGGGGCCTCGGAGCTTTTCGGCAAGCTCTACGGTGACGCCGGCAAGCATGCCCGGGCGGCCGTGGCGGTCTGCGGCCTGCCCAAGGGCTCGACGGTCGAGATCCAGGTGATCGTGGAGCTGGAAGGACACCGTCTGGAGCGCGGCACGCCGACGGGGTGATAGGGGTAGGGGCGCTTGCCCCCAAGCGCCCGGGCCGTTGAGGGCAACGGCCCCTACCGGGAAAGGCGGGATCAGTGATCCCGCCTCACAGCTTCTTCGTCAGCACCTTGGAGTTCCGGCCGCTGTCCTCGTAGGCCTTGAGGCGCGACTCGGGCAGCGCCTCCTTGTCGGTTTCCTCGAAGCCGACGACGGAGGTGAAGAAGGTGAAGGCCTGCGTCGAGAGCGCGATGATGTTCGTCGCGCCGCGCTCCTTGGCCATCAGGCAGGCGTAATCGACCATCTTCTTGCCGATGCCCCGGTGATGGTAGAAGGGCATGACGTAGAGCGAGCCGACCTCGGCGAACTTCGGCTTGTCGGCGTAGAACACGAGCGACACGCAGGCGATGATGTTCTCGTCGATCTCGAAGACGTAGAACTGGTCGACGTTTTTCTCGATGGCCGCCTGCGTGCGGTAGAGGAGTTCCTCGCGCTTCACGGCCTGGCGGGTCAGGTTGTAGATGGCGCGGACGTCGCGCTTCGTCGCCTGGCGGATCTGCTGGTATTCGTTGCCGTGGATGAGCGTGCCGACGCCCTCGTTGGAGAAGATCTCGTTGAGCAGGCCGTCGAGGAGGCGGCCGTCCAGCAGGTGGATCCGCGGGGTGCCGGTCTCGACCGCCTTGACGGCGTGCGCGGCGGGGCTGCGCATCGGCTCGTTGATCGACTCGGGCTTGTCCTCGAGGATGGCCTTCAGGGTGGCGGCGGCGATCTGATGCTGGACCTTGCCGTTGATCTCGAGGCCCTCGTTCGGGGTGAGATAGATGATCTTGGTGGCGCCGAGGGCCTCGGCGAGCTCGGCGGCGAGCAGGTCGGAGTTGATGCGCAGCGGCCGGCCGTCGCGGTCGAATCCGATGGGATTCACGACGGGGATCACGTGGGACGCGATCAGCTGGGTGAGGAACTCCTTGTCGATGCGGTCTACGCGGCCGGTGAACTGGTGGTCGACGCCCTTGATGATGCCGAGGGGGGCGGCGCGGACGGCGTTGGTCAGCGCGGCCTTCAGGCCGTTCTGGGTGAGTCCCTCGATGATGAGGTGCGTGACCCGGGAGGAGGCGCGGATGGCGAGGTCGAGCGTGGCGGCGTCGGCGACGCCCTTGCCCTGCACGTCGGTGATCGGGATGTTGCGCACCCGGGCCAGCTCCGCGAGCTGGTGGCCGATGCCGTGGATGATGATGATCTTGATGCCGAGGCTGCGGAGCACCGCGATGTCGGTCAGGATGTTCGGGAAATTGTCGTCGGCGACGATGATGCCGTCGAGCGCGATGACAAAGGTCTGCCCCTGAAACCGGGGGACGTATTTCAGGATGCCGCGCAGGTCGGTGGGCTTGATGTCGGAGCCGTTGCTCATGGATGCAGGTGCGTCTTAATCGGGCATCTCGCCCCGCGCGTCAACCGATTGTTGCGCGTCAGCGGACGGTGAACGACCACGCGGCGGCGGGACCCTTGGCGACGAGGCGGAGCGAGTAGCGGCCGGGCGGCAGCGGCGCGGTGGAGAAATTCACGCAATAGGTCGAGTCGCTCCAGCGGTTCATGAGGGCCTTGCCCGGCAGGGCCTCGGTGCCGGGGATGAGGACGAGGTCGTTGCCCTTGCGGTAAAGGGTCAGGTCGCCGACCTGCGCCTTCTGGCTCGAGACGCTGGCGGTGAAGTAGGCGCTGTAGTCGGAGCCGTGTGCCACGCTGGCCGGCGCCACGACGCGGTCGATCGTGTCAACCAGCTTGGGCGGCTCGGCGAAGTTGGGCGTCAGGTCGGGGCCCAGGCCGACGGCGGCGCGCGTGATGGCGGCGGGGGTGTCGTCGACCGCGGGTTTCTCGACGGGCCGGCGGGAATCGACCGGCAGCTTGTGCCAGCCGGCGGCGAGCAGGCGGGCGGTGGTGGCCCGGTCCTGGGCGTCCTGGTAGGGGCGGTAGGCCTTCCCGGGCTTGCGGAAATAGAAGTTAACCGCCGTGTAGCCGGCCGCGAAAACCACGATGGCCACCACGATCCATTTCATGGGCCAGGGTTTGGGGGTTGGGCGGGCGGTCATGCCGGGACTTATCACGGGGCGGGGCCGTGGGGCGCAAATACATTTGCGCCGCCCCGGCCGAGTTGTTCTCGT
>JAYRDK010000087.1:0-11132 GCA_041909435.1 Lacunisphaera sp.
CGGGTTTCCATCTGCGAAGCCGGTATCCCGCGGGACTGATGGTCCCGCCTCCACTGAGCCTCGCGGGGGCTTTATCCCCGCGGCCGCATTCGGCATCCCTTTTGATACGGACACCGCGGCCGCCTGCGATCGTGCCGCCGCAAAACTGGCCCCGGCAGCGGACCGTGAGGTGCTCAGTGCCCTGCTGGCCTCCTGGCAGGGCGCCATCGAGGCCTACACCGTCACCGCGCTGCATGAAGCCCACGCCGTTCACCGCGACTGGCTGGAGCCTTATCGCGAGCATTACGAACCGGGCATCTGGCAGCGCTTCAGCGATGGCGGTCGCTACCCGGCCGACCAGCTGACGGGGGCGGCGGCGACCTTTGCCCGGGTTCGCGACGCGTTCCGGCACTATTTCGATGACCACGATTTCCTCGTGCTGCCCGCCACGCCCTTCCCCGCGTTGCGCAAAGCTGACTGCACGCCCGAGGCCCGCAAGGCCCTGCTCACCCTCACCACGCCTGCCAGTCTGGGCGGCCTGCCGGTGCTGACAATTCCCGTGCCGCTGCCCTCGGGCCTCACGACCGGCCTGCAAATCATCCTGCCGCGGGCCGACAGCCACGTCGTGCCATGGCTTTTGAGCCGGTAGGAGCCGTTGCCCTCAACGGCCCGGGCATTCAAGGCGGTTGAGGGCAACCGCCCCTACCAGCCGAACAGTTTAACGGCATTGCCGCCGAGCACCGCATTTGTGGCTCCGGAGTCTTTCGCCTCCGTAATCAAACCGCCGAATTCTGGCGCTGTTTCCGTCCGCGGGTAAAGGATCAGCGGGTAATCCGAGCCGAAGAGCACGCGATCAGTCGGCGCCTTCGGCCACACCTCGGGGCCGTAAAGCAACGGCGACGCAGCGGTGTCGTAATAGACGTTGCGCAGCACCCGGTTTTCCGAATCGAAGGCCAGGCCCCCACCCCAATGCGCCAGGATGAACTTGGTAGAAGGAAATTCCCGGGCCAGACCAACGAAGTCCGCCAAGGGCGTGGCGACCCGGCCGGGATAGGGCCGTCCGCTCGGGTCTGATACATGCAGGTTGATGGGTAGTTTCAGTTCTCCCGCCAGCGCCATGAGTTGCCGCCACCTCGGGTCGGCCAGTGACACATGCTGGGAGTGGGGCGACAACTCCCCCAGCCCGATCAGGCCGGCCGCCTGGGCGCGCCGCAGTTCATCCAACGCCGCGGTCCCGGCCGCCGGATGCACCGTGGCAAAGGCCGCGAGCCGGTCCGGGTGCGCGCGGATACAGTCGGCATAGAATCGGTTCTGCGCCACGCAGCTCTCGTGTTTCTCCCAATACCAGCCGAGCAGCACGGATTTCCCGATCCCGGCGGCGTCCATGTCGCGCAGCAACTGGTCGACCGACGGGAAGGTCTGCACGGGCTTGCCGTCCTTCCGGCGCCGGGTGCAAAGCCCGGCCCAGTGTCTTTCCCCGTGCGCCGCGGCCCAGCCCGCCGGGTCACCGTTTACCTCCGGCGGATAAAGATGCACGTGGGCGTCGACGATCACGCGGTCACGCTCACCGGACCGGCACCACCCGGCAAGCCCGCACTTCCGCCCGCGCACCCCGGCGGCTCACTGGGCGCGCTCGATGCGCACCGTCCAGTCGCCGCCCGACGCCAGGCCGTGCTTGGCCGAGAAGCTGCCCCGGTTGAGCGCAAAGCTGACGTTGAGCAGGCTGTTCAGGTAGAGCAACGGGTCACCCGGCTTCACGTCGCCGAAGGTCCGCACGTAGGGCAGCACGCCGCGATAGACCTCCCGGCCGTCATGCAGCATCACCACCGCAAACCGGTCGCCGTAGGCCGGCTTCAACTCCGCGAACATCGCGTCCGGAATATTCGTCCAGACATTGCCGTAATGGAAATCGATCTGCGGGATCGTGCCCTTGAGCACACCGGCGGCGACCGACGCGCGCTCGTAAGGCAGGCTGACGACCTTCGGCTCGAGCAAGGGGCCGACCTGCTCGTAGGTGATCGTGCCGGAGGCCAGGCGCGCGCCGACGAAGGCGTAGATGTCACGCCCGTGGAAAGTGTAGCTTTTCTCCGAGCCGGGCCGGCGGTTGACCTTTTCGTCGATGCGCCGCACGGCGGCGATCCCGAGTTCCTCGGCGACCAGTGTCCAGGTGCCGTTGTCCGGTCCGACGAAATAGTGGCCGCTTTTCGTCTGCAAAACGATGGAGGCGCGCTCGGTGCCGACCCCCGGGTCGACCACGGACACGAACACGGTGCCGGCCGGCCAGAACTCCGCGGCCTGCTTGAGCCGGTAGGCCGCCTCCCAGATGTCGTAGGGCGTGTTCTCATGGCTGAGGTCGAGGATCGCCAGGCCGGGCGAGACGCCGAAGGCGATGCCGCGCATGGCGGCAACGGCACCGTCCTTGGTGCCGAAGTCGGACTGGAGGACGAGGGCGTTGCCGGCGAAAGCACGGACGGCGGCGACCAGCAGCACCACGAAACAAAGGGTGGATTTCATTTGGGGAGATGACGGCGGGGCCATCAGCCCCGCGGGTGGGCAGCAACGCGGCTTTTGCCTCGCGGGGCTGATGGCCCCGCCTCCAAAAAAGCCATGACCGGAATCACAGGCAACCCCAGACCAGCGGGTCCCAAAAAGACCGCCGGGAGACAGGCTCCCGGCGGCTGGGTTTGCTGGATCAGGTCAAAAACGCTCAGAAGCTGTATTTCGCGGTGAACTGCACCTGGGTGCCCGGGAGCGCGAGGATCGAGCCGTTGCCGTAGACGGCGTTCGGCGGCGACCAGTTCTCCTCGTTGGTGGCGTTCAGGACATTGGCGCGGAAGTCCCAGGTCTTGTATTTGTAGGAGGCGCCGACATCGAAGGTGTATTGCACCGGGATGACGAGCGTGCCGGCGGTGTTGTTGTTCATCTCGCCGGTGACGACGGTGTTGGCGGTGACGCCGAAGCCGTTGTCAAAGGTGTAGGAGATGAGGCCGTTGAAGAGGTGGGACGGGAGGCCGGAGACCTTGGTCACGGTGCCGATCGGCACCGTGGGGCTGGGATTGCCCGGGGGCATCTCGCTCGCGCCGCCGAACAGGCCGTATTGGAATCCGGCCGAGGCCTCGGCGTCGATGTAGGAGTAGGACAGCGTGGCGTAGAGGTGCTTGCTCGGCTGGTAGTTCAGCTCGGCCTCGAAGCCCTTGTAGCGGTATTCCTGGATGACCGTGGAGCTGGTGCTTTTGGCGGTGCGCTTCTGGTCGTAGACCGCGAAGTTCAGGAAGACGGTGTTGCCGGCCAGCGCATACTTGGTGCCGAGTTCGTAGAGCGTGCTCGGCTGCTGAAAGAGCTCCTTGTCGAGGCCGGTGCCCGCCCCGTCCCAACCCGTGATGCCGCCGCCGTTGCCGACCGCGCCGGAGGTGTTCTTTGAGTAATTGTAGGTGAAGTAGACGCTGGAGGTCTTGGTGGGTTTGTAGACCAGCGAGGCGTTGTAGTTGGGCAGCCAGACGTCGATCTCCGCCTCCGGGAACGGCGGCAGGAGCGGCTCGCGCACCTCGGCCTTGAAGTAGTCGTAGCGGACGCCGCCCACGAGGCTGAGCTTCTCGTTCACGTTCCAAGTGCCCTGGGCGAACGGTCCGACCGTGGTGCCCTTGGAATCGTTGGTGTCGCCGTTGAAGAGGCCGGGTTGCGCAAAGCGGCCGGGCCAGCCGGGAACCGGGAAGCCGCTGCCGCCGTTGCGGAAGGCGTTCGAGTTGTAGACATTGATGTAATTGTGGTCCTTCGTCAGGTCCCAAACGTTGGCCGGCTCGAAGAAATAGTCGTCATACGCCTTCACGCGCTGGTAGCGCAGATCGAGGCCGGTGTTGAGGGTGCCCTTGGGGAGACTGAAGATGAACTCGGTGCGGTTCTCCGCGAAGATCGAGGGATCGATGATCTCCGAGTAGTAGTAGGTGCTGATGGTGTCGCGCTTGGTGCGGCTCCAGAACGTGGTGTTCTTGACCGTGAACGTGGGCGAGACCTTGAGGGTCTGGATCGCCTGGAGGTTGTATTCCACGCCGTTCGAGTCGTTGCCCGGCATGAGCAGGCGCACGTGGCGGTTGGCCTGGACCGTGGGGCCCCAGGCGATGGTGTTGCCACCGGCGAGGATGAAGACGGAGTTCTGCGGGTCGGAGATCGGGGCGCCGACGCCGTTGTTGACGTTGATGCCGGTGGTGTAGTTCCCGTTGTCGATCAGGTCCTGCGTCACGCGGTTGATGCCCCAGTTCTCGGTGTAGTTCGCGTCGAAGATCTGGGCGTTGATGAAGATGTCATAGCTGGTGCTCGGGCGGAACGCCAGGGCGCCGTAGAGCGCGTGCGTCTTCTTGAAGCCGTCGTGGAAGTAGCCGGTGGTGTCCTCGCCCGAGTAGCTGACGCGGTAGGCGGCGGTCTTCGAGATCGGGCCGCCGACGTCGAGCGTCCAGCGCTTGGTGTCGTATGAGCCGAGGGTCACGCTGACCGAGCCCTTCGTGCCGTCGAAATACGGGCGCTTGGAGATGAGGTCGATGAAGCCGCCGACATACATCGAGGTGCCCTGGACCGCGGTGGCGGGGCCCTTGACGATGTTGACCGACTCGACCGAGTTGAAGTCGATCGGCAGGCCGTTGCCGTTGGAGGTGATGCGGGAGCGCACGCCGTTCAGGAACACGTCGGCCGACTGGCCGCGGATGCTGGCGTTGGCGGGCGCGCCGAAGTTGGTCGTGGTGAAGGCGGAGGAGGTCAGCTTGGAGAAATCCAGCACATCGGTGATGCTGATGTCGCTGAGCTGCTGGCGGGAGATGATCGTGACGTTGCGCGGCACGTCGATGATGTTGTCATCGGTGCCGAACACGGAGTTGAACGGGCGGGAGATGGGCAGCACGAGCTGCTCGACCGGCACGCCGGAGGTGACCTTGAAGCGTTCGAGCTCCAGCACCTCGTCGGAAGCCGGGGCGGTGGCGGCCGTTTGCGCTGACAAACGGACGAGCGGGACGGTGGCAAGCAGCACGGCGAGCGCCGGGCGAAGCAGGTAGGTTTTCATGGTGGTGATAGGGCGGTGTGGGCCGCACCGGGTTAAGCATGGCATGTGCCACCGCCCCCGCCGTTTGGGCGACGTTAAAAATTGCCGCCGCGGTATGAACCCTGCTGACTGGCGGGCACATGCTTCCGCCCATCCTGGTCCTGCGCGCCGCCGCGGGGCTCGCCGCGCTCTCCCCCGCGCTGCCGGCCGCCGCCGAGATCATCCGCCCCAAGGTCGTCATTGTCGCCATGTTCGAGCGCGGCGAGGACACCGGCGATGCCCCCGGCGAATTCCAATTCTGGGCCGAGCGCGAGCAGCTGGTGCGCACCCTGCCCCTCCCCGCCGGCCACCGCGCCGTGCGCGCCAACGCCGACGGCTCGGTCATCGGCGTGGTCACGGGCATGGGCAACAGCAACGCCGCCGCCACGATCATGGCGCTCGGGCTGGACCCGCGTTTCGATCTTGCCAGGAGCTACTGGCTCGTCGCCGGCATCGCGGGCATCGACCCCGCCGATGCCTCGGTCGGCTCGGCCGTGTGGACGGATTATGCCGTGGAAGGCGACCTCGGCCACGAGATCGACGCCCGCGAGATCCCGGCCGACTGGAAGACGGGCTACATCCCGATCCGGAAAAAGAAACCCTACCAGCTGCCCATGCAGCCGGCCGCGGAACGCGGCGACAATTGCTACCAGCTGAACCCGGGGCTGCTCCAGTGGGCCTACCAGCTCACCAAGGACACGCCGCTGGCCGACACCGATGCCATCCGCGGCTTCCGCGCCCGCTATACCGGGCACCCGAAGGCGCTCCAACCGCCCGCCGTGCTGATCGGCTCCAACCTCGCTTCCAGCACCTACTGGCACGGCAAGCTGCTGAACGAGTGGGCCAACGACTGGGTCGCCTACTACACCGAGGGCCGCGGCAACTACGTGACCACCGCGATGGAGGACACCGGCACGCTCCGCGCGCTGACCAACCTCACCCGTGCCGGCCGCGCCGACGTCAACCGCGTGCTGGTCCTCCGCACCGGCTCCAACTTCGACCTGCAGCCGCCCGGCCTGACCGCCGCCCAGAGCCTGAGCGGCGAGGACATCGGCCACTACTCCGCCTTCATTCCTTCCCTTGAGGCCGCCCATGCCGTCGGCCGTCGCGTCGTGCACGCGCTGGTCGAGGGCTGGCCGGCCTACGAAACCACCCCGCCGTCCGCCCCGGCCCAATAAGTTCCCCATGCTGAACCGCCTCTACCAGCTCGACCAGAACGGCACCACCGTCGGCCGCGAACTCGCCGCCGGCGCGACGACGTTCGCCGCGATGGCCTACATCCTCGCGGTCAACCCCGCGATCCTCTCCGCCGCCGGCATGCCGCCGGCCGCGCTCATCACGGTCACCGCGATCACGGCGGCCATCAGCACCCTGCTCATGGGGTTCATGACGAACTACCCGCTGGCCCTCGCCCCGGGCATGGGCATCAACGCCTACTTTGCCTTCACCATCTGCCTCGGGCTGGGCGTCTCGTGGCAGTCCGCCCTGGGCCTGGTGTTCGTCAACGGCGTCATCTTCCTCGGCCTGTCCGTCACCGGCGTGCGGGAAAAAATCATCGCCGCCATCCCGCACCAGCTGAAGCTGGCCATCACCTGCGGCATCGGTCTCTTCATCGCCTTCATCGGCCTGAAAAACGGCGGCATCGTCGTGGCCAGCCCCGCCACCTTCGTCACGCACGGGGATTTCGGCGCCCCCTCCGTCCTGCTCTGCTTCGGCGGCATCCTGCTCACCGCCGTGCTCGTGGCCCGGCGCATCCCGGGCGCCATCATCCTCTCCATCCTGGCGGTCACGCTCGTCGGCCTATTCGTCTCCAACGGCCAGGGCGGCCGCATCACCACCCTGCCCGCCGCGCTCTTCTCGCTGCCGGCGTCGCCGCTGCCGACGATGCTCCAGCTGAACTTCGACCTGCTGCTGGGCGATTTCGCCAAGGCCCTGCCCATCATCCTCACGCTGCTGCTCGTGGACATGTTCGACAACATCGGGACCCTGATCGGCGTCACCCAGCGGGCCGGCCTGCTGGACCGGGACGGCAAGCTGCCCAAGGCCGGCCGCGCGCTCGTGGCCGACTCGATCGCCGCCATCCTCAGTTCGCTCTTCGGCACCTCGACGGTCGTCAGCTACATCGAGTCCGCCTCGGGCGTCGAGGCCGGTGGCCGCACCGGCCTGACCGGCGCGGCCACCGCGGGGCTGTTCCTGCTCGCGCTGTTCCTCACCCCGGTGATCCTCGCCATCCCGGCCGTCGCCACGGCCCCGGCGCTCGTCATCGTCGGCATCTTCATGTTCCAGTCGGTCGCGCAGCTGAAGCTGGACGACTTCGCCGGGGCGGCGCCCGTCTTCCTGATCATCGCCGGCATCCCGCTGAGCTTCAGCATCGCCGAGGGCATCGGCCTCGGCCTCATCGCCTACGCCGTGCTGCATCTCGCCACCGGCCGGGCCCGGCAGGCCTCGGCGCTGACCTACGGGCTGGCCGCGATCTTCGCCCTGCACCTGCTGCGCGGGCTGCTCGGCGGGTTGTTCTGATCTTTTGCCGTTGCCGGACGGACCCGCCGGTCTGTTCTAATCCACCCATGCGAATCCCCCTCCTCCTGCTCACCCTCGCCGCGTCCGCCTCCGCCGCCTCCTTTGCCGGCCGTTTCGAGGAAATCAAGAAGACCGCCCGGCCGGCGGAGCTCTACACCTTCCTCTATGCGCTGCCCAAGGGCGGCGACCTGCACAACCACAGCGGCTCCGAGCGGCCCGAGTGGATCCTCGCCATCCTCACCGACCCGGCGCGCAACGGCGGCGACACTTTCTACACCCGCGCGCGCTTCGCGGCGGCGCCCGACGCCATCGCCCCGGCCAAACGCTTCCACAACATCCGCCAGTTTGGTTACGACCTGCTCACGCCCGAGGTCCGGAAGGAATACGTCCGCGTCGATGCCCTGACCCCGGCGGAGCGCACCGCCTGGTGCGACAGCCTGCGTCTCGACGCCCCCGGCGAGGGGCGCGAGGAGTTCTTCGCCGTGCTCTGGCCCCGGCGCGGCCAGATCGGTGGAAACCTCCACGTCGTCACCGAGTGCCTCGCCGAGCACATCAAGGCCTCCGGCGCCGAGGGCCTGCGCTACCTCGAGACCCAGTTCGGCGTCGACCGCCTCGTCGACAACGCCGGCAACGCGATCCCGCCCGAGGAGGCTGTTGCCTTCGTGCAGCGGCGCCTCGCCCAGCCCGACCTTGTCGCCACCGGCGTGACCGTGCGCTTCCAGGACGCCGTCCTGCGCTTCCTCCCCGGCACCGAGAAGGAAATCGGCGACACCTACGCCTTCGTCGACGCCCACCGCGACCTCTGGGTCGGCATCAACCTCGTCGGCATCGAGGAGAACGGCCACGGCTATCCCGCGCGCTTCCTCGAGACCTTCCGCAAGCTCCGCGCCCGCTACCCGACGCTCGCGCTCTCGATCCACGCCGGCGAGATGGACGGCCCCGACTCGCACATCCGCGACACCCTGCTGCTCGGCGCCCGCCGCATCGGCCACGGCGTCAACCTCATCAAGGATCCCGCCACGCTCCTCCTCCTCCAGCAGGCGCGCCATACCCTGGTCGAGATCAACCTCATCTCCAACCGGCTCCTCGAATACACGCCCGACCTCGCCCAGCATCCCTTTCCCGAGTATCTCCGCACCGGCGTCCCCGTCTGCCTCAACACCGACGATCCGGGCATGTGGGACAGCAACCTGACCGACGAATACTACACCGCCGTCACCACCTTCAACCTGTCGTGGGATGAGATCGTGCAGCTCGGCCGCAACTCCCTCGCCTACTCCTTCGTCCAGCCCGACGTGAAGGCTAAGCTGCTGGCCGACTACGAGGCCGCGGTCGCGGCCTTCGAGGCGAAGTTCGCACCGGCCGACTCGCTCAAGCAGCTGGCCGCGGTCAAGCCCGTCACCTACGGCTACGGTAGGCGCAACTGGGGCTTCCCGTTCGCGCAGTGAACGTCAGCCTGCCGGCGGCCACGGCCAGCCGCGCAGCGCGTAATATTTTTCCTTCGGCTCGCCGGTCCAGCCGTGGATGCCCTTTCGCGGCAGCCACCACGCGTGGATGACGAGCACCGCGGCCGAGAGCAGGCCGAGGAAACCGAAGAACCACGCCCGGCCGGCCGTGGCCGAGACCAGCACCGCGAGGCCGCTGAAGACGAAAGGCTTGAACACCCGCCGCCACTTGGGCGTGCCGGCCTCCCAGTGGCCCATGAGGATGGTGCCGACCGCCGTCAGGGTCATGACCACCGCGACCTCGAACCAATAGGGCGAGTTCACGCCGAGACCGCCCGGCGGCGCCATTTGAACAGCCCGTGCTTCGGCGCGAAGCCGAGCGCGACAAGAAAGACCAGTGCCTGCACCAGCACGATGCAGGCGCCCGTCGACGCATTGAGGAAGAAGCTCACATACACCCCCGTCAGGCTCGAGCCGACGGCCGTCGCCACCGCGATGCCCAGCATCGCGCCGAACCGGTCGCTCAGCAGGTAGGCCACGCAGCCGGGCGTCACCAGCATGGCGATGACCAGGATGATGCCGACCGCCTTCAGCGAGACGACGATGGTCACCGCCAGGAGCGAGAGCAGCAGGTAATACAGCAGCTTGACCGGCAGCCCGATGGTGCGCGCCTGCGCGGGATCGAAGCAGAACAGCAGCAGGTCGCGGCGCAGCGCCAGGATGACCGTCAGCGTGATGCCGGCGACGATGAGCGTGTTGCGCAGGTCGCCGGGCTCCAGCCCGAGGATGTTGCCGAACAGGATGTGGTCGAGGTGCAGGTCGCTCTTGATCTTGGTGAAAAGCACCAGGCCGAAGGCAAACATGCCGGTGAAGACCACGCCCATGACGGTGTCCTCCTTCACGCGGCTGTTGTCCTTGATGAATCCCGTCGCCACCGCGCAGACCAGGCCGGAGAGGAACGCGCCGATCGCCAGCGGCAGGCCGATGGCGTAGGCGATCACGATCCCCGGCAGCACCGCGTGCGAGATCGCGTCGCCCATCAGCGACCAGCCCTTGAGCACGAGGTAGCAGGACAGCACGGCGCAGACGGCCCCGATGGCCGCGCCGACGATCATGGCATCGACCATGAAGGGATAGCGGAAAGGCTCGAGCAGGGCGTTCATGAAGCGAGGGCGGCGGCCTGCCGCCGGCGGCGCGCGGCGCGCAGGCCGTGTTTCGGGGCAAAGACGAGGGCAAGCACGAAGAGCAGGCTCTGCAGGGTCACGATGCAGCCGCCGGTCGAACCGTCGAAGTAGTAGCTGGCGTAGGCCCCGACCAGCGAGGTGACGACGCCCATCGTCGTGGCGAACCCGATCATCCGGCCGAAGCGGTCGGTCAGAAGGTAGGCCGTGGCCCCGGGCGTGACCAGCATGGCGACCACCAGGCACGCCCCGACGGTCTGCAGCGCCGCGACCGCGGTCGCGGAGAGCAAGGTCAGCAGGGTGTAGTGGAGCACCGTGACGTTGAGCCCGATGGCGCGGGCCTGGTTGGCGTCGAAACAGAAGAGCAACAGGTCACGCCATTTCAGGCCGAGGACGACCAGGGTGATCGCCGAGATGACCGCCACCTGCACGATGTCCGGGTCCGAGATGCCGAGGATGTTGCCAAAGACGATGGTCCGGAGGTCCACGCTGCTCGGGTTGATCGAGATCAGGAAAAGGCCGAGGGCGAAAAAGGCCGTGAAGACCACGCCGATGACCGCATCCTCCCGGAGCCGGGTCTTCGTCTTCACGAAACCCATGCCGACGGCGGCCAGCAACCCCGTGCCGAAGGCGCCCGCGGCGAACGGCCAGCCCAGCGCGTAGGCCACGGCGACGCCGGGCACGACCGAGTGCGAGAGCGCATCGCCCATGAGCGACCAGCCCTTGAGCGTGATGAAGCACGAGAGGAACGCGCACACCCCGCCGATCAGGCCGCTGACCGCGATGGCCTTCAGCATGTAGTCGTATTCCAGGGGGGTGAGGAGTGTCTCGATCATGGTTTGATCGCAGTGGAGGCGGGACCATCAGTCCCACCGGGTGGAGGCAGCGCCGCTGCCAACCCCCCGGGGGGATTGGGCCGCCGCCCAACAACTACACAAATAA
>JAYRDK010000088.1:0-10676 GCA_041909435.1 Lacunisphaera sp.
GCCTGCAGGCCCACCCAGCTCATCTTTCCCCCGCCACAACTGAACAGTCTTAAGCCGCAACGAAGGTCAGAACGGCGCCAACCTTACCACACTTCCAAGCAACAAGGGCCCAGCTCCAGCTGGGCCGCGAACGCGATATGGGTTGCGCACATTCGGCCCAGCTGGAGCTGGGCCCTCCATTTTTTGCGCGCCGGCGGCGCGCCGGATCTCACGTTTTCTGCACGCGCGGCAGCCGCAGGATGATGGCCAGGCCGCCCGATTCGCGGTTTTCCGCCCAGACGCGGCCGCCGTGGAGCTGCACGATGTGCTTCACGATGCTCAGGCCGAGGCCGGTGCCGCCGGTCTCGCGCGAGCGGCCTTTTTCCACGCGGAAGAAACGCTCGAAGATGTGCGGCAGGTCCTCGGCGGGGATGCCGGCGCCGTTGTCGCGCACGTAGCACTCGATCTCGTCCCCCATCACGGCCTGCGCGCCGATTTCCACGCGCGAGCCCCTGGGGGTGTATTTGAGCGCGTTCTCGATGAGGTTGCCGAAGACCTGCGTCAGCTTCTCGCTGTCGGCCTCGAGGGGGCCCATCTCCGCCGGGACGCTGACCGTGATCTCGTGGTCCGCGCCGGCGGGCCGGCGGCGGTATTCGTCGGCGAGCCCGTGGAAGAAGGGCGCGAGGGTCACCGGGGCGAACTTCAGCCCGGGCGTGGCCGACTCCAGCCGCGAGAGGACGAGCAGGTCGTCGATGATGGATTTCAGCCGGTCGCTGTGACGCTGGATGGTCTTCAGGAACTTCGCGCGGTCCTCGAGCGCCATCGTCTCGTGGCCGTCGACCAGCGTCTCGATGTAGCCCTTGATGATGCTCAGCGGCGTGCGCAGCTCATGCGAGGCGTTGGCGACGAAATCGCGGCGCACGCGCTCGAGTTTGCGCTGGCTGGTCATGTCATGGATGACGAAGAGCGCCCAGGGCGATTTTCCGTCGGGCGACGGGATGGGCGCGCCGGAGGCCTCGATCCAGTGGGTGTGGTCGCCGTCGATGATCTCGAATTCCTCGCGCGGCAGCTCCTGGCCGGCGCGGGTGGCGCGCACATAGTCGAGGAACGGTCCGCTGCGCACGATCAGCTCAAGGCGCAGGTTCACGAGGTCGCGGGCCGCGGGAAAGATCTCGCGCAGCGCGCGGTTGGCGAGGTGGATGTAGTTGGACCCGTCGACGATGAGCACGGCCTCGCGCAGGTTGCCGAGGGTGGCCTCGAGCTGGGCCAGCTGGTCGGTGCGCTGCTGGCGCAGGGCGGTGTTGTCGGTGATGAGCTGGTTGACCGTCTCCGCGAGCGCGGGCCACGCCGGGAGGTCGCCGGCCGAGACCTGGTCGCGGAGCAGCGGCTGGCCGCGGCGCACGGCCTCCCGCAGCTGTTGCAGCGCCCGGTTCTGCCTCCGCAACGCCCACAGCAGGATCAGCAGCGCGGCGGTGAGGGAGACGAGGAACAGGGTGGTCATGCCGGCAGCTTCTTGTCCGCGATGCGATACCCCACCCCGCGGATGGTTTCAATCCATCCCGCTTCCGGGCCGAGCTTTTCGCGCAGGCGGCGGACGTGCGTGTCGACCGTGCGGGTCTCGATCTCCGTGGAATAATTCCAGACGTTGAGCAGGAGATGCTCGCGGGTCTGCACGCGGCCCTGGCGCTCCATCATCAGGCGGAGCAGCTTGAATTCGGTGGCGGTGAGCTCGAGCAGCGAGCCGCGGACGGTCACGCGATGCGTGTCGCTGTCGAGGAGGATGTCGCCCACGTGCAGCTTGGCCGTGGTGGGCTCCTTCGGGGCGGCGAGGCGGCGGAGGATGGATTCCACCCGCAGGACGAGTTCCTTCGGGCTGAAGGGCTTTCCCATGTAGTCATCGGCCCCGGACTCGAGGCCCTCGATCCGGTCGTGTGGCTCGGCCTTGGCGGTGAGGAAGATGATCGGCACCTTCGCCAGTTTGGGATCACTGCGCAGGATCCGGCAGATCTGGATGCCGCTCAGGTGTGGCATCATTATGTCTAATATAAGCAGATCAGGCTGATACCCGCGGGCCTTGGCGATGCTGGCCGTCGCATCGTTGACGGTTTCCACGTGGAATCCCTTCGCCTTCAGGTGATAGGCGACCAGATCGGTGACATCGGGCTCGTCGTCGACGACCAGGATCTTTTTCTTCTCCATGAGTGGCGCGAGTATTGCCGGCGAGAGGGGCCTTTCCAGTGAATTAACCCGCGTCACCAGAATGTCACAACATCCTCACGGAATCCGTGACGGCGCCCGGGCTCAGGATTTTTTTTCGCGCTGGGCGGCCGCGATGAGCACCATGAGGATGCTGATGTCGGCCGGATTGACGCCGCTGATGCGACCGGCTTGGCCGAGGTTCGCCGGGCGGAACTGCTGGAGTTTCAATGCGCTTTCCCGCCGCAGGCCGGGGATCGTGAGATAATCGAGCGAGGAGGGGATCTTGATTTTTTCGACGTCCTTCAGCTTCTCGATCTGGCGTCGTTCGCGGTCCAGGTAACCGCGGTAGGTCACGCGATAGAGAACCTCATCCCTGACCTCCTTTGACTCGGCGGAGAATTCCGGGGGCAGATTGGCGGCTCCGGTGTGGCGTCGAACGGCGTCCGCCCAGGACCCGCCCGCTGTCTTGGTGTTCTCGAAAAAATTCTCCCAGTGAGATACGCGGCTCTGTTTGTGCGATATATTATTTAAACGATTACTGGATAATAGTTTATGTTCATTCGCGTGCTCAAAAAGCCGGAGCTCCGCGCTCCCATGATTGAAAAGCAGGCGATGCTCGGCGCGGCTGGTGAACATGCGATAAGGCTCGGTCGTTCCCTTGGTCACCAGGTCGTCAATGAGAACCCCGATATAGGCCTCGTGGCGCTTGATGATCAGGGGTGGTGATCCCCTCGCCTTCAACGCGGCATTCACGCCCGCGACCAATCCCTGGGCCGCGGCCTCTTCGTAGCCGGATGTCCCATTGATCTGTCCGGCCAGGAAGAGATTCTCGACCTTGCGGGACTCCAGCCAGGGGAACATCTGGGTCGGCGGAGCGAAGTCGTATTCGACCGCGTAAGCCGGCCGCAGCAGTTGAGCCTGCTCCAAGCCAGGGATGCTATGGACCAGCTCGAGCTGAATATCGAAGGGCAGGCTCGTGGACAGGCCGTTGATGTAGTATTCATTGGTGTTCCGGCCCTCCGGCTCAAGGAAGAGCAGGTGGCGGGGCTTGTCGGCGAAACGCACGAACTTGTCCTCGATGCTCGGGCAATAACGCGGCCCCACCCCGGCGATTTCGCCGGAATACATGGCGGACTTGTGCAGATTATCCCGCACGATCTCGGCGGACCGAGGCGTGGTATGGGTCATCCAACAGGACACCTGCTCGCTACCCGGCTTCCAGCCGATGCGCCGTTCCCCGGTCTGTTCCACGTGGAACTTGTCGTCCGGATCGCGGGTGTCGTGGAAAGCAAACAGCGTCGGCTCGGGGTCGCCCTTCTGCTCCTGAAGACTGGCAAAATTGATGCTCCGGCCAAGGATTCGGGGTGGCGTGCCCGTCTTCAGCCGCTGCAGTTCAATGCCGGCCTCCAGCAGGCTCCCGGAAAGGGTTTTCGCGCTGAAGTCCCCCAGCCGTCCGCCTTCATTTTTGTTCTGACCGACGTGCATCAGGCCGCGGAGAAAGGTCCCGGTCGTGATCACCACGGTCCGGCCCATGAAATCGATATCCAGGTTCGTCCGGCATCCGACGACCTGGCCGTCCTTATAGATCAGTCCGGTCACGGTGGCTTGGAAGACCTGCAGATTCGGCTGGAGCTCGAGCGTATGCTTGAGCCGGAACTGATAGGCTTTCTTGTCGCATTGGGCGCGCGGCGACTGGACTGCCGGGCCTTTGGATTCGTTCAGCAGCCGGAATTGGATTCCGGTGAGGTCCGTGTTGATCGCCATCTCACCGCCCAGAGCATCGATTTCCCGGACCATCTGCCCTTTGGCTTGGCCGCCGATCGCCGGATTGCAGCTCATCTGCGCAATCGTGTCGATGTTGCCGGTCAGGAGCAGGGTGGTGGAGCCCATGCGCGCGGCGGCCAGGCAGGCCTCCACCCCGGCGTGGCCCGCCCCGCAGACGATTACGTCGAACGGTGTTTGGTTATAGATCACGTGTAAATAGATTCCTTATCGAATTATGTATTTTGACGTGAACTTACTTTCCGATACAAAATGAGGCAAAGAGCTGATCAAGGATCCGTTCGTTGTCGATTTTGCCGGAAATCTGGCCAAAAGCGTCGAGCGCAACACGTAAATCACTGGCTACCAACTCGCTGGGTATATTTTCCGCAAGCTTCTGCCCGGCGGTGATCAAGCACGCCTTGGCCTGCTCAAGGGCATGCGAGTGGCGTGCGTTGATCGCGATCAGTTCGTCGCCGATTCCCACGTGGAACGACTCGGCGAGTTTGGTCACGGCAGCTTGGAGCGCTTCCAGTCCGGCGCCTTGCAACGCGGAAATGTTCACGACGGGAAAAGCCTGCGGTAGTTCGCCGCGTTTCGCCGGCGGCAGATCGATCTTGTTGAAAACGGCGATCGTGTTGGCCGGCGTCATCCGGGCCGCGAGCGCCGGCGGCACCGCGGGCGGGGGTTGCGTTGAATCAATCACCCAGAGGAAAAGATCGGCGTCGGCGGCCTGCTCGAAGGTTTTTTCGATGCCGCGTTGCTCGAGGGAGGAAGGCGCGGAATTCAATCCGGCCGTGTCGATCAAACGCAGCCAGTGCGGCCCCATCGACACACGTTCCTCGAGATAATCACGCGTCGTGCCCGGCTCGGGACTGACCAGGGCGCGGTCGCGGCCGACCAGACAATTCAGCAGGCTGCTTTTGCCGGCGTTGGGTTCACCCAGGATCACCGTCTTGATGCCTTCGCGCAAAAGTTCGCCGTAACGATTCGTGGCCAGCAGTCGGTTGGTGCCGGCCAGGAGCTGCGCCAACTGGCGCTGCACCATCTGCCTGTCCTCAGGAGGAAGATCCTCCTCAGGAAAATCCACATAGGCCTCGATCATGGCCAAGATATTGACCAGCTGCGAGATAAGTGAGTCCATTTGCCGGCCAAGCGCGCCGCGCAGCTGTTGATTGGCTGCGGCGAGCGCCCGTTCGCTGCGCGCATGGATCAGATCCATCACGGCCTCGGCCTGGCTCAGATCCATGCGACCGTTCAGGAAGGCGCGTTTGCTGAATTCGCCGGCCTCAGCCGGGCGGCAGCCGCGCGCGAGGAGATCCGTGAGGATCTTTTGGGCGATGAAGGGATTTCCGTGACAGGAAATTTCCACGGTGTCCTCGCCGGTAAAGGAATTGGGTCCCGCGAAGAACGTGAAGAGCACGTCGTCCACAAGCACACCGGCGTGATCGCGATAATCCGCATGCTGCGCCAGCCGGGGCGGGGGAGTGGCGCCGAAAATCGTCCGCACCAAGCCCGCCGCCTGCGGACCGCTGGCGCGCACGACGGCGATGGCCGACGTGCCGGCCGGCGTCGCCAGGGCGGCAATGGTATCACCCGAAAAGGACATCGGCCTGACGCAAGCGAACCGCCCGGCGAAGGCAAAATGAAACCGGCCCGGTGCCGCTAGCCGGTGGGCGGGAAAAGTTCCGCCACGCGCCGGAAGCGATAGTCGAAGATCTTGCGCAGCTGGCCCGCGACCCAGAGCCTTTCCGCCATCCAGCCGAACGGACCCCAGCCGACCTCATAGGTCACGTGGTCGAACATCCGCACGCCGCCGGCCTCGGGGACGAACCGGTGTTCGTGATGCCAGAGCTTGTAGGGCCCCGCGCGCTGTTCATCGACGAAGCGGACGCCGTCCTCGACCGCGGTGATTTCCGTCACCCACTTCAGCCACAAGCCGGGCAGCGGGGAAATCCGATACTTGATGATCTGTCCGGCAAACATCCGCCCGGGAACATCGCCAAGGATCCTGAAGCGCACGTCCGGGGGCGTCAGCTCGTTGAGATTCACCGGCGTGGCAAAAAACTGCCAGACACGGGCGGGATCGGCGGGGATGAACTGTTCGCGGTGCAGGTGGCGGATCACGCGCGGAAGCTAGCCAGAAAATTTCCGCGCGCCACCGCGGCATGCGGATCCGGGCCCGCCGGGTTCAGGGTTTGCCCGGAGGCAGCACCGGCGTGATGGGCGTCAGCGGCACCGTGATCCTGGGCGGAGTCGCGGGCTCGGGCGCCACGACCGGTGGTTTGACCACGGGGGCGGGCGGAATGGCCGGCGGCCGGGTGGTCTTGCCCGTGAGGGTGGCGCGCGGTGTGGCATGGGGCAGGGCGCCCGACAATTCCGCCGCGCGGGTCTCGGCCGCGGCGATGTCCGCGGGCCGCTTGGCCAGCCGCGCCCGCACCTGGGCCTCGGCATCGGTCGGGGCGCCGGATTGTTTGGCAAGAATCAGCCAGGCCAGGCCCTCGACATAATCGCGTTTCACGCCCCGGGCGCTGACGAGCATGGCGCCGATGTTGTGCTGCGCCTCAACCACCCCCGCCTGCGCGGCCTTGGTGAAATATTCCAGCGCCCAGCCGTAGTCGGGTGTGCCGGCGAGACCGTCGTGATGGATTTTCCCGAGGCGGAACCAGCCGTTCACCACGCCGCCTTTGCCCGCCTGTTCAAAAAGCGCGGTGGCCTTTGTGACGTCACGCGGCACGCCGTCGCCCTCGAGGCTGCGTTCAGCGAGCTCGAAACAGGCCTGCGGGTCGCCCTTGTCGGCAAATTGTTGGAGCTCGGTCACGTTTTTCCATTTCGGGCCGCCGCCCTTGATGGAGATCAGCTGCGGCGGGGCGTCGGCCGGCTCGGTTTTTTTCTTGGCCGCGAAGGCCGGGACGGAGATCAGGCAGAGCAGGGAGAGCAGCAGGCGGGGTGCGGGGTGCATGGCGGGTCTCATCCGGATTGGGACGGCTTCGGCAGGATTGGGTTCCGCGCGGATTTGGCAAGCGAGGGTCCGCGTTTCGATGTTTGGTGGAGGCGGGTGCCCTCACCCCGCAAGCGCGTGGATCGCGGGGTGGGGGCACCCCGCCTCCTATCGCAGACACAAAAAAGCCGCAGCGGATGCTGCGGCTTGAAGAAACGAGTGGCGGGAACGCTCAGTCTTCCTTGTCCGCGGTGATGGACTCGCCGCCCTTGACGTTGACCTTCTCGAGGATGGCGGCGGTCACCTTGGCGGCGAGCGCGGCGTTCGTGCGGAAGGCCTCCTTGGCGGCCTCGCGGCCCTGGCCGACGAGCTCGCCGTTGAAGGCGATCCAGGCGCCCTTCTTCTCGAGCACCTTGTGGTCGAGGCCGAGGTCGATGAGCGAGCCGCTCGTCGAGATGCCCTCGTCATACATGATGTCGAACTCCACCTCGGTGAACGGCGGGGCGACCTTGTTCTTCACGACCTTGATCTTGGTGCGGTTGCCGATGACCTTGCCGTCCGGCGTCTTCAGCTGGTCCTTGCGGCGGATGTCGATGCGGACCGAGGAGAAGAACTTCAGCGCGCGGCCGCCGGAGGTCGTCTCGGGGTTGCCGAACATGACGCCGATCTTCTCGCGGATCTGGTTGGTGAAGATACAGACGCAGTTCGTCTTGCTGACGACCGAGGTCAGGCGGCGCATGGCCTGGGACATGAGGCGGGCCTGGCTGCCCATGGTCATGTCGCCCATCTGGCCGTCGAGCTCGGCCTTCGTGATGAGGGCGGCGACGGAGTCGAGGACGATGATGTCGATGCTGTTGGAGCGGATGAGCGTCTCCATGATGTTGAGCGCGTCCTCGCCGGAATCGGGCTGGGAGACGAGCAGGTCGTCGAGGTTGACGCCCACGACCTTGGCGTATTTCGGGTCGAGGGCGTGCTCGACGTCGATGAAGGCGGCGAGGCCGCCCTGGCGCTGGGCCTGGGCGATGACGCTCAGGCAGAAGGTGGTCTTGCCGGAGGATTCCGGCCCGTAGATCTCGATGATGCGGCCCTTCGGCAGGCCGCCGACGCCGAGGGCGAGGTCGATGGCGAGGGAGCCGGTCGAGAGGGTCTCGACCTTCATCTTGGTGTTGCTGCCAAGGCGCATGATCGAACCGTCGCCGAACTGCTTCGTGATCGAAGAGACGGCGAGCTCGATGTTTTTCTCGCGGGCGGGATTGGAGGACTTCTCGGCGGGAGCGATGCGCGAGTCGGACTTGGACTTATCGGCTTTGGACATGGTGAATCGTGTGTGAGGGTTTAAAATGTCATCCTAGCGGATGGGACTGACAACAGTATGTCAGGAGCCTTTCTTCCGTGCCGCAGCCCGGCAAGCGCGGAGTGGCCGAAAAACGGCCTAAAATGAGGGCAGGAAATTTATCCGGCCACCGGCGCGGCCGGTTTGTTGAAACCGAAGGCGAAATACACCGCCAGCCCGAGGCAGACGAGGCTCACGGCGTAGTTCCACTTCAGCTTTTCGCCCAGCACCAGCCAGGCGAACACGACGAACACCACCAGCGTGATGACCTCCTGGATGATCTTCAGCTCGTAGCCGGTGAACTTGCCATAACCCATCCGGTTGGCCGGCACCATGAGCAGGTATTCGAAGAAGGCGATGCCCCAGGAGATGAGGATCGTCACCCAGAGCGGCTTGTCGTGCAGGAATTTCAGGTGCCCATACCAGGCAAAGGTCATGAAGACGTTCGAGAGGCAGAGCAGCAGGATCGTGGTCATGCCGGCATCGTGTGGAAGCGGCGCCGGCCCGCTAGACGAAAAATACCCCGGGTAGGGCGAGTCGTCCTCGACGAGCCGCGGCTCATCCGGAGAATTCGCCCTACCTACTCCGTCATCGTATAAACCGCGAAGGACGGCAGCCAGTGGGAGCGGTTGAAATCCTGGGCGTCGAGCAGGGGCAGCGCGGCGGCGTAATGGGCCGCGCCGGCCTCGATGGCCAGCGCCCGGCGCGGATCCTCGGCGTCGAGCAGGCCGGCCAGCCGGCGCCAGACCCAGCCCTTGTTCAGGTTGAGGCCGATCAGGTGGGCGATCTTCGGGTCGGTCGGATCGCTGATCTTCGCGGGCTTAAGGAGATTGGCCGGCTCGCCCTGCGCGAGACGGGGCAGGAACTTGTCGAACCACCGCAGGAACTGCTCGCGCGGCAGGATGCGCGCCATGAGCCCGGCCTCGACGAGGCACGGCGAATAAAAATCCTCGCCCGACGGCTCGTAGTGGCCGGGGTAGTCGGTGTCGTGGCCGAACCAGTAGGCCGCGCGCGCCGTGCAGAAAAGCTTCAGCTCCTGGTCGTCGTGGGCGCGGGCGTGGCCGAGGACGAGCGCGACGGCGACGGCGGTGTTGCCATGGATGCCGTTGCGCACGGGCGTGGTCAGGGCGCGCAGGTAGCGCATGAAGCCGGTGCGGATATACGAGACCAGCGGGGCCATGTTGACCTCCAGCTGGGCGTCATAGGCGCGGACCTCCTGCGCGAGCTTCAAGAGCCAGGCCCAGCCGTAGGGGCGCTCGAAAAACTCGCGGCCCGGGGCCTGGAAATACGCCGCCTCGGCGAGCATGTTCTCGGCGGTCAGGTGCTCGTGCAGCACGCGGCTGATCTCGGCGCGCTCGGGCAGGTGGGGGAACATCAGCGACAGGCGGACGAGCATCCAGTGCTGGTGGACGCACGAGTGCCAGTCGTAGCTGCCATAAAAGGCCGGGTGCAGCTCGCGCGGGTTGCGGGCGGTGGCGGGCCCGTTCATCATGTGCTGCAGGTAGTGCGGATACTCGCGCCGGATGTTGGCGAGGCCTAGCTGGGCGAATTCCGAGGCTTGGGTGGACGAAAGGATGGGAAAGGAGGCGGACACGGGCGGGGGGAGAGGGGCACTATGCGGGGCGAAAGTTTAAGTTGAAGAAGAAAGGGTGCCGCATAAGTTGTGCCGTCCTCACCTTTCCTGCACCACACCATGAAAATCAAAGCCTATCTCAAACCCTCCTGCGGCTGGTCCAACGGCGTCCGGGCCATCATGCGCAAGCACAACCTGGAGTATGAGGACATCGACATCATCAACGTCCGCGCCAACTACGAGGAGATGGTGCGCAAGTCCGGGCAGCCGCTCTCGCCCTGCGTCGAGATCGACGGCGTTATGCTGGCCGACATCTCCGGCGAGGAGGTCGAGAACTACATGCTCGCCAACAACCTGGTGAAGCCCAATGCCGCCCCGGTGAACGTTGCCCTCAACGCCGGCTGTTCCGCCGAGGAGCACGAGAAGATGGCCGCCAAGCCGGTGCGCTTCTTCTGAGCGGCAAGACCACACTGAATTTCTAGGCCCGCCCTTCCGGCGGGCCTTTTTTGTGGACGGTATCTTGGAGGGCCCAGCTCCAGCTGGGCTGCGAACGTGATATCGCCTTCGCACACACGGCCCAGCTGGAGCTGGGCCCTCCACCCAAGGCCAGCGCGCTGGGGGAAACGCGCTCCACCTCAATACAGCAGCCGCGCGCGGATGGTGCCGGGGACGCTTTGCAGCTCGTCGATCGCGATTTCGCTGGCGGCGGCGTCCACGTCCATCACGCAGTAGCCGATGTGCTCGTTGGTCTGCAGGTATTGGGCGGAGATGTTCACCTTGTGCTGGCTGAAGCGCTCGTTGATGTGCGCCAGCACGCCGGGGACGTTGCGGTGGATGTGCAGCAGGCGGCTCTTGCCGGTGCCGGCGTGCTCGGGGAGCGTGACCTCGGG
>JAYRDK010000089.1:0-10486 GCA_041909435.1 Lacunisphaera sp.
AGATCTTCGGAGCCGTTGTCGCCGTGCACGTGCTCGCGTTTATCTTCATTTTTGCCAGCCCCGGCTGCCAGTCCGGCCCGCGCAACATCCCGACGCCCGACGCCACCATGCCGTCCGGCGGCGCCGCCGCCGCGCCGGTCAGCTTCAGCCCGGCCGCGCCGCAGCCGGTTGATCTCGGCACCTCGGTCGCCTATTCGCCCGCCTCGCCCTCCGGCTACGCCGCGCCGACGCGCCCCGGCTCCGCCGCCGCCGTCGCCATCACCCCGGCCAAGCCGGTCGCCGAGGTCACCCACGTCACCACCTACACCGTGGCCCGCGGCGACAGCCTCTGGACCATCGCGAAGAAGAACAACCTCACCGTCGCCGAGCTCGCCAAGGCCAACAACATCGGCACCGGCACCGCGTTGCAGCCCGGCAAGAAGCTCATCATCCCCGGCAAGCCCGGCGCCGCCCCGGCGCCCGCGGCCGACAAGCCGCGCGACCTCGGCACGCTCACGCAGGCCGCCCCTGCGGCCGCCAAGCCCGCGAACGGCGAGTCCGTGAAGCACACCGTCGCCGTCGGCGAGAGCCTCGGCGTCATCGCCCGCAAATACCAGGTGAGCGTCGGCGAGCTCGCCGCCGTCAACAACATCACCGATCCCTCCAAGGTCCGCGCCGGCCAGCAGCTGGTCATCCCCGGCTTCAAGGCCGTCACCGCGAAGGGCGTCACGGCCCCGTCCGCGACCGCCGCGCCGGCCAAGCCGGCCGCCCCGGAAACGCCCGCGGCGACCACCGCCGCGCCCGCCGCCCCGCGCTTTGAGCTCACGCCGCCGCCGCCGGGCCAGGATCTCGACGCGGGCCTGAAGGAAGCCAGCACCGAGGTGCCGACGATCAAGGTCGAGGAAGCCAAGCCCGCGCCGAAGAACTAACCGGTCACCGCCATGGTGAGTTCGCCGAGTGCCGCGGTTTTTCGCCGACCTCTCACGATCACTCCCGCGAGCGTCATTGTCGTCTGCGTGGCGGCCCTGGTCTCGCTTGGTCTCGTGGTGCTGTTCAGCGCCAGCTCGCCCATCAAGGGCGGGCCTTACGCGTATCTTTACAAGCAGTTCATCTTCCTCGCGGTCGCCATCGGCGCCGGCTGGCTGGTGGCCATCGCCGACCTCGAGCAGCTGCGCAAGTTCGCCTGGGTGGCCGCGGCCATCGCGCTGTTCGCGCTGGTGCTGGTGCTGATCCCGTCGATCGGCGTCGAGGTGAAGGGCAGCAAGCGCTGGCTCAACCTCGGCTTCACGCGCCTGCAGGTGTCGGAGTTTGCCAAGCTGGCGCTGATCTTCTCCCTCGCGCACTACCTCGCGCTCAACCAGAGCCGGCTGCATGACTTCTGGCGCGGCTTCGTGCTGCCGCTGGCGTGGATCGGGCTGTTCGCGGTGCTGGTGATCGTCGAGCCCGACTTCGGCGCGGCCATGCTGCTGGGCGCGATCGGCGTCATCCTGCTTTTCCTGGCGGGGGCCCGGCTGAAGTTCCTCCTGCCGACCGTCGGCGCGGCGCTGCTGGGCTTTGTCATCCTCGTGCTCAACAATCCCGTGCGCCTGCAGCGCGTGCTGTCCTTCCTCGACCCCGAGGGCAACCGCCAGGGCACGGGCTACCAGCCGTGGCAGGCGTTGCTGGCCTTCGCCGCCGGCGGCGTGGACGGCGTGGGCCTCGGCAACGGCCGCCAGCAGAACGCGTTTTTGCCCGAGGCGCATACCGACTACATCTTCGCCATCATGGGCGAGGAGATGGGCCTCATCTTCACGCTGCTGACCGTCGCGCTCTTCGTCACGATCTTCGTCGCGGGCCTCATGCACGTGCGCCGCGCGCCGAACCTGTTCCAGTTCCTGCTCGTGACCGGTTGCGTGCTGCTCATCACGCTCCAGGCGATCATCAACCTCGGGGTCGTCACCAGCCTGCTGCCCTCGAAGGGCATGTCGCTGCCGTTCATCAGCGCCGGCGGTTCCAACCTCATCCTGATGGGCCTGCTGGTCGGCATCATCATCAATTCCCAGCGCACCTGGGAGCGGCCGAAGCCGCTCGTGCGGAAGCGCGCGCTGACGGAGGTGATCGCATGAGCCGCTTCGTCATCGCCTGCGGCGGCACGGGCGGCCACCTCTCGCCGGGCATCGCCCTGGCCGAGGCGCTGATCGCGCGCGGCCACACCGTCACACTCTTCATCAGCCACAAGAAGGTCGACACGCGCCTGGTCGAAAAATACCCGCACCTGTCCGCCGCGCGCGTGCCGAGCGCGCCGTTTGGCTGGCGGCCCGACGTGCACCTGCGTTTCCACCTGAAGCAGACGCAGGGCCTGCTCTTCAGCCTGGAGTTCCTGCGGAAGCACCGGCCCGACGCCATCATCGGCTTCGGCGGCTTCACCAACGCCGGCGTCGTGCTGGCCGCGCGCTTCCTCGGCATCCCGGTCGCGCTGCACGAGGCCAACCGCGTGCCCGGCCGCGCCGTCCGCGTGCTGTCACGCTTTGCCGCCCGCCTTTACCTCCCGCCGGGCGTCCGCCTGCCGGGCCGCCGCGGGGTGATGATCCGCCACACCGGCCTGCCGGTGCGCAACGAGATCACCCGCCTGCCGCGGGACGAGGCCCGCGCCCGGCTCGGCCTGGATCCGGCGCAGAAGCTGCTCGTGCTCCTCGGCGGCAGCCAGGGCTCCGGCAACCTCAACCAGTGGGCCGAGCAGAATCTCGCGGCCCTGGCGCACGAGGGCATCCAGGTTTATTGCGTCACGGGCCTGGGCAAGGGCAGCGAGGGCGTGCGCGAGCTGACCGACAAGAGCGGCCGTGCGGTGCGCAGCTGGTTCGAGGCCTTCTCCGACCGCGTGGGCGTGCTGATGTCGGCCGCCGACCTCGTGCTCAGCCGCGCCGGCGCCGGCACGCTCGCCGAGCTCGTGCGCTGCGAGACGCCGGCCATCCTCATTCCCTATCCGCACGCGGCGGACAACCACCAGTGGGCCAACGCCGCGTATTTCGAGCAGCAGGGCGGCGGCGTGGTCATCGCCGACCACGCGCTGGCCGGCCTGCGCCAGGAGGTGCTCGACGTCATCTTCAACGACTGGCTGCTGAACAAATTCCGCACGAACCTGCACCGCATGTCGCAGGAGAACACCATCGACACGATCGTCCACGACCTCGAGGACCTCGCGGCCGGCACGCCGCCGCCGCGGCACCTGCGGCACACGCCGGCCGCCTCCGTGCCATGAGCGCCGCGGCCAAAGTCCCGGATCTGGACGTGGGCGAGGCCCGCTGGAGCGACTTCATCGCCGCGGTCCGCCCGCAGCTGACGCCGGCGACCCGTTTCACCGAGCGCGAGCTGCTCGGCCCGAAGACGACGATGCGCGTCGGCGGCCCGGCGCGCGTTTACGCCGAGCCGGCCGGCACGGAGGACCTGCGCCAGCTGCTGGTCGAGGCCGGCCGCCGCCAGCTGCCGGTGCTGATGCTCGGACGCGGTTCGAACCTCCTGGTGCCCGACGAGGGCGTCGACGGGCTGGTCATCAATCTCGGGCACGACCACTGGCAGAAGTTCGAGCCGCTGGCGGACGGCCGCATCCGCGTGGGCGCCGGCCTGCGCCTGAAAAATCTCTGCGGGCTCGCCATCAAGGCGGGCTTGAAGGGTTTTGAATTTCTCGAGGGCATCCCCGGCAACGTCGGCGGCGCGCTGCGCATGAACGCCGGCGCCATGGGCGGCTGGATGTTCGACGTGGTCGAGGAGGTCGAGCTGATCAGCCGGTCGGGCGAGGTGCGCGTGATGAAAAAGGCCGACATGCACGTCGACTACCGCCACTGCGCGGAGCTGCGCGAGGCGATCGCGCTCGGCGCTGTGCTGAAACCCGCCGCGAGCGCGGAATCCACCGACATCCGCCGGCAGGTCGATGTTTACCAGAAGAAGCGCGTCGAGTCGCAGCCGCGCGAGCCGAGCGCGGGCTGCATCTTCAAGAACCCGCCGGGCAACTCCGCCGGCCGCCTCATCGACGAGGCCGGGCTCAAGGGCGAGCGGGTGGGGGACGCCGAGGTCTCGGCCGTGCACGCCAATTTCATCGTCAACCGCGGCCACGCGACCAGCGCCGACATCATCGGGCTGGTCCGCCGGATCCGGGCCCGCGTGAAGAGCGCCAAGGGCGTCGACCTCGAGCCCGAGGTGCTGCTTTACGGCAAGGAATGGAGGGATGTCTTATGATGATTGCAACGAGACCGAATGTAGGTTGCGCGCCTGCGCGCAACGTGGCCCGCGAGCGGGCCACCTACACAATCGACCGGAGGATCCAACTTTGAACCAACCCATCATCGCCGTCTTCGCGGGCGGCACTTCACCCGAACGCGAGGTTTCCCTCGGCTCCGGCAAGGCCGTGGCCCTGGGCATGGCCTACAACTATCCGACCCGGTTCTTCACGATCGAGTCCGATGCGCTCCCCGAGGAGCTCGATCCGGCGCGGCACATCGTGTGCTCGACGCTGCACGGCGTGTTCGGCGAGGACGGCGGCATGCAGCGCCTGCTGGAGCAGGCCGGTGTGGCCTATGCGGGCTGCGATGCCAAGGCGAGCGACCTGACCTTTGACAAGTGGCGCACGCGGCAGAGCGTCTCGGCCCAGGGCGTGCCGGTGGCGCCAGGGCGCGTGTTCCAGGCCTCGGCCAAGCCGACGGCTGCCGCGCTCGTCGCGGAATATGGCGAGCAGGTCGTGCTCAAGCCCAACCGCCAGGGCAGCAGCGTCGGCCTGCAGATTGTCTCCACCAAGGTCGGGCTCGAGATCGCGCTCGGCGGCATCCGGCAGGGCGAGTGGATCGCCGAGGAACGCATCCTCGGCCGCGAGTTCACCGTCGGCATCCTCCGCGGTCGCGCGATGGGCGTCGTCGAGGTGGTGCCGAAGTCCGGCGTCTTCGACTACACCAGCAAATACACCAAGGGCCTGACCGAGTATTTCGCCCCGGCGCAGATTTCCGACGAGATTGCCACCAAGCTGCGCACGGCGGCTGAGACGGCCTTCGCGGCGTGCGGGTGCCGCGACTACGCCCGGATCGACTTCATGCTTTCGGGCGACGGCGAGCTTTATTTGCTGGAAATCAACACATTGCCCGGCATGAAGGAGACCAGCCTGCTGCCGATGAGTGCGCGTTGTGTGGGGCTGGATTTTGTCGCTTTGTGCCGCGAGATGGTGGCCCCCGCCGTGGAACGATTCATGCAGACGGCCGCTGCGCGAAATAAATGACCCTTCCCGCCGACAACTCCGCTCCGCCTCCGGGCCGCTCCTGGCGCAACATCCGCCAGGAAGTGCGTCCGGCCATGTCGCGGAAGGGCCGTCGCCGGCAGCTGGCCGCGTGGGCGAAGGTGACGGCGCTTTCCGTCCTGGTTGCCGGCTCGGGCTGGGGGATCTATGAGGTCGCGCATACCTGGTCCACCGACCGCGCGGCGCTGGCGACCGCGGTGCACAGCGCCCTGGTGCGCGAGGTTGTCCTGATTACCGACGGCGTGCTCACCAAGCAGTGGGTCACGGGCGTCCTCGCCCTGCCCAAGTCGGCCAGCCTCATGGCCCTCGATCTGCCGGCGCTGCGCAGCAAGCTGCTCGCGGACGGGCAGGTGCAGGTCGCCGTGCTGACCCGGAATTTCCCCGACACCCTCGTGGTCACGCTGCAGGAACGCACCCCGGTGGCGCGCGTGCAGGCGGCTGACAGCACCGGCGCGGCGAAGCAGCTGCTTGTGGCGAAGGACGGCACCGTCTATGACGGGGTGAACTACGACAAGGCCATGCTCGCCGGCCTGCCCTGGCTCGACGGCATCCGCCTCATCAGGTCCGGCAACGGCTACGAGCCCATCGCGGGCATGGCCGATGTCTCGGCGCTCCTCTCCACCGCGCAGCTGCAGGTGCCGCACCTCTATCGCGACTGGCTGATCGTCTCGCTGGCGCGGCTCGCCGAGCGCGACGAGATCGTGGTGAAGGCGCAGGACCTGCCCGAGATCATCTTCAGCCGGAAGCGCGACTTCTACAAGCAGGTCGCCCAGCTCGACTATGTGATCGACGCCGCCCACGGCCTCGAGGCCGCCCCGGCGTTGCAGTCGGTCAACCTGTCCCTCGAGGGCCAGGTGCCCGTGCGCCTGCAGGGCCCGTCCGACGCGGTCGCCGCCACGCCGGCAGCCAAGCCCGCCGCCCCTTCCTTTTCCATCCAACCTTCACAACGGAAACAGAAACGTGAGCTCTAGAATCGTCGCGGCGGTCGAAATCGGCACCGGCAAAATCGCCGTGCTCGTGGGTGAGATCACCCGCGGGCGCGCCCTCAACATCATCGGCGTCGGCGTCTCGCCCTCGCGCGGCGTGATGAAGGGCGAGGTCGTCGACTACAAGGCCGCCTGCGAGGCGACCCACCACGCCCTCGAGATGGCCGAGAAGCGCGCCGGCGTCCGCATCGAGGAGGTCTGGCTCGCCCAGACCGGCGCCCACCTCGACGCCTTCTACAACGAGGCCTCGGTCAACGTGAAGTCGGCCGACAACACCGTCACCGCCCTCGACATCGCCTCCGTCTGCGAACTCGCCAAGGAGAAGGAGCTGCCCGCCGGCCGCTCGCGCATCCACGAGATCCGCCGCCCCTTCCGCCTCGACGGCCGCGCCGTGCCGGATCCCGAGCACCTCTCCGGCCGCCGCCTCGAGGTCGGCTACTGGATCGTCCACGGGCCCGAGAGCAAGATCAGCGACAACATCCACGTCGTGGGCGGCTACCATCTGGAGGTCCGCGAGCTCGTCCTCGCCAGCCTCGCCACCGGTTCGCTCCTGACCAGCGCCGAGGAGCGCTCGCAGGGTGTCCTCGTGATCGACATCGGCAAGGGCGTCACCGACTACGTGCTTTATCGCGACGGCCACGTGCTCGTCACCGGCACCCTGCCGGTCGCGGGCGACCATGTGACCAACGACCTCAGCATCGGCCTGCGGGTCACGACCGCCCAGGCGGAGATGCTCAAGCTGCGCCACGCGCGCGCCACCACGCTGACCCGCGACAAGGCCGACAAGGTCTGGCTCAACGGCGACGCCTCCTTCGGCGACCGCCAGCTGCCCAAGCTCGCGATCGAGACCATCACCGCCGCCCGCATGCAGGAACTGCTCGAGGTCATCCGCGCCAAGCTCGGTTCCGCCTTCGTCGCGGAGCATTGCGGCGCGGGCGTCATCCTCGCCGGCGGCACCGCCAAGCTGCCGGGCATCGAGGAGGCCGCCACACGCGTCTTCGGCCTCCCGGCCCGCCGCGGCGAGCCGCCGGGCTGGGTCAAGGAGGAGCTGCACGACCCGATGTTCAGCACCGTGCTGGGCGTCTTCCAGTTCGGCCTGCGCACCGCCCATGAGCACGCCGTGCCGCCGCGCCGCAAGACGGGCCTGCTGAGCAACCTCACCAAGATCTTCGCCGCCTCCTGACCATGAGCCTTCCCCCGAACGAACTGCCCCTCGAGGCCCTGACCGACCGCAACGTCGGCATCAAGCTCATCGGCGTGGGCGGCGGCGGCTCGAACGCCGTCGACCGCCTCAAGATGGAGAACCTCGACCGCCTCCAGCTCGCGGTCATCAACACCGACTTCAAGGCCCTCGGCACGTCGCCCGTGCAGGACAAGATCCTCATCGGCACCACGCTCACCCGCGGCCTCAGCGCCGGCGGCGACCCCGAGCTCGGCCGCAAGGCCGCGGAGGCCGACGCCGACAAGATCGCCGAGATCGTCAAGGGCACCGACCTGATCTTCCTCGTCGCCGGGCTCGGCGGCGGCACCGGTTCCGGCGCCTCGCCGGTGGTGGCGGAGATCGCGGCCGAGGCGGGCGCCACGGTCATCGCGTTTGTCACGCTCCCGTTCAGCTTCGAGGGCGGCCGCCGCCGCAAGCAGGCGGAGGACGCCATGAACGAGCTGCGCCGGGTGTGCGACGCCGTCATCCCGCTCGCCAATGACATGCTCCTGCAGGAGGGCACCGAGTCGACCAGCGTGCTCGACTCCTTCGCCCGCGCCGACGAGTGGATCGGCCGCGGCGTGAAGTCCATCTGGGCCATGCTCTCGCGCACCGGCCTGATCAACGTCGATTTCACCGCGCTGCGCCAGGTGTTCCAGCACCGCGGCGGCAAGACCCTCTTCGGCCTCGGCGTCGGTGCCGGCGAGAATCCCGCCGCCGCCGCGCTCGACGACCTCAAGCAGTGCCCGCTGCTCCACACCCCGGAATACGCCCGCAAGGCCGACCGCCTGCTGGTCAACATCACCGGCGGCGCCGACCTCAGCCTCGCCAAGGTCAACGAGCTGATGTCCGCCCTCACGGAGGAGTTCGGCCGCGAGGCGCATGTCGTCATGGGCGCCGCGATCGACGAGGCGCTGCAGGGCCGCGTCGAGATCTGCCTCATCGGCACCACCGACCTCGGCAGCCGCAACTTTGTCCGCCGCGCGCCCACGCCGGCGCCGGTCAGGAAATCCGAACGCGCCGTCACGCCGACCGCGACCTCGTCCGCGCCGGACAGCAACCAGAACGTCAAGACCTCGGTCACCCCCGCCACGCCACGTCCCGCGGTGTCGGCGGCGGATATCCACAAGGCGAAGCCCACGCAGGAGGAATTCGGTTTCCAGGGCGGGGCCCCGGCCGAGAACCGCGGCGCCTTCGACAAGTCCGACCGCAACCTGTTCGAGGGTCAGGACTTGGACGTGCCGACCTATCTCCGCAAGGGGATCAAGGTGAGTGTTTGAGCGAGGCTCAAACAGTTGAGAGATGAGAGTTGATAGTTGAGGGTCCCAACCCACTGTCCCACACCCCGGCTTCATTCTCTCAACTCTCAGCTCCCAACCACCAACTTTCCGCTTCCATGTTTATCGACGAAACCACCATCAAGGCGCGCGCGGGCGACGGCGGCCGCGGCTGTTCCAGCTTCCGCCGCGAGAAATACGAGCCGTGGGGCGGCCCCAACGGCGGCGACGGCGGCAAGGGTGGGGACGTGATCCTGCGGGGCGACGACGACCAGAACAACCTCGTCGACTTCAAGTTCAAGCCGCACTGGAACGGCGAGCGCGGCGAGCACGGCCAGGGCTCCGATTGCAACGGCCGCGAGGGCCGGCCGGCCATCCTGCGCGTGCCGCTCGGCACCGTGGCCTACCGCCTCGACACCGGCGAGAAGGTCGTCGAGATCCTCGCCGACGGCGAGGAGTTCGTGCTGCTCAAGGGCGGCAAGGGCGGCTTCGGCAACACGCGTTTCAAGTCCTCCGTCACCCGCGCCCCGCGCAAGACCGGACCCGGCGAGCCGGGCGAGATCGGCGAGTTCCGCCTCGAGCTGAAGAGCATGGCCGACGTCGGCCTGGTCGGCTTCCCCAACGCCGGCAAGTCGTCGCTGACCAACCTCATCACCAAGGCGCGCCCGAAGGTCGCCGCGTATCCCTTCACCACGCTCCAGCCGCAGATCGGCGTCATCGAGTATCCCGAGGAATACGAGCGCATCGTCCTCGCCGACGTGCCCGGCCTCATCGCCGGCGCCAGCGAGAACAAGGGCCTCGGCCACCGCTTCCTCAAGCACATCGAGCGCTGCAAGCTGCTCCTGCTCATCATCGACCTCGCGGGCACCGACCACCGCGACCCGCGCACCGATTACAAGCAGCTCCTCACCGAGCTGGAGCTCTACGACCAGGCCCTGCTCGACAAGCCGCGCGTCATCGTCGCGAACAAGATGGACGAGGACGCCGCCGTCGAGAACCTGAAGAAGTTCAAGAAGCGCTACCCGAAGGTGGTCATCATCCCGATCTCCTGCCTTTCCGAGGCGGGCATCCCCAAACTCAAGAAGGAACTCCTCAAGCGCGTGCTCAAGCTGCGGCCCAAAGAAAAGAAATCGCCAAAGCGGGCCGGCCAAGTAAGTTAACCGCGTCATGATGACGGAATACCGCCCCCTGCTCATGCGTGCCAACCGGCTCCTCGGTTCGGCGCTGATCGAGCACAACCTCGTGAAATTCGAGGACCTGGAGGCGGCCAACGAGCGCCTGCTCGAGGTGGCGGCCACCGGCCAGGTGCGGCAGAGTTCCGTCCTTAGCATCCTCGTCTACGAGAAGAAGGTCCTGCGCGAGGAGGACGTGTTGCACCACGTCGTCGACGACCACGGCGTCGGCGTGGTCGACCTGCGCGGCTACGACGTGCCGGAGGAGGTGAAGCGGGACCTCGACCTCGACGCCTGCTGGGCGACCTGGAGCGTGCCCTTCGACCGGGAGGAGGATTTTCATTTTGTCGCGACCGCCTACTACCTGAGCCCGGCCGTGCGCTCCTACTGGGAGAAGAAGCTCGGCGGCCAGATCATCTGGCAGGCCACCACGATGGACATCATCGCGGACTTTCTCGACCGCGTGCACGCCGAGCGCGGCGAGGGCAGCAAGAAGAGCGGCGGCACCCGCGCGCCGTTCCCGGCCGCCGGCCCCGGCGGCAGCGGCTCGCCGGTGCCCGGTCCCGGCGGTTCGCGCCCCCCGGTCGGCGGCAGCGTCGCACCCTTTCCCGTGG
>JAYRDK010000090.1:0-10290 GCA_041909435.1 Lacunisphaera sp.
GCTTTACGCCCCGACATTGGGACCGCGACGGTTGCAGTCGGGGCGTAAAGCCCCTCCCACCATCGATCCCGCACTCTCAGCGGCCGGTGTTCGCGAACACCTCGGCCACGTCGGCCAGCTCGTGCAGCAGCGGCAGCTGCCGCTCAAGCCGTGCCAGGACCGCCGCGCTGGCGAAGCCGCCCTGCTCGGCGTAATGCATGGGCCCCTGCTCCAGCTTGTAGCGCACGCTCCGGCCCTCCGCCGGCCCGGCCAGAAGCCGGGCGCGGATCGACGGCACCAGCGCCGCCGCCAGGAAGTCCGGCTGGTTGGTCCGCACAAACCAGGCCGCATCAAAGGCCGGGTCGCCGACCCGGACCTCCTTCACGCCGAACATCTCCATGATCCGGGCGCCGAGATTCTGCCGCGTGAGCTCGAACTGCAACCCGGCCGCGGCCCGCGGCTGCACGCCCACGGCGGCCCAGGTGATCCGCGATTTGCCGCTGCCGGTCGCATACGTCCAGTAACGGATGGTCCGGCCCGCCTGCGTGCCCTCCAGGCTTTCGATCCAGGTGAACCCGAGGGCGCTGGTCTCGACGGCCTGCAACCCGGCGCGCCGGGCAAAATCTCGCATCATCGCGTGGGTCTTGCGCGCATGATCCCGGGCCGCCCAGAACAGGGCGGCCACGATCGCGATGATGGCAGGAAGCACGAGCAATCCGGGGGTCAGGGCCGCAAGCATGCCGGGAGCCAAACAGCGCGTCGGGCCGCCGGCCATGATTTATTCCGCGGGGCCCGGGACCGGAAAATAAAATCGCCGGGGCCGCTAGGCGGCTCCCGGCGATCATGTCCGCGCGAGGCGGACTTGCCACCGGCGACCTACCCCTAAGCCGCCGGCAACCCCATGTCATAAGCTTGTCCCGTGCCAGCCATGGTTACGGGGCGAAATAAAACCGCCGGGCGCTGAACCCGCCCGGCGGTTGCACACACGTTCCCCGTTGCCGGGGAGTTTTACCCAAAAGGACTCAGCTGACGGTGATCTTGCGCGGCTTGACGGCCTCGGCCTTCGGCAGCGAGACGCGCAACACCCCGTCCTTGAGCTCGGCATGGATGCCGTCGGCGTTGACGGTGTTGTCGTGCTCGAGCGTCAGCAGGTAGGGCGCGTCGACGGACTCGCGGTAGATCGCGGTCCACGCCTCCGGCTGGCGCCAGGCCCGGCGGCCGCGGATGGTGATGAGACCCTCCTCGGCGGTGAGCTCAAGGCCGTCCTTCGCCACGCCGGGCAGGTGGGCGACGAGGCCCCAGGCCTCGGCGGTCTCCTTGATCTCGTAGGCGGGCTTGACGGTGAACTCGGGCTCCGCGGTGGCGGCGCCGGCGGCGGGGGCCGCCTCACGGTTCAGCGAACGGGACAGGCGCGGGACGATCTGGTTGAAGAATGTGGTCATGGTGAATTTCTCCGTGGATGGATGGGCGGTCAGTTGATGTTGATGGCGATCTTGCGCGGCTTGGCCTTCTCCTGCTTGGGCAGGGTGACGGTCAGCACGCCGTTCTCGTAGGTCGCGGCGACCTTGTCGGCCTGCACGGCCTCGGGGATGGACACCGAGCGGGTCAGGCTGAAGGACTCCTCGCCCTCCTTGCGCGTGGCGCTGACGGTCAGGTAGCCGTCGACCATCTCGACATTGATGGCCTCGCGGCTGACGCCGGGCAGCTCGGCGCGAACGTAGTGGTTGTCCTTGTCCTCGAACAGGTCGACCGGGAAGCGCGGCGCGCCCGCGGGCGCGGCGAGATCGGCGAGGGCGGACGAGAACAGGCGGTCGATCTCCGACTCGAGGCCGGCCAGCTGGCTGCGAGCCGCGAACGACGGGTAGAGGTTCGCGGTGCGGGGATACTGATAACGGGTGAGACGATACATGGTGGTGTTTCTCCTGTTGGGTTGGAGTGAATTGATGTGCCAGCCATGTGCAGCGCGCGTGCCGGCCCGTGGCCGGCTGCAAACCCGGCAAAATCCGCCACTTGCAAGCGGCACCCCCACAGTGGCCGTGCAATCCTGCCCCGCAGTGTGACGCCCACCCGGGAAACTCCGTCACGCCGGTCTTTTTCCGTGGCTTCGGGGTGGCCCGTGGCTTCTATTGCGCCCTATCCAATGACTTTCGACTTCGACACCGTCATCGAGCGCCGCGGCACCGACTCCCAGAAATGGCAGAAATACGCCGGCCGCGACATCCTGCCGCTGTGGGTGGCCGACATGGATTTCAAGTCGTCCCCGGCCATCATCGCCGCGCTGCAGGCGCGCGTGGCCACGGGGATGTTCGGCTACGCCCGGCCGGTGAAGTCGTCGGTCGACGCCTTCGTGGACGCCGCGGACCGGCGCTATGGCTGGAAGATCGACCCCGCCTGGATCGTCTGGCTGCCCGGGCTCGTCGTCGGCCTCAATCTCACCGCCCAGGCCTTCGCCCAGCCCGGCGAGGAAATCCTGACCCTCACGCCGGTCTACCCGCCGTTCATGAGCGCGCCGAAGAACAGCGGCCGCGTCTCGACGCAGGTTCCCTTCCGCCTCGATGCCGCCCACCGCCGCTGGGAGATCGACTGGGCCGCGCTGGAAAAAGCCGTCACCCCGCGGACGAAACTTTTTTATCTGTGCAACCCGCACAACCCGGTCGCCCGCGTCTGGCGCCGCGAGGAACTGGTGAAACTCGGCGAGTTTTGCGTCCGGCATGATCTCCTGCTCTGCTCCGACGAGATCCACTGCGACCTCATCCTCGATGATCTGCCGCACATCCCGACGGCGCTGCTCGGTGACGAGGTGGCCAAGCGCACGATCACGCTCATGGCGCCGAGCAAGACCTACAACGTCCCCGGCATGGGCACGTCCATCGCCATCATTCCCGACGCCCAGCTGCGCGCCCGGTTCCATCGCGCCGCCGCCGGCGTCATGGCCGAGGTCACCGGCCTCGGCTACGTCGCCTGCGAGGCGGCCTACCGCGACAGCGAGCCGTGGCGCCAGGCGCTGCTCGCCTGTCTGCGCGGCAACCGCGACTTCCTGCTCGATTTCGTCGCCCGCGAACTGCCCGGCGTGACCGTCGAGGCGCCGATCGAGGCGACCTACCTCGCCTGGCTCAACGTCTCCGCGCTGCAACTCCCCGACCCCATCGCCCACTTCGAGGCCCACGGCGTCGGCCTGAGCGACGGTGTCTTCTTCGGCGCGCCGCGCGGCTCGCACGTCCGCCTGAACTTCGGCTGTCCCCGCGCCACGCTCACCGAGGCGCTCACCCGGATGAAACGCGCCCTGGCCGCGCGCTGATTTCTCCCGCCCATGCGCATCGGGCCCTACGAGCTGGATTCGAACCTCTTCCTGTCACCGCTGGCGGGTTACACCAACCTGCCCTTCCGGCTCACGGTGCGCGAGATCGGCGGCGTCGACTGGACCACCACCGACCTCGTCAACGCCCGCTCGCTCATCGAGAAAAACCCGCGGGCCCTCCAGATGGTCGCCACCTGCCCGGCCGAGAAGCGTCTCGCCGTCCAGCTCTTCGGCGCCGTGCCGGAGGAGATGCGCGACGCCGCCTTGATCGTCGAGTCCATGGGCATCGCCTCGGTCGACATCAACATGGGCTGCCCCGTGAAAAAGGTCACCGGCATCGGCGGCGGCTCGGCGATGATGACCGAGCTCGGCAAGACGGCGAAGCTGGTCCGCGGCATGATCGACGCCGTGAAGATCCCCATCACCGCCAAGATGCGGCTCGGCTGGGACGAGAACAACCTCACCGCCCCCGACCTCGCCCGCGTGCTCGAGGACACCGGCGTTTCTGCCCTCTTCGTCCACGGCCGCACCCGCGCCCAGGGCTTCAGCGGCACCGTCAACCTCGCCGGCATCCGCGCCGTCGTGCAGGCCGTCAAGACCATCCCCGTCATCGGCAACGGCGACGTCACCACGCCCGAGGCCGCGCGGCACATGATCAACGAGACCGGCTGCGCCGGCGTGAGCATCGGCCGCGGCGCGTTCTACAATCCCTGGATCTTCCGCGACACGCAGCACTACCTGCGGACCGGCGAGCTCCGCCCCGAGGCCGGCTACGCCGAGCGCGTCGCCGTGATGCGCCGTCATCTTGACCTCATGATCGATTTTTACGGCGAGGATTTCGGCTGCCGCCTCTTCCGCAAGCCGGCGGCGTGGTATGCCAAGCGCTTCGGCCCGGCGAAGGAATTCAAGAAGGGCATCACGCAGTTCGGCACCCGCGCCGAGTTCGAGGCGCTGCTCACGGCCTACGAGCAATGGCGCCGGCCCTTCCTCGACGAGCACGGCGAGCTGCAGGCCCGCTACCGCCCCGGCGCCATGGTCGCCTCGTTCATGCTCGATCCCGACGATCCGGCGGTCATGCAGCGCAACGCCATCCCCGTGCCCAAGGGCCCGGTGGACACGTGGTGATTTTTCTGTCCCGTAGGTTGCGAGCTGGCTCGCAACGTTGCACGCGAGCGTGCAACCTGCGCCGAAAACATGTCCAACGTCTCGCATCTCTGGGCGATCTTCCTCGGCACGTTCATCGGCCTGCTGCCCATCATCAACCCGCTCTCGGCCGGGCCGACCTTCCTCGCCATCACCGCGGGCGACAGCGAGGCGCGCCGGCGCGAGCAGGCGCGCAAGGGCTGCTTCTACATGGTGGCCATCCTCGTCAGCTTCCTCATCGGCGGCACCTTCATCATGAATTTTTTCGGGATCTCGATCCCCGGGCTGCGCATCGCGGGCGGCATCCTGCTCACCGGCATCGGCATGGACATGCTGCTGGCCCGGAAGGCCGCCGCCAAGTCCGAGGACAAGGCGGAACGCGAGGCCGCCCTGAAGAAGTCCGACATTTCCTTCTCGCCCCTCGCCATGCCGATGCTGAGCGGCCCCGGCTCGATCGCCGTCACGCTGGGCTTCACCTCGCTGGCCACGGACTGGGTCGACTACGCGGCGATCATCGCGGGCATCGTCTGCGTCGCGCTGCTGACCTACGTGGTCCTGCGCCTGTCCAGCCGGATGGTGCAGTTCATCGGGCCGGTCGGCGTGAACGCCATGACGAAGATCATGGGCTTCCTCATCATGTGCATGGGCGTGCAGTTCGTGGTGAACGGCATCCTCGGCATCGCCACCGACCCCGAGCTGCTGCGCGGCATCAAGTCCGTGCTGGCCGGAAACTGACCGGTTGCCCGGCGGGATCGGCGATCCCGCCCGACCGCCTCAGGCCCGGCTGCTAGCGGTCGCGCCGTTCGACCGTGGCGCCGGTCTTGTCCTTGAAGGTCACGAGGCGGGTCGTGGCATTGTAGCCCTCGAAGGTGATGCCCAGGGTGGGATTCACGAGATCGCCCACATCGTAGGTCGTCTTCTCGATGATCATGCGGGGCGGTCTGCCCGAGCGCACGCTGACGCCGCCGATCTTGAGGCCTTCGACCCACGCCTTGAACTGGGCGCTCGGCGGCGGCGGGGGCGGCGGCGGCTCCGGCACGACGGGTTTTTCGACGACGGGCTCGGCCACCACGACCGCGGGGGCGGGCGCCTCGACCGGCTTGGTTTCAGCCGGGGCCGGCGTCTCGACCACGGGTTCCGGCGCGGCCGGGGGCGGGGTCTCGGCGGGTGTCGCCGCCGGGGGCGGGGTGGCTTTCACCACCGGGGCCGGGGCCTCGGGCTGACCGCCGGTGAAGAGGAAACCCCCGGCCAGCACGAGGACCAGGACGAGGACACCACCACCGATGAAAATGAGCTTTTTCTTCGAGCCGCCGGCGGCGGCCTTCTTCTTGCCCGGGGCGCCGGGCGGGAATTTTCCACCGGCCGGGGGCGGGAACGCGCCACCCGCCGGGGGCGGAAAGGGCGCCGCGGGCGGCGGAAACGGTGACGGACCGACGGCCGGGGCGGCGGCTGCGGCCGGCGCAGGCGGAAAGGCCGGAGGGGGGAACGGTGACGGCGCCTCCGCCACCGGCGGCGGCTCGGCGGCGGGCGCCGGGGCGGCCTCGGCCGGCGCGGCCGGCGCGGCCGCCGCGGTTTTCGGCTTCAGGCTGAATTTCGGTTTTTCCACCACGGGCGCCTCGGGCTCGGCCGGAGCCACCGGGCTCGGGGGGAAGGAAGGCGGGGTGACGACCGGTTCGGGCGGGGGCAGGACCGCGGCCGGTTCCGGCTCGGGGGCGGGGGCCGGGGTTTCTTCCTGGACCGGCGCGGGTGCCAGACGGGGCTTGAGCCGGACCGCCGGGGCGGCCTCCGCGGCGGGGGCGGCCGCCGGTTCCGCCGGCGCGGGGGCCGGCGCGGCCTCGGCCGGGGCGGCGGGTTCGGATTGAGCAGCAGACGGATCGGCAGCCAGCTTGGGTTTCAGACGGAGCTTGGGCGCGTTGTCTTCACTCATGCCCCATGCCTAGCAGTTTCGAAGCGGAGCGGAATCAAAAAGATTGGCCCCGTCATCAGCCTTGTGGCCGGTCCGGGGGCCCCTTAGATACCGCCCCTATCCATGAAGCGCGCAGCGGGCAGTTATGGCGGCATCAGCACCGCCGCGGTCAAGCAAGCCACCGGCCGGACCTGGCTCCAGTGGCTGGCGCTGCTCGACCAGGCGGGCGCCCGGAAACTCCCGCACCGGGAAATCGCCCGGCTGCTCGCCCGGAAGCACCGCCTGACGGACTGGTGGGGCCAGATGGTGACCGTCGGTTACGAACAGGCCCGCGGCCTGCGGGTGAAGCACCAGAAGGCCGACGGCTTCGAGATCAGCGTCACCAAGACCATGGCCGCGCCCGTCGACCGCGCCTTCGCCGCTTGGCGCGATCCCGCCCTGCGCGAACAGTGGCTGCCCCGCACCCCGCTCACCATCCGCAAGGCCACCCCGCACAAGTCCATCCGCATCCTCTGGCCCGACGACACCCGCGTGAGCGTGAACTTCTGGCCGAAGGGCCCGCTCAAGTGCTCGGTGGTGCCGCAGCACGGCAAGCTCACCACGCCCGAGGCGGCCGAGAAGATGAAGGCCTACTGGGCCGCCCGGCTCGAGGCCCTCCGGGTCTTTCTCGAATCATGAGACGCCTCCTGCTCCTGCTCGCGGCCTGCGCCGCGACCCTGCCCATTGTCCCCGCCCAGGAGGTGCAGTCGCACGGCCTGGTGTTCGAGCGCTGGGTGCGCGACACCTTCTTCGACGGCTACAAGCCGGCCAGCTACACGCAGCGGTGGGACATCCCCGCGTCCGCCAACCGCGCCCACGGCGGCATCCCCGTCAATCCCAAGGCCGTCAAGCACGGCACCGCCGTCGACCTCGGCGACGCGCTCCGCCAGTATGAGATCGACGAACCGTTCCTGCTCATCCTCGGCTTTTGGGCGCAGGACGGCGACCAGAAGCGGATCGTCAACATCATCGCCGCCGAGGTCTCGCCGGAACTGTGGCGCAGGCTGTGGGGCCCCGTCACCTACGCCGACCTGCGCCGCCTCGACGCCCTCATCAAGGACCCCGGCCCGACGGTCGAGGAAACCCGCCGGCTGGCGCTGAAGATGAAGAACGCCCCGCCGTTCACCGGCGCCGTCATCCAGGTGAACCCGAAGATCGACAACCACGGCCAGCGCCGCCTGCAGTGCTCGATCCGCTTCAGCGACGTGTTCAAGCACCTCGTCCCCGGCGCCGACCCGGCGCCGCAGGCCCGCCCCGCCCTCTTCGGCACCGAGTATCCGGGCCCGATCGCGTCGAAGCCGCGCGAGTTGGAATAACTGCCTGGTGGAGGCGGGACCATCAACCTTCGCCTAGGCTACGGCTGATAGGTCAGTCCCGCGGGTTATAGGGTAATCCCGAAATGTAGGTGGCGCGCTTGCGCGCCACGTTGCACGCAAGCGTGCAACCTACACCCACGCCTCGGGCAGGGCAATCTGCGGGGCTGATGGCCCCGCCTCCAGCCAAGCCGGCCGCCTTCAGCCGGCCGCTTCCGGCACCTTCCGCTCCTTCGCGACAAACCACAGCGGCTCCCCGCCGTCGGCCAGCACCGGGGCGATGCGCACCTCGGCCACGTAGCGGCTGCCGTCCTTGTGATAATTGACCAGCGTCTCGCGACAGGCGCGGCGCGCGCCCACCGACTCGCGGATGCGCTGCACCGCGGCGGCATCGGTGGCCGGGCCCTGCAGCAGCTCGCCGGGTTTGCGGCCCTGGAGTTCCGCCAGCGTGTAGCCGCACATCGCCGTGAACGCCGGGTTGACCCACAGCACCAGCCCGCCCGGGTCGGTGACCACGAGGGACTCCGGTTCCGCCGGCGCCGGCAGCGCCGCCACCGCGGCGAGCAGGCGCGCCTTCAGGTCCGCGGGGGGCGCGACCGGCGCCGCCTCCGCCGCGGCCAGTCCGGCCACCGCTTCCTGCAACCCGGCCACGTGCGCCCGCAGTTCCGCGTGAAACTCGAGCACGACCTCAAAGCTCTCGCGCTCCGCCGCCGGCATCTCGCCGGAGACGTAGTGCGTGGCACAATCCTGGATGGGTTCGGCCAGCATCGGTCAGGCCGCCGCGGGGGCTTTCTTCCCGCCGAAACCAAAGGCCTCGCGGAGCCAGCTCCACGCCCGGCGCAGGCCGACGTCGCAGGTGCCGGAGATCCGGTAGGTGCGGGCAAACATCTCCTCGTGCCCGACGTAGCGCGGCGGCAGCAGGAGCAGCGTGGCGTTCTTGTCCGCCTCCTTGTCAAAGCCGAGCACCTCGGAGAAAAACACGCCCTTGCCGACGACCAGGCCGTCGCGCGGCACCTCGACGGTGCGCTCCGGCATCACCAGCCACGGGCGGAACTTGAAGAGCAGCTTCCCGTCCGCCTCCTGGTGCAGGCGGCCGTAGGTGCGCAGCGGGGCGTCCGCGATGTCGCGCGCCGTGAAAAGCTTGTTGCCGTCCGCCAGCAGCTGGAAGCGCGTGCGGCGGAAGGTGAAGAAGTCCCAGCTGAAGATGGAGCCGAAGACCATCAGCCGGAACGCCCAGCCCGCCATCAGGTAGGCGACCAGGATGATGACGACCGACAGCGTCGCGCCGACCACCGGGTCGAGGACGGCCGTGCCCGCCACAAGCGAGAGCACGCTGGTGCGGATACCCTTCAGCGCCGTGTCGAGGCCGCCCCAGGGGCTGATCAGGATGAGGACGTTGATCGCGTGGCCCACCACCCACACGACGGCAAACACCGCGACCGACAGCGGCACCATCAGGATGGTCAGCAGCCAGGACAGGTCGAAGGCCGCCAGCGGCAGCATGCCGAAGGTGCCGGCCATCACGGGCGCATGCTCGAGCCCGGCGGAGTCCATGATCATCTTGGAGCCCAGCGCGACCAGCGAGGGGATCACGGCGCCGGCCGCCACGAGCCCGCTGACCTTGTTTTCCACGGTCTCGGCGATATCGAGCGGCTTCTTCATGCCCGGCGGCACCATGGCGGCGATCGTGTCCTTGAACGCGCACACGCCCACCAGCAGCAGCGCCGGCAGCCAGAACGAGACCTGGGCGAACCACGGCAGCTTCGCCTTTTCCTCCGGGGTTTCCGCCTTGAAATACTGGTAGGCCCCGACCCCGCTGACGCCCAGCAGCGGCGAGATCGCGATGCCCGTCACCTGCGAGGCCATGGTGGCCAGCTCGAGGCCGGGGGTCTTTTCCTTCTTCACCTCGGCCGCCGGGGCGGAGACGGCGAAGAGGGCGGCGCAGCACAAGGCCAGGACCAGGAGCACGGGGCGTTTCATGCCCTTACCATACCCGCCCGCCGCGCTTTGAAAAGCCCACAAAAATGTGGCCGCATCCGGATCAGGTAGGGCGAGTCATCCCTGACGAGCCGCGGCTCATCCGGCCTGTCCGCCATAGCCTTGGCGACGGAGGAAGGATTCGCCCTACCCAAGGAACGCCACAAAAGCTACGGCCCGGACTCCGCGAAGGAGGCCGGGCCGCAACACACACAGTAACACAGGAACTAAAGAACACGCCCCGATATCGCGCCCCGACCCTTTCGTCGTCAATGCACGACCATGTCATCATGCGTTCTTAACCCGGCCGTAACCCGGCCGTCACAAAGACGCCCAACCGAACGAGCCCGGAAGGTTTTAACCACTAATGGATTCATCAAGGGATGAATCTTTCAAAGTGAGCTCCGACTGATCGTCTCCGCTTGGGGTTTCGGGGGGCCGGCTGATCGCCGCCCAAAAGAATCCCACCGCGGCGATTAGCCGCGCCCCGAAACCAACCCGGAGCCGATTAGGCGGAGGGGACCTTAAGCGAAGCCGTTAGGCGGAGCATGGTATGTTCGTTTTTGACTCAGGAAACCTGCTGATGAAGAACCGAAGACAGGACCCCGAGGTGGCCGGAGCGGTTGCAACCGCTC
>JAYRDK010000091.1:0-9965 GCA_041909435.1 Lacunisphaera sp.
CCGTGACACTATCCCCCCCGTGGGGGGGGGGGCGCCCCCCCCCCCCCGGCGGGGGGGGGGGCGGGGGGGCGCCCCCCCCCCGCCTCCAAGGAAATTTGTCGTCTGGCCTTTCATGCTCAGAAGCAGATGAAGTCGGCCGCGCCGGGTCCGCCCAGGCCGAGCGTCCCGCGGAGGCGCCAGACCAGCAGGGCCGCGACGGCCAGCGCGAAGGCGCCCTGCAGCCGGGCCAGCGTGCGCGGGCCGAGCCGGGCGCGCACCCAGTGGAAGTTGGCCTGCGCCAGCCAGAGCAGCGGCACCGTGCCGAGGCCGAAGGCGAGCAGCGTCTCGGCGCCGCGCAGCGCGGATCCCGAGAGCAGCGCCAGCGAGAGCAGGAAATACAACGGACCGCAGGGCAGCAGCGGCGTGGCCGCGCCCAGCGCGGCGGCGGCGCGCACGCGCGAGCCCCCGCGCAGGCGGGACAGCAAGGCGGCATACGCCCGCCCGAGCAGCGGCAGCCGCGGCAGGCGCTGGTCGAGGCGGAACGCGATCGCGACGAAGAACACCACCAGGAGCCACGGCAGGTAGCGCAGCACGCTTTCCCCGAGCAGCGTCAGCGGCCAGCGCCCCACCCCGCCGGCGAGCGCCCCGAGCAAGGTGTAGCCGGCGAGGCGCGTGAGATGGTAGACCGAGGCCACGACCTGCGGGTCGGAGTCATCCTTCGCCGCGGGCATCAGCGCGCAGGCCAGCGGCCCGCACATCCCGGCGCAGTGCAGGCTCGTGACCAGCCCGGCGATGAACGCCGTGCCCGGTCCGGTGATGCCGGCGAGTTCGCCCGTCATGGCCGGCCTCCCTGCGTCGCCAGCGGCACGGTGCGCGTGTCGGCCTGCCGGGCCGCGGTGAACATCGCCGTCCAGAGGATGGCGGCAAAAAGAAATCCCGCGCCGACCCAAAGCCAGAGGGAAAAGCCGTCACGCAAACGGTGTTTGTCAACCATTGGTTGACATCCGGTCTGGGTCGGCGGCGGCAAAGACTCAGCCTTGGGGGTCATGGTCCTCCTTGTGCTTCTTCTCCTGCCGCCCGGGCTCGTCCTCCTCCAGCAGGCGGGCGTCGGGGCCCATGAACTCGACCTCGCGGGCGAGCGTGAAGGTCCCGGCCTCATCGCGGACGCGGACGGTGAACTTGAAGGGCCCGTGGTAATCCTTGCGGCTGGCGACCAGCACCAGCGGGCTGACCGACTCCGCCATCGGGGCCAGCGTGACGGGCGCCTCGAAACCGCTCTGGTGCAGCCCGGGCGGCAGATCCTCGCCGGTGACGATGAGCGCCGCCGGGACGGTGCGCTTGTTGACGAGGCGGACCATGAACTGGTTGCGCACGTCCTCCGGCCCGACGAAGTAGGAGGCGCCGCCCGTGCGGAAGACCAGGAAGCTGACGGGCTTCACCGTCGAGAAGGCGAAGGCGGCCACGGCGGCGCCGACGCCCAGCAACACCCCGTAAAGGATCGTGCGCGGCCGGACCCAGCGGGTGGCGCGGCCGGTGAGGCCGGCGAAGGAATCGTAGCGGATCAGGCCGGCCGGCCGCTTCACCCGGGTCATGACCTCGTCGCAGGCGTCGATGCACGCCGCGCAGCCGATGCACTCGAGCTGGAGGCCGTGGCGGATGTCGATGCCGGTCGGGCAGACCTGCACGCAGCGGTTGCAATCCACGCAATCACCGATCTTTCCGTGGGCCAGCGAGCTGGCTCGCGCCTCGGACGAACCTGCGCGAGCAAGCTCGCCGCCCACCCCATCAGCCGACCGGAGCTTGCCACGCGGCTCGCCGCGCTTGGCGTCATACCCGATGGACAGCGAGTGGTCGTCGGTCAGCGCCGACTGGAGCCGGCCGTAGGGGCAGATGACGATGCAGAGCTGCTCGCGGAACCAGGCGAAGTTGAAATACAGCACGCCCGCGGCGCCGAACACAAAGAGGAAGGCCGCCCAGTGCTCGCCCGGCGCGGAGCGCATCATGTGCCAGACCTCGGGCAGGCCGACGAAGTAGCTGAGGAAAAGGTGCGTGATGAGCAGCGAGGCCAGGATATACAGGCCGTGCTTGGCCACGCGCTTCCCCGCCTTGGCGGCGGTGAGCGGGGCGGCCGCGAGCGCGCGCCGCTCGGTGGCGTCGCCGTCGATCCAGCGCTCGATCACCCGGTAGACGTGCTCCAGGTAGACCGTCTGCGGGCAGGCCCAGCCGCACCAGAGGCGGCCGAAGAGCGCGGTGAGGAAAAACAGCGCGAAGCCCAGGCCGGAGACGCCGAAGAAGAGCAGCCAGGTGTCCTGCGCGGCCAGGGTGTAGCCGAAGAAGTGGAACCGGCGCTCCGCGATGTCGAGGAACACGGCCGGGTGCCCGTTGACCGGGATCCACGGCAGGACGAGGTAGAAGGCGATCAGCCCCCACCCGCTCCAGCGGCGCGCGGAGGTGAAGCGGCCGTGCACGTCGGCCGGGTGCAGGTCGCGGCGCGAGCCGTCGCTGGCGATGGTCGTGACCGAGTCGAGCGTGGGAGCGAGGCGGGCCCGGGACGGACGGGCAGGCGTGGTTTTGTTTTCGGCGCTCATGCGTGGTTTGAGCACTTGTAGCGGCGCCCGCTGGGCGCCGGCCGGCGGTCGCAGACCGCCGCTACAGGTTTACTTCGGGACCTCGACCGTGATGGTCTCCCCCTTTTGGTGGTGGCTGAGCACGTAGGCGACGACCTCGGCGGTCTTCTTCTGGCCGAGCATGGGCTCCCAGGCGGGCATGCCCTTGGTGACGACGCCCTTTGAGACGGTGGTGAAGATCTCCGGCGGTTTGCCGCCATGGATCCAGGCGGTGTCGGTCAGGTCGGGCCCGACGGCGGCCGGGTTCTCGGACTTGCCGCGCATGCTCGGCAGGTGGCAGGCCGCGCAGAGGGAGGTGAAGGTCTGCTTGCCGGCCTCGGTGAACACCGGGTTGGCGGCCATCTCCCAGAACTTGTCCTCGCTGGTGACGTCGATCGACGAGGCCATCTTGACGGCGGCGATCTGCGTCATGGCGGCGTCGACCTTGGTGCCGTCGCCGGGCACGAGGCCGGCGATCATGTAGACGAACCAGTAGATGATCCAGAAGACGATGGCGCCGTAGAGGGTGTTGAGCCACCAGTTCGGCAGGCGCTGGTCGTATTCCTGGATGCCGTCATAGACGTGGTCCCGGAGCTTGATGCCGGGTTCTTCGGGCGGTTGCGGGGAGGAGGACATGGGCGGCGGCTTATTGGTTCTCGAAGGGCAGGTTCGCGAGGCGCTCGGCCTGCGCGGGCTTCATGCGCGAGGCGCGCCAGGCGGCGACGAGGTAGATGCACGACGCGACGGCGAGGGCGATGACGGGGAAGATGAGCTGCCAGTCTTCGTAGATGATGCGGCGGAGCATGGGATGGTGAATTAGTAGTGGGTAGCGAGTGGTGGGTAGTGAGTAGATTGGTGGCGGTAGCGATGTGGCATGCTCGCTACTGGCTACCCGCTACTTTCGTTTGCGAGGTCTGGCCGAGGCTCTGGAGGTAGGCGATGAGGGCGACGACCTCGCGGTCGGGGTCGACGTAGCGGCCCTGCGCCTTGAGCTCGGTGGCGATGGTCTTCGCCTGCTCCTTGGCAAGGCGGTCGATGTCGGCCGGCGACCAGTTGGGGAACGGCACGCCGAGCATCCGCTGCACGCGGATCTTGGCGGGGAGCGCCGCGTAGTCGGTGTCCTGCTTCAGCAGCCAGGTGTAGCCCGGCATGTTGGAGCCGGTGGAGATGTTGCGCGGATTCTCGAGGTGGTCGTATTGCCAGGCGTGGTTGTATTTCCTGCCGACCCGCGCGAGGTCCGGGCCGGTGCGCTTGGAGCCCCACTGGTAGGGATGGTCCCAGATCGACTCCCCGAGGCGGGAGTAGTCGCCGTAGCGCATCACGTCCGGCACGAGGGTGCGGATCATCTGCGAGTGGCAGTTGTAGCAGCCCTCGCGGACGTAGAGGTCGCGGCCGGCGAGCTCGAGCGGGGTGTAGACGCGGGCGACGCGGTCCTCGGTCTGGAGGCGGCGGTCGATGGTCATCATCGGGATGATCTGGATCAGGCCGCCGACGGCCACGGCGAGGAAGGTCAGCACGCTGAACGGGAGGGCGTTGACGAGCAGCCGGTCATACCAGTCGGCCCAGGCCTTGCCGCGGCTCTCGAAGTGGCCGATGGCGAGGAGCACGCAGAACGCCGTGGCCAGCAGGCCGAGCAGGTTGAGCACGCCGCTGGTGAACATCCACAGGCACGCGGCGGCCAGGCCGAGCGTGGTGTAGACGACGGGGGCGTTGAGGAAGGTGCCGCGGACGCCGAGGGCCTCGCCCGGGGCGGGCGCCTCGACGAAGGCCTCCATGGAGCCGTTCACGGCCTGGGCGCCGCGGATGCTCCGCCAGACGTTCCAGCCCATGATGAGGAAGCCGGTGAGGTAGAGGCCGCCGCCGACCACGCGCAGGAGCATGAGGGGGCGGATGGCGTTCAGCGTCTCGATGAAGTTGGGATACTTGAGGATGGTGCCGCCCTCGGCGGTGGCGTTGAGCATCAGGCCCTGCGAGATGCCGGAGGCCCACATGGCCGCGACGTAGAGCAGGATGCCGAAGGTCCCGAGCCAGAAGTGGAGGTTGGCCAGCGACTCGGAGTGCAGCTTCGTCTTCCACAGGCGCGGGACGAGCCAGTAGAACATGCCGGCCGCCATGAAGCCGTTCCAGCCGAGCGCGCCGGCGTGGACATGGCCGATGATCCAGTCGGTGTAGTGGCCGAGGGCGTTGACCGCCTTGATGGAGAGGAGCGGCCCCTCGAAGGTCGCCATGCCGTAGAAGGTGACGCCGGCGGCGAAGAACTTGATGACCGGGTCGGTGCGGAGCTTGCCCCATGCGCCGCGGAGCGTGAGCAGGCCGTTGAGCATGCCGCCCCACGACGGCGCCCAGAGCATGAGCGAGAACGTCATGCCGAGCAGCTGGAGCCAGTTGGGCAGCGCGGTGTTGAGCAGGTGGTGCGGGCCGGCCCAGATGTAGAGGAACACGAGCGACCAGAAATGGATCACCGACAGCCGGTAGGAATACACCGGCCGCTCCGCCGCCTTCGGCAGGAAGTAATACATGATGCCCAAAATCGGCGTGGTGAGGAAGAACGCCACGGCGTTGTGCCCATACCACCACTGCACCAGGCCGTCCTGCACGCCGCCGAAGACCGGGTAGCTGTGCGTGAGCGAGGTCGGGATCGACAGGTGGTTGACGATGTAGAGCATCGCCACGGTGATGATCGTCGCGATGTAGAACCAGATGGCGACGTAGAGGGACTTCTCGTGGCGGCGGGCGAGCGTCCAGAAGAAGTTCACCGCGAAGACGACCCAGATGCCGGCGACGGCGATGTTGATGGGCCAGATGAGCTCGGCGTATTCCTTGCCGCGCGTGAGGCCGAGCGGGAGCGTGACGGCCGCCGCGACGATGATCAGCTGCCAGCCCCAGAAATGGAGCGACGACAGGAAATCGCTGGCGAGGCGCGCCTTCACGAGGCGCTGCGTCGAGTAATAGATGCCGGCGAACATCATGTTGCCGACGAAGGCGAAGATGACGGCGTTGGTGTGCAGCGGGCGCAGGCGCCCGAAGCTCAGCCAGGACTGGCCGAGGTTGGCCTGCCAGAAGTTGAGCTGGGTGGCGATGAAGACGCCGGCGAGCATGCCCACGACGCCCCAGATGAGGGAGGCGAGCAGGAACTGCCGGACGACCTTGTCGTTGAACTCGATGGTGATCTTTTGATCGGTCATGGGGGCGTGGATGGGCTCAGAAGTAAACGGGGTCGGAATCGGCGTCGGTGGGCGGCGGAACCGGCGCACCGTCCGCCGCGCGCGGGGTCTCCTCCGCCAGCGGCAGCAGCGAGTCGTGCTCCGCGCTGGTGAAGCGGCGGCGGCGCTGCTCGTGGACGAACAGCGCGATGAACAGGCCCGCGAGGAGCAGGCTGAAGAAGACGGTGAGGGGGATGACGGACATGGCGTGGAATGTCGCGGGGATCAGTTTCGGGCCCGCGGCCGCGGCGCCTCGGCGGCGGGTCGTTTCAGCACGTGGTGCCGGACGAGCTCCCGGGCGCGCAGCCAGATGTCGAGATCGCGGCCCGCGGGACTGCCCTCCTCCTTCCAGAGGAAGTAGGCGCATTTCCGGATGTCGGCCTCGGCGGGCTCAAAGGGCGTGTCCGCTCGCTTGCGTGGTTTCATGGGAGCAGGGTCACTCTAGCCATTTGGCCGCGGCGGCTCTCTGCACGGGTTGCGCTTCGCCACGCATATTTTGTCAACCGCCGGGGCCGGTCAGCGGTTCTCGTGGCGGATCGCCTTCACCTCGGCGGGCTTGAAGGCGGCCCCCTCGTTGCCCCAGGCGTTGTAAACGTAGGACAGGACGTCCGCGATCTGCCAGTCGCTCAGGATCCCCTCGAGCGGCGGCATGGCGCTGTTGAGTGACACGCCGTTGACCGTCACCGGGCCGGACAAACCCTTCAGCACGATGCGAATGGCGCGCTCCCGGTCGGCGAGCAGGTAGTCCGAGCGGGCGAGCGGCGGAAAGGCGCCGGGCAGACCCTTGCCATCGACCTGGTGGCAGGCGTAGCAGAGGCTGAGGTAGACCTGCTTGCCCCGTTCGCCCTGGATGTCCTTGCTCAGCCCGGCCAGCTTCGGGTCGGCCCGGACCGCGACGGAAAACAGGGCGGTCAGCTCGGCCTCGTTGCGGGCGGCCTCGGCGGACGCGTCGGAGTGCGCGCCGAGGTAGGTGGCGTCGATGTCCGCGCCGGCATAGACGGCCGGGGCGGGTTCGCCCGTCACCTTGAGCATGCCGAGCGCGCCCTTGTCAAAGGCGCGGGACAGCGAGTGGTCCACGAGCGCGTAGGTGCCCGGGGCTTCCACCTTGAGCTCGACCACCGCCGTGCCGCCGGCCGGCACCAGGACGGTCGCAACGTTGCGGGCCGGCCGGTCGTAGGCGCCCTCGGCATAGACGCGGTCAAAGGCCTCGCCGATGACATGGAACGAGGAGGAAAGATTCGGGCCGCCCACGCCGAAGTAGAGGCGCACGGTCTCGCCGACGCTGGCGGTGAGGGCCGATTTGCCGGTGAGCGATCCGACCGCGCCGTTGAAGACGACATAGGTCGGGCGCTCGTCGAGGGCCTTGGCGGCGTCGAACTCCTGGTAGCCAAACTCACCGTATTTCCCGGTGGTGTAGAACTCGCCCTGCATGACGTAGTATTCCCGGTCCACGTTCGGCAGCCCGTCCTTCGGCTCGACCAGCACGAGGCCATACATGCCGTTGGCCACGTGGGTCGCCACGGGGGTCGTCGCGCAGTGGTAGACGTAGAGGCCGGGCCGCAGCGCCCGGAAGGTGAATGACGTGCCCTGGCCCGGGGCGGTCAGGCTCGGCGTCGCCCCGCCGCCGGGACCGGTGACCGCGTGCAGGTCGATGTTGTGCGGCAGCCGCGAGCCCGCGGCATTGGCGAGGTGGAACTCGACCTCGTCACCCTCGCGGACGCGGAGGAACGAGCCCGGCACCGTGCCCCCATAGGTCCAGAAGGTGTATTCCACGCCATCCACCAGCTGGCCGACCTTCTCGACCACCTCGAGCTTCACGACGACGCGCGCCGCATACTGGCGCGTGATCGGCGGCGGAACCTGCGGGGGCGGGGTGAGGACGGCGTGCTCGATGGGCAGGCGCGCGGCCGCCGGTGGCGGGACCGCGGCCGCGCCGGCCGGAACCTCGGCGGCGCCAATCAGGACGGCAGTGGCCAGGGCCGCCGCAAACGCGAGCGCGGCCAGCGAAACAGCGGGGATAACGCGGGGTGTTTTCATGACACGCACAGGGTAGCCGAATCCCCCCGCCCGGGCCGGGCGCCCCTTGGCCTTTGCTGGGCATATCTTGTCCCGCCGGCTCACCCGCCCTTGCGGCCCAGCTCCTCCAGCCGGCCGATCCAGCGGTCGCGCATCTTCTCCTGCTTCATCCCGACCAGGCCGATGAAGGTCTCCCGGATCGGGTCCACCCCGCAGAACGCCAGCACGCTGCGCTCCAGCCCGCGCACGCCGTGGGCGCCGAAATACCAGCGATACCAGAACACGGGCATGCCCATCGTCACGACCACCCGCGCGGATTTGCCGGCGAGACCCTTCCGCGGGGCCCGCCCGGCCCCGGCGATGAACGCAAAGCCCGGGCGCAGCACCTGCTCGAAGAACCCCTTGAGCCCCGCGGGCATCGTGCCGAGCCACAGCGGGAAAAAGATCGCCAGATGATCCGCCCACGCGATGTCGGCCTGCGGCCCGCGCAGGCCCGCGGGCACCGGCCAGGTGTTCCAGTCCTGCTCGGTCTGCAACAGGGGGAAATCGAGGGCGGCCACGTTCAGCCGCCGCACCTCGTGCCCCGCGGCGGTGGCGCCGATGGCGTAGGCCCCGGCCAGCGCGTGGCCGAAATGCCCGCCCGCCGGGTCGGGATGCCCCTGGATGATGAGGATCCGGCGCGGCATGACGGTCAGTCGTCCCAGTGCCAGCAGATGATCTCCGGCGCATCCTTCGGCGGCGCCGGCGTCGGGCGCGACGGGTGGCCGAGCACCACCGGCAGCACCACCTCGTGTTGGGCGGGAATGCCGAGCTCCGCCTTCACGTCCGGCCGGTTGAACCAGGAGCGGGCGAAGCCGATCGGGCAGCTGCCGAGGCCCAGCCCGTGCGCCGCGAGCAGCAGGTTCTCCGCGGCCAGGTAACAGTCCTCCACCGCCGGGAACGGCGAGGGCTTCGCGCAGAGCACGACGACCGTGTCCGCCCCGTGAAACAGGTTGGCCGTGGTGTCGGCATACTGGTCGATGCGCGGATCCTGGCCGAACATCGGGTTGGTGGTCGCGAGCAGGTGCGCCTTCACCCGGCGGGAATAGCCCTCGATCCGGCCGCGGCCGTGGAACACCGCGAAGGCCCACGGCTGCTGGTTCATCGTGCTGGGGGCCTGCGCCGCCGCGCGGAGCAGCTCGTGCACGAGCGGGGCGGTCATTTCCGCGTCCGAGTAATCGCGCACCGCGCGGCGCCCGTAGATGGCCTTCAGCACTTCCACGTTGGCCTCACCGCCGGTTCATGGGCACGACGAGCACCGGGCAGCGGGCCTTCCGCAGCACGCCGGAGGCGGTGCTGCCCACCAGCAGGTCGAACATCGCGCCGTGGCCGTGCGAGCCGAGGACGATGTAGGCGGCCTTGGTGGCGCGGGCCCGGGCCAGGATGGTGCCGACCGGCTGGCCGGTCACCTGCACCGTCCGCACGGGGCGGCGCCTGGCATAACGCCGCGCCAGCAACCGCAGCTTCAGGGTGGCGTTCTTCTCGACCGCCGCCATGGCCTGCGCCAGGTGGCCGGTGTCGAAGGCATAATAGTCGTTCATCATGACGGGCGGGGGTGGCACCACGTGCAGCAGCACGATCCGTCCATCGATCAGCTTCGCCAGGTCGCATGCCGCCGCACACACACGCGCGGTCGCGGCCGAAAGATCCACCGGGACCAGGATGGTTTTCATGGGGCCACTATGCGCCCCTTCCCCACCCCGGGCTGCGCACAACTTGGACAAAACTGGGCGGATTTTGACCCCACCCGGCCGTCTGATCCGGTCAGGGAGTGTCTTCAAACCGCAAAAACCGGACCGCAGGTCGAGGCAACAGAAGGCCGATCCGGGTTTAACCACTGATGCATCGCCTAACGGCTCTGCTACTGTGTGCGGCTACGCCTAATCGGCTTCGCCAGGTGGCTTCGGGGGTCGGCTAATCGCCGACTGACAACCGAATTCCCCTGCTGCTCAGCGGCGATTAGCCGCTCCCCGGAACCAAAACCGGAGCCGATTAGGCGGAGGGGACCTTAAAGCGAAGCCGTTAGGCGGAGCATGGTATGTTCGTTTTTGACTCAGGAAACCTGCTGATGAAGAACCGAAGACAGGACCCCGAGGTGGCCGGAGCGGTTGCAACCGCTCCG
>JAYRDK010000092.1:0-9874 GCA_041909435.1 Lacunisphaera sp.
ACCATCAGTCCCGCGGGTTATCGGTTTCGCGAGCCATGCCTCGCGGGACTGATGGTCCCGCCTCCAAGGCCCGCTTTGTAACGCAACCGTAACCTAGGCCGGTTGACCGCGCCACGCCGCGGGACCGATGCTGTTTCTGCCGCCCAAATGCCCGCCACCACTGAAACTCCGCCGCTGCCCCGTCTGGCCACCCGCGAGGTGTTGCTGCGCAAGCGGCGCGGCTGGTTCTTCGGGATGACCGGCGACCAGTTCGTCAAATACGTCTTCCAGGGCAATGCCGCGGTCTCGATCGTCGTGCTGGGGCTGATCACCTTCACGATCTTCAAGGACGCGGTCGGGTTCATCCCGATGAACCATGCCAACCTCGCCGTCTACCGGCTGGCCGGCCTGGAGTATGTCGATCTCTACCGCGAGCAGGTGACCGCCCACAGCACGATGTCCCGCTACCTGGCCGGCATCCGGGCCCGGCAGCTGGACATCCTGCTGCAAAAGGAAGGCCTGACCCCCGCCGCCGCCATGGCGCGGCTGGCGGAGTTCGATGCCTTTGCCAACCGCTTCGCCGACACGATCAACGAGCAGGAGACCCTGCTCGGCACCATGACCGACCTGGTCACGGCCGTGAAGGAGCGGCAGACCGTGGCACAGGACATGATGGTGGCGAAGCAGAACCTGCTCGGGGCCATGGCCGGGGCCACGCCGGAGCGGGCGGCCGCGCTGCAGCAGGAGGCCGACGCGATCCAGGTCGAGGTGATCGACTACCGGGCTGAGATCCAGCCGGTCCTGGCGCTGCGCCCGGAGATTGCCGCGGCCAACGCCAGCCAGGTCACCGCGATGCAGGAGATCGTGGCGCAGGCCCCGAAGTTTGCGGACGCCGAGCTGAACCGGCGCATGGCGAGGTTCCAGGAATTTGTGCAGGGGTATTTCAAGGAGGTGGAGGTCATCGCGGAACGGATGGCGGCGTGGGACCAGGCGAAGCCGGTCGGCTGGCTGGAGTCGTTCAACGCCTTTGCCTTCGGTCGCAAGTGGGTGACGGCCAGCTTCTGGCAGGACTGGTATGGCATCATCCCGCTGCTCAGCGGCTCGCTGCTCATCGCCTGCCTCGCCCTGCTGATCGCGCTGCCGCTCGGCGTGGCCGCCGCGGTGTATGTCAACCAGGTGGCCCGGCCGGCGGAGCAGAAGATCATCAAGCCCTACATCGAGTTCATCTCGGCGATCCCCAGCGTGGTGCTCGGCTTCTTCGGCATCGCGATGCTGGGCGAGACCCTGCGCCGCGTCTCCCAGCTCCCCGCCCTCGACTGGGTGCCGGGATTCCCCATGGCCGAGCGGCTCAACGCCACGACGGCCGCCTGCCTGCTCGCACTGATGGCCATCCCGACGATCTTCTCGCTGGCCGAGGACGCCATCAACAACGTGCCGCGTTCCTTCAAGGAGGCCTCGTTCGCGCTGGGGGCGACGCGGCTGCAGACCATCATCCACATCACGGTGCCGGCGGCGCTCTCGGGCATCATGGCGGCCATCCTCCTGGGTTTCGGCCGCGTCGTCGGGGAGACGATGGTCGTGCTGCTCTGCGCGGGCAACCGCATCCAGACCCCCGACCTTTCGTCCGGCCTGGGCGTGATCTTCCAGCCGGTGCACACCATGACCGGCATCATCGCGCAGGAGATGGGCGAGGTGGTGCGCAACAGCATCCACTACCGGGCGCTGTTCATGGTCGGCGTGGTGCTCTTCCTGATCTCCCTCCTCATCAACTGGCTGGCGCAGAAAATCGTCCGCCGCTACCGGATCTCCATCGGATGAAACCCGCGACCACCACCGCCGCGGCCATCTACGGCCGGCCCACGACCGCCAAGCGGGTCGAGACCGGGATCTTCTGGGTGCTGCGCCTTTGCACCTATTTCGTGCTGCTCTGCGCCGCGTTCATCTTCTGGGACATCGGCACGAAGGGTGGGGCGGTGATCTTCAAGACCTCCGCGCCGTTCATCAACGTGCCGTTCCTGACCGAGGCGCCGGAGACGCTCAACGTCCTCGAATTCCAGGGCGCGAAGCTGACGATGGGCGACCGGGCCTTCCGCCAGTTCAAGGCGGAACATGAGGCGGAGCTGAAGGGCGTCGCGGTCGAGACCTATGTCTATTCGGCCGGCGGCATCTTTCCCAACATCGTCGGCACGGTCCTCCTCGTGCTGGGCGCAATCCTCATCGCGCTGGTGCTGGGCGTGCTGAGCGCCATCTACCTGAGCGAATACGCGACCGACGGTCCGTTCATCCGCTTCCTGCGGCTCTCGATCATCAATCTCGCGGGCGTGCCCTCGATCGTGTTCGGCCTGTTCGGCTTCGGCCTGTTTGTCATCGCCTTCGATTTCGGCGTGTCGCTGCTCGCCGGCTGGCTGACGCTGGCGTTCATGGTGCTGCCGGTGATCATCACCGCCTCCGAGGAGGCCCTCAAGGCCGTGCCCAAGGGTTACCGCGAGGGTTCGCTGGCGCTGGGGGCCACGAAGTTCCAGACCATCATGACCAACGTGCTGCCCTACGCGCTGCCGGGCGTCCTGACCTCCTCCGTGCTCGCCATCGCCCGCGTGGCCGGCGAGACGGCGCCCATCATGTTCACCGCCGCCTTTGTCATGCGCGACGAGCTGCCCTGGCAGGTGCAGCGGTGGACCGAGTTCATCTTCCAGGGCGTCATGGCGCTGCCGTATCACATCTACGTCGTCGCCTCCAAGATCCCGCAGAACGAATACACCCGCGACGTGCAATACGGCACGGCCTTCGTGTTCCTCTTCACGGTCGCGGCCATCGCCATGACCGCCGTCATCCTCCGCCAGCGGCTCCGTAAGAAATACAAATGGTAACCACCTTCGCTCCCATGACCGAACCCGTTGCTCCCTCCGTCGCGCCCCGCCCGGTGGCCGTGGCTCCCGCCGCGCCGGTCAGTCCCGCCCACCGCGCCATCATCGAGATCGACGACGTCGACTTCAACTACGGCGCCTCCCGCGCGCTGCACGACATCACCCTCAACATCCAGGAGCGGCAGGTCACCGCCTTCATCGGGCCCTCCGGCTGCGGCAAGAGCACGCTGCTGCGCTGCCTCAACCGCATGAACGACCTGATCGACGGCGCGCATGTCTCCGCCGGCCAGATCCGCATCGACGGGGTGAACATCAACGACCCGCGCGTGGACGTCATCGAGCTGCGCAAGCGCGTCGGCATGGTGTTCCAGAAGTCCAACCCTTTCCCCAAGTCCATCTACGAGAACATCACCTACGGCCTCCGCATCCAGGGTCAGAAGAACAAGTCCCGGCTCGACGAGGTCGTCGAGCGCAGCCTGCGCGGCGCGGCGCTGTGGGACGAGGTGAAGGACCGCCTCCACGAGAGCGCGCTGGGCATGTCCGGCGGCCAGCAGCAGCGCCTTTGCATCGCCCGCGCCATCGCCGTCGAGCCCGAGATCATCCTGATGGACGAGCCCTGCTCGGCGCTCGATCCCATCGCCACCGCCAAGGTGGAGGAGCTGATCCACGGGTTGAAAAAACAATACACCATCGTCATCGTGACCCATAACATGCAGCAGGCCGCCCGCTGCTCCGACCGCACGGCCTTCTTTTACCTCGGCAAGCTCATCGAATACGCCGATACCCGGACCATCTTCATGAACCCGGCCAACCCCCAGACCGAGGCCTATGTATCAGGAAGATTCGGGTAAACCGAATCTTCCAGCAGCGAGTAGTGAGTAGCGAGTAGCGAGCATACAAAACCTACGAACTGCAATCTACTCGCTACTCACTACTTCAAAAAAATGAAACGATTCTTCGACGCCGAACTAGAGGCCTTCCGCTCCCACCTGCTGCAGATGGGCGAGCGCGCCATGGACCAGACCCGCCTCGCCATGAAGGCCCTGCTCGAGGCGGACATGACCCTCGCGGACAAGGTCATCGCCGCCGACGACGAGATCGACCGCCTGGAGGTGAAGATTGACGAGGAAGCCATCCGCTACATGACGCTGCGCGGCCCGGTGGCGTCCGAGTTGCGGCTGATCGTGGTCGGCATGAAGGCCAGCCACGACCTGGAGCGGGTGGGGGACGAGGCCACCGGCATCGCCCGCCGCTCGCGCAAGCTCGCCATCGAGCCGCCGCTCGAGCTCTACGGCGACCTGCCGCGCATGTCGAAGATCGCCCTCGAGATGCTGCGCGACGCGCTCGACTGCTTCGTGCAGGAGGACGAGCAGAAGGCGCTCAGCGTCATCCGTCGCGACCCGGAGGTGGACAACCTGAACCGCGCGCTCTACCGCCGCCTCACCAGCTACATGATCGAGAAGCCCGACACCATCGCCCGGGCGCTCGAGCTGATGTTCATCTCGAAATCCCTGGAACGCATCGCCGACCACGCGACCAACATTGCGGAGGAGATGGTGTTCCTCTCCAAGGGCCTCGACATCCGGCACAGCGACATCGGCAAGCAGGACGTCCTGCCCACGACGGGCTCCACCCCGCCGGTCTGAGATGCGGGTTTGACCCGGGGGTGCAAAAAGCGCACCACTTGGGCCACCCCATGAGCTCAAAACGGCAGGGCGTTTACCTCGGCACGGACAGCGGCGCGACCACGTCAAAGACGGGCGGCGTCTGGGCGGACGGGAGCATCATCTCCACGCACCTGCGGCAAAGCTCCACCAATGCCCAGGCCGGCACGGCCGCGGTCGTGCAAGGCTGGGTGGAGGGGGTGAAGGGCTTTCTCGCCGACAACCAGCTCGGCTGGGACCAGGTGCTCGGGGCCGGCCTCGCGATCCCCGGGCCCTACGCGGGCCCCGGCGTGCTGGGCCGCGCGGCCAACCTGCCGGCGAGCTTCGAGGGCTGGAACTTCCAGGCGGAATACGCCGCCGCGCTGGCCGCCGCCGCCGGCCGGCCGGTGCCGCTCGTGGCGGGCAATGACGGCAATTACGGCGGGGTGGGCGAGGCGCAGCGCGTGCGCGGCGATTCCCGCGCCACGGTCCTGATGCTCGCCCCCGGTTCCGGGCTCGGCGTGGCCTACGTGGACGCCAACGGCCTGCCGCTCGAGGGCGACACCCTCAACGGCATGGAAGGCGGCCACATGCCGGCGGTCCTCCATCTGCTCGGCGGCATGAAGCCGCTCCGCTGCGGCTGCGGGCGCGACTGGGGCTGCATCGAGCCCTACACCACCATCTCCGGCCTCCCGCAGCTGCTGGAGGAATTCCTGCCGAAGCACCCCACGCATCCTTTCCACACCTCGCCCGCCCCGATCAAGGAGAAGGCCTTTTCGCTCCGCACGCTCGCGCAGAAGGGCGATCCGCTGGCCGTGGATATCTTCAATTTTCAGGCCCGGGCGCTCGGCCTGCACCTCGCCTCGCTGCTGGTGGCGGTGGACGCCGAGTATGTGGTCATCGGCGGCGGTTTGATCGACCCCGAGGCCACCACGCCCGAGTTTCGCGAACGTTACCTGCGCCTCATCCGGGAATCGGCGCTGCCGTATCTCTGGCCGCAGCAGCGGGCGAAATTGAAGGTCCTGCCCGCCTCCCTCGGGGAACTTTCCCAGGCCATCGGTGCGGCGCTGGTCGCGCTTTACACCGCCCAGGCCCGGGGCTGAGGCGGCGCCTTACTTGTAGCCGAGGGCCACGCAGAGCCGTTCGGTGAGATAACCGATCAGGCCGCAGACGGGCAGGGTGAAGACCCACGCCCAGACGATGCGCTCGACCACGGTCCACTTGACGGCGCCGAAGCGCTTGACGGCGCCGACACCCATGATGGAGGTGGAGATGGCGTGGGTGGTGGACAGGGGAATGCCGAGCACGGAGGCATAGTGGATGATGAGGGCGGCGGTGGTCTCGGCGGCGAAGCCGTGGACCGGCTGCAGCTTGACCATCTTGTGGCCCATGGTGCGGATGATGCGCCAGCCGCCCGCGGCGGTGCCGGCGGCCATGACGAGCGCGCAGGTGATGACGACCCACTGGTTCACGACGAACTCGGGGGTGCGGAGAAAGGAGGCCCAGGCGGGCAACTCATCGAAGGCCCCGCTCTTGGTCCCGGTGAACAGGGCGAGCGCGATGATGCCCATGGTCTTCTGGGCGTCGTTCGAGCCGTGACTGTGGGCCATGAGGCCGGCGCTGACGAGCTGGAGCTTGCCGAAGACATTGTTCACCAGCCGCGGCCGGAGCCGGTGGATGCAGAGGGTGAGCAGGAACATCAGGAACGCGCCGCCGAAGAAGCCGACCAGCGGCGAGGTGATCATCGGCAGCACGACCTTCGGCCAGAGGCCGGCGGCCGCGCCCTTGGCGTCGGTGGTGGCCCAGTGCAGCACGTTCCAGTCGTTGCCCGCCGAGGCGAGCGCGGCGCCGCACAGGCCGCCGATCAGCGCGTGGCTGGAACTCGAGGGCAGGCCGAACCACCAGGTGATGAGGTTCCAGACGATCGCACCCATCAGGCCGGAGAAGATCGTGGCCATCGTGACCACGTTCGTGTCCACGAGGCCCTTGCCGATGGTGCTGGCGACGGCGGTGCCCATGAGCGCGCCGATGAGGTTGAAGACCGCGGCCAGCGCGATGGCCTGGCGGGGCGTCAGCACCTTGGTCGAGACGACCGTGGCGATGGCGTTGGCGGCGTCGTGAAAACCGTTGATATACTCGAAGACCAGCGCCGTCAGGAGGACGATCAGGAAAATGGTCATGGCACGAGGGCTCGGTAGGGTCGGGCGCGGCGTGTCAGGCTCAGGAGTATTTCAGCATGATCATGAAGACCACCTGGCCGGCGTCACGCGCGCGGTCCACGGCGGTTTCCACCAGATCGTAGAGTTCCATCAGGATGAAGACCTCCTTGGCGTCGAAGGGGCCGTTGTAGAGGTCCTTGACCAGGGCGAGCATGACCTTGTCGGCCTCGCCCTCGGCGAACTGGAGCTTGGCGTGGTGGTCCGTGATGCGCTCGACCTGCGTGCCCTGGCGCAGGGCCTTGACCATCGCGACGACCGACTCGACCGCCTGTTCGAGCAGGACCACCTGCTTCTGCAGGCTCTCGCGCGGCACGCGGGCCGGGCAGATGGTCAGGCGCTCGACGATTTTCTCGACGGTCTTGGGGATGCGGTAAAGGGCGAGGGAGAGGGCCTCGATGTCCTCGCGCTCCAGGGGGGTGACGAAGGTCTTGCAGAGTTCCTCGGTGATTTCCTGGGTGATGCGCTTGTCCTTCCGGCGCGTCTGGATGATGTCGTGGATGTTCGTGGCGGCCATGGTGCCGTCGTTGCTGAGGATCTTGACCAGCAGGTCGGTGCTGACGCGGGCCTCCTCGGCGCTGGCCTCCAGCAGGTCGTAGAATTTCTCCTCCTTACCCATGAGCTTCTTGAAGGAAATCATGCCTACAGCCGATAGCGGAAGAGGGGATGGAGGCGAGGTGATTTTTACAAAAGTTACGTCATCAATTTCTTCCGACGGGAATTGCCGGAGCGGAGTGCCGTCATTGCCTCCGGCCCCGCCCGGCCAACAGGCCAAAGAAGGATTTGACAGACGCCAAGGGGTCATGGACTTTCTCGGCCCTTTACGGCGGTCATAGCTCAGCTGGTTAGAGCACAAGATTGTGATTCTTGGGGTCGCGGGTTCGAATCCCGTTGACCGCCCCATTTTTCAATGTCCTCCCGGGTTGTATCGACATTTTATATCCCGCGGCCGGTGGCTGGCGGGGTGAGAACCCGCGAAGCGGGTTTGTGGAGCGAAGCGGAAGGGCAAAATCCGGAGGATTTTGGGGCGAAGCCCCGAACGGAGTGAGTCAATCCCGTTGACCGCCCCATTTTTTACCATGGTTTCCGGGTCGATTTGCAGGTTTTCCTGATGGCACGACACCGTCTGCTGACCTTCAACGTGGCGCACGCCCGCGGCACCCTCCCGGTGCACCAGAGCCTGCGCTCGGCGGTCAAGATCCGCGGGAACCTGCTCAAGATCGCCGCGCTCATCAAGAAGCTGAAGGCGGACATCGTCGCGGTGCAGGAGATTGACGAGAACTCGCGCTGGAACGGCAGCTACAACCACCTGACGTTCCTCAGCGAGCATTGCGGCCTGCCGTTCACCGCGATCGGCCTGACCAACGAGCGCGGCGGGCGCTACCCGCTCAACTACGGCAACGGCGTGCTGTCCCGCTGGCCCATCAAGCACGCCGAGACGGCGACCTTCGGCCGGCGCCAGCTGGGCGACAAGGGCTTCCTCTTCGTCGAGATGGAGCTCGCCGCCAGCCGCCACCTGCCGCTGATCAACCTGCACCTGCACCACGCCTCGCGGAAACAGCGCCTGCTGCAGGCCGGCATCCTCATGAAGTTCATCACGGAGCGGACCGCCACGCGCGGGGCGCACTGGGTGGCGCCGCCGATGATGTGCGGTGATTTCAACAACCCCGCGCACCAGCCCGACGCCACGGCGATGCTGCTGGGATTCTGCGAGGAGACCAACAACTACACCCTGCTGCCCAAGACCGGCCGCACCTTTCCCGCGGCGTTGCCGGCGCTGGCGCTGGATTTCGTCCTGCTCCCCGAGGAATGCCGCCCGGTCCACTCCGAGGTGTTGCGCTGCTACCTGTCCGACCACCGGCCCGTGCTGGTGGAATTCGAGCTGGACCAGCCCGTGACGTAATTTTCGCTCGACCCCCGCCGCCTGAGTCCGGACTCTCCGGATTGATGGACCGCATCGCCCAGGCCTTTGCCCGCACCCGCCGCGAGAAACGCGCGGCGTTCGTGGCCTACCTGTGCGCCGGCGACCCGGATTTCGACACCTCGCTGGCGGCCTGCTGGGCGGTGCTCGACGCCGGCGCCGACGTGCTGGAGCTCGGCGTGCCCTTCTCCGACCCGCTGGCCGACGGCCTGACCAACCAGCTCGCCGCGCAGCGCGCCCTTGACGGCGGCATGACGGCGGCGCGGGTCTTCGAGCTGGTGAAGCGCCTGCGCGAAAAGAGCCAGGTGCCGATCATCTTCTACACCTACTACAACCTGGTCTTCTCGAACGGCGTGGAAAACTACGTGCGCGCCGCCAAGGAAGCCGGCGTAGACGGCATGCTGACGCTCGACCTGCCCCCGGAGGAGGCCGACGAGATGCTCGCCGCCTGCGCCAGGCACGACATGAAGACCGTCTTCATCGTGGCCCCGACCACGCCCGCCGCCCGCCTCGCGCGCATCGGCGCAGCCGCGACCGGCTTCATCTATTACGTGTCCCGCGAGGGCGTGACCGGCGTGCGCGACCAGGTGGCGGCCAACATTCCCGAGGCCGTCGCGCGCATCCGCCAGCACACGGCGCTGCCCGTGGCGGTCGGCTTCGGCATCTCCACCCGCGAGCAGGTCAAGCAGGTCGCCCGCGCGGCGGACGGCGTGGTCGTGGGCAGCGCGCTGGTGAACGTCATCAAGGACAATCTCGACAACCGCGCCGGTTTGCCGGCACGGTTGCGCATCACCGCGGCCGACCTGGTCGCGGGCGCCGCCTGACCATGACCCCCCTGCCGCCACCCAAAGTCCGCCGGATCCTGCTGATCGACGACGATCGCCTGCAGCAGCGCCTCATGCAGGGGCTGGTGCAGAATTTCCGCGGCGGGGCCTTTGAGCTGGAAGGGGCCGAGAGCTACGCCGAGGGCCTGAAGAAGCTGCTCAGCGGCAGATACGCCGTGTGCCTGCTCGACTACCGGCTCGACGCGCAGGACGGCCTGGCGCTGCTGCGCGAGGCCCGCATCGGCGGCAGTGAGACGCCGGTCATCATCCTGACGGCCGACGACAGCGAGGAGGTGGACATCGCCGCCATGGAGGCGGGCGCGGTCGACTACCTCGTCAAGGCCACGCTCAACCCCCGCCTGCTCGAGCGCTCCATCCGCTACGCGCTGAAGCTCGGCGAGACGCTCAGCCAGCTGCGCCAGCTGGC
>JAYRDK010000093.1:0-9672 GCA_041909435.1 Lacunisphaera sp.
AGTGGCAGAAGGAGATCGTCAAGGTCCACACCATCTTCGGCGGGAAGAACCCGCACCCCAATTACCTGGTCGGCGGCATGCCATGCTCGATCAACATCAACGAGGCGAACGCGATCAACGCGGAGCGCCTCGCCATGGTCGGGGATCTGCTCAAGCAGGGCCAGCAATTCATCGAGCAGGTCTACATCCCCGACGTGCTCGCCGTCGCGCCGTTCTACCTCGACTGGGCGGGCATCGGCGGCGGCCTCGAGAACTACCTCTGCTACGGCGACCTGCCGACCAACGGCTTCAGCGACGTGGGCAGCTACCGTTTCCCGCGCGGCGCCATCCTCGGCCGCGACCTCAGCAAGGTGCACCCGGTCGACCCGCGCGACGACACCGGCGTCCAGGAATTCATCGACCACTCCTGGTATGAATATGAGGGCGGCGCCGCCGGCCTCCACCCGTGGAAGGGCGAGACGAAGCTCAAATACTCCGGCCCCAAGCCGCCCTACGCCAACCTCGACACCGACGCCAAATACAGCTGGCTCAAGACGCCGCGCTGGAAGGGCCACGCGATGGAGGTCGGCCCGCTCGCCCGCATGCTCGTCGGCTACGCCGCGGGCAACGCCGAGATCAAGGACGCCGTCACCGCCACCCTCGGCGCGCTGAAGGCCCCGGCCTCCGTGCTCTTCTCGACGCTCGGCCGCACCGCGGCCCGCGCCATCGAGTCGTCGCTCGCCGCCCGCTGGGCGCTCGAGGACTACCAGAAGCTGCTCGCCAACATCAAGGCGGGCGACACGCGCACCTTCACCCGCGACAAGTGGGAACCGTCCTCCTGGGCGGCCACCTGCCAGGGTGTCGGCACCAGCGAGGCGCCCCGCGGCGCGTTGGCGCACTGGATCGTCATCAACGACAAGAAAATCGCCAACTACCAGCTCGTCGTCCCGAGCACCTGGAACGCGTCGCCCCGCGACGCGAAGGGCCAGCGCTCGGCCTACGAGGCCTCCCTCATCGGCACCCCGGTGCACGATCCGCACCAGCCGCTGGAGATCATCCGCACCATCCACTCGTTCGACCCCTGTCTCGCCTGCGCCGTCCACCTCTACGAGGACAAAAAGGAAATCGCGCGGCACGAGCTGATGGTCAACTGACCCGGAGGCCACCATGAACGCCTCGCACGACTACCAACGCGTCTATGTCTGGGAGCAGCCCGTGCGCTGGTTCCACTGGATCAACGCCGCCGCCATCGTGGTGCTCGGCCTCACCGGCTGGCTCATCGGCCACCCGCCCGGCTTGATGAGCTCGGGCGAGGCGGCCGACGGCTACTGGTTCGGCACCGTCCGCTTCGTGCACTTCGTCGCGGGCTACGTGTTCCTGGGGAACTTCTTCTTCCGGATCTACTGGGCCTTCGCCGGCAACAAATACGCCAGCTGGCGGAACTTCCTGCCGCTGCGGAAGGCGCAGATCCGCCAGATCTGGGACGTGCTCAAGGTCGACATCATGCAGTCGAGCGACAAGCCCGTGCACACGCTCGGGCACAACTCCGTGGCCTACTTCACCTACGCGGGCACGGGGCTGCTGACGGTCTTCCAGATCGCCTCGGGTTTCGCGCTCTACGCGTCGATGAGCTCGTCGGCCTTCCCGCAGCTCTTCACGTGGCTGGTGCCGCTCTTCGGCAGCGAGCAGAACCTGCGCCTGTTCCACTACGGGGCGATGTGGGCCTTCATCGTCTTCACGCTGATCCACATCTACCTCGTGTTCTACCACGATTACGTCGAGGGCCACGGCGTGCTGTCGTCGATCATCGGCGGCTGGAAGTTCATGGAGAAGCACAAGGTCGCGGCCGAGGAGGCCCACGGCATCTCGGCCTTCCCCGAGGCCAGGCCCGTGCCGCCGCCGGCTCCGGCCAAACCCCGCGTCACCCGCTGACCCATGCTCGGCCTGATCGACTCCACCCTGGTTGGCGAAGCCAACGCCCCCGCCCCGCAGGGCGCGGCGGGTGACCGCGTGCTTGTGCTCGGCGTCGGCAACCTGCTGATGGGCGACGAGGGCGTGGGCATCCACATCCTCCGCCTCCTGGAGCACGAGCGGCCCATGGCCGGCGTGCGCCTGCTCGACGGCGGCACCGGCGGGGTCAACCTGCTCGTCGAGTTCGACGGCGCGCAGGACATCATCCTCATCGACGCCACGCGGGACGGCCAGCCCGCGGGCACGATCACTTTCCTTCGACCTGAAGTTGTGGGTGAACTTCCGCGTGGGCTGGGCGCCCATGACTTTGGGTTGAAGGACCTTTTTGCCGCGTCGGCCCTGCTGGGCCGGCTGCCGCGCCTCCACCTCTACACCATCGCGGTGGAGGAGGTGCGGCCGATGTGCACCGACCTGTCCCCGGCCGTGGCCGCGGCCGTGCCCGAGGTGGTGCACGCCGTCCGCGCGCTGGCCGCCCGGCTGGCGTCTCCCGGCTGAGATTTTCGCCATGAACCCCGAAATCCACGCCTATGCCCTCGGGGCCCCGCAGATGTCCGTGCTCCTGCTCGGCACCGCGGGGGTCGCGATCCTGCACACACTCGCCGGGCCGGACCATTACCTGCCGTTCATCGTCATGGGCCGCGCCCGCCGCTGGTCGGTGACGCGCACGGTGTTCTGGACCACGCTCTGCGGCCTCGGCCACGTGGCCAGCTCGGTGCTGCTGGCCGTGTCCGGGGTGGTGTTCGGCTTCGGGCTGGAGCGCGTGCGCTTCATCGAGGAATTCCGCGGCAACCTGGCCGCGTGGGCCATGATCGCCTTCGGGCTGGTTTATCTCGCCTGGGGCCTGAACAAGGCCGTGCGCCATCCGCATCACGCCCATGCCCATGTCCCGGCGGGCACGCCCGAGGGTTTCCGGCTCACGCCGTGGGTGCTTTTCACGATCTTCCTGTTCGGGCCCTGCGAGCCGATGATCCCGCTGGTGATGTATCCCGCGGCGCAGGGGAGCTGGGCCGACGTGTGGCTGGTGGTCGGGTCGTTCAGCGTCCTCACGATCGGGGTCATGGTGACGGTCGTCCTGCTCGGCCAGCGCGGGCTCGGCCTGCTGCCGGTGGGCCGGTTTGGGCGCTTCCGCCACGCCCTGGCGGGCGGCACGGTGCTGCTGGCGGGCTGTGCGATCCAGTTCCTCGGCCTGTAGGCGGCGGGCGTCCCGGACGGTCATGACGCAGATTTTGGCCTCCTCCCTTGTGCATCCGTTGCGGACTGCTGCGCAGATCTTGGCCGGAAGGGGCCGGGCGCTTGCGACGGTCCGCCGCGGGGATTAATCAGGTGTCATGCTCGCTCCCGTCCCCCGCCAGAAGCATCCGCTGGTCGAGCAACTCCGCCGATCGCAGATCTACCGCGACTACGAGAAGGCGTTCCGCGAGACGACCGGGCTGCCGCTGACGCTGCGCGGCAAGGGCCAGTTCAACCTGCCGCACCACGGCGACCCGAACGAGAACCCGTTCTGCTCGCTGATGGCGGGTTCCAACCATTCCTGCGCCGCCTGTCTGCAGCTGCAGCGCAAGGTCGAGGAGTCGGCCGCGCTCGAGCCGAAGACGCTCAAGTGTTTCGCCGGCCTGTGCGACTCCGCCGTGCCGGTGCGGGTGGGCGAGGACCTGGTCGCCTTCCTGCAGACCGGCCAGATCCTGCAGCACGCGCCGTCGTCCGCGCAGATGAACCGGCTGACGCGCCTGCTGCTGAAGTTCGGCGTGGAGACGGACGTGAAGCGCTACGAGGAGGCCTACCTCCAGAGCCGCGTGGTCTCGGCCAAGCAATACAAGTCCATCGTCCAGCTCCTGACCATCTTCGCGCAGCATCTCTCGGCGCTCAGCAACCAGCTGGTGGTCCAGGAGGAGTCGCGCGAGGCGCCCTCGATCAGCCGCGCACGGGCCTACATCGTCGAGCACCATGCCGACGAGATGTCGCTCACGCAGGTGGCGTCGGCGGTCAACATGAGCGCGTTCTACTTCTGCAAGAGCTTCCGCAAGGCGACGGGCCTGACCTTCACCGACTACGTGGCCCGCGTCCGCGTGGAGAAGGTGAAGAACCTGCTGCTCAACCCGAACAAGCGCGTGAGCGAGGCGGCCTACGAGGCCGGCTTCCAGTCGCTGTCGCAGTTCAACCGCGTCTTCCGCCGCGTCGCGGGCGAGGCGCCCTCGGTCTATCGCGACAAGCTGCACCAGACGGCCGCGTCCTGAGGTAGCGTGGTGTGGTGTAATGTAGGGCCGCCGCCTGACGGCGGGCCGTCGGTAGGGGCGCTTGCCCTCAAGCGCCCTTCGAAGGACCGTTGAGGGCAACGGCCCCTACCAAAAAAGGTCCGGCGACAAGCGCCGACCCTACATGCAGATACTCACCGAAGGGCAAACACAGGCCTGCTCCGCGTTCCGCCTACGGGTGGTGATGATGCAGCGGCACGTGGCCGGTGTGGGAGGTGCCGGTGTGCGTCGGGATGCGGAACTGGCAGACGGCGCAGAAGGACTCGATCTCGCGGCGTTCGATGTGGCTGAAAACCTGCTCGATGCAGGTGAAGGCCGTGTCGCGCTGCTCCGCCGTGAGGTGCGGGCTGGCGGCCTGGGCCACGATGAGCGCCTCGCGCAGGGCCTGCCGGCCGGCGCCGAAATAGGCCAGCAGCGGGTTCCGGCCGCAGGGACAGCTGGGGACCTGGGCCCGCGTGGGGTGGCGGCGCGGCGACCACAGGTGCAGGTCCTTGAAGATCTCGTCGAGCGTCGTGTCGAGCAGGTGGACCAGTGTGTCGGGGTTCGCCAGGGGGGAACTGGCCCGCTCGAGCCGCAGGAGGTTCTCCCAACTGGCACGAATTTCCGGGCGATGGGCGGCGAGGGCCCGCATGACTTCGGTATCCACGTCCATAGTCTACAGCATGCGGCGCGGACGACTCACCGCCGATTGGCAAAGATGAGCCGTCTTTTGGTGTGCATCGTTTGTCCCGGGATCAGGCCGTGGGGCGGATGGCGGCGAGTTCGCGCGTCAGCTCGGCGCGGAAATCCGGGTGGGCGATCGAGATCAGCGCCGTCGCCCGCTCGCGGAGCGTGCGGCCGTGCAGGTTGACGGCGCCATACTCGGTGACGACCCAGTGCACGTGGCCGCGGGTGGTGACGACGCCCGCGCCGGGCGCCAGCTGGGCGGTGATGCGCGAGAGGCGGCCCTTGGCGGCGGTCGAGGGCAGGGCGATGATCGGCTTGCCGCCGGGGGAGAGCGCGGCGCCGCGGATGAAGTCCATCTGCCCGCCGATCCCCGAGTAGATGCGGTGCCCGATCGAGTCGGCGCAGACCTGCCCGGTCAGGTCGACCTGGAGCGCGGAGTTGATGGCGACGACCTTCGGGTTCCGGCGGATGACCGAGGTGTCGTTGGTCCAGTCGCAGGGGTAGAAGGACACGAGGGGGTTGTCGTTGACGAAGTCGAAGAGGCGCCGCGTGCCGTTGATGAAGCTGGTGACGATGCGGCCCTTGCCGTTGGCCTTGAGCCGGTTGGTGACGGCGCCCGACTCGACCAGGTCGACGACGCGGTCGGAGAACATCTCGGTGTGGATGCCGAGGTCGCGCTTGTCGTGCAGGCGGGTGAGCACGGCGTCGGGGATGCCGCCGATGCCCATCTGCAGGGTGGAGCCGTCCTCGACGAGGCCGGCGACGATCTCGCCGATGCGGGCCTCGACGGGTGTCTCCGGCTCGGCGTGGTGCTCGAGCAGGGGCCGGTCGGTGGCGATGAAGGCGTGGATGTTCGCGAGCGGCAGGACGTTGTTGCCGTGGGTGCGCGGCATCTGCTCGTTGATCTCGGCGATGACGACGCGCGCGGTGGTGGCGGCGGCCTTGGCGGCGTCGCACGACGTGCCGAGCGAGCACATGCCGTGGCGGTCGGGCGGCGAGACCTGCAGCACGGCCACGTCGAGCGGGACGTTGCCGCTGAGGAAGAGGCCGGGGATGTCCGAGAGGAAGATCGGCACGAAGTCGGCGCGGCCCTCGGCGACGGCCGCGCGCAGCGGGGAGCCGGTGAAGAGGGAAACGGAGCGGAACTCCTTGCCGCGGTCGGGCGCGGCGAACGGCGCCGGCCCGGAGGTGTGCAGGTGGTAGAGGCGCACGCCCTCGAGGTCGCGGCGGGCGCAGAGCGCCTCGATCAGCGGCGTGGGCGTGGCGCAGGCGCCGTGGATGAAGACGTTGGTGCCGTTGCGCACGTGCGCAACGGCGTCGGCCGCGAGGACGGCGCGGGCTTTCCAGTTGATGGCGTGGGCGGTCATGGGAGTGAGGCCATACTGTCCGGCGGGCGGCGGGAGCAAAGCCCCGATGTTGCCTGTCCTTTGGCAACTCCTTCGCGGATTTTGTCGTGGGGGCTTCAGAAAGAGGTGGAACCGGGCCTCCGGACCGGTTTTTCGCGCGGACGTCCAAGCAACCCGTCCGGAGGCCGGGTTCCACCTTCAATCACTCAGGCGCGGCGGGCGGCCGCGCGGGGCTTTTTCGCGGCCGGGGCCGGAGTCGGGGCCAGCACCAGGGTCGCGCAGATGATCCCGTTGTCGGGCTCGGGGACGAGGGTGAAGCCTGCGCGGCGGAAGATCCCCAGCATGTCGGCGTTGTGGTTGTTCGTCTGCGCCCAGAGCCGGGCGAGGCCGCGGGACCGGGCCGTCTGGATGAGCAGGCGCAGCAGGGCGGTGCCCATGCCCTGGCCGCGCCGGTCCTCCCGCACGACAAAGGCCAGCTCGGCGGCTTCGCCGGACGTATCCAGGCAGTAGCGGCCGACGGCCAGCAGGGTTTCCTCCGCCGGCGGGGCGGCGAAGATCCCGAGCGCGCAGTCGCGCGCCTGGTCCACGTTGACCAGCGCGCTCGCGCGCTCGGCCGTCATGGTGGAGACCAGGCAGCCGTAACGCTCGTAGATGGTGTCCGGCGTGTGGGAGTGGAAGAACTCCTGCAGCCGCGGCTCGTCGCCGGCGTGCAGCGGGCGGACCGTGCAGTCGTGGCGGCCGAATTTTTTCCGGAGGACGGGAGGCGGGTTCACGGGGCCCTTTCGACCGGGCGGCGCGGTCAGGCCGCGTGGGCCTGGGCCCGGTGGCCGGTGCGCAGCGGGGCGTGGAGCTGGTCGCGGTAGACGCTCGGGGACTGGCCCGCGATGCGGTGGAACACGCGGTTGAACTGCGAGAGCGACTGGAAGCCGGCCTCGTAGGCGGCCTCGCTGACGCGCTTGTAGGGGTTCAGCAACAGCTCCTTCACGGCCTCGATGCGCATGCGGGAGAGGTATTCGGTGAAGGTCAGGCCGGTGCTCTTCTTGAAGTTCTTGCAGAAGTAGAACGGGCTCATGCCGACGGTGCGCGAGACCTGGGCGAGGGAGATGTCCTCGGTCAGGTGCGCCGCGATGAACTCGCGGGCGCGGGTGATGGCCGGGGCCTCGGCGAGGGATTGCTTGACCATGAGCTGGTTGCTCACGGCGGAGAGCTGCTGGGCGAAGATGGCGAGCAGGCGGAGGATGGCGTCGTATTGCGCGCGCTCCATCACGCGGGACTCCTTGAAGGCGGCCTCGACGGCGGCGCGGTCCAGCTTGGGCTCGAGCTCGGCGGCGCCGCGGACGGCGGTGCGGGTCTCGGCGGCGGTCGGGCGGTGGAAGAGGATCTGGCCGGTCTGGAGGTAGGCGACGACCTTCTCGCCGACGCGGATGGCCACGGCGGACTCGTTGAGGCCGGCGAAGCAGGCCACCGTGCCAGGCTGGCCGTCGGTGCTGCGCTCGAGGCGCTGTTGGACGTCGAGGCAGGCCGCGCAGGTCTTGTTCTTGCCCGCGAGCAGGGCGCAGAGGGGGTTGCCGAGCTTGGCGCCCTGCATGGGGGCGGAGAAGGCGCCGGCCGGGCGGAGGGTCAGCGGCAGTCCCGTGATCGACTGGAACGCGCGCTGGTAGTCGCGGTAGATCTCGGAGTTCTGCAGGAGCGTGACGAGCTCGGCGCATTCGCGGGCGGCGGTCTCGGTGGCGGTGGGGGCGGAGGAAGGCGTGGTTTCCATGGGCCCGACAATACCAGTGCCGGCCGGCGGGGGGAATTGGAGGCGGGGCGATATCCGTCTAGGGAAAACCTTTAGCCCGGCTAGGCCGGAGGATTGTCCTGACTTGCGCCCGGGTTGCCGCCTGCTAGCCGTTCAAGCGTGCCGGCAAAGAGTTATAACGAAATGAGCAGGGACGAGCTGATCGCCCGCCTGACCGCCCTCGAGCACCCGTCGTCCGCCGGGTCGTCCGCCGCGCAGCAGCTGCAGGCCACGCAGCAGGAGCTCAAGAACATCAAGGCCGCCCTCGACGAGCACTCGATCGTGGCCATCACCGACGCGGCCGGCCGGATCACCTACGTCAACGACAAGTTCTGCGCCATCTCGCAATACTCCCGCGCCGAGCTCATCGGTCAGGATCACCGCATCATCAACTCCCGGCACCACCCGAAGGCGTTTTTCCACGACCTCTGGTCCACCATCGGCCGGGGCCGCGTGTGGCACGGCGAGATCAAGAACCGCGCCAAGGACGGCTCCTTCTACTGGGTCGACACGACCATCTTCCCCTTCGTCAACGCCGCCGGCAAACCCACCCAGTTCGTCGCCATCCGCACCGACATCACCTGGCGCAAGGCGGCCGAGGCACAGATCATCGAGATCACCGAGAACGGCCAGCGCCAGATCGGGCAGGACCTGCACGACGGCCTCGGCCAGCAGCTCACGGCGGTCGAGATCCTCTGCGCCGGCCTGAAGGAGGATGTGGCCGGCACCCCGCGCCTGGCGAAACAGGTGAACCGCATCGGCCGGTTCCTCCGCGAGTCCATCGCCCAGGTGCGCTCGCTCTCCCGCGGCCTCGTGCCGGTCAGCGACCGGCCCGACGCCCTGTGGGCCAGCCTCGTCGAGCTCGCGGACCGCACCAACGTCCCCGGCCGCGTGGAGTGCCGCTTCGAGAGCCCGGTGGTGCTGGTGGAGGAGCACAACACCGCGGGCCAGTTCTACCGCATCGCCCAGGAGGCGGTGAACAACGCCCTGAAGCACAGCCGGGCCAAGCACATCACGCTGACGCTCGTCCGCGCCGCCGGCACGCTGGAGCTGACCGTGACGGACAACGGCCGCGGCTTCCCCAAGGTGCTGCGCCCGGGCATGGGCTTGCAGGTGATGCGGCACCGCGCCAGCGTCATCAACGCCGAGCTCGCCGTGGAATCCAAGTCCGGCCAGGGCACCTCCATCCGTTGCCGCGTGCCCCTGCGCAAATGAAAAAACCTGCTGCAAAAAAAACCGCTCCGAAAAAACCCGCCGTCCCCGCGGCGGACCCGGCCCCGGCGGCCGCGCGCCGGCGCGTCCTGATCGTGGACGACCACCCGTTCATGCGGGCCGGGCTGGCGCAGCTGATCGACCGGCAGGCCGACCTCGTGGTCTGCGGCGAGGCGGGCAACCCCGCCGAGGCCCTGCTGCGGCTGGCGGGCGGCGGGGTCGACCTGGTGCTGTCGGACATGACGATGCCCGGCCGCAGCGGCCTGGATTTCCTCAAGGACCTGCTGGCCCTGCACCCGGAGCTGCCCGTCCTCGTCGTGTCAATGCACGACGAGATGGTCTACGCCGAGCGCGCCCTCCGCGCCGGGGCCCGCGGCTACATCATGAAGGAGGCCGGCGGCGAGAACCTGCTGACCGCCATCCGGCAGGTGCTGGCCGGCCAGGTCTACGTCAGCCCCCGCATGTC
>JAYRDK010000094.1:0-9544 GCA_041909435.1 Lacunisphaera sp.
GGCATGAGGATGAGCACCTGGATGAAGTCGCTGGCCAGCACGGCCCAGCTGCCGCCGAGCAGGGAGATGAGGAGCACGGAGATGCCGGTGACGATGATGGTCAGCTCCACGTCCATCTCGAAGGCGGCGGAAAAGAACACGCCGAGCCCGTAGAGCCAGATGCCGGCGGTGAGCATCTGGAGCGGCAGGGTGATCCAGGTGAAGGTCTGCTCGCTGGCGCGGCCGAAGCGCTGGCGGACGGCCTCCATGCCGGTGACGACGCGCAGCTGGCGGATCTTCGGGCCGAACCAGGCCGCGTTGATGAAGAAGCCGACGGCGTTGCCGACGTAGATGATCATGATCGGCCAGCCGTCGCCGTAGGCGCGGCTGGCGGCCCCGGTGAAGGTCCAGGCGCTGAACGACACCATGAAGGCCGACCCGCCGGCCATCCACCAGAGCACCTGGCCGCCGCTGCGGAAGTAGTCGCTGACGTTCGTGATGAAGCGCCGGAAGACCCAGCTGATGACCAGCATGAAGCCGAAGTAGAAGGCGAGGACGGCGTAGTCGTAGGGGGTCATGGCGGGGTAGGGGTCGAAGTTATCAGTCGTTTCTAATAATTATCAACAGCGAAGTCCCGAAATAAATCACCCCGCCGGGCGGCCGGGGAGGGTGGGGAGGGCGGCATGGGGCGGGCCTAGCGGGCCGGACCCGTGGAATTGCCCACCACGAGGGGGGCGGGGAGCACGAGATCGGTGTAACCCTCGGGGGGCACGCCCTCGCCCATGACGAGGCGGGCGGCGGCCTCGCCGAGCTTGTCGGGGCTGGTGCCGGCGCCCGTGATGCGCAGGGCGCCCTCGATGCTGAGGCGGGAGACGTCGGCCGAGGCCAGGCTGATGTCACCCGGCACCTTCCAGCCCTCGCGCTGGAGGCCGAGCGAGGCGCCCATGGCCATCTGGGTGTTGTAGGTGACGAAGGCGGTGGGAAAATCCTTCCGGCGGGCCTGCTTCAGCATGGCGTGGATGGCCTCGGCGCCCTCGGCGCGGTCGGCCTGCTTCAGCACGGTGGTGTAACGCGGGTCGAGGCCGAGGCCGAGCGGCTGCAGGGCGGCCTTGAGGGCGGCGAGGCGGGCGTCGTGGCGGCCGAGGCTGGCGTTGCCGCCGAGCCAGCCGAAGCGCTGGTGCCCGAGGTTGAAGAGGTGGCGGACGAGGTGGGTGAGGGCCTCGGGCTCGTTGCCGAGCACGGAGTGGCACAGCCCGTGGTAGCGCGCCGACACGGCGACGACCCGCCGCGTGAGCTTGCACAACTCGGCCATGAAGGGCCGGGCGACCTCGCCCAGCACGACGACCCCGGCGAGGTGGTTGCTCGGGTGGAAGAACTGCCGGAGCTTCTCGGGCGTGAGCTCGTCCTCGGCGCCGAGGAAGATCAGGCGGTGGCCGTGGGCCTCGAGTTCCTGGTGCAGGCCGTGCTGCACGTGGCCGAAGTAGGTGCTCGGGATGTAGAGCCGCAGCGGCGCGCGCAGGATGTAGCCGATCTGGCGCGCGCGGGAGGAGTCGGGGGTGGATTCCACGCGCATGCCCTTCGGCAGGTAGCCGAGGCTGATGGCGTGGTCCCAGATGCGCTTGTAGGTGTCCGGGTTGATGCCGACGCTGCGGCCGTTGAGGGCGAGGGAGACGAGGGCCTGCGACACCCCGAGTTCCTTGGCCAGCTGGGTCTGCGAGATCTTTTTCTTGGGCCGCACGGCAAAAACTTCTGATAACTATGACGGGCTTTCAATGTATTTATCAGGTGACGGCCGGGTTAAAAACCGTGCCGGCGGCAGGATTTACTTTGCCCGGTCCCGCGAGGGTTCGTTTAAGTGCGCCGGTCAACTGCTATCCCGGGGCCTTTCCGGCCCGTTACCGACCCCCGTTTCATGACAATTTTTCCCTCCCCGCGATCTTTCCTCATCAGCCTCGTTTTGCTGGCTTCCGGCGGTGCGCAGGAGCTCCCGCCGCGGCTGGTGGTGGTGATCAGCGTGGACCAGATGCGCGCGGACTACCTCGAGCGGTTCCGGGCGCACTTCGGGCCGGGCGGGTTCAACCTCCTGCTGGAACAGGGGGCCAATTTCGCCGACTGCCACTACCGGCATGCCATCACCAAGACCGGGCCCGGCCACGCGGTGATGCTCAGCGGCGTGCACGCCAACCTCCACGGCATCATCGCCAACGAGTGGCTGCTCCGTGACTGGCCGGCCCCGGAACAGGTGAACTGCGTCGAGGACCGCGACTCGGCGCTCGTGGGCCTGGCCCCGCGGACCGTCCGCTCGCCCGGCGGCGTGCTGGAGGCCAAGTCCGGCCGCTCGCCGCGCCATTATCTCGCCCCCACCGTGGGCGACCAGCTCAAGCTCCGGCACGGTGCGCGCGCCAAGGTCTTCGGCGTGGCCGACAAGGACCGCGCCGCCATCCTGATGTCCGGCCGGCTGGCCGACGGCGCCTACTGGACCGAGGAGGGCCGGGTCGTCACCTCCACCTACTACCGCCCGGAGCTGCCCGCCTATCTCACGGCTTTCAACGCCGAGCAGCGCGTCGAGCAGCTTTACGGCCGCGAATGGACCCGCCTGCTCGACCCCGCCGTCTATGATTCGGTCCAGGGTCCGGATGACGCGGCGGGTGAATATGAGGGCATCGGATTCACCCGGACCTTTCCCAAGCGCCTCGACGGCGGAAGGCCGCAGATCGGCAACGATTACTACGAGGCCTTCGACCACACGCCCTGGAACAACGAGCTGGTCGCGGACCTTGCGCGCGCGGTCATCACCCACGAACGGCTCGGCGAGGCGGACGGCGCGCCCGACCTGCTTGCGATCGGGTTTTCCCAGCCGGACAAGACCGGCCACTCCTACGGGCCTTACAGCCACGAGGTGATGGACTCGATCGTGCGCCTCGACCGCACGCTCGCGGAGCTGTTTCGGTTTCTCGATGAAAAGATCGGGCTGGCCCATTGCACCGTCGTGCTGACGGCCGACCACGGGGTGGCCCCGCTCCCCGAGCGGAACCCGGGCCAGGGCGGCCGCGTGCGCGGGGCCGCCCTCGACAAACAGGTCTTTGCCGCGCTCGATGGAAAATTCGGCACGTTGGCGGACAACGAGCGCTGGGCGGTGCGCGACGGCCTGGGCTATCACCTCAACCCGGCCGCGCTGACCCGGAAGCAGCTGGCGCCCGCGGTGGTGGAGGAGGCGATCCGCGCGGCCTTGGCGGAAATGCCGGTCATCGCCGCGGCCTACACGCGCACGCGCCTGGTGGACCCGGCGCCGCTCGACGCCATCGGCGAGGCCGTGCGGCTGAGTTATTACCCGCCGCGGAGCCCGGACGTGATGGCCGTGCTCAAGCCGTTCTTCATCGATCGCACGACACCCGGCACCACGCACGGCACGCCCTACGACTACGACAACCATGTGCCGTTGCTCTGGTATGGCGCCGGGGTGAAGGCGGGAGTGCACCCGACGCGCGTCGGGGTGGATGACCTGGCGCCCACGCTGGCGCATTTGCTCGGTGTGCCGGCGCCGGGGCCGGCGGCCGGCCGGGTCCTGTTCTGAACAAGGGTAAGGGTAGGGCGAATCCTCCGGATGAGCCATTAGGGCGTTCGGCTCGTCGGGACGACTCGCCCTACCGGTTCGCCACTGCCCACGTGCGGGGCGGGTGCCTGAAGCGGGCGCGGAAGAGCCGGTAGAACTGCGACACGTCGCCGAACCCGCACGAGAAAACCACGCCGGTCACCGAGTGGTCGCCCTGCTGGAGCAGCTGCGCGGCATGGGTCAGCCGCAGGTCGGTGAGGTGTTCCCAGAAGGTGTGGCCGGTCACCCGGCGGAAGAGCACGCTGAAATGGCGGCGCGACATGCCGGCGCGGGTCGCGGCACGGTCGAGGTTCCACGCGTCGTAGAAGGTGACCTCCAGCTCGCGGGCGACCGCGGCCACGCGGGTGAGCGGCGCGGTCGCGGGTTTCCGGACCGGCAGGCGGGCGAGGGTCACGATGAGCTGGGCGGCGAGGGCGCGGCTGGTCGTGACGCTGCCCGGCTGGCGGTGCACGCGCTCCAGCATCGCGCGGCGCCAGGTCGACTCGATCTGGTGCTGCGCGGGCCGGCTCAGCGCGATGCGGCGCTCGCCGCGTGCGGCCAGTCCGCGCCACAGTGCGGGCAGCTCGGGGTCGGTGCGCAGGAAGGCCGGGCTGATACAGAGCAGGAGCAGGGTGGAGGGTGACTCGTCGCGGAGTTCGTGCTCGGTGCCGGCGGGGATCACCAGCAGCATGCCCGCCGCGGCGCTGGCCGGGTCCCGGCCGGCCTCGTGGCAGGCGATCCGCCCGCGCAGCACGTAGAGCAGCTTGTGGAACGGGTCGGTGCGCGGCGCCATGTGGAAATCCCCCGTGTGCGCGCTCTCGGCGAAGAGCACGCCCGCGTCCGGCAGCGTGATGATCAGGGGACGGGAGGTTTTCATGGAGTGCCCGATCTACCAAAGCGGTTATTCCGGATTATCCAAGTAAGGAAACGGGCTTTCTGCTACGCTCCATCGCCCCATCTGCCATGCCGTTGTCCCCGCCGGTCGTCCCCCCGTCCATCCCCGCCGCCTCGCCGCTCCTCACCGAGGACCACGCCCTGGCCGCCCTGCGCCGCACCTGGCAGCCCGTGGCCAACGCCGCCGCCCTGCCGCCGGGCGCCGTCATCGGCTACACGCTGCTCAACGTCGAGCTGGTGATCGCGCGTTTTGCCGACGGCTCGCTGCTCGCGGCCGACGTGGCCTGCCCGCACAAGGGCGCCCGCCTCTCCGCCGGCTGCATCCGCGGCGGCGAGCTGGTGTGCCCGTATCACGGCTGGCGCTTCAACCCGGACGGTGACTGCCAGAGCATCCCCTCGCTGGTCGAGCCGAACGCCGAGAAGCTGGCCCTGTCCCACCTGCACACCTACGAGGTGCAGGAGCGCTACGGTTTCGTCTGGGTCAAGCTGGTGACCAGCCCGCATGCGCTGCCGCCCGTGCCGGAGTTCGAGAACAAGGAGTGGACCTACGTCATGGGTCCGCCGACGAAGTTCGCCGCCGGCTGGCGGCGCGAGGTGGAGAACTACCTCGACATGTCGCATTTCGCCTTCGCGCACAGCGCCACGCTCGGCAAGGCCGCCGACCCGCGCATCCCTGACATGGACATCCGGCTGCACGACGACGGCTTCCAGATGGACGCGCCGTTCCCGGCGCTGGAGTCGGCGCACGAGATGCCCGGCAAGCTCCAGAGCGCCCACCACCGCCGGCAGCGGTGTTACCTGCCCAATTTCACCACCATCCGCCAGTCCTTCCCCGACGGCGACGAGCGCGTGCTGGTGCACGTGCCTTCGCCCAACACCGGGGAAAGCTGCACCGTGTTCTGGTCGCTGGCCATCTCACCCGGTTTCCGCGGGCCGCCGCCGGCGGCCCAGATCGAGTTCGCGATCCGCGTGCTCGAGGAGGACCGACAGATGTGCGAGCTGCAGATCCCGCGCGAGGTGCCGCTCAACCCCGCCCGCGGCGGCTGGGGCGTGCTGGTCATGCCCGGCGACACCCTCGCCACGACCTTTCAGAAACAATTTCGACGCTGGCTCACCGCCGGCGTGAATGCATAATCCCCGACCTCATTATGTGCTCCTCCTGCCCCCCCAGCGCCGGTTCCCCGGCGCGCCGCCCCGCCACCTCCCGCGTGATCGCCGCCGCCGCCCCGCGTCCGGCCTCGGTCAAGTCCGCGCCGATCCCGCGCATCCCGAAGGGACCGCGCATCCTCACGACCACCGTCGGCTCCTACCCGGTGCCGGACTGGCTGGCCGCGCTGCCGAGCGAGCAGGCCGTGATCGACGCCACGCGCGTCGTGTTCGACCTCCAGCGCCAGGCGGGCATCGACCTGCCGACCGACGGCGAGCTCTACCGCTTTGATGTCAACCACCCGGACACGAACGGCATGATCGAGTATTTCATCCGCCCGATGGCCGGCATCTCGTCCGTGGTCGGCCGCTCGATCACCGAGGAATTCGCCCGCCACTCGCCGATGGGTTTCCGCCGCAAGCCGGCCGGCGTCGTCACCGGCCCGCTCGGCGAGGGTTCGCTCAACCTGCTGGCCGACTGCCAGCGCGCCGCCGCCGTCGCGGGCGGCGCCTTCAAGTTCACCGTCACGAGCCCCTACATGCTGGCCCGCACGCTCCTCGACCACCACTACGGCAGCTTCGCCAAGCTGACGATGGCGCTCGGCGAGGTGCTCGCCGCCCAGATGCCCGGCCTGCCCGCCGCGTGCCTGCAGGTCGACGAGGCCAACATCCCCGGCAACCCGGCCGACGGTCCCCTCGCGGCCGCGTCGATGAACCTCCTGCTCGACCGCATCGACAAGGGCACCGAGCGCGCCGTGCATTTCTGCTTTGGCAACTACGGCGGCCAGACGATCCAGTCCGGCAACTGGCGCAAGCTGCTCGATTTTCTCAACGCCCTGCACACCGACCACCTCGTGCTCGAGCTGGCGCACCGCCCGGCGGCCGATCTCGACGCCCTGAAGCAGATCGACAAGAAGATCACCCTCGGCGTCGGCGTGATCGACATCAAGGTGAACCACATCGAGACGGCCGACGAGGTCGCCGCGCGCATCGAGGCCGTCGAGAAGAAGGTCGGCGCCGGCCGCGTGGGCTGGGTCCACCCGGACTGCGGTTTCTGGATGCTCAAGCGCTCCATCGCCGACCGGAAGATCGAGGCCCTCGTCCGCGGCCGCGACAAATACCTCGGCCGCTAACGCCTCATTTCCATGAGCACCACGCACAAGCTCACCCCCGCGCAGCAGGCCTTCTACCACGAGAACGGCTACCTGCTCGGCCTGCCGGCCATCTATACCCGCGAGGAGATGGCGAAGATCAATGCGGAGCTGCCCAACCTGCTGGCGCTGCTCCAGCCCGGCGAGACGACGAAGGACATCCGCGAGTGGCATGAGAACAGCACGTATCTCTACGATATTTGCATGAACCCGAGGATCCTCGACCTCGTCGAGGGCATCCTCGGGCCGAACTTCTACTGCTGGGCGAGCAACTTCTTCATCAAGGATCCGCGCAGCATGTCCACCGTGGGCTGGCACCAGGATTCCTATTACTGGCCGATGGCGCCGCACAATTCGGTCACGGTCTGGCTGGCCTTCGACGACGTGGACGAGGAGAACGGCGGCATGAAGCTGCTCCCCGGCTCGCACAAGGGCGGCGTCATCAAGCACCGCCGCTCGAAGGAGACCAGCTCGGTGCTCACGCTCGAGCTGGAGGACGGCAGCGACTTCAACGCCGACAATGCCGTGCAGTTCCGCCTCAAGGCCGGCGAGTGCTCCCTGCACGACGACCGCGCCATCCACGGCTCGCAGGCCAACCCGTCGAACCGGCGCCGCGCGGGGCTCACCATCCGTTACTCCGGCACGAACGTGAAGAACGACCTGACCGTGAACCCGAACTTCAAGATCTACCTCTGCCGCGGGGTGGATGAGTTCAAGCACAACCCCTACGGCACGCCGCCCACGACGCGCTACGGCCGCCCGAGCTTCAAGCCCGTGAGCAACGAGGAAGCGGGGAAGGCGTGAAGATGTTTCCGGGTCCGATTTCCCTTCGTTGGAGACGGGGCCATCAGCCCCGCGGTTTGGGTGTAGGTTGCGCGCTTGCGCGCAACGTGGCCCGCGAGCGGGCCACCTACAGGATGGCGTTTCTCTTCTTGCTTCCGGTCCTCGCTTTCGCCCAACCCAAGGCCGAAACCACGCCCACCGAATTCCCCGGCGCCGAGACCTTCTTCTACCGCGAGGCCGGCACGCCGCCGATGCGGCTTTTCGTGGTGAAGCCGGCCGGCTGGAAGGCCGGCGACCGCCGGTCCGGGCTGATGTTCTTCTTCGGGGGCGGCTGGACCACGGGCACGCCGGCGAATTCGATCTTCTGGGCCAAATTCGCCGCCAGCCTCGGGCTGGTCGGCATCGCGCCCGACTACCGCACCAAGGGCCGCAACGACGTCTCGCCGCTCGGTTCGGTGGCTGACAGCCGCGCCGCGCTGCACTGGGTGCAGGAACACGCCGCCGACTTGGGGCTCGATCCGGCGCGCATCGCCGTGGGCGGCAACTCCGCCGGCGGGCATGTCGCGCTGTGGACCGCCATCACCCGCACGCCCCCCGGATCGGACGAAAAGGAATCACCCCGCCTCAAGCCGGCCGCGCTCATTTTGTTCAGCACGGTGTCCGACACCTCGGGCGAAACCGGATACACCCCAAAGCGCTTTGGTGAACACACGACGGCGCTTTCCCCCATCCATCAGCTCGACCCGCGGATGCCGCCGGTGCTGGCCTTCCATGGCGACGCCGACAAGACCGTGCCGCTGCACCAGGCGCTCGCCTTGCGGGACAAGCTGCTTGCGACCGGCAATGTGTGCGAACTGCACATCGTCCCCGGTGGCGGTCACAATTTTGGCAACGACGTCCCCGAGTGGCGTGAGAAGTCCCGCGAACTGATGATCGCATTCCTGAGGCAACAGGGGTTGGTGCCTTGAGGTGGAACCCGGCCTCCGGACGGGTTTTCAGGACGCACGTTAAACAAACCCGTCCGGAGTCCGGGTTCCACCCTAAGACCGGGCGGTTGAGGGCAACCGCCCCTACCACCAATTTCTCTTTGCCGCGGCCGTCAGCGCGTCGTCGAGCGGGGCGAGATAGGGGTGCCAGAGCTTTTCCCACTCGAGGCTGATGCAGCCGCTGAACTCCGCCGCCAGCACCGGTTGCAGCGCCGCCATGGCAAACTCGCCCTCGCCGGGCAGCACATAGGAGAACGGGTGCTTCGCGCTCGGCTTGCTGATGCTGTCCTTCACGTGGATGTGGACGACGTGCGGCTTGATGGCCCGCCAGGTGGTGAGGACATCCTCGCCGCCGTTGCGCCAGGTGTGCTGGCTGTCCCAGAGGATCGCCGTGCCGGGCGCGAGGGAGAGGAACTGTTTGATCGACGCCGCGGTGAACAGCGCGTCGTGCGTCTCGATCATGATATCGGCCTTCCAACCATGCTGCTTCCGCTCGGCACGCCACCAGGCGACCGTGTCCGCCATGGCCTGATGGGTGGCGGTATCGGCGTTCTTGCCGCCGTCGAAGGCGCGCAGCCAGGGGACGCCGCAGGCCTCCGCCCAGGGGACGAATTTGAGAAAGTCGTCGCGGTCGGACTGCTTGTTGTCCGCCAGCTTCAGCGAGGTGTCGAGCGACACGATCGGGGCCGGGGCGGACTGCATCCGTTCGGCGAGTTTGGCCGGCGTGCCATAGGCGGCGGCGAGCACGGCGGGCACGTCGATCGTGTTGGCCAGCGCGCGGATTTCCACGGCATCGAGGTGATGACGCCGGGCGAGGTCGAACACCTGCTCCAATGAATATTCAGGGCAACCGAGGGTGGAGATCGAACGACGGTAGGGCATCGGTGCAGACAAGGTGGTGGTTCGACGGAAGGTTTTCACCACTAATCCACACTAATGACTCACTAATGGAAAAGTTTTGCTCGGCCGGTTCCAGCCTGCCTGATTAGTGGACCATTAGTGTGGATTAGTGG
>JAYRDK010000095.1:0-9529 GCA_041909435.1 Lacunisphaera sp.
GGGCGCCGTGGATACCGAGGGGGCCGGGCTTGCTCCTGATTTCGGGGGGGCCAGCGCGCTCGCTCGCGCTTCATCCCGAAAAGCGGCCAGGGCGCGAGCAAGCTCGCTGGCCCACGAAAACTGATGCAGCGACATCATGCTTTGCTTTCCGAAGCGGACTCCGCCGCGGCCTGCGGCTGCTCGAGCGCCATCTGCTGTTCCTCGGTCTCGTCGAGGCCCATGTCGGCGTCGCCGGCGGCGCGGGGCTGGTTGGAGGTCTGCAGCCAGGCGTCGATCTGCCGCGGCGACAGCACGTCGGAGGCCGGCAGTTCGTCGAGGGACTTGATGCCGACAAACTCGAGGAAGGCGTCCGTCGTGCCGTATTGGATCGGCCGGCCGGGCAGGTCGGCGCGCCCGACGATGTAGACGAGGTCGCGCTCCAGCAGCTTGGTGAGGCCGGCCTCGGCCGACACGCCGCGGATCTGCTCGATCTCCGCGCGCGTCACGGGCTGGCGGTAGGCGATCACGGCCATGGTCTCGAGCGAGGACGGGCTCAGCTTGACCGGCGGCGGCTCGTTGCGGAGCAGGCGCACCCAGCGGGAAAAGCGTGGATGCGTGACCAGGCGCCAGCCGCTGTGCCCCTCGATCAGCAGGGTCTCGCTGTCGGCCGCGCGCAGCTCGGTGGAGATGAGGTCCATCGCCTCGCGGATCTGCGTGGTGGTGACCAGCGTCGGCACGTCGCGATAAAACTCATCGTCCTCGACCGGCGCGGGCAGCACGGGCTCCTCCGGCTCCGCGGGAGCGGCCGCGGTTTCCCCCGGCGTGGCCGGAACCTCGGATTCACCGGTCAGCGGCAGGGCCGTCGCCTGCTCGTGGAAACGGCTGATGGCCGTCTGGATATCCTTCACCGAAAGGGGGCCGTTCGAGGCGAACAGCATCACTTTCAAGACACGTTTGAGATCAAAGGCCATGCGGTAAGCCCTTAGTGATTGGGGTGCCGCCCCGCCCTAGCAATCTCGAAATCGGAGCGATGGTCGGTCGCGGCGACCACCTTAATTATGCTGCTTTTCGGGCTGGTTCCGGTCGGCCGCCCCGGCTACTCCTTTTCCCCTATGACCTGGGACCGCTTCAAGTCGCTTTACTACACCCACCCGAAGCTCGGCCTGTCGCTCGATGTGAGCCGCATGCCTTTTCCGGACGATTTCCTCGCCGCCATGGAACCGCGCCTCCGGCAGGCGTTCACCGACATGGCCGCGCTCGAGGGCGGCGCCATCGCCAACCCCGACGAGCAGCGCATGGTCGGCCACTACTGGCTCCGCGCGCCCGAGCTGGCCCCGACGGAGGAGCTCCGCACGGCCATCACCTCGACGCTCGACGCCATCAAGACCTTTGTCACGAAAGTCCACCGGGGCGGGCTCACCGCCCCGGGCGGCGCCAAGTTCAAGGAGGTGCTCGTCATCGGCATCGGCGGCTCGGCCCTCGGGCCGCAGTTCGTGAGCCACGCCCTCGGCCGGATCAAGGGTAACCGCGACAAGATGGGCGTCTCCTTCTTCGACAACACCGACCCCGACGGCATCGACTACGTCCTCAAGACCCTCGGCACGCGCCTCAAGCAGACCCTCGTGATTGTCATCTCGAAGTCCGGCGGCACCGCCGAGACGCGCAACGGCATGCTCGAGGCGCAGGTCGCCTTCAAGGCCGCCGGCCTGGACTATCCGAAGCATTTCGTCGCCGTCACCGGCGAGGGCTCGAAACTCGACCAGGTCGCCGTGAAGGAAGGCTGGCTCGCCCGCTTCCCCATGTGGGACTGGGTCGGCGGCCGCACCTCGGAGCTCTGCGCCGTGGGCCTGCTGCCGGCCGCGCTGCAGGGCATCAAGGTCGACCAGATGCTCGCCGGCGCCGCGGCCATGGACGCCGTCACGCGCAAGAAGTCCCTCCGCGACAACCCGGCCGCGCTGCTGGCGCTGATGTGGTATTGGGCCACCGACGGCAAGGGCACGAAGGACATGGTCGTCCTCCCCTACAAGGACCGCCTGCTCCTCTTCTCGCGCTACCTGCAGCAGCTTGTCATGGAGTCGCTCGGCAAGGAGTTCGACCTCAAGGGAAATGTCGTGAACCAGGGTATCGCCGTCTATGGCAACAAGGGCTCGACCGACCAGCACGCCTACGTGCAACAGCTCCGCGAGGGCGTGAACAACTTCTTCGTCACCTTCATCGAGGTCCTCAAGGACCGCGGCGCCGACACCTCCCTCGAGGTCGAGCCGGGCGTCACCAGCGGTGACTTCCTGCAGGGCTTCCTGCTCGGCACGCGCGACGCGCTGAGCGAGAAGAACCGCCACTCCATCACCATCACGGTCAACGAGGTCTCGCCGAAGACGATCGGCATGCTGATCGCCCTCTACGAACGCGCGGTCGGGCTCTACGCCTCGCTCGTCGGCATCAACGCCTACCACCAGCCCGGCGTCGAGGCCGGCAAGAAGGCCGCCGGCGGCGTCATCACGCTCAAGCTCAAGATCGACGCGGCGCTCAAGGCCGCCCCGGGCAGCGGCTTCACCGCCGAGGCGCTCGCGGCGAAGCTGGGCGCGCCGGAAAAGACGGAACTCGTCTTCAAGGTCCTCGAGCACCTCGCCGCCAACCCGGGCAGCAAGGTGGTCAAGACCGCCCTGAAGCCCTGGTCCGAATCGACCTACGCCTGGCAGGCCTGAGCCCCGGCCCGGTTGCCATGAAGGCGGGTGTTTATGTCGGTGTCCTCGGTCTGGTGACGGCCGGCGCTTGCACCGCCCTGATCATCGCCCGGCGCGACAAGGCCGACCTCGAGACCCAGGTCACCCGCCTGTCCCGCCAGAATGCCGACCTGCGCTACGAGCTGAAACAGGCCAGCCGGCAGGCGACCGACATCGGCCAGCGTGCGGTCGAACTCGATTCCCAGCTCGGCTCGGCCAAGGTCCGCACGACCGCCACGGAAGCCAGGAACGTGCAGCTGGCCCGTCAGTTGACCGAACGCGAGCAGCGCGAAGTCGCCCTCATGGCGGAGCTGGCCACCTTGCGCCAGCAAACGACCGGTCGCAGCCAGACCGACGAAGCGGTCGTCCTGCCCACCCTGATCCTCACCGCCAGCCCGACTCCGCCCTCGCGGCCCGCGGCCGAAGCCGACATCACCGCCCCCTACCGCCAACGCATCACCGAATTGGAGGAACAGCTGACCCGGCTCCTGACCCGCGCACTCGCCGAAAGCCTGCCCGAGCCGGTTACACCTGATGCCACCCCAGCCCCGCCGCCGCACCAAGTCGTCCGCGTCGGCCCGGCGGCGGCGTTTGTGGTGCTCGACTACGGCACCGAGCACGGCGCGCAACCTCGCGCCATTATCCGTTTGCAGCGGGGAACTTCCGAGCTGGCGCAGGTTCAGATCAGCGATGTCCGCCCCCGCTTCTCCCTCGCCCAGGTGCTGCCCGGCACCCTGAAAGGACAGTTGCAGACCGGCGATTTAGTCGTATTCACCCAATAAGCATGCCCTCACCTCGCAAAGCCCTTTTTGTGTTCTTGCTGTCCCTCCTGGCGCTCGCCGGCTTGACCGGCTGCGGGCCCACGAAGCAGGACTCCTCGATCCCGTGGAGCCGCCCGGCCGACTGGGAAGGCCGCATCCCCGGCATGGGCCGCTGACGCCGCCCTGCAGGGCCGCCGCTTGCCGGCGGGCCGTGGTTGCCGATGAACACGCCTGCCGACAACCCCTCACTGGTCCCCCAGCCCGGCCACCTCTATGTCGTGGCCACGCCCATCGGCAACCTGGCCGACCTGACCGACCGGGCCCGCGCCATCCTCGGCGCCGTCGATGTCGTCGCCTGCGAGGACACCCGCACCACCGGTGCGATGCTCACGCGCCTCGGCCTGCACCGCGAACTCACGGCCTACCATGATCACAACGAGGCCGAGGTCGCCGACCGCCTCGCCGAGCAGATCTCCCTCGGCAAATCCGTCGCCGTGGTCAGCGACGCCGGCACCCCCGGCCTGAGCGACCCCGGTTTCCGCATCGTCCGCGCCTGCCGCCGCCGCGGCCTGCCCGTTGTTCCCGTCCCCGGCGCCAGCGCCCTCGTGGCCGTGCTCAGCGCCAGCGGCCTGCCGACCAATGGTTTTCTTTTCGTCGGCTTCCTCCCGCCCAAGTCGGCGGCGCGCATCGCCTTCCTGCAGAAACACCGCGACTTCGACTACACGCTCGCGCTCTACGAGAGCTGCCACCGCATCGACAAGTTCGCGTCCGAGATCGTCGAGGTGCTCGGACCCGACCGGGTCATCTGCATCGCCAAGGAAGTCACGAAACTCCACGAGACCTTCCTCACCGGCCTCGCCGGCGACGTGCTGGCCCGCCTCACCAAGATGAGCCTCAAGGGCGAGTTCGTCGTGCTGATCGCGCCGAGGGACTTCGTGCCATGACTGAGGCGTTTTTTAACCACGGATTGCACGGATGAAAACGGATAAATCCACGCTACCTGTCATCCTGAGCGAAGCGAAGGATCCAGCGACATGCAGTCCCGCGGATATCATGCTGGATTCTTCACTTCGTTCAGAATGACAATAAAATGCTCAGGGCATTTATCCGTTTCTATCCGTGCAATCCGTGGTCAATAAAACGCCCGTAGTCGCCGTCATCGATATCGGCAGCAATTCCATCAAGGTGCTGGTGGCCGCGCGCGACGCCTCCGGTGTCATCACCGCGCTCAAGTCCCGGACCATCGACGCCCGCATCAGCGCCGGTATCAGCCGGACCGAGCCGAAGCTGAGCGAGGAAGGCATGGTTCGCGGTCTGGCCGCCATCCAGGAATTGCTCGCGGACGCCAAACCCTTCTCGCCGGCGAAAGTCGTCCTCGTCGCCACCAGCGCCGTCCGCGACGCCGGCAACGGTGGCGAATTCCGCGCCCGGGTGAAGGCCGCCACCGGCCACGACATCCGCATCCTGACCGGCGACGAGGAGGCCAACCTCATCGGCCGCGGCCTGACCTGCGACCCGGCCCTCGCCGACCTGCAGGATTTTTATGTTTTCGACCTCGGCGGCGGCAGCTTGGAGTGCCTGCTTTTTCGCGACCGGAAGATCGTCCAGGCCATGAGTCTCCAGCTCGGCTGCGTGCGGCTGACCGAGAAATTCATCAAGGATGCCGCGGCGCCGCTCGACCAGGCCGAGGCCAGCGCCCTCGCCCGCCATGTGCAGGACGAACTCAAGCGCAGCGGCTTCCGGTTTCCGGTCATCGCCCCCGCGGCGGTCTTCGCCGGCGGCAGCATGAGCACTGTCCGCGCCATCAAGGGCGCGCGGCACGGCGTCAGCCTGGAAGACACTCCGCCTATCATCGGCACGCATACGCTGGGCGAACTGCTCGACGAGCTGGCGCCAATGACGCTCGATGAGCGCAAGGCCGTCCCCGGCCTGCCCGCGGCCCGCGCCGATGTGTTTCCCGCCGCGCTGGTCACGATGGTGACCGTGGCCGACTATGCGCACATCGAACGCTTCCACCATTCGCTGCACAACCTGCGCTGGGGGTTGGCGGCCGAGGCTTTGGCCAAAATCTGAGGTGGAACCCGGCCTCCGGACGGGTTGGCTACGGCGCACGTCCAACAAACCGGTCCGGAGGCCCGGTTCCACCATAGCGAGCCGCCCTACACCTTCCGCAGCGCCGTCAGCATCTTCTTGAAATCCGCCGGCAACGGCGCGGTCAGGTCCATGACCTTCCCGCTCACGGGATGGGTGAACACCAAATGCTCGGCGTGCAGCATCACGCGCGGCGGCGCCGGCAGCTTGGGATTCTGTTTCCAGCCGTAGACGGTATCGCCGAGCAGAGGATGTCCGAGCGACTTCAGGTGCACGCGGATCTGGTGCGTGCGGCCGGTGTGGATGCGGCAGCGCACCAAGGCGGCCTGCTCGCCAAATTTCTTTTCAATGACCCAGTCGGTCCGCGACGGCCGTCCGCCCTCGCCCGTCGTCATCCGGTGCCGGTGCACGGGATGGCGCGCGATGCTCCGGTCGATCGTGCCGCTGTCGGCCTTGGGCACGCCGGACACGAGGGCCAGGTATTCTTTCTTAAGGGTGCGCGAGGCGAACTGGTCGGCGAGCGCGCGGTGGGCGGCGTCGTTCTTGGCGACGACCAGCAGGCCGGAGGTCTCCTTGTCGAGCCGGTGCACGATACCGGGACGCTCCACGCCGCCGATGCCGCTCAGCTCGCCGGCGCAATGGGACAACAACGCATGCACCATCGTGTCCTCACCGGTGCCGGTGCCCGGATGCACGACCATACCGGCGGCCTTGTTGAGCACGATCAGGTGCTTGTCCTCGAAAATCACGTCGAGTGGGATGTCGACCGCCCGGATCTCCGCGGCCACGACTTCAGGCAGGGAGAATTCAAGCACCTGTCCCGGACCCACATCCTGACTCTGGTCGATGACCTTGCCATCTGCCTTCACGAGCCCCGCTTCCATGGCGCGCTGGATGGCCGCCCGGCTGTGTTCGGGAAAAGCCTGCGCCAGCACCTTGTCGGCGCGTTCACGGCGGCTGCCTTCGGGGACGGTGTAGGTGTTCATCATTTGTGTGTCGGTAGGGCGAGTCGTCTCGACGAGCCGCGGCTCATCCGGAGGATTCGCCCTACCCGTTCAGAAGGCCATCCAATTGGTCATACCACGGCTTCTTCTGCGTCTCACTCATCAGCGCCACCTCGAACCCGTTGCGGGCCAGTTGCACGAGTTCCTTCCGGCTGAAACCGCCGCGCTCGGCCAAGGCGACATATTCATCCGTGAGCGTGTTGCCGAAGGAGATGGGGTCGTCGGTGCTGAGGGTGATCTTAACCCCGGCGTCGAACAGCCGGCGAATCGGGTGATTGGCAAAACTGATGCCCGGCATGAGCTTGTGGTTGCTGATCGGGCACATGTCCAGGGCGATGCCGCGTCGCTTGATCTCCTCCACCACGACCGGGTCCTCGACCGCGCGCACGCCGTGCTCGATGCGCTGCGGCTGCAGGTCCTGCAGGATGCGGCCGACAAAGCCCGCCCCCATGAATTCACCCGCGTGGGCCTTCGTGTATTTGCCCGCCTTCCTCGCCGCGGCCCAATGAGGCGCAGTCCACGGCTCGATCGGCGCGTCTTCGAAACCGTGCAGGTCGATGCCGGCCAGATCCGGCCAGCCCAGCGCCTCGTCCAGCACCGGCTTCATTTTCTCGCCGGCGCCATTGTGATGAATGCCAAGGAATACGCGCACTTCCAAGCCGGCCGGCACCGCGGACCGGATGGCGGACAATACCTCGCGACCGTTCAGCCCGCCGAACTCGATCACACCCGACGCGAAGCTTGTTTCGACGTATTTGACGTTCTGCGCCACGTGCTTCGCGAAGATGATCTTCGCGGCTTCATGGTAATGCTCCGGCGAAGTGAACCACGAAAACGCCATATCCAGGAGTTCTTTCTCGAAATGCCCGAAGTCGCGGAACTTGAAATTATGCGCCCATGACATGGGCGGCTGCTTGAACTCCGGCCGCACGCGCTGGAGCAATTCAAATGGCAGCGCGCCTTCGAGGTGCAGGTGTGTCTCCGTCTTCGGCAGAGACTGGACGAAGGCGAGAAGTGAAGGATCAGAAGGCATATTTTTTAACCACTAATGTCCACTAACGGCTCACTAATCAGGAAGTTTGGATTAGTGTCCAATTAGTGTGGATTAGTGGTTAACCCTGTTTGAGTAACTGGTCGGGGTTGAGCTTCTTCAGCGCCGGCAGCGTGAACAGGCCGTCCTTGCGGATGAGTTTGCCGTCGAACCAGATCTCGCCGCCGCCGTATTCGGGGCGCTGGATGTTGACCATATCCCAGTGGACGGCCGACTTGTTGCCGTTGCCGCCCTCCTCGTAGGCCTGGCCGGGGGTGAAGTGGAAGGACCCCGCGATCTTCTCGTCGAAGAGGATGTCGCGCATCGGCTCCTTGATGTGCGGGTTGAACCCGATGGCGAACTCGCCGATGTAGCGCGAGCCGGCGTCGGTATCGAGGATCTCGTTCAGGCGCTTCGTATTGTTGCTCGTGGCCTCCACGATTTTGCCCTTCTTGAAGACGAGGCGGATGTTGTCGAACGAGGTGCCGAGATAGACGGTCGGGGCGTTGTATTGGATGACACCCTCGACGCTGTCCTTCACCGGGCAGGAGAAGACCTCGCCGTCCGGGATGTTGCGCAGGCCGCCGCAGGGCACGGCGCCGATGCCCTTGATCGAGAATTTCAAATCCGTGCCCGGGCCCTTCAGGTGGACGCGGTCCGTCTTGTTCATCAGGTCGGCCAGCGCCTTCATGCCCGGGCCGTAACGCCGGTAGTCGAAGGTGCAGACGCGGAAATAGAAATCCTCGAAGGCCGATGTGCTCATGCCGGCCTGCTGGGCCATGGCGGACGACGGCCAGCGCAACACGACCCACTTGGTCTTGTTCACGCGGTAATCGAGCACGGGCTTCATGACCTTGGCCACGGCCTGCACGCGGTCGGCCGGCACATCGGAGGTCTCGAAGATGTTGTCCGAGCCGCGCACGGCGATGTAGGCCTGCATGTGTTTCATGCGGGCCAGCTCGACCTCGGAGGTCGTGGCGTATTGCTCGACCGACGCGTCCTTGAGCAGCTCGCGCGTGATGCGGGCCCGCTGGACATTCACATAGGGCAGCGCGCCGCGCGCCTGGGCGGCGCGGACGAGCTCGATCGTGAAGGCGTCGGGCACATCGAAGGCATCGATGAGCACGCGCTCGCCTTTCTTCAGTTCGGTGGAGAAACCGGTCAGCACCTCGGCCAGCCGGGCAAAACGGGGATCACTCATGACGTGACTTTCGAGTGTGCCCGAAAGCCCGGCAATCTTAAAGGTAGGGTGAGTCGTCCCGACGAGCCGCGGCTCATCCGGAGGATTCGCCCTACCGTTCACACCGGCGGATTCGTCGCCACCAGCGGCTCGCCGCGCGGGAAACAGATCTTGCCGACCGCCTCCTGGAAGTCCGCCGCGCCGCGGAGGATCTCGATCTCCAGTCTCAGATAGTAGCACGGCATGGGGAACTTCTCCGACGCCTCGATGCGCACGGCGTCCTTCTCCGTGGTGACCATGATCTCGACGCCGGCGGCGACCGCCTCGCGGAACACCTCGCCGAGGTCCTCATGCGTGAACCGGTAGTGGTCGAGGAACCGGCGGGTGTAGACCAGCTTGGCGCCGGTCTCGCGCAGGAACGCCTCGAAGCTCTCGGGCGCGGCGATGCCGCTGAGCGCGCCGATTTTCTTCCCCGCCAGCGCCGTGAGCGGCAAGCGCTCGCCGGTGTCGATGCGCTGGAGATACTGCGGCTTGTGCGCGCACTCGATGATCTCCGCCGTGGGGTTGAACTTCTGGATCATCGCCTCGAGCTCCTCGTCCCGCACGCCCTTGGACTTGGTGAGGAAGACGTAGGAGGCGCGCTTCAGGTGCTTCACCGGCTCGCGCAGGATGCCGCGCGGCAGCAGGTGGCCGTTGCCGAAGGGGTTGGTCTTGTCCACCAGCAGCAGGTTGAGCCGGCCCTTGAGCGGCAGGTATTGGAA
>JAYRDK010000096.1:0-9496 GCA_041909435.1 Lacunisphaera sp.
GGTTGGAAACGTAAAGCATGGCGAAGACCATCGGCGCAATCACGAGGGCGCTGCCAAGGTCGGGTTCGGCCATTATCAACAGCATGGGTATGCCCACCGCAAGGGCCAATTTTACGAGCACCTGGAGCGAGTCCTTGACCGTGCCGAGACGCGAGCCGGTGAGGATGGAGGCGGTGGCGAAAAGCACGGCGATCTTGGCGAATTCCGAGGGTTGGAAGGCGCCCAAACCGGGGATATCAAGCCAGCGCTGGGCGCCCATGCCGTGGGTCGTGCCGACGCCGGGGATCAGGACCAGCAGCAGGAGGGCGAGGGCGAACAGGTAGACAAAGTGGGCGTATTTGAGCCACAGCCGGTAATCCAGCAGGGAGGTCGTGACGTAGATCGCCGCGCCCATGGTCAGCCAGACGAGCTGGTTGACCCACTGCTGCTGGTCGGTGGCGAGCTGGGCGCTGTAGATGAAGAAAACGCCGAAAAGGCTCAACACAACCAAGGCCGCGGGCGTGATGCCGTCGAACCGCTCGCGGGTGGTGAGCTTGAAAAAACTGGCGAGATCGAGGCTGCGGAGAAACTTCACGGCAAGGGAAGACCCGCCACTAAACACCGGGGTTGGTCGCTGGCAACGGTGCAGTGCGGGTTTGGTGGATAGATCCGTCCGCGGAACAGCTGAGGTAGGGGCCGTTGCCCTCAACGGCCCTTCGGAGGGCGCTTGGGGCAAGCGCCCTTACCGGCCCGACCTGTAAAACCGGTCCTTTGTATGGTTGCCAAGCCGGGTGGCCCACGTAGGTTCGCCACCCCTGAGATGCTGACCTTCATCGCAGCCACCAAGCCAGCCATTACGTCCAGTGCGGCCGAGCCGTATTTGTGGGCGTTGCTGGCGGCTGGGTTGGTCGGCGTCATGGGCGGTTTCTTCGGCGTCTGGTTCATCATGCGGCAGAGCCGCCGGCTGGCCGAGCAGAGCGCCGCCGCCCACCTCGAGCTGGCCAAGCGTGAGGCGGCCGTCGCCGCCCAGGAACTCATCAGCAAGGCCGAGGAGGACATCCGCGGCCGCGAGGCGGAGATGAACCGGGACTTCGACCGCCGGAAGATCGAGATCGAGCTGATGCTGCGCGAGATCCGTTCCCACGAGGAGTCCCTCGCGCTGCTCGACTACCAGCTGGAACAGCGCCAGGAGCGCCTCGCCCGCGAGGCCAGCGCCATCAAGCAGGCGCGCGACGCCATGCGCGACCTTTCGAAGAGCCTCCGCAAGCGCCTCGAGGGTGTGGCCGCGCTCGACGGCGAGGAGATCCGCAAGCAGCTGCGCGAGGAGGTCATCTTCGAGTGCCAGGAGGAGCTGCGCGCCCTGCGCAAGGAATTGATGGAGCGTTCCGAGCAGGACCTCGTGCAGGAGGGCAAGCGCATCCTCGTCGCGACGATGCAGCGCCTCGCCAGCAAGCCGAACAACGACCTCACGGCCACCATCGTCCAGCTGCCGAGCGAGGAGATGAAGGGCCGCATCATCGGCCGCGAGGGCCGCAACATCAAATCCTTCGAGGCCGCCACCGCCACCACGCTGTTGATCGACGAATCGCCGCAGATGGTGCTGATCTCGTCCTTCGACCCCGTGCGCCGCGAGGTGGCCAAGCTCGCGTTGGAGGGCCTGGTCAAGGACGGTCGCATCCATCCCGCGAGCATCGAGGAGTCCGTCGGCCGCGCGCGGCAGGAAATGGACCTGCACGTCGCCCAGATCGGCGAGGAGGCGGTGGACCGCCTGAAGATCTCCGGCCTGCACCCCGAGGTCATCAAGCTGCTCGGCAAGCTCCGCTTCCGTTTTTCCTACACGCAAAACGTCCTCGACCACTCCATCGAGGTCGCGCAGCTCTGCTCGATGCTCGCCGCCGAGCTCGGTCTCGAGCCGAACGTCGCCAAGCGCGCCGGCCTGCTGCACGACATCGGCAAGTCCATCGAGGGCGAATACGAGGGCAGCCATGCGCTGATCGGCGCCGATTTCGTGCGCCGCTACGGCGAGACCGCGATCGTGGTCAACGCCGTCGCCGCCCACCACGCCGAGGTGAAGCCCGAGACCATCTACGCCGGCCTGGTCATCCTCGCCGACGCCATCTCCGCCTCCCGCCCCGGCGCCCGCGCCGAGTCGATGACCTCCTATATCGAGCGGCTCGGCCGGCTCGAGAAGCTGGCGATGACGATGCCCGGCGTGCAGCAGGCCTTCGCCATCCAGGCCGGCCGAGAGGTGCGCGTCGTGGTGCAGCCGAGTGTCGTCACCGACGAGCAGGCCCACCAGCTCGCCAAGACCCTCCGGAAGAAGATCGAGGAGGAACTCGACTACCCGAGCACGATCAAGATCACCGTGATCCGCGAGCAGCGTTACACTGAAACCGCCACCTGATTTCCACCATGGCCGACAAAAAAATCCTCGAGACCTTCCCCAATCCCGCGCCGCACCGCGACTTTCTCATCGAGCACACGCACCACGAGTTCACCTCGGTGTGCCCGATGACCGGCCACCCGGACTTCGCCGACATCACGGTCCGCTACGTCGCGGACCAGAAGTGCGTCGAGCTGAAGTCGCTGAAGCTCTATTTCCACGCCTATCGCAACGAGGGCATTTTCTTCGAGGCCGCGACCAACAAGATCTGCGACGACCTCGGTGCCGCGCTCAAGCCGCGCAGCCTGACGATCATCTCGAGGTGGAAGGCCCGCGGCGGCTTCTCGTCGGTCGTCACGGCCGAGTGGAAAAAGCGGAAGTAAGGTGTGGCGTGCAAGCCGTCGTGGGCTGACGGGCCAAGGCGGAGATTTAGATTTACAGCTGACACCACGGATGCTGTTTTCGAGCCTCTTTCCCGACCGGCAATCCTTACTCGTTTCACCGACATGCGCATCGACACCCGACAGAAATTCCTCGCCACCGCGTTCGCCACCCTGCTGCTGAGCCTGCCCTCACTGCAGGCGACCAAGGTCGCCGGCAGCCTCGATGCAAACAACGGACTCACCCTGAGTCTGCTGCCTGATCCGGCCGGTCGCCCCGCACAGGTGTTGGTCAGCAATGCCGCCGGCACGCAGTTCATCACGGAAGCGAACACCGGCCTCCAGCTTTCCTCTTATAATTCCGCTCCGACCGCGCCCCAGCCCATGAGCTCGTTGCCCGGCGCAGGTGCATTGAACGATGTTTTGGCGCAGGTTCTGGCCTTCGTTGACGGGGTAACGGGTCAGCAGGTGATCATCGCCGTCAACCAATCGCGTTCCACAGGTGGCACCACGATCGCGGCCCTGCAGGGCAAGGTCACCCTGAACCTGCCTGGCGGCCAGACGCTCAAGATCGATATCGGCTCCGGGGCCGTCGTGGACAATGCCGGCATGGCGACCACCCAGACAATCGCCCAGATCATCCAGACGGAGAAGCAGGCGGGCGGAGGCAAATCCGTCATGGCCGATTACATCCTGCAGGCCGTGCAGGAGGTGGCCGCGGACGTGGCCGCCGGCACCGTGACGGGCGACGCGGCCACGAGGCAGCTGGCCGCCATCGTGCAGATGGCCGCCCAGGCGGATCCGAGCCAGGCGGCGGCCTTCGTCAGCGCGGCGGTCACGGCCATCGGGAGCAACAGCACGGTCGGCAGCGCCGCGGCGATCAGTGCCGTGGTGACCGCCGCCACCGCGGGCAACGAGAGCCTCAAGGCCACGGTCATGGCCGCCGCCACCGATGCGGCCAGCGCCAAGGGGATCACTTTTACGGAAGCGACCTTGACCGCCACCGTGGCGGCCAACACCGGCACGTTGAACCAGGTCTTCACCACCCCGGTGGCGATCGACATCACCGTGGTCAGCCGCTCGAACTGACCGGAAACTCCCCCGGCCCCGGCCCACACGCCGGGGCTTTTTTGTGCCCGGGGGGTGCCGACTAAGGCAGCGGGCACCAGCCGGGGAATTTGGACCAAGCAAGTGGAGTGCGTTGACCCCAACACGCTGGTGTCTTCTCATCGGGAAACGCGCTGCGGGCAGCGTGTTCCACCTCATGTCCCGGGCCCACACACCGATCCACTTCATCGATTTCGAGGGCAGCGCCGCGTCCGGCATCCTCGAGTTCGGCGTAGTGACGTTGCAGGGCGGCGAGATTGCCGCGACGCACACGCGGCTGTGCCGGGCGACCGGGCCGGTCGCGGCGGATGACACGAAGGTGCACGGCCTGAGCGCCGACGGGCTCGCCCGCCAGGCGTATTTCGCGGCCGAGTGGGAACGATTCGCCGGCCTGCGGGCGAGCGGTCCGCTGGCGGCGCATTTCGCACCGGTGGAAAATTCACTCCTGCGCAAGGTCTGGCCCTATCCGCGCGAATCGCCGGATTTCGCGCGGCCGGGCAAGACCGCGACGGAGTGGGGACCGTGGATCGATACGGGCCGGCTGTATCCGCAGCTGTTTCCACAGCTTGGGTCGGTGCGGCTGGAGGATCTCGTGGCCCGGCAGGGGCTGCAGCCGGAACTGGAGATCGTGTCGCGCCAGCACTGTCCGCCGGAGAGGCGTCGCTACCATGCGGCGCTCTATGATGCGCTGGCCGGCGCGCTGCTGCTGCTGGCGCTGCTCAAGCGGCCGGAATGCAGGGAGGCGACGATCCCGTGGCTGCTGCAGATGAGCACGCCCGACGCGGACAAGCGCGGCGCGCTGCAGCAGGGGGATCTGTTCTGAGGGAGTTGATGTAGGTTGCCCGCTTGCGGGCAACGTGGCGCGCAAGCGCGCCACCTACCGTGTTGAAAGCGTGCGTCTTTGCCGGCTCACAGCCCGTATTGGTCGACGAGGTAGACCAGCGAGGCCATCGCGGCGGCGCCGAGCTCGAGCTCGCGGCGGTTCACCTTGTCGAACGAGTCCTCAACGGTGTGATGGATGTCGAAGTAGCGCTGCGAGTCGGGTTGCAGGCCGGCGACGGTCGCGCCGTGGGCGAGCAGCGGGCCGACGTCGGCCCCGCCCGTGCCCTGCTGGAAATAATGGATGCCATAGGGCTCGAAAAGCTTCAGCCAGCGGGCGGCCTTGAGGTGGGCGTCGCCGGCGGGGTTGCCGAGGTTGAAGCCGCGGGGCTGGAAGCCGCCGGTGTCGGTCTCGATCGCGAGCACGTGGATCTCGTTCCTGGCCTTGGCGGCGGTGGAGTAGGCGGCGCCGCCGCGCAGGCCGTTCTCCTCGTTGGTGAACAGCACGACGCGGATGGTGTGGCGTGGCCGGTAACCGACGGCCTGCAGCAGGCGCAGCACCTCGATGGACTGGACGATGCCGGTGCCGTCGTCGTGGGCGCCGGGGGCGATGTCCCAGGAGTCGAGGTGACCGCCGATGACGATGATCTTTTCGGGCGAGGCCGAGCCCTTGAGCTCGCCGATGACATTGTGCGACTCCGCGTCGGGCAGCCAGCGGGAGTGGATCTTCATCTCCACCGTGAGGGCGGGATCGAGCTTGAGCGCGGCGCTGAGGTTGTCGGCGGCGACGGGGCTGAGCGCGGCCGCGGGGATGCGCGGGCCGTCCGGCGGATAGCTGGTGTTGCCCGTGTGGGGCAGATCATCCCGCGCGTGGGTGAGGGAGCGCACGAGCACCCCGACGGCGCCGTATTTGACGGCCTCGGCCGGACCCTTGCTGCGCTGGTCGGCGGCCTCGCCATAGGCCCGGCCCGGGACGACGTGGAGGGGATTCATCGGCCGGTTGAAGAAGACGATCCGGCCCTTCACGTCGGCCGTCTTGAGGGCTTCCAACGTCTGGAGCTCGACGACGGGGGCGGTCAGGCCATCTTCCGGCGTGGGCACGGATCCGCCGAGTGCGACCGCGCGAAGCGGCGCGGGACTGATGAACTGCCGGGTGAAGTAACGCACGCTCTCCGGGGCGCCGCGTTCCCAATGCGGCACCAGCACGGGTTGCAGTTCGGTGCGGTCGGCGCCGGTGGCTTTGAGGACGGCCTCGCCCCAGCGCACGGCGCCCTCGAGGTTCCTCGAGCCGCTGAGGCGGCCGGGATATTTCGTGGTCAGCTCGCGGAGTTGCTCGTAGGCCGGGCTGGTGGTGAGCGCGGCGTCGTAGAGCGCGCGGAGCATTTTCTCGTCGGTGACCGTGTCCTCGGCCGCGACCGCAGGATTGAAACAGGCCGCGACACAGAACGCGACGGGGGCGAAGCGGGACAAAAGGCGCATCCGGGCAAGATTGCCGCGACGAACTTTCTGGCAAGCGGGGACTTGGCCCGCGACCGGTTCAGAACCAGTCTTTTTTCTTAAGGTAGATGGCCATCAGCACCGTCGTGACCAGGGTGAGGCCCAGGGCATAGGTGTAGCCGTGGGGTGACTGCAGTTCGCGCATGTGCTCGAAGTTCATGCCATACCACGTGCCGATGACCATCACGGGGATCGTGATGGCGGTGATGGCGGTGAGGAACTTGATGCCCTTGCTGGCCTCGAAGGCGGCCTTGTTGAGGTAGATATCGAAGGCCATCATCAGGCGCTCGTGGTAGCCGGTGACGGTCTCCTCCAGGCGGGCGAGGTTGTCGCGCAGGTCGCGGAAGTAGGGCAGCAGCTTCGCGCGGATGAACTTGCTGTCGCCGCGGGCGAGGCGCTCGATGACGTCGCGCTGCGGGCGGACGATCTGGCGGAGCTTCGAGAAATCGCCGCGGACGTAAAGCAGCTCGCTGACGAACTTCTCCTCGGAGGACTTGCTGAGCACGATCTCCTCGATCTCCTCCAGCTCGGTGTGCAGCTCGGACAACATGGGCGTGTAGTTGTCCACCATCAAGTCGAGCAGGGAGTGGGCGATGCGGTCGGGGCCGCGCGGGCCGGGGCCGGCGTTCTTGGCCAGGCGGTCGATCAGGGCGTTGACGGAGCGGAGCGGCTGGCGGTGGAAGGTGACGATGAACTCGTGGCCGAGGAAGAGATCGAGCTCGGTGGTGGCGAACTTGTCCTGCCGCGAATAATCCACGGCGTGCGTGACCATGAACAGGTAGTCCTCGTAATCCTCAATCTTGGGCAGCGGGCTGGGGGTGACGCAGTCCTCGATCGCCAGCGGGTGGAACTGGAAGAGACCCTCGAGGACGTTCCTGATCTCGTCGTCGGTCGGGGTGTCGAGGTCGACCCACACGATCAGGCCCTTGTCGCCGTGGACGAGGCGCAGCGCCTCCAGCTCAAGGTCGCGGCCGACCAGCTTGCCCTCGCTGAAGATGAAGGAATGGATCATGCGTTCGGGGCATGATGCTGCCCGGGGTCATTCCCGTGGCAAGCCCGGGGTGGGCGGGTTATTTCGCCGGGCCGAGGACCTTGTCCTCGAGCTCCTTCACGGTCGCGATGAACTCCGCGGGCGTCTTGGCCGCGAACATCGCCTCGCGCTGCGGGGCCTCCTTGATCAGGCGGCAGAGCGAGCCGACGAGCATCAGGTAGTCGCCGGGGTTCGACTTGGGGGTGCCGAGCACGAACATGAGGCGGACGTTCTGGTTGCTGTTCTCAAAGTGGACGCCGGTCTCGCTGCGGCCGACGGCGATGACGATCTTCTTCACGTGCTCGGTGCGCGCGTGGGGCAGGGCGATCTCGTTGCCGAGGCAGGTGGTGTCGAGCCGCTCGCGGGCCAGCAGCTCGTTGTAGAAGCCCTGGAAATTGGCGACGTTCGGGTCGCTCTCGAGGAGCTTGGCCACCTCGTTGATCGCGGCGGTGCGCTTGGCGCTGCCGAGCGAGAGGTTGATGCGTTCCGGTGAGAGGAGACTGGAGAGACGGGCGGCCATGCAGGTGACGGATGACAGAAGGAGAATCACGCCCCGGGCGGTTGCAAGGCCGGAGTGGGCGGCGGGGCCCGGCGAAATTGCGTTGCGATGGCCGGGGTGGGGCGCAGAGATTTTCGGTCATGAAACGACTGCTGACCGTTCTCTGCCTTTGCTGGGGTGCCGCCGCCTTCGGGCAGGAGGGGGATTTCACCAAAACCATGACCCCGGGCGAGCAGGAGCAGGCCGGCCTGGGCAAGCTCACGCCGGCAGAGCTGGCCCGGCTCAAGGCCGTGGTCGAGCGTTACAAGTCGGGCGAAGTGGCGGAGATCCGCCAGGAGGCGGAGAAAAAAGTCGCGGTGGCCGAGGCCCGGGTGAAACAGGCCGAGACCGGGGCGGTGGCCGCCGCAAGCCCCGCCGGAAAGAAGCCCGGCTGGTTCTCCGCGCTCGTCACGCTGCGCAAGACGGCGGACAAGCCGGACAAGGCCGAGGCGCTCGAGGGCCGGCTGGCGGGCAGCCTGAAGACTTTCAACGGCCGGCGCAGCTTCGAGCTGCAGGACGGTCAGGTCTGGCGGATGATCGAGTCCGGGCGTTACAGCGGGCCGACCCTGGAGGCACCCGCCGTGTCGATCACACCCGGTTTCATGGGCATCTATTGGCTGCAGATCCGCGAGGCCCCGCTGCTGGTGAAGGTGCAGCCGGTGAAGCTCGACTGAGCCCCGCGGCTCGCGCGAAGCGGGCAAAACAAAGGCGCGTCGGGGGCGACGCGCCTTCGGAAAAGGCGACCCGGTCAGGAGGCCGGCTCGACGGGCGGGGTGCTGTTGGCTGATTCCTCCTCGTCGGACTCGACCACCTTGGCGATGGCGAGCAGCTTGTCGCCCTCCTCCAGGTTGACGAGGCGGACGCCCTTGGCGCCGCGGCCCGTCTCGCGGATCTCGGCGACGCGGGTGCGGATGCTCTGGCCCTTGGCGGTGAGGAGCATGACCTCGTCGGTGTCGCGGACGCTGAGCGCGCCGGCGACGTTGACGGAGCCGTCCTCGGGGAGGTCGATGGCGATGACGCCGGTGCCGCCGCGGGAGATAAGGCGGTAGTCCTCGAAGGGCGTGCGCTTGCCGATGCCGTCCTCGCGGGCGATGAGCAGGCGGGCCGCCGGGTCGGAGACCTCGATGGCCTTGACGTAGTCGCCGTCATACTTGAAGCGCATGCCGGTGACGCCGACGGTGTCGCGGCCCTGGTCGCGGAGGTCGGCCTCGACGAAGCGGACGGCCTGGCCCTTGGCGGAGACGAGGACGACCTCGTTCTCGCCGTTGGTCAGGACGCAGCCGATGAGGGTATCGCCCTCCTCGAGCTTGATGCCGCGCAGGCCGCTCTCGCGGGTGGCGTTGGCGTAGTCGCCGAGGTTGGTCTTCTTCGTGATGCCGGCCTTGGTGGCCATGACGATGTGGTTCGTCTCGGCAAAGTCCTTCACACAGACCATGGCGGCGATCTTCTCGCCGGCGTTGAGGCGGAGGAAGGAGGAGACGGACTTGCCCTTGGCGGTGCGGGTGCCCTCGGGGATGTCGTAGATCTTCTTCGCGAGGCACTGGCCGGTGCTCGTGAAGAAGAGCACGTAGTCGTGCGTCGAGGCCGTGAAGAGGGTCTCGACGAAGTCCTCCTCGTAGGTCTCGGCACCGATGACGCCCTTGCCGCCGCGCTTCTGGGCGCGGTAGGCGGCGACGGGGGTGCGCTTGATGAAGCCGAGGTGGGAGACGGTGATGACGCAGCCCTCGTTGGGGATGACGTCCTCCATGCGCAGCTCGCCCTCG
>JAYRDK010000097.1:0-9458 GCA_041909435.1 Lacunisphaera sp.
TGTGGCGGCGGTCCCCGAGATCGATTCCGATGGTGATGTTCTTCGAGCTCATAAGGCGGAGAGTAACCGCCCCGCACTTTATGTGCGAGGCGCTCTACGCCTTCTCATTCCTACTGGATCGGCTCTTACTTTCTGCGAAGGAAGAAACAAATCCCGAATGCCGCAAGGCCTCCGACCATAAGCCATGGTCCGGCTTCTTTCGGGATCGCTGCAATCAATGGTCCCTTCGCTCCATACGTCATCATTTCTGGCTGCACATGGTCTGATTCGGAAAACGTGCGAATCGAGCCAAGGAGAACCGCAAAAATACCGACGAACACCAGAGCGATCTGAGCTTTGTCTTTAGGGAGCAGCATCTTTCTTCCGCCGATCAGTGTTATTCAGATTCAGGACAAAACCTCACTATTTACAGTTCGGCTGAGGACAGGGGAGCAGCAAAGTCTTTCTGGCTCAAGGGCGGAGTAAGATCTGAGGGATTTTTGTGGTTGTCTCGTGGTCCGGCAAAAGCCTCACTTTTTACACGGGCCAACTCTTATGGAGCATGGCCCGATTTCTTTTCCCGAATGGAAGCAGGCACTCGCGCGTGCTGGCTTTGAACCGGCCCGCCGGGGCGCCTTTGAGCGCGAGATCATTGCTTTCTTGCGACACTGCAAGGCAGCCCACTCACCGGTGACGGCAGAGTTGGCCCGGCAATACCTCGCTGGACGCGAAAGGCAGACAACGGGGCCGGCGCGCGAGGCCTTGCGGTGGTTTTATCGGGAGGGTTCTCGTAAATCAGCTGGGTCGGGTGCGACGCGTGAACGTGGTGCTGCTCCACCCCCGGTTTCGTCGGACGAAGGCAGGGTCCAGCGCCCGATGGAGCCGCCGCCTGCGGCCAGCGATCTCGGTCGGGAGCCCTGGGAGCGTGATTTAATCCGGGCGAGCCGGGAGCGCAATTTCCTCTGGCGCACGGAGCAGACCTATCGCGAATGGGCCGTGCGGTTTGCCCGGTTTATCGCCCCGCGCTCACCCTATGCCGCTAGTGGGGACGATGTCGCCGCCTTTCTCAGCGAAATGGCGGTGCAGGGCCGGGCCAGTCCCTCGGCCCAGAAACAGGCGCTCAATGCCTTGGTTTTCCTGATGCAGGAGGCCCTGCATCGCGATCTGGGGCAGATGAACTTCGCCCGACCAGCGGCCCGGCGCCGCGTGCCGACGGTCCTGAGTCAAGGCGAGTGCAAGGCGCTGTTCGCGCAATTGGAAGGCACGCCGCGGCTCATGTTGGAACTGGCTTACGGAGCGGGGTTGCGGCTGATGGAGCTGTTGCGCCTGCGCGTGCATCATCTGGATCTGGAGCGGCTGCGCCTGCAGGTCCTCGGGGGCAAAGGCGACAAAGACCGCGTGACTGTCTTACCGGAGAAGTTGGTGCCGGCGTTGCGGGAACGTCTCGCCCGGCTGCGGGAGCAGTGGACCGCGGATCGTGCCGCGAAGGTCCCCGGCGTCTGGCTGCCCGAGGGTTTGGCGAGGAAATATCCCAAGGCAGGGGAAAGCTGGGAATGGCAATGGCTGTTCCCGTCCCGGGACCTGGGCCGTGATCCGGCGACGGGTGTGATGCGCCGGCATCACCTCAGCGACACGTCGTTCCAGCGCACGGTGAAACAGGCCGCGACCAAGGCCGGGCTGAACAAGCGCGTCACGCCGCACACGTTCCGTCACTCCTTCGCGACGCACCTGCTGGAAGGTGGCACCGACATCCGCACCGTGCAGGAACTCATGGGGCACGCGAGCGTAGAGACCACGCAGATTTATTTGCACGTCATGAAAAAGCCCGGCCACGGCGTGCTCAGCCCGCTCGATCAGTGACCCCGATGTTTGTAGTCTATTAAATGACCAATTTTATGGCTGAACTATCTGGGAATCCGTTTCCGGTGCACCCGAGGATTCGGGCGTTTCTCGAGATCATCGACTGGCTGGTGGAGGCCGCCGCGGAGTCGGCGCGACGCTCGGCCGCCCAGCGCAAGCGCCGGGCGCCGAAGCGCGGGCTCACGCTGCAGCCCGGACCGGACACGCCGCTGTGGAACGAGTTGGTGCGGCAGGTGGCGCCGCTGCTGCGCAAGCGCGGCAGCAAGGTGCACCTCGCGCGCATCCTCGGGATTTCCCGCCAGCGGCTGCATGTGTGCCTGAAGGCGCGCACGGCCGGGCTCGACGCCGAGCGCACCCTGCTTTTGCTCGCCTGGCTGGCCGCCCGGCGGCAGGGCCGCGAACTGGTCTGAGTCGGGCGGAAACTTGTAGTCTGTTAGATGACAAGTTTCCGGGCGGATTGCTTGTCATCTAATGGACTACAAACTTGGTGCGTTCCCGGTAAGTTTTACGCGGGTTGACCCGGTTGGGGGAGTCGGGCTTATCGGAAGCGTGGCCAAAGCTACACCATCGTCCGAATCGGCGGCGCGCGTCTATTGGACGGCGTTCATCGGGTTGTTTTTTGATTACTACGATCTCTACCTGTTCATCTACCTGGACAAGGTGCTGGCGCAGGAGTTCGCGCTGACGGCCGCGCAGAGCGGCTGGCTGCAGTTTACCGGGCTGGCGGGCGTCGGGTTGGGCGCCCTGGGGTTCGGCTACCTGGCTGACCGCTTCGGCCGCGGACGGATGATGCTGGCCGTGTTCGGGGTGTATGTCGCGGGCATCGCCGGCATCAGCCTTGCGTGGAACCACGAGAGCCTGCTGGTGTTCCGGTTGCTGGCGTCGTTGTCGTTGGGTGCGGAGTGGGGCATCAGCCACACTTACCTGGCGGAACGGGTCGGCGGGGAGCGGCGTTACCGTTTTTCCGCGCTGTTGCAGTTCTCGATCCTCGGGGGGCTGCTGGCGGCGATGGCGTCGCGGTATGCGCTGCCGGTGGTCGGCTGGCGATGGTTGTTTGCGGCGTCAATTGTGCCGGTGGTGGTGCTCAGCGCAGTTCGCTGGCGCGAACTGCGTAAACCGGAAACCGGAAACCTGAAACCTGAGGAAGATACACGGCCCGCAGGGACGCGGACCCTCCAGGAATCGCGGGCAGGCGCGCTCTTGCAGACGATCCGCGAGAATGGCCGCATGTTCCTGCTGTGTTTCGGGCTCGCGAGCCTGACGATCGCCAGCGGCACCATGAATGTTTTTTATGCGAAGGACCTGCCGCAGTCGCCGGCCTACACGGTGTTGTTCTGGGCCAATGTCGCGCCCGGGATGTTGCTGGGCGCATGGGTGGTGCGCCGCTGGGGCGTGGCCCGGGCGCTGGGCTTGTATGCGGGCGGGTTGATGGCCCTTTCGACCGGGGCGTGGTTGAGCGGTTCGGCGCGGGCGGGACTGGTGTTCGCCTTGGTTTTACCGCTGCTCAACGGCATTCCGTTCGGGCTGATGGGAGCCTGGTTCAACGAGGTTTTCGGCACGTATCGCACGATGCTTTCCGGGGCGGCTTACAACCTCGGGCGCATCCTGGCCGGCTTCGCCCCGGTGCTGATCGTCGCGCTCGGGCTGCACGAACACGGCCGTTATTTCCTGTTCAGCGCGCTCCTGGGGCTGGGAGTGCTGGGATTAGCGGGCTTAATTGCCGCCGGCGCCAGCGGCCGCCCCCGTTGAATTTAGGGCGGGCGGGGCGTATACTCCGGGCATAAAGCCATGCATACCCCAACCTTGTTCGCGCGGCTTTGCGCCGCCGTCGTGGTGCTGGTCGCACCGCTGTCGCTCCTCGGGGCGATCAATGAAGGCATCATCCGGGAGCTGAAGCTGACGAATTACGTGGAACCGGACTTTCCCGCCATGGCCCGGCTGGAAGGGCTGGGCGAGGGCCATGTCGCCCTCGCCGTCGGCCGCTCCGCCGCGGGCGAACCGACGGACATCCTGGTGTTGCACGCCACCGACCCCCGGTTCGCGGACGCGGCGGTCCACGCGGCCCGCCAATGGCGCTTCCAACCGAGCACTGATCCCGCCGACCTCGTGACCCGCACCGTCCGGATCGGGTTCCGGCTGAACGGGGTGGTCGTGTATCCGTTCGGCAAGCGACACTTTGAAGAGGCCCGCGACGCGGTCAGTGACGTCAAGCTGCGCGAGCCGGTCCGCGTGCCGCAGCTGCAATCGCTGGCGCAGGCTCCCAAGGCGCTGGCGCAGCCCATGCCGGCCTATCCGGCGGCGCTGCAAAACACGGCGATCGCGGGCAGCGCGGCCGTGCGTTTCTACGTCGACGAGGAGGGCCGGGTGCGCCTGCCGGAAGTCATCGAGGCGACCAGGCCGGAGTTTGCCGCCGCCGCGCTGGCCGCGGTCGCGCAATGGCGTTACGAGCCCCCGCAACAGCGCGGCCGCAACATCGTCGCGAACGACAACTGGGCGTTCGAGTTCAAGGCGAACAACTGACATTCCTGGTAGGGGCGGTTGCCCTCAACCGCCCGGGCCGTTGAGGGCAACCGCCCCTATCGGGCTAAACCCGGAAGATCGCCCCGAGCTTCTTGCCGAGCAGGATCGTCATGCCGGCGATGGTGATGCCGAGGAACGCCATCGCCCAGACGCCGAGCGCCGAGGCGATGAACTTGCCGTCGCCGAGGAGCTGGAACAGCTCGTAGATGGCCTTCGTGATCGGGTAATACAGCTGCTTCTGCGCGAGGATGAGCGAGTCGGACACCTCGAGCATGGCGAAGGAGAATGCCAGCAGGCCGCCGGCGATGAGGTTGGCGACGATCAGCGGCAGCGTGATCTTGAAGACGGCCTTGAGCGGCGGGCAGCCGAGGTTTTGCGCGGCCTCCTCGAGGGTCTCGCTGGTCTGCTGGAAGCCGGCGGCGGCCGAGCGCACCACGTAGGGCAGGCGGCGCACCGAGTAGGCGATGATGAGCAGGATGGTCGGGTCGCGCACCGGGTTGAGGAAGGAGAAGAACTTCCCGTCCTGGCTCATGGCGAGGTAGCCGAAGGCGAGCACGAGGCCCGGCACCGCCAGCGGCATCATGGCGAGGAAGTCGAGGATCTGCCGGCCCATGATCTTCGAGCGGACGATGACATAGGCCAGGGCGATGCCGAGCACGAGGTCGATGATGGTCGCGATGCTGGCGTATTTGAGGCTGTTGGCGATGGCCGGCACCGTGAGGTCGTGGCCGAGGGCGATCTCGAAATTGTGCAGGTTGAAATTCTTCGGCAGCACGCTCGCATACCAGTCGCTGGAGAAGGCCACCAGCACGACGCCGAGGTGGGGCAGGACGGCGATGAAGGTGATGCCGGCGAACAGCGCCGTGCAGAACCACGCCCGGCCGCGCGGGAGCGCCTGCGGGCCGCCGGAGGAGGTGGCCTTGGCCATCATCGCGTAGCTGTCGCGGCCGAACAGGCCCTTGCCGACGGCGTAGAAGGCGACGGAACTGAACAGCATCACGGCGACCAGCGCGTAGGGGAACGGGTTGCCGCCGATGTCCTTCAGGCCGTAGAAAATCTGCACCGAGGTCACCCGGGCGTAGTCAAAGATCAGCGCCACGCCGAGGTCGGTGAAGGCCCAGATGAAGACGATGGTGCCGCCGGCGAACAGGCCGGACTTGATCAGCGGCAGGGTGATCTTGATGAATTTTCTCACCCCGGTGCAGCCGAGGTTCTCCGCGGCCTCCTCCATGGCGGGATCGATGTTGGCCAGCGCGGCGACGGCGTTGAGGTAGATGATGGGGTAGAGGCTGAAGGCGTTGACCAGGGCGATGCCGAGAAACTGGTTCGCGCCGAGCCAGTCGAAGGTCCAGCCCTCGGGGCGCAGGCCGAGGTCGATGATGAGGGCGTTAAGCGCGCCGTATTGTCCGAGGATCTGCTTGATACCGATGGCGCCGACGAAGGGCGGCAGGATCATCGGCACAAGGATGAGGGAACCGAGGAAGCCCTTGCCGGGAAACAGGAACCGGTCGGACACGAAGGCCAGCGGCAGGGCGATGAGCAGGGCGAACGTGGTGGTCGTCATCGCCAGCAGGAACGAGTTCGCCAGGCCGCCGAGGTAGATCGGGTCGGTCAGCAGCGAACCGAGGTAGGCGAAGGTCAGGCGTCCGTCCGCGTCGATGAACCCGCCTTTCAGGATCTGGATGATCGGCCAGAGGAAGAAGGCGCAGAAAAACAGCAGCGTAAAGGTGAAGACCAGGCGCGCGAAATTCTTCGACATGCACCCCTGAGATGCACGGGCGGTGCGGCCGAGACAAGGCGGAAGGTGTCAGGGTGGGGCGAATCGTCCCGATGAGCCGCGGCTCGTCCGGAGGACTCGCCCTACCTGGCCGAGAATTTGGCAAACGCCGCCAGCGTCTCCGGGCTGACGTGGTGCTCGATGCCCTCGGCGTCGATCTCGGCGGTCTTCTCGGGGATGCCGAGCGAACGCAGGAAGGCGACCACCACGCTGTGCCGGTGGTGGCACGCCGTCGCCAGCTTGCGGCCGGCGGGGGTCAGGAAGATGGCCCGGTAGGGCTGGACCGTGACAAAACCCTCGCGCTGGAGGCGGGCGAGGGTGCGGTTGACGGTCACGTGGGTGACGCCCAGCCGCCGGGCCAGGTCCACGACCCGGGCCTCGCCCTGCGAGGCGGACAGGTCGGCGATGGCCTCCACGTAGTCCTCGGCCGTCTCACTGGCGTGCTCGCGCCGCGTCTGCCGGAGGCTCTCGGCCTGGAGGGCGGAGGGACGCACGGGCTTGGGGGCGGAGCGGGCGGCTTTTTTCACGGGCACGGTGGCAGGGGTGCCGGGAAGCGCTTGACATGTCGAGCCCAAAGTGTAGCTAAAGCTACATTATGTATAAAATCCTACACGCGGTGGCGCTGCTGGCGCTGGCCGCCGCGGCCCGCGGACAGGTCACCGAGACGCCGGTCACGGTCCAGCCCGGGCACTTCCTGCTCGAGGTGGACGCGCTGTCGCTGACGATCGACCGGGAGCCGGGGTTGAAATACACCGCGTTCGGCGCGGCCTCGACCTTCCTGACCACCGGGCTGACCTCCCGGCTCGACCTGCAGGTCGGCGCGGAATTTTACCTCAGCCAGAAGTTTGACGCGGCGGGCTTCACCGAGCGGCAGAGCGGCGTCGGTGACGTCTACCTCCGCGCCAAATACCGGTTCTACGAGTCGGAGGACACCTACACGGCGGTGGCGGTGCTGCCCTACGTGAAAATCCCGACCAACTCCGGCGGCGTGGGCAACGATGCGGTCGAGGGCGGGATCATCATGCCTCTCCAGACCCAGCTGATCGGCGGCTTTGATTTCGCGGCGATGGCGGGGCTGGATTTCCTGCGCAACGACGCCGACGACGGCTACGACACCAACCTCTTCTCCTCCGCCTCGCTGCACCGCCAGCTCTTCAAGGCCGTCGGGCTCTACGGCGAGGCCGTCGTGGCCAAGTCGTCCGGCGGGGCGCCCTGGGAGGGCACGATCGGGGCGGGGGCGACGCTCGCGGTCTCGAAATTCGCCTGGTGGGACTTTGCCGTCTATCGCGGCATCTCGGATGGTGCGTCCGACTGGACCCACGTCCTGCGCTTCAACTACGGCTTTTGAGCACTTATGAAATCCATCCGTCTGTTCACAGCCCTGGCCGCCGGCCTCCTGCTGGCCGCACTGGCCGGCCACGCGGCGGGCAAAAAGCGCATCGTCACGACCTTCACCATCATCCAGGACATGGCGCAGAACGTCGCCGGCGACGCGGCCATCGTGGAGTCGATCACCAAGCCCGGCGCAGAGATTCATGGCTACGAACCTACCCCGCAGGACATCGTCAAGGCCCAGAAGGCCGACCTCGTCCTGTGGAACGGCCTCAACCTCGAGCGCTGGTTCGAGAAGTTCTTCGGCAACCTGCGCGGCGTGCCGGGCGTGGTGCTCACCGAGGGCATTACGCCCCTCGGGATCGAGGAAGGGCCCTACACCGGCAAACCCAACCCGCACGCCTGGATGTCGCCGCGCAACGCCGTCATCTACGTCGAGAACATCCGCCGGGCGCTGGTGCAGCTGGACCCCGCCAACGCCGCCACCTACAACGCCAACGCTGCGCGCTACACGGCGAAGTTCACCGCCATTGAGGAGACCGTGCGCGCCGAGCTGGCCAAGATCCCGCCGCACCAGCGCTGGCTCGTCACCAGCGAGGGCGCCTTTCCCTACCTCGCCCGCAACTACGGCCTGCACGAGCTGTTCCTCTGGGCGGTGAACGCCGACCAGCAGGGCACGCCGCAGCAGGTGCGCAAGGTCATCGACGGTGTCCGCGCCCACGCGATCCCGGTTGTGTTCAGCGAGAGCACCGTAAGCGACAAGCCGGCCCGGCAGGTCGCGCAGGAGACCGGCGCCCGCTACGGCGGCGTGCTGTATGTGGATTCGCTCACCGGTCCGGGCGGCCCGGCGCCGACCTACCTGAAGCTGATGGAATACAACGCGCAGACGATCGTGCGGGGGTTTGCCAGCCCATGAACGCCACCCCTCCGATCGAACTGCAGGTCGACGATGTCACCGTCAGCTATGCCAACGGCATGGTGGCCTTGCGCGACGCCAGCTTCCGGCTCACCGGTGGCGCCATCTGCGGACTCGTCGGCGTGAACGGCAGCGGCAAGTCCACGCTCTTCAAGGCCATCATGGATTTCGTGCGCCCGGTGCGTGGCGCCGTGTTCATCGGCGGCCGGCCCGTCCGCGCGGCGCTCAAGGCCAACCTGGTCGCCTACGTGCCGCAGGCGGAGGAGGTGGACTGGACCTTCCCCGTGAGCGTGTGGGACGTGGTGCTGATGGGCCGCTACGGCTACATGAATTTCCTGCGCCGGCCCGGCGCGGAGGACCGGCGCATCGCCGAGGAGAGCCTGGCCCGCGTGGGCATGCTCGACTTCCGCGAACGCCAGATCGGCGAGCTCTCCGGCGGGCAGAAAAAGCGCGTCTTCCTCGCCCGCGCGCTCGCCCAGCGGAGCCAGGTGATCCTGCTCGACGAGCCGTTCACCGGCGTGGACGTGACCACCGAGACCACGATCATCGAGCTGCTGCGCGAGCTCCGCGCCGCCGGCCACCTGATGCTGGTCTCGACGCACAACCTCGGCTCGGTGCCGGAATTCTGCGACCAGGTGGTGCTCATCAACCGCACGGTGCTGGCGGCCGGCCCGACGGAGGCGGTCTTCACCGAGGCCAACCTCGCGAAGGCCTTCGGCGGCGTGCTGCGGCATTTCCGCTTTGACGAATCCACCGTGCAGAAGCACGACGGCAAGGCGGTCACGCTGCTCACCGACGACGAGCGACCGCTGGTCTTCGGCAAGGACGGGCATCTCGAATACAGCCGTCGGGCGGGCCACGAGAAGGTCGTGGAGCAGCGCGCGGAAGCGGAGGACGACAAGTGAGCCCGATCTGTCATTCTGGGCGCAGCGAAGAATCCAGTGCGATATGCGCCGGCGGTCATGCTGCTGGATTCTTCACTTCGTTCAGAATGACAGAGTGTCTTGCTTGGAGGCGGGCCCATCAGCCCCGCGGCTTGGCAGCTGCGCTGCCTGCAACCCGTGGGACTGATGG
>JAYRDK010000098.1:0-9148 GCA_041909435.1 Lacunisphaera sp.
CATCACCACGCTCAACTTCGCCGACTCCACCGTGCACGCCCTTTCCGTGGCGGCCCATCCAACCGCGCCGGCCTACGCCCCCACCGACGAACATTGCGCCGCCCTGCTCTACCCGTTGACGCGGCAGGTCTATCTTTGCCTCAACCCACTGGCGGCCAATCCTGCCAATCCGCGCACGGTGGATTTTGCCCGCTTCGTGCTCAGCCCGGAGGGCCGAGAGATTGCCACCCGGAACGGTTTTCTTCCGCTATCAGCAGACCTGGCTGCGGCCGGATTGACGCGGCTTGCCCCGGTTCCGCCCGAGGTTGGCTCGTCCTTCGATATGCTCCCGCTCGACCTCGCCATGCGCTGGATCGAACCGGGCACCTTCCAGCTCGGCAGCCCCGATCAGGAGAACAGCCGCGGGACCGACGAAAGCCCGCTGACGAGGGTCACGATTGCACACGGCTATTGGCTGGGCCGCACGGAGGTGACCCAGGCGCAGTGGCTGGCGGTCATGGGCACCGATCCCAGCCGCTTCAAGGGCTCCGTCCTGCCTGTCGAACAGGTGTCCTGGCACGAAGCCGGGGAGTTTTGCCGCCGGGTTACCGAGGCGGAGCGTGCCGCCGGACGGCTGCCCGCCGGCTATGTTTACGCCCTGCCGACCGAGGCACAGTGGGAATACGCCGCCAAAGCCGGCCAGGTCGGCGCCTTTGCCGACGACGTCGATGATCTGGCGTGGCATGACCAAAACAGCGGCGGCACGACGCACCCCGTCGGTCTCAAACGGCCGAATGCCTGGGGCCTACACGATATGCTCGGCAACGTATGGGAGTGGTGCGCCGACTGGTATGCGCCGTATCCCGGCGGCGCGACGACGGACCCTGCCGGCCCACAAGTGGGCACCGCCAAGGCGAGCCGCGGCGGCAGTTGGTGGGCGGGGCCGCGCGGCCAGCGTCCGGCAAATCGCTACCGCGACATGCCGCAAAACGGGAACGACGACCTGGGCTTTCGGCTCGCGCTTGTGCCAGACAATTAAGCACACGTCGCCCGAGCATGTCCTCTGACCTGTCGTCTAATACCCGCCGGTTTGCCGGTTGGGCCGGTCTCTATGATCAATACCGGGCCGGCCCGCCGGAAGCATTGGCCGGATTGCTCGCTAGCTATGCCGGCATCGCTCACCCGGAACTGGTTGTCGATCTCGGTAGCGGCACCGGCCTGTCCACGCGCTATTGGGCCGACAAGGCCGCGCACGCCGTGGGCATCGAACCCACGCCCGACATGCGGCGGCAAGCCGAGACAGTGACGACCGCCACCAATGTTTCCTACCGAGAAGGCTACTCGCACGACACCGGGTTGCCGGCGGGTTGCGCGGATCTCGTCGTTTGCATGCAGTCGCTTCACTGGATGGAGCCAACCGGCACGTTTCGCGAAGCGGCGCGCATCCTCCGGCCCGGCGGTGTCTTTGCAGCCTGCGATTATGACTGGCCGCCGAGTGTAGGTTCCGCGAACGCCGAGTCTGCTTTTGAGCGCTGTTCTGCCCTCGGCCGACGGTTTGAAAAAGAACTCGGATTCGCCGCCAGCCTCCATCAATGGGACAAAGAGCAACACCTTGTCCGGATGCAACAGAGTGCCTGTTTCTACTATACCCGTGAAATCGCCCTGGATCACAGCGACTATGGCGATGGCGAACGCTTCGTCGGCCTGCTTCTCAGCCAAGGATATGTGCAGCAGTCGCTGCGCCATGGAGTCAGTGAGGAAGCACTGGGCATTCCGGCCCTCCGCGAGATTGCTGCCACTGCGCTCGGTTCCGCTCGTCGGCCTTGGCATTGGGGCGCATGCGTGCGGGTGGGCGTAATCGCGACCGCGTGAAACGGCCTCGCTGCCGTGCCACGGCCTTTCCTCAGAAGACGATCTGCACCCGGGACAAAATCCGGCCGCCGTCCGTGCCCGAGCCCGGCACCCGGCCGTCCAGATAATCCACCATGAACTTGATGTCCTCGCCCTTGAGGTAGTAGTTCAAGCCGAGGGTCGTGGTGCGGATGGTGTTGCCGCCCGTCGCGGTGTTGGGGTCGAACGCCTCCTCCCGCACCACCGCGCGCAGCTTCGCCGGGATCAGAAAATACGCCAGCGTGGCCTGCCAGCCCTCGGCGTCGAACTTCGCCGCCGGAACGGCGCCGGCCGGCTTGAAGGTGCCGTGCAGCCATTCCGCATTCAGGTCGAAACGGCCGTGCGTCCACGTCACATCGACGCCGCTCATGTGGCGCGAGCCGGTGAAAAGGTTGCCGGGCAGGCCGAGGTCGCTCTTTGCCACATTGGTGTCCTCGGTCCACAGCCCGTCGAGGGCCAGCACGAGCTTGTCGGTCGCCGTGGCGACCGGCGTGTAGACCACGCGGGCGGACTTCGAAAACCTGCTGTTATCGTTTGCGCTGACATTGGAACCGTTGCCGTTGGCCACGACCGCGAGGTAGCTCAGCTTTTTGTTGAAAAGCTCGCCCGCCACGCTCGCGGCCAGCTGCCGGCCGTCCGTCAGCCGGTCATTGGCGAGCGAGCGCTCGATCGTGAAGATGCCGGTGTCGCTCGCCAGGGCCTCGCCGCCGAAGGCCGGCTTGAGCTGGCCGAAGCGCAGGTTGGCGTAGGCGTATTTGTGCCAGTTGATGTAGATCTCGTTGGCCCGCGCGAGCTGGCCCGTGCCGGCCCCGAGCGTATTGCCCTGCAGGTCGAGCTCGGCCTTGAAGTCAAAGTCCTCCGCAAAGCTCCCCGCCAGGTAGATGCGGGCGCGGCGGAAGAAGAAGCGGTCCTTCACCGCCGCCCAGCGCGGATCGGAGGCGCGGCCGAACTCGGCCTGGCCCTGCAGGAAGCCGCCGACAATGAGCTTCGTTTCCTTGCCGCCCGGCCGCGGCAGCACCGGCGCCGCGTCACCCTTCCAGCCCAGCTGCTGCTTCAGCTCCGCGTTCTCCTTCGCGAGACCCTGCACCTGCTGCTCGAGCGCCTTCAGGCGCTCCTCCACGCTGGGCGCGGCCTGGGCCGGAAGAACGACCGGCGACAGGGCTGCCAACAGCAGGACAAGGCAGGATGCTTTTTTCATGGACGGAGGGATATATTGGATCCCAAAACTGAAACCAAGGTTAAGGGTGCATTACTTTCCGGTAAGGTTGGGCGGGCCGTCGCCGCTCAGTCCCGCGCGGGCTCGATGTGCACCGTCACGTCGCTGATGCGGTGCGGGTCGGACGCGATGAGCGCGTCCTTCACCGCGTGGGCGATGTCGTGGCCTTCCCGGACGCTCAACTGCCCGTCCACCCGCACCTGGATGTCGACTAGGTGACTGAGGCCGCTCTTGCGCATGCGCACCTTGTCGAGCGCCCGCACCCCGGGCACGGCGAGCGCCAGCGCCCGCACCTCGTTCTCGAAGTTCCGCGGGGCGGCCGTGTCCATCACGTCGCCGAGCGCCTTGGTGAACATGGTGAAGCCGTTGAAGGCGATGATGACGCAGCCGAACAGCGCCGCCCAGTCGTCCGCCGTCTCCCAGCCTACGCCGCCCCACAGGGCGATGCTGATGCCGACGAAGGCCGCGCCGGAGGTGATGGCGTCCGACCAGTGATGCATCGCCTCGATGCCGAGGGTCGTGCTCCCGACCTCCTCCCCCTTCATCTGCATGCGGCGCGAGAACCAGGTCTTGGTCACGATCACGCCGGCCAGCACGAGGAGGGTCCACCAGGCGGGCCCTTGGTGCGGGGTCCGGATCTCCCTCACCGCGTGCCACGCCACCCAGCCGGCCATGGCGAAGATGAAACCCGCGACCAGCAGGCCCGCCAGCGGCTCGGCCTTGCCGTGGCCGTAGGGGTGGTTCTCGTCGGGCGGCTGCGCCGCCACCCGGAAGCCGGCCCACACGAAGATCGAGGTCAGGATGTCCAGCATCGACTCCGCCGCGTCGGCGATGAGCGCGTAGGTGTTGCCGAGGATGCCGCCCGCCAGCTTCACGGCGGCGAGCAGGGCGTTCAGCCCGATGCCGCGCAGCACCAGGCGGGCGCTGCTTTCGGCACGCGCCATCACGGCGGTCTGGGCGGAGGGAGGGGACATGAGGTCCGCACACTAGCCTCCGCCCCGGCCGGCACAAGGCGGCATTGACCGCCCCGCCCCGCGGGCCTACGTTCCGTCCGCCACCATGTCCGACACCGCCGCCCCGGTCGCCGCCGATCCCGTCAAACAGTTCTCCGTGTTCATCGAGAACCGGGTCGGGCGGCTGCACGATCTCGTCGCCCTGCTCGCGAAGCACGACGTCCACATCATGGCGATGACGACCATCGACCAGACCGACACGGCGCTCGACCGCATGATCGTCGACGATCCCGACCGGGCCCGCGAGCTGATGGCGGCGAACAACTTCTTCTTCACCGAGTGCGAGGTGGTCGCCGTGGAGATCGCCAACGAATCGCAGCTCAGCGCCGTGCTCAGCGCCCTGCTCACGGTCGAGGTGAACATCCATTACGCCTACTCGTTCCTGATGCGTCCGCGCGGCCGGTCGGCGCTCGCACTGAGCGTCGAGGACAACGACATGGCCGCGACCTCGCTCAACACGAGCGGGTTCAAGGTGCTGACGCAGCGGGATATCTCGCGGTAGGGCGGTAGGGGCCGTTGCCCCCAACGGCCCGGGCGCTTGAGGGCAAGCGCCCCTACCCCAATCAACCCTTCGTCTGCGCCATCCGGTCGCCCTCGAGCAGGTAGACGCCCGTCAGGTAGCCGTTCTCGAACATCTCGCCGACGCGCAGCTTGCCCTCGAAGGTGATCGGCAGGTCCATGAGCGGCTTCACGCCGGCGCCGTTCATCTTCACGACGACCCACTCGTTGACCTTCGGCATGGCGCCGTAGCAGCACATCATCGCGTCCTTCACCAGCAGGAATTCCTTCACCAGGCCCTTGTCCATCTTGGTGGGCAGCATGAAACCCGTCACGGCCACCTTCCTCTGGTCGAGCGCCTTGATCGGCGCGGGGATCTGGTCGGCCGGCGCCGCGGTCTCCGTCTCGGGGGGCGTGTAGTTGAACGACGCCAGCCGGTCGAATCCGACGTGCTCATAGCCGTCGGCCTTGGCCGGCTCGGCGGCCCGCAGCGCAAGCATGCCGGCGGACAACAGGAGGGAGAGGCGCCACAGGTTCTTCATGCGGCCGACCCTAGCCACGACCGGCCGGGCGTCAAAGAATTTACCCGGCGCCGCCGGCGCCGCGCCTAGATTTAACTGGCTTCACCCCCGGGGGTTTGGCAAGTTGCGCGGTCACCACACCCCACTAAATCCCCCCAGCTATGCTTAAATCCTACCCCTGGAAACAAGCGTGTGCGCTGGCCACTGCATTGGCCGCGTCCGCTTCCCCCGCATTCGCCAGCGAGGCCGACATCAAGATCCCCGACCTCAAGTCGGTCACGTTCTTCGATGGCGCGCTCAGCGGCCAAAACGTGCTGCTCATCGGCCTGGTCGTGTGCGGCCTCGCGATGATCTACGGCTGGATGCAATACGTGCAGACGAAAAACCTGCCGGTGCACAAGTCCATGTCCGCCGTCTCCCAGATCATCTGGGAGACGTGCAAGACCTACCTCTTCCAGCAGGGCAAGTTCCTCGCGAGCCTCTGGATCCTCATCGCGGTCTGCATGGGCTACTACTTCAGCGTGCTGTCGCACATGTCGGCGACGCACGTCATCATGATCCTGGCCGCCTCCGTGCTCGGCATCCTCGGCAGCTACGGCGTCGCCTGGTTCGGCATCCGCATCAACACCGTCGCCAACAGCCGCGCCGCGTTCTCCGCCCTCCAGGGCAACCCGCTCGCCACGCTCCTCATCCCGCTCAAGTCCGGCATGAGCGTCGGCCTCCTCCTCGTCGCCATCGAGCTGTTCTTCATGATCTGCATCCTGGCGTTCCTGCCGGGCGAGCTCGCCGGCCCCTGCTTCATCGGCTTCGCCATCGGCGAGTCCCTCGGCGCCTCCGTGCTGCGCATCTGCGGCGGCATCTTCACCAAGATCGCCGATATCGGCGCCGACCTGATGAAGATCGTCTTCCAGCTTCCCGAGGATGACCCGCGCAACCCGGGCGTCATCGCCGACTGCACCGGCGACAACGCCGGCGACTCCGTCGGGCCGACCGCTGACGGCTTCGAGACCTACGGCGTGACCGGCGTCGCGCTCATCGCCTTCCTCGCGCTGGCCCTCGCCGCCAACCCGATGCTCTGCGCCGTGCTCATCGTCTGGCTCTTCGCCATGCGCATCCTGATGGTGGTCACCTCGCTCGCCAGCTACTGGATCAACGACGCCGTTTCCAAGGCCGTCTGGGGCGGCTCGAAGAACTTCAACCTCGAGCACCCGCTGACCAACCTCGTCTGGATCACCTCGATCGTCTCCATCGGCGTCACCTATGTCGCCAGCTACGTGCTGCTCGCCAAGCTGCCGGGCCACGAGGGTCTCTGGTGGGTGCTCTCCACCATCATCTCGCTCGGCACCATCGCCGGCGCGCTGATTCCCGAGTTCACCAAGATCTTCACCTCCACCGAGAGCCGCCACGTCAAGGAGGTCGTCACCTCCTCCAAGCAGGGCGGCGCCTCGCTCAACATCCTCTCCGGCCTCGTCGCGGGCAACTTCTCCGCCTTCTGGACCGGCCTCTGCATCCTCACGCTGATGTTCGGCGCGTATTACTTCTCCGGGCACGAGGCCCTCCAGACGATGATGCCCGAGCAGTTCCGCTTCGCGGCCCCGATCTTCGCGTTCGGCCTCGTGGCCTTCGGCTTCCTCGGCATGGGCCCGGTCACCATCGCGGTCGACTCCTTCGGCCCCGTCACCGACAACGCCCAGTCCGTCTACGAGCTCTCGCAAATCGAGGGCAAACCCGGCATCGCCGCCGAGATCGAGAAGGACTTCGGCTTCAAGCCCGACTTCGAGGGCGCCAAGCACCAGCTCGAGAAGGGCGACGGCGCCGGCAACACCTTCAAGGCCACCGCCAAGCCCGTGCTCATCGGCACCGCGGTCGTCGGCGCGACCACGATGGTCTTCGGCATCATCATGATGCTGCAGGCGCACTACTCGGCCATCGACCCGAGCTTCAGCGTGCTGGAGCGCCTGTCGCTCGTGCATCCCGAGGCGCTCATGGGCCTCCTGATGGGCGGCGCGGTCATCTACTGGTTCACCGGCGCCTCCACGCAGGCCGTCGTTACCGGTGCCTACCGCGCGGTCGTCTACATCAAGGACAACATGAAGCTCGACGCCGCCACCGCGGCGACCGAGGCCTCGAAGGAAGTCGTGAAGATCTGCACGCAATACGCGCAGAAGGGCATGGTGAACATCTTCGTGGTCATCTTCTGCTTCTCGCTCGCGCTGGCGTTCTTCGACCCGTTCTTCTTCATCGGCTACCTCGTCGGCATGGCCTTCTTCGGCCTCTTCCAGGCCATCTTCATGGCCAACGCCGGCGGCGCGTGGGACAACGCCAAGAAGATCGTCGAGGTCGACCTCAAGGCCAAGAACACCCCGCTGCACGCCGCAACTGTCGTCGGCGACACCGTGGGCGACCCGTTCAAGGACACCTCGTCCGTCGCGCTGAACCCGGTCATCAAGTTCACGACGCTCTTCGGCCTGCTCGCCGTCGAGATCGCGGTCAAGATGCCCGACACCCTGAAGCACACGCTCGGCGCCGTGATCTTCGTCGTCGCGCTGGTGTTCGTCTATCGCAGCTTCTACGGCATGCGCATCCCGCTCAACCCGAAGGATGCCGACGTGGCCCCGCACCAGCTGCAGAAGGGCTAAGCCCTCGGCGCTTCCTCCTGTCCAAGGCCGCGGCTCACGCCGCGGCCTTTTTTATGCCAGCACCTTCCGCAGCGCCGCGCGGGCGAGCGTGTTTTCCTCCGGCAGGCCGATCGTGAGACGCGCCCAGTCCGTCATCGGCGGGAAGGCCCGCGCGATCGAAACGCTTTCCTTCAACATCGCGGCCGCGACCTCCGCGTGCGGCCGACCCGTCTGAAAGAACACGAAGTTGGTCTGCGAATCGGCATAGGGCCGGCCGAGCTCGCGCAGCAGCGCCAGCAGTTTCTCCTTCTCGGCCAGGATCTTCGCCCGCGTCGCGGCGACATAACCCTCGTCCTTCAGGCTGGCGATGGCGGCCATGACCGCCGGGAAACCCAGCGAGGCCGGTCCGTAGCGGCGCAGCGTGGCGGCAAACTGCGGCGACGTCACCCCGTAGCCGATGCGCATGCCGGCCAGGCCGTAGATCTTGGAAAACGTGCGCGCGACGAGCAGGTTCGGCGTGTCCCGCACCAGCCCCACCAGCGTGCGGCCGGCATAGTCGTCGGCGATGTCGAGATAGGCCTCGTCCAGGAAGACAAAGGCCCGGGGCGTCACCGCCTTGACGAATTCGCGCAGCGTCCCGCTATCCACGACCGTGCCGGTCGGGTTGTTGGGATTGGCGAGGTAGACGATGGTGTTGGGTTCGTTGGTTTTCGCCGCCATGGCCACGAGGTCGTGCTCGAGCCTCGCATTGACCGGCACGGGCACTGCGGTGCCACCCGCGGCCTCGAGCGCGCGCGGCAGCTGCAGATAGCCGGGCGCGGCATAAACCGCCGTGCCCCGGGCCAGGCCGAAATGAATGCCGGCCTTCTCCAGCAGCTCGCCTGAGCCGGCGCCGAGCACGATGTGATCGGCCGGCACGCCTTCCTTCCGGGCGATGAGCTCGATCAGTTCGCCCGCCTCGCCATAAGGATAGCGGCAGGCCTTGCCCGCCGCGAGGCTGCCGGTAATGGCCGCCATCGCCGCCGGGGAGGGGCCAAAGGGATTTTCGTTGAGCGAGAGCCGGGCCTTCACCGCGGCGGTGGCGGCCAGTCGCTCCGGCGTCATCTGCGCCTGCGCCTCAAAATTCAGGAAACGGGACGACAAGGCGAGCCCCGCGAGGGTGGCTCCGCCGTGGATCAGCCACTGCCGGCGGCTGAGGGGAGTGAGGGTGTTCATGGGCGACGGAGAAGGGAGACCGACGGCAGCCTTGTCCGGGTCCGGCCCCGACACAAGCCGGGGAACCGCCAATCTGTATCGGTTCGCCAACACGGCGCTGTGCCGGCGACTTCGCCTTTCGGCCCATACCGCCGCGGGCACTTTTGGATAGGGTGCCGGTCGTCTGGCCGGTGTCCGGGATTTTCCGGACCAAGCCCA
>JAYRDK010000099.1:0-9122 GCA_041909435.1 Lacunisphaera sp.
TCGCCGCCATGGAGGCGGGCGCGGTCGACTACCTCGTCAAGGCCACGCTCAACCCCCGCCTGCTCGAGCGCTCCATCCGCTACGCGCTGAAGCTCGGCGAGACGCTCAGCCAGCTGCGCCAGCTGGCGCAGCGCGACGAGCTCACCAAGCTGCTCAACCGCCGCGAGTTCTCCCGCATCCTCAACGAGGAGTGGGACCGCACCGTGCGGTTCAAGCGGCCGTTCGCGCTCGTGATGGTGGACATCGACCATTTCAAGAAGATCAACGACACGCACGGCCACCAGGTGGGCGACGAGGTGCTGCGCCACGTGGCCAGCCTGCTCGCGGGCCAGGTGCGCAACGTCGACCGCGTGGCCCGCTACGGCGGCGAGGAATTCGCCCTGATCATGATCGAGACCGACGCCCGGAATGCCGCCGAGCACATCAAGCGGCTGGGGATCCTGCTGGCCGAGACCCCCTGTTTCGTGGAGAGCAAGAACCTCACCGTCGATGTCACGCTGAGCGCGGGTGTGGCCACGAGCATCGGCGACGCCACCAGCGCCCTCGACCTGGTGGAGGTGGCCGACAAGGCGCTCTACGCCGCCAAGAAGGGCGGGCGCAACCGCATCGTGCTGGCCGACGGCAGCGTGGTGCCGTTCAAGTAGAACCGGGCTTTCCGGCGGTGAAGGTGGCGTGCAAGCGGGCCACCTGCGATCAAACCATCGGCACCATGATCCGCAGGCTCTTGGGCTTGAGGCTGATTTCCAGCCGGGCGGTCGTGGCCCGCGGTTCGCCGTCGGTGTGGATCCAGCCGGGCTTGGTGCGCTCGATGGTGAACTCCGCGCCGCTGAAGCGCGTGACGGCCTTGACCTGGTCGAAGGTGTCGGTGCCCAGCCGGTAAAGCATGCCGCAGGCCTCGAAAAAGCCGACCTGCGGCAGGCTGATCAGCTCAAACTGGCCGTCGTCAAGCTTGGCCCCGGGCGCCACGCGGGCGTCGTTGCCGTATTGGTCGGAGTTCATGACCGCGAGGGTGAAGGCCTCGAGGTGGGCCATGCGGCCGGCATAGCGCACTTTCACGGTCTCCGGTTGGTGCGCGAAAAAGGACGGCAGGCCGACCCGGATGTAGCCGGCGAGGCCGCGGCGGGTCTGGCGGCTGAACCGCACGGCAATGTCGGCCTCGAAGCCGAGACCCATGGCGTTGAAGAAGGCAAAGTCGTTGACCAGGCCGGTGTCGATGGGCATCGGCCGGCCCTCCAGCAGCGTGCGGAAGGCGCCGTCACCGGGCTTGCGGATGCCGACGTGGCGGCCGAGACCGTTGCCCGAGCCGCAGGGGATGAGGCCGAAGACCGCCGGCGTGTCCACGAGGGCCGTGGCCACCTCGTTCATCGTGCCGTCGCCGCCGATGGCGACGACCAGCTCGCAGCCGTCGGCCACGGCCTGCGCCGCCAGCTCGGTGGCGTGGCGCGGCCGCAGGGTGTCGACCACGGTGGCGTCGAGGCCGCGCTCCTTGATGAAGGCGGCGGCCCGGTCGCGCAGGTAGGGGTTGCGCCGGTTGCTGCCGGAGTAGGGATTGAAGATGAACCGGGCTTTCAAGGGGGACGGGGACCGGGAGTGAGTCGATTTAGTGACGATTTGGCAAAAGTAGTTTTGCAACGATTCGGCGCGCCGCCTCCATGGAGGCATGTCGCGCACCCTCCACGTCCTGACCGGTTGCACCGCCGTCGGCAAAACCGAGCTGGCGCTCCGCTGGGCGGAGGCCAACGGCGCCGAGATCGTGTCGTGCGACTCGCTGCTCTTCTATCGCGGCGCCGACCTCGGCACGGCGAAGCCGACCAAGGCGGAGCTGGCCCGGGTGCCACACCACCTGATCGACATCTGCGACCTGCGGGAACGGATGGATGTGACGCATTACGTGGCCAAGGCCCGGGTGGCGATCGACGGCATCCTGGCCCGGGGCCGGCGGGTGCTCGTGACCGGCGGCAGCGGGTTTTATCTCAAGTCATTCTTCGCCCCGGTGGCCGACGAGGTCGCGGTGCCGCCCGAGCTGCGGGCGGAGTTGCGGACCCGGCTGGAAGCGACGGGGGGGCTCGCCGCGCTCGTGGCCGAGTTGCAGCAGCTCAACCCGGCGGGGCTGGGCGCGCTCGACGTGCAGAACCCGCGCCGCGTGCTGCGGGCGCTGGAGCGCTGCCGGGCCTCGGGGCGCACGCTGGCGGCGCTGCAGGCGGATTTTGACGCGCAGCCCGCGCCTTTCGCCGATTGCGCCGTCCAGCTTTGCGAGCTGGTGCGTGAGCCGGCCGACTTGGATCAGCGCATCGAGCAGCGGGTGGGTGCGATGCTCGCCGCCGGGCTGGTGGCCGAGGTGCGCGGTTTGCTGGCGCAGGGGCTCAAGGAAAACCCGAGCGCGGCCGGTGCCATCGGTTATCGCGAGACGGTCGATTTCATCGAGGGCCGGCTGATGGAGCCGGAGCTGGCCGGCGCCATCAGCCGGAACACCCGCGCGCTGGTGAAGAAGCAGCGCACCTGGTTCAAGACCCAGCTGCCCGCGCACCGGCAGGTGCCGGCCGCGACCGCGCAGGCCGCGGACCTGTTCGAGTAGGCGGCCCGCTTGCGGGCGCAGGTCGGGCGCGAGCGAGCTCGCTGGCCCACCCAAACCCCTAATCCGGCCGGTGCGGCAGGGAGCGCACCAGCAGGGTGAGGACGAGGGAGAAAATCCCGCCCATGAGCGTCAGTCCGACGATGATCGAGGTGATCATGCCCGCGGGCGTGTAGGCGTTGCGGGTGAAGGTGATGCTTTCCTGGATGGCCGCTTCCGAAACGCCGGCGGCGCGTTGTTGCGCGACCTTGGTTTCCAGCGCGTAATCGACCCAGGTCGGATTGACGAAGTGCGTGTAGCTGACGAGAAAGCTGTAAACCACGAGCGAGGCGACGAACGACGCCAGGAGGCCGGACCAGATGCCCGCGCCGAGGGTGAGCCGGCCGTCGTAGATGGCGGCGCGCTTTTTCCGCAGCAGCAGGAACAGCACGGTCAGCGGCACCAGGTTGGACAGCAGGCCGGTGTAGCTCCCGATCTCCGGCCGCGTGGTGTGGAAACCGAGCAGGTATTCCAGCGCGATCCACAGGCAGATGCCCGCACCGTTGATCAGGCCGTATTTGAACTCGGGTTTCACCCGGCCAGCAAAAGTGGCCGGCGCAATTAGTCCACCAAAAGCCGGCCGCCGACGGGGGCGAATTGCGCGGTGAAATGGCGGAGTTGTTCCGGGGCTGCGGTGATGGCGACGCCCCGGAGCCGGTCGCGCAGGCCGTGGACGTGCAGGATGACCTCGGCGAGATAGTCCACGTGGCTCTGGGTGTAGACACGGCGGGGGAAGGCGAGGCGCACGAGTTCCATCGGCGCGGCCTTCTCCGTGCCGTCGGGCTGGCGGCCGAACATCACCGAGCCGATCTCCACCGAGCGCACGCCGCCCTCAAGATAGAGGGCGAGCGACAGGGCCCAGGCGGGATATTGGCCCGGCGGGATGTGCGGCAGCATCGCCTTGGCGTCGATGTAGATGGCGTGGCCGCCGGGCGGCTGGACGATCGGGACGCCGGCGGCGGTGAGTTTGTCGCCGAGGTAGGCCACGGAGGCGATGCGGTAGCGCAGGTAATCCTCGTCGAGCACCTCCTTGATGCCGACGGCGAGCGCCTCGAGGTCGTAGCCGGCGAGGCCGCCGTAGGTCGGGAAGCCCTCGGTCAGGATGAGGTTGTTGCGGCACTTGGCGGCAAGGGCGTCGTTGTTCAGCGCGAGGAAGCCGCCGATGTTCACGAGGCCGTCCTTCTTGGCCGACATGGTGCAGCCGTCGGCGAGGTCGAACACCTCGCGGGCGATGGCGGCGGGCGTGCGGTTGGCCTGGCCGGGCTCGCGCTGTTTGATGAACCACGCGTTCTCGGCGAAGCGGCAGGCGTCGAGGATGAGCGGCACGCCGTGCGCCTTGCACAGCGCCGAGGCGGCGTGGAGGTTGGCGAGGCTGACCGGCTGGCCGCCGCCGGAGTTGTTCGTGATGGTGATCATCGCGAACGGCACGCGGCCCTTGTTTTCCGTCAGGCAGCGCTCCAGCGCGACGAGGTCGATGTTGCCCTTGAAGGGAGCCACGAGCGAAGGCTGGGTCGCCTCGGGGCAGCGCAGGTCGAGCGCGGTGACGCCGACGGCCTCGAGGTTGGCCCGCGTGGTGTCGAAATGCGTGTTGTTCGGGACGATGTCACCGGCCTGGCAGGCGCTCGTGAACAGGATGCGCTCGGCCGCGCGGCCCTGGTGCGTCGGGATGATATGGCGGTAGCCCGTGACGTTGCGCACGGCGGACTCAAAACGGAAGAACGACCGGGCGCCGGCGTAGGACTCGTCGCCGGACATCATGCCGGACCACTGGGCGGCGGACATGGCGCCGGTGCCGGAGTCGGTCAGCAGGTCGATGATGACATCCTCGGCCTTGAGGAGAAACAGGTTGTGGTTGGCGGCCGTCAGGGCGGCGACGCGCTGTTCGCGCGTGGTGAACCGGATGGGTTCGACCGTCTTGATGCGAAACGGCTCGATGATGGTCTTGAACTGCATGACCGTGGGGTGCCAAAAGAAAACCCCGGTCGCCGGGGGGCGACAAGGGTGGAGTCGTAGGCCGAAAGGATGAAACGCGGGCGGATGATGTAGGTTGCGTGCTTGCACGCGACGTGGCGCGCCAGCGCGCCACCCACAGTCCGGATGCGTTACGCCGGCCCCCCTTACGGCAGGTTCACCGAGTAGCGCTGCAGCGAGCTGCCCTCGACGCGGTGGAGCGTGGAGATGGCGCCCTGCAGGCTGACCTTGGCCTGGAGCTCGTTCACGCGGGCGGCTTCGAGGTCGTTCTGCGCCTCCAGCACGCGGCGGCTGGTGGACTGGCCGGCGTCGAACTTGGCCTTCTCGAGCTCGTATTGCTGCTCGCTGAGCTTGGCGGCGAGCGTGGCGATCTTGACGCTTTCGAGGTTCGTCTCGACCGAGCGGACGGCGCTGCGAACCTGGAGCTCGATGTTCTGCTCGATCTGCTTCAGGCGGACCTGCTCGCGGCTGAGGCCGGCGAGGCTCTGGCGGTAGCGGGCCTTGCCGGAGGTCTGGCCCCAGGGATAATTGAAGGCGAAGTCCACCTGCCAGGAGTGGTTCTGCCGGTCGAGCGCGTCGCCAAAGGCGTCCTTGCCGCTGCCGTTGGTGCCGCTGAGGCCGAGGGCGGCGCCGACGGTGAGGTCGGGCTTGCTGTCGTCCTTGGCGACCTTGAGGTCGAGCTTGAGTTGCTCGATGGCGGCGAGGGAGGAAAGGTAGTCGGGCTGGTTCTGCTTCGCCATCTGGTAGGAGGAGGCGAAGACGGGGGTGGCCGGGCTGACCTCGGCGAAACGCACGGTGCCGAGGGCGGTATCGAGCTCGAACTGGCCGATGAGGGCGAGCAGGGCCTCCTGGCGGTCCTTCACGGACTGCTCGGCGAGGATGACGTTGCGGCGGGCGTTGGCCACGCCGACCTCGGCCTGGAGGACGTCGAGGTTCGTGGCGACGCCGGTGTCGCGGCGGATCTTGGCCTCGTCAAAAAGGCGCTGGGCCAGGGCGTAGGAGAAGTTGCGGACCGCCAGCTGCTCGCGGGCGAAGGCGAGGTTGTAGTAGGCGTTCTCGGTGTCCTGGATGACGTCGAGGGCGGTGGCCTTGTAGTCAAGGTTGGCGCGGTCGAGGCCGATCTTGGCGCGGTTGAGGCTGGCGCGGTTGACCTCGGAGCCGAGGCCGCGGAGCAGGGACTGGCGGGCGGAGAGGGTCAGGTCGGCGTCGTAGGCGGGATTCAGGGAGCCGACGGTGAAGGGGTCGGAGGAGCTGCGGTCGAGGCGGCTGCTGGCGCTGAGGGTGGTGCCGGTGTAGAGTTCCTGGGTGACGCCGACGCGCAGGTTCGAAGAGCGGCTGTCGAAGCCGGGGCTGCTGTTCCCGCCGGTGGCGCCGGTGACGGAGAGCTGGGGTTGGTAGCCGCCCTTGGCGATCTCGATGCCGTCCTTGGCGATCTCGGGGGCGTAGCGGCCGATCTCGAGGCTGAAATTCCGCGCCAGGGCGCGGTTGATGCACTGCTCGAGGGTGAGCTCGGGACCGGCGGGGGCGGCGCTGTCTTGGGCGAAAGCGGCCGAGCAGGCGATGGAAGCGGCCAGCAAGGCGGCGGTGAGACGGCGGGGGATCATGATCATGAGAATAGGGAGGCGGGGACAGCGGTAGAACACGCGAAAATGGTCAAAAGTTTAAGCTTTTTGTGACGGTGCCCATACCCGGGTGGTTTCAGGAAAGAAAATGCCACCGCGGGGGCGGTGGCACGAGAGGAATGGGCAGGCGGCGTTATGACAGGATGAGCGGCGCGCCGGGGTCCGGAGCGGGGTCAGGGGGCCGCGGGCTCGGATTTCTTCAGTTCGCGTTCCACCAGTTCCGCGAGGTAGGCGCTGCTGTTGTTGGCCGAGGTGCGGAGCATCATCTGCTGCTGGAGCTCGGTGTAGCGCGGGTTGGTGGGGGAGAGATCGGGCAGCTTCTTTTCCTGGGCATAAACCAGGTAGCCCTTCGTGGCTTCCGCGATCATCTCGGCGACCTGGCCGGCCTCGAGGTTCTGCATGGCGCTGAAGGCCGCGTAAGGGATGTCCTGCGGGGGCTGGCGGAGGGTGAAATTGGCGAAGGTCTTGACGTCGAGCTTCTCGGCGGCGGCGGCGGTCCCGAAGTTCGCGCCGGCGGCCTGGAGCTGGGTGCGCAGGGCCTGGCCGCGCGCGATGAAGAGCTTGCGCTTCTCGGTCTCCTTGTAGTCGGCCAGCACGCGGTCGCGGACCTCGGCGAAGAGCGGCTTGTAGCCGGGCAGGTTCTCGTTCCAGAGGAGAATCACGAAGCTGTCGGTGCTGGGCAGCGGGTCGGAGAAGTGGCGCTGTTCGCTCAGGCGGGCGATCTGGTCGGTGTAATTCGCGAGCCAGGGCATGTCGGCCGGCGGATTGTCCGGCGTGAACGGGGCGACGGCCCGGGCCGGGCGGCGCTGCTCGGCGAGGAAGGCGGCCAGCTCGGCGGTGTTCGGGGCGAGCTTGCGCTCGAAAAGGGCGGTGGCGAGGTCGTTGGCGGCCTTGGAGGCGCCGCGGGCGCCGACGGCGCTCTTGAGGGCGGCCTCGACCTGCGGGCGGACCTTCGGGAAATTGTCGACGGGCGCGGCCGGCGTGAGCGCGGACTTGTCGTCCTTTTTCTCCGCGTCGGGCGGCGCGGGGAAACGGGCCGGGTTGGCGTCGTAGTAGGCGCGGAGCTCGGCCTCGGTCGGGGCGACCGGCGGGATGAACTCGGCTCCCTTGAACTCCACGATGCTCAGGCGCGGCCGGGCCGGCACGTCGTAACGGAAGGCGTTTTCCTCATGGAATTTTTTCAGCGTGTCCTCGGTCGGGTTGAGCGCCGGGCTGAACGCGGCGTAATCGAGCGAGGCGACCTGCACGGTCCAGACGGAGTCCGCGAGGCTCAGCTGCTGCTTGATGTCGTGGGGCAGGACGTAGCCCGGGCCGCCGACGAGCTTGCCGAGCGCCTCGAGACGGAGGTCGTCGCGGAGGATGCGGTTGACGTCGGCGCCGGTGAGATCGGTGCGGGTCTTGAGGGAGTCGCCGAACTGGGTATAGCGGGCCTGGTCGAACTGGCCCTGCTCGTTCTGGAAGGCGCGGAGGGTGGTGATGACCTTGGCGACCTGGTCGGCGGTCGGCACGGGCAGGTGGAGCTGGTCGGCGAGGGCGAGGCCGGCGATGCGCTGGAGGGCGTATTGCTGGACCTGGTCGCCCTGGAGGGCGTCGTAGCCGGCCTTGAGGCGGATGCTCCAGGTCGCGTCGGAGAAGATGCGGCGGGTCTGCTCGGCGTTGCCGAGGTTGTAGCCGAAGAAGGAGCGCTCGAGCAGCTTGCCGCTGCGGTCGCCGCCCGTGCCGCCGGAGGCGCTGTAGATGAACACCATGGGCACGGCCACGGCGATCAGGATGATGGCGAAAACGAGGCGGAAGTGCTTCTGAAAGTAGCGTTGGATCCAGGAAATCATGGGGGAAAGGGGCAGACGCTTGGAAACCGAGGGTGCGCTGTCAACAGGCGAAGCGGCCCCGGGCCGGGCGGGTTGCCGGGCGGGTTTTACGAGCAAAACGGGCGCGGGCGCGCTCCGCCGCTCAGGCCGGGCCCTTCACCGGGAAGGGGGCGTAGGTCTGGCTGGGCTGCAGGTCGTCGATCAGCTCGTCCAGCGTCCGGCCGCCCAGGGCGGCCGGGAGGGCCTCGGCGAGACGCTGGTGGTAAAGGGCGAGGACGGGGTCGACGTTGTCGAGCAGGCCGGCGGTGGGGGCCTCGCCGTAGTTCTCAAACTCGCGGCGGAACTCCTCGAGCGTGATCTGGCTGAGCGGGCGCGCCGGCTGGTAGCGGAAGTCGTTCGGGTCGGCGCCCTCGGCGGGGGGCAGCTCGGTGATGAGCCGGATGTCGCTGAGGCGGTTGAGGCTTTCGTTGAGGATCTGCGACGGCACGCGGATGAGCGCGGCCAGCTCGCTGACGGAGTAGGCCGGGGCGGCGACCTTGAAGCGGCGGGCGATGAGCAGGAGCACGACGAGCGACATGCTCTCGCGGGTGACGTGGTTGAGGCTGTGCCAGGCGGTCTGGCTGCTGCGGTAGCGGACGTTCTGCACGGCGTAGGTGATCTGGCCGCCGACCAGCACGAAGAACCAGAAGATGTAGAGGCCGATCATCAGGATCGGCATGATGCTGACCGAGCCGTAGAGGCTCTTCGAGAGGACGACGCGCTTGAAGTAGAGGAACGCGAGGTAGTTGTTGAGGAAGAGCAGGGCGGTGACGATGACGGCGCCGAGCAGCGCGGCCGCCCAGCGGACGCGCGTGTGCGGCACGAGCCGGTAGAACAGCGTGAGGATGAAGACGAGCAGGAGGACCGAGCCCGACGGCAGCATCCAGACGAACAGGCTCTTCAGCTGGGCGCCGAGCGGGATCTTCTCGAAGAAGACGTTCATGAACGCGCCGGCGGAAAGCAGGGTGAGCGAGGTGAAGAAGAGCAGGGCGCCGAGGGTGATGACGCTCCAGTAATAGATGATGCGGGCGAGCAGGCTGCGTCCGCGGCGGACGCCCCAGATGTCGTTGA
>JAYRDK010000100.1:0-8313 GCA_041909435.1 Lacunisphaera sp.
GCCACGCTGTGCTTCGCCCAGCGCTCGCGCAGTTCCGGCCGGGTGCGGAACACGCGAGCCATCTCCGCCGGCAGGTCGGGCTCGCGCGAGGCGGCGTCGCGCTCGAGCGTGAACTCGACGGTGTCGCCCGTGTCCACGCCGGCGGCCTGCAGGAGCTCGACCTTGAAGGCGACCTTGTAGTGGCCGCGCCGGCGGCTGTTGAAGAGCGTGACGCGGTCAAGGTCGTCGTTGAAGCGCAGCACGGCGTTCCAACCCTTGCTCGCGCCCTTGATGTCGGCCGGCGTGAGCTTGAGCTTGTCCACGGCCGCCTTCGGCACGTCGGCCCAGCGGACGAGCGCAACCTGGTAGAGCTTGGCGCGCAACCGGACCATGAGCACGGCCTTATTCGGGCAGCTTCACGCGTTCCCTGATCCACGCGTCGATGGCCGGGAGTTCGCGCTTTTTCATCAGGGCGCGCAGGCGGATCAGGTCGGCGCCCTTGGCGGCCTCGGCGAAGGCGTCGGCCGGCAGCTTGGCGCGCACCAGTTCCTCGAGCTCGGTGGCGCGGGCGGCGTCGGTTGAGGCCTGGGCGATGCCGGGCAGGTAGACGTTGCGGCCGAAGAAGGTCGTGCGCTGCAGCAGCGCATCGGTGTTGGCCTTGGCGAATTCCCAGGCGAGATCGGGGTGCTCGTTGGCGGCGACGAGCGCGACGTTGCGCGCGGCCTCGGAGGTGGAGAGTTCGTTGCCGAGCGTCAGGGCCAGGGTCTCGGCGGCGAGGGCCGGATCGAGCGCGGCCTGCATGGCGGCATAGGCGCGGCGCTTTTCCTGCGTGGTCTTGGCGCCCTTGGCCAGTGCGTGCAGCTGGTCGTAGGTTTCGCGCGTGGCGTAGCGGCCGACCACGGCGAGCACGGGGGCCCGCAGGTTGCCGGGCAGGCTGGCAGGATCGGCCAGAAAGGCGGTCCAGCGGCGCGTGCACTCGTCGATCACGGCGCGATCGCCATAGGTGCCGAGCGCGGCGATGAGCTTGGGCCGGAGGGCCGCGTCGAGCGGCGACTCGTCGGGCCGGGCCTCCCACCCGATCCGGGCCAGGGCTGGCGCCAGCAGCTGGGCCGCCCAGGCATGGAAGGCGCGGCGGCCGGGCTGGTTGAGCTGCAGGCGGTCGATCAGGCCGATCTTGCCGAGCAGGTGTTCCCAGACTGGCTGGCTCGGGCTGGCGCGGAGTTGCTCCGCCAGGCCGAGCCAGGCGGTGGCCGACTGGCGGCCGGCCTCGTTCAGGGCCCAGGTGTCGCCCAGCAGGTTGAGCTGGTCGGTGGGGGGCAGGCGGTTGATCTCGCGGCGCAGCGCGTCGGTGAGCGCGTCGTCGTAGAGCACGCGGTAGAAGCCGGTGTTGCCCACATTGGCCTTGGCGGTGCCGGGGCCGGTGGGCCAGGGCACGGTGACGGGCTGTTTTTCCAGCAGCGTGACGGTGGGGGTGGCGAGGCTGGCGGTGTTGGCGAGCGTCACCGGGACCTTCCAGGTGAGCGGCGAGGCGCCGGGGTCGTTGACGGTGAAGCGCGATTGCTCAAGGCGGAGGGTGCGGCTGGCGCCCTCGCCGGCGGCGGAGACGAACACGACGGGGAAGCCGGGCTGCTCGGTCCAGCCGGCGGCGAGCTCGACCACGGGCTTGCCGGAGGCCGCGCCGAGGGCGGCCCAGAGATCGGCGGTGGTGGTGTTGGAATACTTGTGCCGCTGCATGTAGAGGCGGAGGCCGGCGCGGAAGGCGTCCTCGCCGAGGTAGGCCTCGAGCATGCGGAGGAAGCCCTGGCCCTTCTGGTAGGAAATGGTGTCGAAGGCGTCGTTGGCCTGGCTCTCGTTGGCGATGGGCTGTTGGATCGGGTGGGTCGTCTTGCGGGCGTCGAGGGCGAGGGCGCCCTCCTTCGCCTCGCTGGCGCGGACCCAAAGCTGCCAGTCGGGATTGAGCGCGTCGCTGGCCTTGGTGCCCATCCAGGAGGCGAAGCCCTCGTTGAGCCAGAGGTTGTCCCACCACGCCATGGTGACGAGGTCGCCGAACCACTGGTGTGCGACCTCGTGGGCGATGACTTCGAACACGGCCTCGCGGTTCGCCTGCGAGCTGGTGGCGGGGTCGAAGAGCAGGGCGGTGTCGATGTAGGTGATGGCGCCCCAGTTCTCCATCGCGCCGAAGGTGGCGAAGGCGTTGGGCACGGCGATCTGGTCGAGCTTGGGCAGCGGGTAGGGCGTGCCGAAATACTCGTTGTAGTAGGCGAGCAGGCGCTTGGTGGACTCGAGGGCATAGGCGGCGGTGGCGCGCTTGCCCTCGGTGGTGATGATGCGGAGTTGCACGCCGTCCTGCTCGCCTTCGAGCGTCTCGAACTCGCCGGCGTAGAGCGCGACCAGGTAGCTGGACATCGCGGGCGTGCGGGCGAAGGCGACCTCCTTCCAGCCGTTGCCGAGGGATTTCTCGCCCACGGCCGGCATGTTGGTGACGGCCATGAGATTCTCGCGCACGACGAGCGTGATGTCGTAGGTGGCGCGGTAGACGGGCTCGTCCCAGCAGGGGAAGACGCGGCGGGCGTCGGTCGGCTCAAACTGCGTGCCAAGCATGAGCTTGTCGCCGGAAGGGGTGGGATATTTGTCGACGAAGAAACCCTCGGCTTGCGTGCCGATCTTGCCGCGATACGCGATCGTGACGGTGTGGCGGCCGGCGGCGAGGGCGACGGGCAGCGTCAGGGTCTGCTTTGCGGGGTCGAGGCGCGGGGTCAGCGGGCGCGGCGCGGCGGGATCATCGTGGAGGACGGCGGAGTCGATGTTCAGATCGTTGGCGTTGAGCACCAGCTCGGTGACGGGCGAGAGCACCTCCAGCTCGATGGTGGTCGTGCCGGTGGTGGTGCGCTGTTCGAGGTCGGGCTGAATGCGCAGCGTGTAGTGGCGCGGGACGACGGTCTTCGGCAGCTGGCCGGGGGTGTCGGCGAAGGCGAAGGGTTTTTCCGCGAGCAGGGCGGCGGGCAGGCAGCAGGCGATTAGCACCGCTCGCGCGGGGCGAAGGATGGTCAGCATAGGGTGCATCGACGCTGGCCGGCGTCCGCGGGGTTTGTCAACGGCCCGGCGACGAGAGCCCCGTTACTTGTGGTCGCGCTTCTTCAGGAAGCGGGCGATCTCCCGCGCGATGGGCATGGAAGGCGCGGTGCCGGGCTGCATGACGGAGAGGGCGGCGACCGCGCTGGCGTAGTGGGCGGCCTCGAAGATGTTGTGCCGGAATTTCACCAGCCCGGCCGCGAAGCCGCCGACGAAGGCGTCGCCGGCGCCGGCCGTGTCGACGACCTCGACGTCGTGGGCATGGATGCGCAGGTAGACGTCGGGCTGGGAGACGAAGCAGCCGCGGGCGCCGAGGGTGACGATGACCACGGGCACCTGCAGGCAGCGGCAGAGGCGGTGCAGGGCCTCGGCGCTGAGCGCGTGCAGGGTGGTTTCGGTAAACTCGCCGCCGGCGCCGTAGGGCGCGGTGCGCAGCAGCGCGGCGCAGGACGGACACTGTTTCACCAGCGCGGTGAACTCGCTCTCGTTGGGGATCAACACCTCGGCGTGGCGGAGCACGGCGGGGTCGAATTCCGGACGCATTGGCGCGGGGTTGAGGACGGTGATGGCGCCGTTGCGGCGGGCGGTGCGCAGCACCCAGCCGACGGTGGCGTAGTCGGACTCGCCCTGGCAGACGACGACCTGGGCGGGCGCGAGCAGCGGTCCGGGGATGTCGCGCGGCTTGAGGCCGAGGTTGGCGCCGAGGGAGATGATGATGTGGTTCTGGCCGGCGCCATTGACGGTGATGGCGGCGGCGCCCGTCGCGTGCTTGGGTTTCTCGACCAGATGGACGTGAAGGCCGGCGTCGCGGGCGAAGAGCCGGGCGCGCGCGGCGGCGCCGTCGGGCCCGACGGCGCCGATGAACTGGGTGGGGATGCCCGCGCGCGCGGCTGCGACGGCCTGGTTGAAGCCCTTGCCGCCGGGGCCGGGCCGGAAATCGCCGACGACGGTCTCGCCCGGCCGCGGGAAGACCTTCGTGTAGAAGGCCAGGTCCTGGACAAAGCTGCCGACGACGACGACCGAGAACTTCATGCGCGGGTCAGTTCAGGGTGGCCTCGCGCAGCACGTCGCGGAGCGAGTCGGCGCTGAAGGGTTTCTGGAGGAAGCCGTTGAGGTTCTGGCCGGCGAACCGCTGCTTGGCGTCCTGGGCGCTGTAGCCGCTGAAGATGACGATGCGCTGGTCGGGCTGGAGCTGGCGGATGGCGGTGAAGGTCGCGTAGCCGTCCATGCCCGGCATGGTCAGGTCCAGCAGCACGAGGTCGAAGCGGCTGCCGCGCTGGCGCAGGAAGTCGAGGGCTTGCTGGCCGGACTCGGCCTGTTTCACGGTAAACCCGTAAAAGGCGATCATCTGGGCGGCGGTGGCGCGCACGGTCTGCTCATCGTCGACGATGAGGACGGCGCCACTGCCGCGCCAGGTGCGGGCGGGCGGGGTGGCCCGCGGAGAGGGCGCCGGGGCCGACAGGCTGGCGTTCGGCGTCGCCTGGCGGCCGGCGTCGGCGAGAAGCTGCTGGCACATCCGGGCGGCCTTCTGGGCGACCTGCTCGATCTGCTCCAGCTGGCCGGCGGCGGGCGAGGCGGGCGGCAGCGTGAGGCGGGCGAGGTTGGCGTTGCCGAGGATCGCGGTGAGCAGGTTGTTGAAATCGTGCGCCACCTCGCCGACGCGGGCGCCCAGGATTTCCGACTGCCGGACCGTCTTCAGTTTCAGCTCGGCCAGTTCGCGCTCCCGGGCGGCGGTCAGGCGGTCGGTGACCTCGATGGAGAGGGCGATCATGCCGGCGGTGCGTCCGTCGGGATCACGCTGCGGAATGTAGCGGGTCTCGAAAATGACGCCGCTGATCTCACGCTGGGTGCTGAAGGTTTCGCCGGCGAGCGCCCGGCGGACGTCGTCGAGGATGTCGGGCCGGGCGGCATAACGGTCAAAGATGGAATGGCCCACGGCATCGCCCGGCTCGCGGCCGATGGCGGCGAGGCCGGCGCCCTCGGCGAGCGTGAAGATGCCCCGGGCATCGACCGAGAAAAGGATGAGCGGGGCGTGTGCGAGAACGGTCGCGAGCTGCTTCTGCCGCAGCTCCAGCTCGGATTCGATCTGGCGGTGTTCGGTAATGTCAGTGGCCTGGCCCACGAAGAACCTGGGCGCGCCCCGTTCGTCCCGGATGAGGCCGACGTTCAGCACCACGTGGACGAGGGATCCGTCCTTGCGAATGTAGCGTTTCTCGATGGATTCCGCCGGGGTTCCGCCCGCGGTGATCAGGCGGTTCAGGGCCAGGGTTTTTTCCACGTCATCCGGGTGGGTGATCTGGACAAAGCTGAGCTGCAGCAGTTCGTCCCGGCTGTAGCCGAGCATGCGGCAGTAGGTGTCGTTCACCTCCACCAGCCGGAGGTTCAGATCGGACAGGGAGATCCCGCCCGGCGCGTGGTCGAAGATCATGCGGCGCAACTCCACCTGGTCGCGCAGCTGCTGTTCCACCTTCCGGCGGCGCTGGAGATCGTGCCGCAGGATGGCGATGACCACGGCCGGCCCGGCCAGCAGCAGGATGGCCGCGCCAAGGCGCAGGAGCGCGATGAGCCGGGCGCGGTCGCGCTGTTCCAGCCATTGGGCGGCGTCAAAATCCACGCCGAGCACGGCCTCGACCGCCCCGGCCGGGGTGCGCAGCGGGGCAAACACGCTGATCCATTTGCCCCAGCGGTCCTCGACGACGTCCTCGTCGAAGATGAACTCGCCGCGGAAAGCCCGGGACAAGGCCGGGGTCAGCCCGTTGTAAACCTCGCCGGGTTCCGTGCGCGCCTCCCGGTCGCCCTCGATGCGGCCGTTGTGATCGTAGTCGGTCTCCGAGTCCACCAGGAGGAAGATCGCCCCGTCGGCCCGCCGGCGGAAGGTGTAGATGTCGGCGATGGCCGGGTTGAGTCTCAGCCAGTTGATCTCGGTCTGGATCAGGCGCTCATACAGCGGATCGCCGGGCGCCGGGTTGTCGGGGAGGCGGTCGTGGCCGAGCTGCTGCATCTCCTGGACGTAGTAGGGCACCAGGAGTTCGATCTGCCGGCGGACGTTGTTCTGGGCATTGCGTCCGGCGTGGTCGACACCCCACCAGCCGCCGATGACCACCGCGGCGAGCAGGAGCCAGATGACCTTGGGCAGGTTAGGGAGCCGGCCGCTGCGGTGGAGCCACAGGCCCAGCCCGAGCCAGAGGCTGCCCACCAGGAACAGGAACAGCAGGTAATCGGTATTTTGGGCGAACCAGCCGTTCATCGGTCCCGCCATGAAGACAGTTCCCGGCGGCATGGCAACCCCGGGCGCACCCGCTCATCCTGCAGCGGGGCCGCTCGTCCAATCGGCGCGTGCCCCGCCCCGCGCCCGTCGGCAGCCTGCCGCCATGTCAGTCGCCCAACCCAGCATCGCGGACAACCCGGACGTTCTTGCCGTGCCCCCGGCGGGCGTGGTTCGCTCGCGGGTGAAAATGGACAACGCGATGGACACCTCGGCCCGGTTGCAGCGCGCGAAGGAGCGCCTCTATGTGCTCGGCCAGGCGGGCGGCTGGCTTTTCTTCCTGGTGGTGCAGGTTGTCTTTATCACGCTTTTCCGGGACCAGAACACGGCTGGCAAGGCCACGCAGGCGGATATCATCATGTCGCTGGTGCGGGTGGTTGCCGAAGGCCTGTTGATCACCCACTTTGCCCGGATCTACCTGACGCGTTGGGGCTGGACGGACCTGGGCTGGCGGCCGCTCATCCCGCGCATTCTCGGCCTGGCGCTCGCGATGTCGGCGATATGGACGACGGTCGGCTTTGCCTTGGATTTCGGACTGCTTCGAATCGATCCGCCGACCAAATATCCCCTCTGGCTGCTGATGACCTCGAGCCTGGTCAATGGGGCCATCATGATGACGGGCTGGCTGTGCATCTATTTTTTCTACCATTTGTTCGAGCGCCTGAACCGCCTTCAGGTCGAGCAGCTCCAGCTTGCGGCGACCGTCAAGGAGGCCGAGCTCCGCGCGTTGAAGTCCCAGGTCAACCCGCACTTCCTCTTCAACTCCCTCAACAGCCTGCGCGCCCTGATCGACGAGGACGCCCCGCGCGCCCGCGAGGCCGTGACGCGCCTCGCCAACATGCTGCGCTACTCGCTGCAGTCCGGCCAGCAGGAGACGGTGCCACTCGAGGAGGAGATCCGCATCGTCGAGGATTACCTCGCGCTCGAGCAGATCCGGCATGAGAACCGCCTGCGGGTCCGGTGGGATGTCGCCGAGAGCGTCCGGGCCGGCGTGCTGACCGTGCCGCCGATGCTGCTGCAGACGCTGGTGGAGAACGCCGTGAAATACGGCATCTCCTCGCGCCGCGAGGGCGGCGAGCTGGTCATCTCCGCCCGCTTCGAGGGCGCGGCGCTCAACATCCGCGTGACCAACCCCGGCGACCTTTCCGCCCCTGTCAGCCCGGCCGCCGCGCGCGCCGGTTCCTCCACCGGCGTCGGCCTGCGCAACGCCTCCGAGCGCCTCAAGCTGCTTTTTGGCGAGCGGGCCGCGCTCACCCTGCTGGCGGAACCGCCCGGCTGCGTCACGGCCGACGTCCTGATCCCCCTCAACCCGCCTGCCCGATGAAGGTCCTCCTGGTCGACGACGAACGCCTTGCGCGCAACGAGCTCCGCCGCCTGCTCGCGGCGCATGCCGACATCGAGATCGTGGGCGAGGCCGTGGACGTGGAAGACGCGCTGGCCCGGATCGGCGTGCTCAAGCCCGATCTCCTCTTCCTCGACGTGCAGATGCCCGGGGCCGACGGGTTCAGCCTGCTCGAACGGCTCGAGCCGCCGCTGCCGCAGGTGATCTTCACCACGGCCTACGACGAGTTTGCCGTGAAGGCGTTCGAGTTCAGCGCCCTCGACTACCTGCTCAAGCCGGTCGATCCCAACCGGCTGGTCGCCGCGCTGGAGAAACTGCGGCCCCGCGGCAGCGCGGCGCCGTTCGAGCCGGGTGGGGCGACGCACCGGCTGACGCTGGAGGACAAGGTCTTTGTCCGCGAAGGCGACCGCTGCTGGTTCGTGCCGGTGAAGAACCTCCGGCTGCTCGAGTCGGAGGGCAACTACACCCGGCTGCACTTCGACGACCAGAAGCCGCAGCTCTTCCGCTCGCTCACGGCAATGGAGGAGCGGCTCGACCCGAAGAGCTTCTTTCGCGCCAACCGCAAGCAGGTCATCAACCTCGCCTGGGTCGAGGGCCTCGAGCCCTGGTTCAGCGGCGGCCTGCTGGTGAAGCTCAAGGGCGGGATGAAGGTTGA
>JAYRDK010000101.1:0-8296 GCA_041909435.1 Lacunisphaera sp.
CCGCGGGGGGGGCGCGCGTCGCCCCACCCCCGGGGGTTGGCCACTCGGGGCCTGCCCGCGGGGGGGGGCCCCCGCGCCCCACCTGCCGCTACCCTAGCCCGCGAACGGCGCGCGCGACTTGCCTCCACCCAGGTGCCGTTGGATGCCCTGCGCCGCCTTGCGGGCGTCGCGCACCGCGTGCACCACGAGGCTCGGCCCGCGCACGGAATCGCCGCCGGCAAACACGCCCGGCAGGCTGGTCATCTGGTTGGCGTCGGTCTTGAACCCGCCCCACTTGTCGGTCGCCACCCTGGCAAAATCGCTCTCCGCCGGGAACGGCACGGGGTCGAAGCCGTAGGCCACCAGCACGAGGTCGGCGGGCACGTCGTGCTCCGACCCCGGCACCACCTGCGGCGAGCGCCGGCCCGAGGCGTCGGGCGCCCCGAGCTCCATGCGCACGCAGCGCACGCCCGTGACGCGGCCGGCGGCATCGCCGAGCACGGCGGTGGGATTGGTGAGAAACTCGAAGCGCGCGCCCTCCTCGAGGGCGTTGGCGTATTCCTTGCGGCTGCCGGGCATGTTGGCGAGGTCGCGCCGGTAGAGGCACACCGCCTCGCTCGCGCCGCTGCGGAGCGCGGTGCGCAGGCAGTCCATCGCCGTGTCGCCGCCGCCGACCACCACCACGCGCCGGCCGGCCACCTCGATCGGCTCGCCCGCCATCAGCGGCGAGTCGACGTTCTTCTGGATCAGGAAGGGCAGCGCGTCCACGACCCCGGACAGGTTCGAGCCGGGAAGGCCGAGCGGCTTCGGCTTCTGGGCGCCGACGCCGAGGAACACCGCGTCGTAGCGGTCGCGCAGGCCCTCGAGGGAAACGTCCCAGCCGACGCGCACGCCGAGCCGGAACTCCACGCCCATGCGCGCCAGCAGCTCGATGCGGCGCTCGACGATGTGTTTCTCCAGCTTGAACGCCGGGATGCCGTTGACCAGCAACCCACCGGGCACGGCCTGCGCCTCGAAGACGGTGACCCCGTAACCCAGCCGCACGAGCTCGTCGGCACAGGCGAGGCCGCCCGGGCCGGAGCCGATGACCGCGACGCGCCGGCCGTTGTCCGGCGCCGCCACGGCCTCCACGCCGCCGTGGCGGAAGGCATACTCGTTGATGAAGCGCTCGACCGCGCCGATCGCGACGGGCTCGGTGCGGGCGTTGAGGATGCAGGCGCCCTCGCAAAGTTTTTCCTGCGGGCAGACCCGCGAGCAGATCTCGGGCATGTTGCTCGTCGCGCGGGAGACGGCCGCCGCCTCGAGGAAGAGGCCCTGCGCGGTCAGCGCCATCCACTCCGGGATGCGGTTGGCCAGCGGGCAGCCCGTCATGCACAGCGCGTTCGGACACTGGATGCAACGCGCGGCCTGCGCGCGCACCGTGGCCTCGTCGAACTCGCTGTAGATTTCGCGGAAGTCCTCCACGCGCTCCCCGGCCGTCCGCTTCGGCGGCGCCGCCCGGTGGATCAGGGACCAGGCGTATTTGGAGTGATGATGCGGAGTGGAAGCTGGCATGAGGGATAACCGGCGCCCGCCCCCGACCGGCGGACGGAGCGCCACGCTTACAGCCTACAAAACCGCCGGGAGCCCGGCTCGGCGCTTTTTGCCCAAGGCCCCGCACCCGTTGCACTTAGGCTGCGTCCCAAAAGCCCTTGGCCGGTAGGGCGGACCGGCCCGGTCCGCCGCGATCCACCTGCAGTGTGCATTCGCCAAACGGCGCACCGGGCCGGTGCGCCCTGCCTTTTGGCATTTCAGGTCCCCGGCAGCATCCGCACGCGGCGGTGCTTCTGGGGAAACTGCAGCGTCACGACCGTGCCGACGCCCTCCTTGCTCTCGATGCCGATGTGCCCGCCGTGGTCGCGCATGATGCGCTGCACGATCATCAGGCCGAGGCCGTGGCCGCCCGTCTTGGTCGTGTGGTAGGGCGAGAAAAGCTTCGCGAGGTCCTCGGTCCTGATGCCGGCGCCGGTGTCGGCGAGGCGGACGAACACCGAGTCGTCGTCCGCGCGCACGCGGATGGCCAGCTTGCCGCCGGCCGGCATCGCCTCCATCGCGTTCTTCACGAGGTTGAAGAAGACCTGCTTGAGCTGGTTGCGGTCGGCCATGATGACGGGCGCGCCGGCGGACAGCTCGGCCTCGACGGTCAGGTCGCGGTCGGCGAGCTCCCGGCCCTGGAAGCGCAGCACGTCCTCGATGACCTCGACGACGTTGACCTCCGCCAGGTCGGGCGGGCGCGGGCGGATGGCCTCAAGGAAATTCCGGATGATGCCGTCGAGCCGCGTGACCTCGTCCTGGCAGATACGGATGGACTCGCCCAGCGAGTCGGCCTCCTTCGAGCCCTTCAGCTTCTTGAGCTTCCGCTCGATGAGCTGGAGGTGGATGGTGAGCGAGTTGAGCGGGTTGCCCAGCTCGTGGGCGACACCGGCGGCGAGCAGCAGGATGGAGGAGATCTTCTCGTTCTCGATCAGCTCCTCGGTGGATTTCTTCTCGCTGGTGATGTCGGAGAGGATGATGGCGAAGCGCGGCGCCCCGCCCTCGCCCTCGCTGAACGGCACCATGTAGAGCCGCACGACGCGCGGCGCCGGGTAGGTCAGCTCGAACTCGCGCGTGACGACCGGCTGCCCGCTCTTCCGGCCGCCGCCCGTCTCGCCCTCGAGCGAGGCCCGCAGGCCGGGCACGAGGCGCCAGAGCGTCTTTTCCGCGCCGGCCTCGTCCTTGAAGCCGATGAGCTGCGCCGCGGCGTGGTTGGCGTAGTCGATCTCGCCGTCGGCGGTGATGACCAGCACGCCCTCCTGCAGGGTGTTGAAGACCGTGTCGAGCAGCGCGCGCTCGCGGGCCAGCCGCTGGACGAGCGTCCGCAGCCCGGCGTCGTCGAGCCGGTCGAGCCGGTCGAGCACCTTGTCGAGCGAACTGGGTTTCTTGCCGGACATGCGGGCCCAGTTGGCCAAAGGAATCCCTGCGCTGCAACCTTTTGGTAGGGCGAGTCGTCCCCGACGAGCCGCGGCTCATCCGGAGGATTCGCCCTACCCCTCAATCAAACAAGATCATCTGCCCCTCGAGGTCGCGGGGCTGGGCGAAGAGCTTGCGGAGGAAGCTGTCACGGTGCACGGCGCTGCGGCCGAGCTTGAGGATGGCCTCGCGGTGCTCCTCGGTGCCGTAACCCTTGTGCTGCGCGAAACCGTAGCCGGGGTGCAGCTTGTCCAGCTCGTCCATCAGGCGGTCGCGCGTGACCTTGGCGATGATCGATGCCATCGCGATGCAGAGCGACCGGCCGTCGCCGCTGACGATGCCCTGGTGCGGATACGGGAAGCTGCGCAGCGGCAGGCCGTCGATCAGGATCTGCGCCGACACGGTCGGCCGGAACGCCGCCTTCTCGGTATCGCTGGCGAAGAGGTCGGGCTCGCTCTTCCGGACAAAGGCGTCGGGCGGGTAGATGCCCTCGAGCGCCCGGCGCATGGCGAGCTTGGTGGCGCCGAGGATGTTGACGGTCTCGATCTCGGCCACGGTGGCCGCGCCGTAGTTGGCGTGGATCTGGCCCTGCGCCACCAGCTCCTCGAACTCGGCGTAAAGCTCGCCGCGGTCGGCGGCGCTCAACTGCTTCGAATCATTGACCCGCCCGGACTTGCCCACGGCCCAGCGGCCCTCGAGGAACTCCGGCGTCACGAGGACGGCGGCGGCGACCACCGGCCCGGCCAGCGCCCCGCGCCCGGCCTCGTCCACGCCGATCAAGCCCCCGAAGCCTTGGATCTGCTTCAGGTCGAACCCGCGGAGTTGCCGGCGTTTGGCCATGCGACGGGGTCAGCCGGGCCTCACCGCTTCCACTCGGTCCGCTCCTTCGGCACGGGCAGCGGCAGCTCGTCGAGCTTGCCGGCCTCGGAGACGACCTCGTAGCAGGTGCGGAAATGCAGCTTGGCGAAGCGGCCGAGCGCCTTGGCGCCGAACTTGTCGATCAGCACGCGCGCCTGCGCCTTGGCCGGCGCGCCGGCGCCCTTCTGGAGCTTGTCGCCGAACTCGCGCGACAGGTCGCGCATGATCCGGACGAATTCCGCCCGCGCCACGATCGAGGCCGCGGCGACCACCGGGTCCTCCTCCGCCTTCGTGCGCATCGCCAGGTCGAAACGCTCGACGCCGAGCTTCTTCAGCTCGCGTTGCACGAGCGGCTCCTTGGCAAACTGGTCGAGCAGGCCGCGCGGCACCCACTTGCGCTTCAACGCCGCATCGAGCGCATCGGCGTGGTGCTGCGCGAGCAGGCGGTTGAGACTGGCGTAAGGGCGGGCCATCACCCGGTTGTATTCCGCCATCTCCATGTAACGCACCTCGGCCACGACGCCCGGCGTCGCGCGGATGAGCTCGTCAAGCTTGAGGATCTGGCTGTCGACGACGGTCTTGCTGTCGCGCACGCCGGCGGCCTGCCAGGCGAGCACGGCCTCCTTGCCGGCGATGACGGTGGCGGCCACGACCGGGCCGAAGAGATCGCCCTTGCCGCTCTCGTCGAGACCGGCGTGGGGCTCATACCAGTCGGGGTGCAGCACCTCGTCGTAGCCGAGCTTCGGCGCGCCGGTGACCTCGGCCTCGATGACGTTCTGCACGAAATCCTCGGTGTCCTTGCCGGCGACGACCACCTTGCCGCTGGTGTAGGCGGTGACGTTGACCTTCGGGCCCTTGAAGGCGAAACGCGCATAGGGCACCTCGACCTCCTCCCAGTTCTTCCGGGCGACGGCCGCGCGCAGCTTCTCCATCTGCGCGTCGTCGAGCTTGATGGTGTAGGTGGTGATCGCCTTGGGCTTCTCCTCGGCGTCGTCGAACCGTTTGGGCATGGGTTTAGATGGCCACAAAAAGGCGCAAAAACACACAAAAAAGTGCAGATCGCGCCCGAACACAGATTTTGAAACCACTGATCAGTTTCACCAAGGGTGAAACTTTCGAGCACCCCTCCGGCTAATCGCCTCCGAAGCAATCCCTCGGGGTCTGCTAATCGCAGACCATTAAAAAGCCGGCGATTAGCCGGCCCACGAAGCCCAACGGCGGAGACGATCAGTCGGAGCCTGTCCTTGAAGGATTCATCCTTTGATGAATCCCATTAGTGGTTCCCCTTCCCCGGTTTTTGTGTCTTCTCGTGTTTTTCGTGGCCAATTCCGAAAAGCTCACCTCTCGGCGACTTCCCTTCCAGCGGGCGCTTCACACCTGGTATCGCGTGCACCAGCGGAAGCTGCCGTGGCGCGACGCGCCATCGCTCTACAAGACGGTCGTGTCGGAGCTGATGTTGCAGCAGACGCAGGTCGCGACCGTCCTCCCCTACTTCGACCGCTGGCTGCGCGAACTCCCGGACTTCACCGCCCTCGCCGCCGCCCCCGAGACCAGGGTGATGAAACTTTGGGAAGGCCTCGGTTATTATTCCCGCGCCCGCAACCTGCACCGACTCGCCCAAGCCTACGTGGCGGCACCGACCAAGCCCCGCGCGCCAGCCGAGTGGCAAGAGTTGCCCGGCATCGGCCCCTACACCGCCGCCGCCATCACGAGCATCTCGTTCGACGAACCCGCCGCCGTCGTGGACGGCAATGTCGTCCGCATTCTTGCCCGTCTCGCCGGCGAGGGCCGGCTCTTCCGCGACGGCACCGAGGCGGTAAAACATTTCACCCCATTGGCCGACGCACTTGTCATCGGCAGCAACCCCGGCGAGCACAACCAGGCGATGATGGAACTCGGTGCGACGGTCTGCCTGCGCCAGAACCCGCAATGTCTGATTTGTCCCGTCGCCGCATTCTGCGCCGCGCAGGCGGCCGGCACGCCGGAGAAATTTCCCCGCCTGAAAGCCAAGGTCATCGAACAAAAGACCGTCGCCCGCGTCTGGTGCGAGCACCGGGGCAAGCTGCTCCTCCGCCGCGGCCACGCGAAGGCGAAACGCCTCGCCGGCCTGCACGAGCTGCCCGAGGCCGCCGACCTCGGCGTGAAGCCCGTGGCAAAGTCACTTCTCGCCGTGAAGCGCCGCGCGATCACGCGCTTCCAGATCACCGAGTCGATCTACTCCGTGAAACCAACCGGCCCGCTGCTCAGGCACATCGCCAAGGACAAGGCTCTGGAATGGGTGTCGTTGAAGCAGCTGGACCAAGTGACGCTTTCCGGACCGCACCGGCGGTGGATCCATGAGCTGGTGCAAGCCCCGCGTTAGTCATCCCATGCCAAGCCAGCGCATCACCCTCTGGGGCAACTCCGGCAGCGGAAAATCAACGCTGGCGGAACTGGCCGGCGCCAAGCTGGGCTTGCCGGTGTTCCATCTGGACCTGATTGCGTGGGAACGCGACTGGCGATACCGGGATGAGCCCGGCTTTCTTGCGTTGCAGCGACCCTGGTTGGATCGGCCCAGCTGGATGATCGAGGGAGTCGGCGGCTGGCAAGGGTTGATCGAACGCTTCCGTCGTGCCGACCTCATCGTGCACCTGGATACACCGCCCGGCCTTTGTGAGGAGCGGGCAAAACTCCGGATGGCAGAGGATCAGGTCACCAAGAACCGGTTTATGAGCGATGGTTGTCGCTACCGCGATGTGGCCCTGCGCCAGCTGGAGGTCATCCGGTTTTTTGAAAGCAAGCTGCGCGGCGAGATCGAGGCGGCCCTGCGGACCGAGTTCGCCGCAATCGCCCAGGTTCGCCTCGATGGTGTGCAGCCCACTGACGTGTTGTGTCAGGAGCTGGTCGACCGGGCGCAGTCGCCCTGATCTTACCGCGCCGGCTCGCGCAGGATCTTCGCATCCACCACGAACGGCCCGGCCGGCAGCAGGCTCGCGACCAGCACGACCGCCGTGCGTTTCCAGGTCCAGTTGTGCTCCAGCGCAGCCTGGATCGCCGCCCACACATAGAGCATGAACAGGATGCCGTGCGCCATGCCGACCACGCGGACGGCCCCGGGCTCATGATAGAGATACTTCAACGGCATCGCGATGCCGAGCAGGACCAGGAAGGACACGCCCTCCCAGAAGCCGATGACGCGGAGCCGCCCGATGCTGGTCTTGATCCATTGCATGAGGCGCCAAGGGCATCGGCGAAACCGATGCCGTCAAGCGGCGTTTATGGTAGGGGCCGTTGCCCCCAACGGCCCGGGCGCTTGAGGGCAAGCGCCCCTACCGTCCAAACCGGGCAGCCACCAGCTCATCGACCCGCGCTTTCGACGCCAGCACTTCCTCGGGTGTCAGGCGCGGGCTCAGCTCGATGACGAGCGTGTGCTCGGGACGCCAGAAGCTGCTGACCATCTCAAAGTCGATCTTGCCCGAGCCGATGGGCTGGTGGTCGCGGCCCTCCTTGCTGACATCATGCAGGTGGAAGCCGATGGCGTTGGGCGCGTTCTTCTCCAGGTGCTCGCGGTGGTTGAGCAGGCACATGCCCTGCTTGATCTGCGCGTGGCCGGTGTCGTGCCAGTAGCCGCAGGCATTGGGCTTCGCCATGGCGGCGATCAGGTCGGGATGGTCGGCGTCGAGCGGCAGCTCGTCGAAGGCCTCGCGGTTCTCGAAGCCCAGCAGGACGCCCTTCTGCTCCGCGTAGGGCAGCAGCTCGGTGAGGCCCTGCTTCGTGTTCGCCCAGTAGGGCGCCATGCGGCCCTTCAACTTGGCGAGGGACTTGGCGAGGAGCTTCTGGTAGCCCGCGTCGGCCGAGAGATCGGTATCGGGACGGGCGTCGACATAAGCGTCCACCTTGCCCGCCGGATTGAACCAGAAGAACTCCACCGCCCCGAGGTGCAGGACGACCTTGCGGGCCTTCACCTGGTGGGCGAAGTCGATGGTGCGCTTGCTGTGGCGCATCCATTGGTCGCGCTCGCGGGCGTCGGCCGAGGAACAGGTGTAAAGGTTGGGCGCGGCGTGCGTGACGCCGGTGGGCAGCGGGCAGAAGTTGTGGCAGGAGGCGACCTTGACGACCCCCTCCTCGACCGCCTTGAGGATGCCCGGCACCAGCGTGATCCGGATGCCGTGGCTCAGCTCGACATACTCGAAGCCCAGGGCCGCCATCTCCCTGAGCATCGCATAACCGTCCTGATGACGGTGCGAGCACCAGCAGGTGGAAAGGGCGACGATCGGCTTCATGCGGCAAATGGCACTAGGACAGGTGGCGCAGGTGAAATCAAGCCGGGCTACGAGACAAGGTGGGGCGAGTCGTCCCCGACGAGCCGCGGCTCATCCGGAGGATTCGCCCTACCCCCAACCCCAAAAATGAACCGGCCGGACATCCTGCGATGTCCGGCCGGTCATAAGAAAAAGGCTGAAGAAAGGCTTACTCGGCGTAACGACGACGG
>JAYRDK010000102.1:0-8180 GCA_041909435.1 Lacunisphaera sp.
CGGCGAAGAGCAGCTCGACGTCGTCCACCTGGAAGGGCTGGTTGCTGCGGTAGCTCAGCTCGCCCTGGAGCGCGATGCCCTTGATGCTGGTGTTGAAGCTGGCGCCCCAGAGGTGGATGTCCCGCGGGAACTCGATGAGGTAGCGGCCGGTGGCGGCGCGCGTGAGCAGCTCGAGCTGGGAGAACTGGCCGCTGGCGCTCGCGACGGTCGGCAGCAGCCCCTGGAGCGGGGTGAGGACGTTGAGCGTGGCGGTGGCCGTCGGGTCGCCCAGGGAGGCCCCGATCAGCACGGTGAGGGCGGTGGTCGGAGGCACGCCGGCGGCGGTGGAGGCGGCCACCAGCCCGCCCATGAAGGTCGCGTTGGCCTGCAGCGCGGCGGCGGTGTTGCCGGTGATGTTGCTGACGACGATGCCCTCGGTCGGCGTGTTGGCCGAGATGACGGGCAGCCGGCTGTGGTAATTCATGTAGTAGAGGCCGAACTCCGTGTCGGCGAGGCCCTGGGCGACCCAGCGCAGGTTGACGCCGTATTGGCCGGAATCACCCGGCTCGCGGTCGGTGCCGCGGCTGATGGCCCCGATCGGCGAGCTGTCGGCGATGGCGCCGAAGCCGAGGTAGACCTTCTTGCCGCCGCGGGCCACGAAGTCATTCGTGCTGAAGAAGGTGCCCGGGGGATCGACGCGGGTGCGCTCCCAGTCGAAGAGGTAGAAGGCCTCGAGGCTGAGATTCTCGGAGAGGTTGATCGAACCGGACGCCATGAAGAGCGGGCGGAGGGCTTCCTTGAGCTCGGAGCCCGGCGTGCGGAGCTTGGCGACGTCGATGGGGTTCACCGAGTTGACGCCGTTGGGGATGAAGGTGCTCTCGCCCCAGCTCAGCACCTGGCGGCCGACGCGGAAGGTGATGGCCCGGCCGCCGAGTTCGCCGTTGAGGTAGCCGTAGGCGTCGAGCAGCTCGGCGCCCTCGGACACGATCTTGTCCGCCTCGTCGTTCAGCGGGGTGCGGGCGCGCGTGCCGTTGGAGTTGACGAAATCGTTGAAGTAGAAACCGCGGACGAACACGCCGGCGTTGTGATACTTGATGAGCAGGTCGTGGTTGGCCTTCACGAGGAAGGAGGCCGTGCCGGCCTTGTAGTTCAGGTTGCCATCGTCGGCATTGACGGAGCGCTGGAGGCCGCCGTTCGCGAGGCCGTAGAGGCTGGGATCCGGGTCGTTCAGCCGGTAGAGGCTGCCCACGGAGAGCGTGGTGTCGAAGCTGCCCTTGGCATCGCCAAGTTCGAACAGGAACGCCCGGGCGGCGGGGGCGAATCCGAGGACGAGGCCAAGGCTGGCGACGACCGGAAAACGCAGACAACGGGGGATGGCATTGCTTAGTTTCATAACGGGTGTGCTGGAGGCACCGCGTGCTGGGTGCGGTGGGGTTAGGGGTAGGGGAACAAGCCGGCGGCTTGGGGTTTACTGGCCGGCATGAAGCCCGTTTTGGGAGGCGACTTCAAGTGCTAAACCGCAGTCAGGCAGGAGCTTTCTTTTTGCATTAGCCTTTTGACGCCCGGGCCAAAACGACAACCTTGGAAGGTCATGGACGCGGCGCCGCACATCCACATCAAGGGGGCCCGGGAGCACAACCTCCGGAACCTGGAGCTGCGCATCCCGCGGGGAAAGCTGGTCGTGCTGACCGGCCCCAGTGGCTCCGGCAAGTCCTCGCTGGCCTTCGACACGATCTACGCCGAGGGCTACCGCAAATACATGGAAAGCCTCTCGGCCTCCGCGCGCCAGGTGCTCGAGCAACTCAAGCGGCCGGACGTTGACTTCATCCACGGGCTGTCCCCGGTGCTCGCGATCGAGCAGCGGACCGGCGGCGGTTCGCCCCGCAGCACCGTCGCCACGGTCACCGAGGTCGCCGACTACGCCCGGCTGCTGTGGGCGCTGTGCGGCGAGCAACGCTGTCCCAAGGACGGCGGTCGCGTGGAGAAACGGTCGCTCGACGACTGCCTCGCGCAACTTTTCCGCGACGCCCCCGGCGAACGCGCGATCATCCTCGCGCCGTGGATGAAGGCGAAGCCCGCCGTCCTCCGCGACGAGCTGCCCGGGCTGCGGCAGCGCGGCTTCCAGCGCGTGCGCATCGCCGGCGAGATCAGGTCGCTCGACGAGCCCCGGCTGGTGCCGAACGGATCCGAGGAACTCGCCGTCGAGCTGGTCGTTGACCGCGTGCAGGTCACCGCCGAGCAGCGCAGCCGGCTGGCCGACTCGCTCGAGCTCGCCTTCCGCGAGGGCCAGAACCGCGCCATCGTGCTCGCGCAGAAGTCGGCCGAAACGCCGTGGCGCGAGCTCAACCTGAGCCAGAGCCTGAGCTGTGTCATCTGCGGCGACGTCTTCGAACCGCTCACGCCGCGGCATTTTTCCTTCAACCACGCCGAGGGCGCCTGCGAGACCTGCGGCGGGCTCGGCCGGCAGCTGACCTTCAGCGAGGAACTGATCGTGCCGAAGCCGGAGAAGTCCGTGCGCGAGGGCGCCATCAAGCCCTGGCGCATCGGCGGCCGGAACCTCATCATCCGCCACAGCTCGATCCTCAAGCAGCTCGCCGAGCAGCTGCCCTACGACGCTGAGACCCCGTGGCAGGACCTGCCCGCGGAAACGCGGCACACGCTCCTGCACGGCGCCGGGGAGCGGCTGTTCAGTTTCCGGGTGCGCAAGACCCAGAAGGCCGAGGCGAAATCTTTCCCGGGCGTGATCGCCCTGCTGGAGGCCGGCCGGCGCGAGTCGCGCAGCGATGGCTACCGGGCACGCCTCGCCACGTTCATGGCGAGCGGGGAATGTCCCTCATGTCACGGCCTGCGGCTGAATGCGCGCAGCGCGGCGGTGACTTTAGGCGGGGCGAATCCTTCCGCCGTCGCCGGGCCTATGGCGGACAAGCCGGATGAGCCGCGGCTCGTCGGGACGACTCGCCCTACCGCTCTCGGCTTCGCCCAGTTCATGGCCATGGACATCCGGCACGCGCTGGAATTCATGCAAGGTCTGCGGACCGTCCTGCCCGCGACCGACGCCGTGCGCGAGGTGCTCGATGGCGTGACGCAGCGGCTGCACTTCCTCGGCGAGACCGGCCTGGGCTACCTGACGCTTGACCGCGAATACCCCACGCTCTCCGGCGGCGAGGCGCAGCGCGTCCGGCTGGCGACGCAACTTGGCATGGGACTCGTGGGTGTGATCTACGTGCTCGACGAGCCGAGCATCGGCCTGCACCCGCACGACAACCAGCGGCTGCTGGCCACGCTCCGCGAGTTGCGGGACCGCGGCAACACGGTGCTGGTGGTCGAACATGACGCCGACACGATGCGCATCGCCGACGAGCTGATCGAGCTCGGGCCCGGCGCCGGCACCGAGGGCGGTCAGATCCTTTTTCACGGTTCCCCGGCGGACTGCGCGAAGCTGCCGGCCTCGGCCTCGCGCACGGGCGCTTACCTCGCCGGCAAGCTCGGCGTGGTGAAGGATGGCAAGGCGAAGCCGCCGGACGACCGCTGGCTGACCGTCAAGGGCGCCACCGAGCACAACCTGAAGGGCGTGGATGCGCGCTTCCCGGTGGGCCTGCTGACCTGCGTCACGGGCGTGTCAGGCTCGGGCAAGAGTTCGCTCGTGAACGACATCCTCGCCACGGCGGCCGCGCGGAAGCTCAACGGCGCGAAGACGCTGCCCGGCCGGCACCGCGGGCTGACCGGGTTCGAGCATTTCGAGAAGGCGGTCGTGGTGGACCAGGAGCCCATCGGCCGCAGCCCGCGGTCGAACCCGGCCAGTTACGTCGGCCTCCTTGACCTGTTGCGCGACCTCTTCGCCAGGCTCCCGCTCGCCAAGGTGCGCGGCTACAAGGCGAACCGTTTCAGCTTCAATGTCCGCGGCGGGCGCTGCGAGCGCTGCCAGGGCGACGGCCAGATCAAGCTGGACATGCAGTTCATGGCCGACGCCTACACGCCGTGCCCGAGTTGCGACGGCCGGCGGTTCAACCGCGAGACGCTCGAGGTGCGCTTCCACGGCAAAAGCATCGCGGACGTGCTGGCCATGACGGTGGCGGAGGCGATGACCTTGTTCCGGGCCGTGCCGCGCATCATGGAAAAGCTGGCGACGCTCGACGCGGTCGGCCTCGGTTATCTGCAGCTCGGGCAATCGGCCACCACGCTGTCGGGCGGCGAGGCGCAGCGCATCAAGCTGTCGCTCGAGCTCAGCAAACGGGAGCAGGGCACCACGCTCTACATCCTCGACGAACCGACCACCGGCCTGCACTGGACCGACATCCAGCGGCTCATGGACCTGCTCTTCAAGCTGCGCGACGCCGGCAACACGCTGGTCGTCATCGAGCACAACCTGGATGTCATCAACCTGGCCGACTGGGTGATCGACCTCGGTCCCGGGGGCGGCCCGGACGGCGGCGAGATCGTTTATGCCGGCCCGGTCGACGGATTGCTGAAGGAACCGCGCTCGCTGACGGGGCGGGCGCTGAGGTAGGGGCCGTTGCCCTCAACGGCCCTTGGGGGCAACCACGCCTACCGGAACTGCGGATGCCCCTCGATGCGCTGCTCGACGGCGGCCCGTTGTGTCCCGTCGAGGCCAGCCGGGTATTTTGAGTCGCTGCGCCGCCAGCGGGCGAGCCACTCGGTGCCGAGCAGGCGCGGGGAATCCCCGGGCGCGGGCGGACGGGTGAAAGCGACCGTGGTCGTGGCCTTCGGCCCCGTGCCGGTGCCTTCCGCGACGTGGAAACCGGCGAGCAACAACGCGACGCGCACCGCCGTGCCCGCGGCGTAGGTGTAGAGTTCCGCGGGTCCATTCCGGCAGTGCCGGTGGATGCGGGCGAAGACGTCGGTGTGCCACAGCGCCGTGTCGGTCTTGCTGGAAAACGGGTCGTAGAAGATCAGGTCGGGCGGGGGCGCGGCTTCCAGGTGCTCGAGGAAATCACCGCGGAGCAGCTGCCAGTCGATGAGCCCCGAGGCGTGCCCCCAGCGGCCCTTGTTGAGCAGGCCGTGCGGCGCGCCATGCCGGAGGTGGGGAAAATGCGAGGCGTGGCGCGCGGCCAGGATCAGGGGATCGAGGTCGCGCTCGAAGCTGATGAGATGCAGCGGACGCAGCGCGTCGGCTCCGGCGGCGGCGAGCTCGCGTTCGACGCGGTGGACGGCGGCCATGGCGTTGGAGGCGGCCCCGAGGCCGACATCCCAGACGACGAGCGGTTGCGTGTCATCCGGCGCGCGGCGGCGCAGGCGGCGGGCGAGGTTCGACTGCTCGATGTAGAGCCGGTTCGCCTCGTCCTCCGGGGCCGAGACGGAGTGCATGACCTCGCCCGAGCTGAGCTGGCGGATGCTGGAAAAGCCCTGCGGTGCAACCAGGATCTCGTAGTCGCCCCGCCGCGGGGTCGACCGCGCCCTGGCCGGGGTGTTTGGCACGGACGGGTTCGCCGCATCCTCGCGGACCAGGGCCAGACGCTGGCGCTCGTAGTAGCCGGCGAAGGTGCCGGCCAGGATGGACGCGCGGATCTCGGCCATGAGCTGCTGGTAGAAAGCGAGGTTGTGGATCGAGAGCAGCTGCCAGCCGAGGACCTCATCCGACTTGATGAGGTGGTGCAGGTAGGCGCGGGAGTAAGTGCGGCAGGTGGAGCAGGCGCAGGCGGCATCCAGCGGCTCCTCGGCGAACTTGTAGACCGCCCGGCGGATGTGCATGCGGCCGTGCGAGGTGAAGGCCGTGCCGCGCTGCGCCAGCTGCGTCGGGATGATGCAGTCGAACATGTCCACGCCCCGGTGCACCGACTCGAGGATGTCGATCGGCGTGCCGACGCCCATGAGGTAGCGCGGCCGGTCCTTGGGCAGGTGGGCGGTGGTGACGCCGGTGAACTCGTAGCGTTGCTCGTGGGTCTCGCCGACGGCCAGGCCGCCGATGGCGAGGCCGTCGAAGGGCAGGGCGCGGAGGAACTCGGCGCTGCGGAGCCGGAGGTCGCGGTGGCAGGCGCCTTGCACGATGCCGAAGAGCGCGGCCGGCGAATCACCGCGGGCGCGCAGCGAGCGCTCCGCCCAGCGGTGGGTGAGATGCATGGCGGCCTCCGCCTCGGCCAGCGGTGCGGTGGAGGCGATGCATTGGTCCAGCACCATCATGATGTCGCTGCCGATGGCCCGTTGCATGTCGATGCTCGACTCGGGCGAGAGGAAGTGGAGTTCGCCATCCACATAGCTGCGGAAGCGCGCGCCGGCCTCGGTCATGACGCGGGACTCCGGCAGGGAAAAGATCTGGAAACCGCCCGAATCGGTCAGCACCGGCCGGTCCCACTGCATGAAGCGGTGGATGCCCCCGAACTTCCGGAACACGGCCGGACCGGGACGGAGCAGCAGGTGGTAGGTGTTGGCCAGCAGGACCTGGGCGCCGACGGCCTTCAGGCCGTCGACCGTCATGTTCTTGACCGTCGCCTGGGTGCCCACGGGCATGAAAACGGGGGTGCGCACCTCGCCGTGGAGGGTCTGGAAACGGGCCGCCCGGGCCTGGGAGCCGGGGGCTTCCTGTTCGATGGTGAAGGAGAGCCGGGACATGCGGATGCGGTGGAGCGCAATCACTTGGGGGCGGATCGCGCCGATGGCAAGGCGTCGCGCGCAACTCGCTGCAACTTTCCTCCCGGCCGCGGTGTGCTAGGGAAGTCGCAACGTTTCTCCAACCCTCCCCATCATGAAAAACCTGCTCCGTTCCTCCCTCGCCGCCGCGACCCTGTCGCTGGCTTTGACCACGTTCGCCTCCGCCGCCGAAACGCACGCCGGGGCCATCGACATCGGCCAGCTGATGCCCTCCGCCAAGGGCCAGTTCGTCGAGGTCAACCTTTCCTCCGCCATGCTCAAGTTCGCCGCCCGCATCGCCGCGCGCCAGGAGCCCGAGGCCGCCGAGCTCATCCGCAACCTGAAGAGCATCCGCGTCAACGTCGTCGGCCTGGATGACTCCAATCGCGACATCACGATCGAGCAGATCGAGGGCGTCCGCCGCAAGCTCGAGGGCCAGGGCTGGACCAAGATGGTCACCGTCCGCGAGAAGAACGGCGGCGACAACGTCGACGTCCACGTCATGCAGCGCGGCGAGGAGGCGATCGACGGCCTGGTCGTCACCGTCCTCGACAAGAAGGGCGAGGCCGTCTTCGTGAACATCGTCGGCAACATCAACGCCGACCAGATCGCGCAGATCGCCGACAAGTTCGACATCGAGCCCCTGCGCAAGGTGCACCTGAAGATCGAGGCCAAGAAGAAGGCCAAGGAAGTCTGAATCTGATTCCGAAGGTGGGAGCGGCTTTACGCCGCGACCTAGGATGACCGCCGCGAGGAGTCGGGGCCTAAAGCCCCTCCCACCCAAACGAACCCAGAAACCAACCTCTCCCATGAATCCCACGCCCCAAACTCCCGCACCCCGTCGCCACATCTGGCGGTGGGTGCTGCTTGGTGCCGGCCTCTGCCTGGCACCCTTTGCCCTCCTGGCGGTGGTCGCGGTTAGCTACGTGACCCTCGACCGCGATGTCCGCGTGCTGCGCAATCACGTCATGGAAGCCACCGACGCGGCTTGGAACACCAAGGTCCAGATGAGCGTCGGTCGCCTGACGCTCGGCGCGATCGGGCAGGGCCTGCGCTTCGTCGACCACAAGGACATGGACGACGCCCGGTTGGCGTTGCGGTCCGTGAAACACGCCAGCGTCGGCGTCTATGAGCGCCGCTCCGGTGGCAAGGACTGGTCGCGCGAACAGCTTTTCGTCGAGACCGACCGCGCCATGCAGCAACGTGGCTGGGTCAGGATGGTCGGAGTCTCGGAAAAGAAGGAGACCGTGCTCATCTACGTGCAGGAAGACCTGGACGAGGACGGGCCGTTCGAGATCTGCCTCGCCGTGGTCAATGGCAAGGAAATGGTCGTGGCCTCCACGACCCTCGACGCCGGGGCCCTGGGCGACCTGGTCGCGCGGCACACCGGCGACGATGTGAAACGCCATCTCCGGTCCGCGAAGTTCAAGTTCTGACCGGAATCAATCGCGAAGGACATGCAGTCACGCGAAGGTCAGTCAGTGTAGGGCGGGGTCGCCGACCCCGCCTTTGTTTTGGGGTAGGGCGAGTCGTCCCGACGAGCCCCCGCGCAAACCGCCAGGCCCCCCAAGGCCCCGCCACCGCGGGAGGAATCGCCCCACCCTGATATATTTTGT
>JAYRDK010000103.1:0-8165 GCA_041909435.1 Lacunisphaera sp.
GGGACCATCAGTCCCGCGGGCTGCCGGCGGCGCATCCCATGCGTCGCGGGACTGATGGTCCCGCCTCCATTCTGGGGTATATCGCCAGAAACGCGCATGTCAGCGGGACCGGGCCTTGTCGTCGGGCGCCAGCACGGTGCAGGTCCAGGGATCGATCACGAAGATCCGGCCGGCCTGGCCGCTGACGACCTCCAGCCGGAACGGATCGCAGGTGCCGTCGGCATAAAACCGCACCGTCGTGATGGCGGCTTCTTCCAGCCGTCCGCCGATCAGCACCGAGGAGGTCTTCACGGGCGGAAGCAACCGGACCCCATCCTCGCCGGCCAGGGTCGCACGCCCGGCACCCCAGTCCAGCACGCGGGTCTTTTCGTCGAGCCGGAGCTCGAGCGTCCGGCCGGACAGGACGGCCTCGTGCCGCGCGCTGGCGATGGCGTTGAGCGCGGTGCTTTCGACATCCTCCCGGCCGACCGCGCGCAACAGGGCGCCGCTGCCGCCGATCAGGAGCGCGGTGATCAGGCCGAAGAGTGCGAGCACGACCACGATTTCCAGCAGGGTGAATCCGCCACCGTGCCGCCTGCGGCGGAACTCCGGCGCAGCCAGCCGGGCAAAACAATGCAGGCCCCTGTTGGAGCTGCGACGGGCCATTACCAGTTGCCGATGTCGTCGGCGGTTTCGGCCGTCTTGTCGGGACCCTTCGAATAAAGGTCGTAGCCGCCGGGGTTCTTCACGCCGGGGTAACGGTATTCATAGGGCTGGCCCCAGGGATCGACCGGCAGCTTGCCTCCGGCCACATCCATGTAGGGGCCGCGCCATTTGTCGGCGGCACTGCCCGGCGCGGTGATGAGGGCGGCGAGGCCCTCGCTCGTCGAGGGGTAGTCGCCAAGGTCGATGCGGTAGCGGACCAGCGGCGTCTTGAGGGAATCGCGCACGAAGATGCGGGCCACGGCCTCCTGGCTCTGGCCGAAGATCTTGTCGGTGTTGGTCACGACCAACCCGACGAGCAGGCCGATGATGGCGAGCACCACCAGAATCTCGAGGATCGTGAAACCGCGCGCGGCGCGGCGGGCAAAGGGAAAGGCTGGGCGCTTCATGGGAAACGGTTTACTGCTGGCGCGGGCGCGGCGAGTTCTGCTGGGCCGCCCGCTCGGCGCGGCGGCGCCGGAATTCCTGGATCATGGCCTGTGCCTCCGGCGGGAGGTTGCGCATCATCGTCTCGGGGTCGCCGCCATTGCGGGGGCGGCCGCCGCGGCCTTCGGCGTGGTCGGCCTTGCCGGCATCGGCCGCATTCTCGGCCGGGGCCTCGGCGGCCGGGGCCGGCTGCACGAGATTCACCCGCGCCTGTTTGAGGGTCAGGGTCAGCGACCGGCCGGCCTGCGTGACCTGCAGCTTGTCGGTGCGGGCGTCATAGGCTCCCACCTCCAGGCCGGGCGCCCGGCCCTGCACGGGAACCCACTGCGAGGTCTTGGTCGTGGGATTGAAGAGATTGACGTAATACACACCCTCCTCCTGCACCACCCCGCGGAATTCCAACTGGTCGGGAGCGGCGGCCGGCGCCGTCGTCGCGGATTGCCCGAAGGGGGAATTACCGGTCAGGGACTGCCAGTCCGCGGCCACCGCCCGCGGCAGGCCGCCCACCCACGGCAGGGTGCCGAGAAGCAGGAAAAGGAAACGAAGCCGGCGGGAATACCTCATGAAAGCGTCAGCCCTTTGGATAAAGGGGCCGCGGGTTATGACGAGTCGATTCTGGGGCCGGTTTCGCCAATCACAATGCCCCTCGGCCGGGTCCCGGCGCACGGGGCGCAAGCCGGTCACCCTCAACCCGTGTTCTTCAACCCGCCGGCGATGCCGTTGACCGTCAGCTCGAGCACGGCGCGGATGCCCTCGCGGTCGGCCTTGTTCAGGCGGCTGCCGCGGCGGCGCTTGATCATCTCGACCTGCAGGTAATTGAGCGGGTCCACGTAGGGATTGCGCAGCTTGATCGAGCGGGCGAGCACCGGCTCGTTCTCCAGCAGCTCGCCCTGCCCCGTCACCGCCAGCACGGCCTTCTCGGCCAGGCGGAACTCCTCGAGGATGCGTCCCAGCACGCGCTCGCGGATGCCCTCGTCCTCCACCATCGAGGCGTAGACCTTGGCGATGGACATGTCGGCCTTGCACATCGTGAGCTGCGCATTGGCGATGGCGGTCTGGAAAAACGGCCAGCGCTGATACATCTCGCGCAGCAGCTTCTCGCCGGCCGGCCCGCGCCGCAGGATGACATCGAGCCCGCGCCCGAGGCCATACCAGCCGGGGAAGTTGAACCGGCTTTGCATCCACGAGAAAACCCACGGAATGGCGCGCAGGTCCGCCACGCTCACGCTGCCCTTGCGCCGGTAGGTCGGACGCGAACCGAAGTTCAGCTCCCCGATCTCGTCGATGGGCGTGGCCTGCCGCCAGAAGGTCAGGAACTCGGGGTCATCGTGCACGCACTCGCGGTAGGCGGCGAGCGACGCCGCGCTCATCTCCTCCATGGCCTGCACCCAGCGCTTGGGCAGCTTGCGGGCGCCCTTCTGCGCCTCGTTGGCGCCGAGCAACACGCCGTAGGCCATCTGCTCGAGCACACGGTGCGCGAGGTCGACGTCGTGGTAGCGGGTCGAGAGCACCTCGCCCTGCTCCGTCACGCGGATGCCGCCGTCCTTCAGGCCGACCGGCTGCGCGAGGATCGCCTTGGCCGCCGGCCCGCCGCCGCGGGCGATGCTGCCGCCGCGGCCGTGGAAGAGGGTGATGCGCACCTGGTGACGCTTGCAGACCGCCATGATGGCGTCCTGCGCCTGGTAGAGCGCCCAGTTGGCCGTGAGGTAACCGCAGTCCTTGTTGCTGTCGGAATAACCGAGCATCACGTGCTGGTGCCGGCCGTGCTGCGCCAGGGCCGGCGCGTAGGCCTTGTTCTCATACAGGGCGGACAAAACCGCCGGCGCCCGCTGCAAATCGTCGAGGGTCTCAAACAGCGGCGCGATCGGCAGGCGCACCCCGGCCAGGGCCTGCAGCAGCTGCACCTCCAGCACGTCCGACACCTCGTTCGTCATGCTGATGATGTAGATGCCCAGCGCGTCGGCGCCGTAGTCGGTCTGCGCCCGCACCGCCAGCCGCAGCGGGTCGAGGACCACGCGGGCGTCGCTGGATAAACCCGCGATCTTCTCGGCGCTCAGTTCCTTCGCCTCGCCGAGCTTTTCCGTCAGCAGCGCCTGTTTTTCCGTTTCCGGCAGCGACTCGTAATCCGGCCGGCCCAGGACCTCGGCCACGGCCTTGGCATGCCATGCGGAATGCTGGCGCAGATCCAGCCGCGCCATGCTGAGCCCGAAGATGTCCACCGCGGTCAGGGCACCCTTGAGTTCGCCGTCGGCGAGCGGCGCGGCGCGATCACGCCGCAGGTCGGCCTCGATGGCCGCGAGGGTTTCGCGCACGTCAGCCGGCGTGACCCGGCCGGCCTTCGGCTCGGCGGGATCCAGCAGACCGGCCTCGGCCTGCGCCATCAGCTGCTCGCGCAGGCTGCTCAGGATGATGCGATAGGGTTCGCGCGGATAACGCGCCCCCACCCGGGTCATCAGGTCGGAGGATTCCCGGCACTCATCCGCCATGCGCCGGATGATCGGGGCGAACTTCGCGCGCCGGTCGGACACCGTGAGCGAGCCGGCCAGGTTGGAGAGGGTCTCGGCCAGCTTCTTGATGGCCATGCGGCGGTTCATGCGCAGCACCTGCGCGGTCACCTCGGCGGTGACGCCGGGGTTGCCGTCGCGGTCGCCGCCGATCCACGAGCCGAACGACAGCCAGCGGCGCGGCGCCTTCACGCCCGGGTAATGCCGGTCGAGCGCGCCCTGCAGGTCCTCATGCAGGCGCGGCAGCAGCTGGAAGAGCGTCCGGTCGAAATACCACAGGCCCGTGCGCGCCTCGTCGGCCACCTCGGGCCGCTCCGTGCGGCTGCGGTCGGTCAGCCAGAGCGACACGATCTCGCGCTTGATGTCCTCGGGGGCATGCTGGATTTCCTCGAGCGTGTGGCGGCGCAGGATGTCGCCCAGGGTCGCCAGTTTCTCGAGCATGGTGCGGCGCTTGGACTCGGTCGGGTGGGCCGTGAAGACGAGCTCGATGGCAAGCTGGCGGACCAGCTTCTGCACGCGCGCCCTGGGCACGCCCACCTCCTTCAATTCGCGGATCGCGGCCTCGATCGACTCGCGCATCGGGTCGCTGCCCACGCCCGCCGCCAGCGCGTTGCGGTGCCGCTGGTTGCGCTCGCGCAGGAGCCGGATGCGGAAATTTTCCTCGGCGAGGTTGACCAGCTCGAAATAAAGCGTGAAGGCCATCGCCTGGTTGAAGGCCTCGGCCGGAGTCAGGCGGCTGACCGCCTGCGCCAGGCTGCGGGCGGCGGCGGCCTCGCCGGCGCGGCTGCTCTTGGCCAGGGTGCGGAGCGTCTCGACCGTCTCGAGGGTCTTCTCCCCTTCCAGCGCCGCGATCGTGCGGCCCAGCGTGGCGCCGAGGCTGCGAACCTCGGCGCGGAGGTTGTTGAGCTGATCGAGTGCCTTGTTGGGTGCCGCCATCGCCGTGAAATACGCAGGTATTATGCCGGCACTAAAGCGAAATTATCCAAAGCCGGCGTCATAAGCCGCTTACCGCCATTCGTGCCGGGGATAGCGCCGCGACAGCTCGGTCTTGATCTTGGGGTATTGGTCGCGCCAGAAATTGCTCAGGTCGTCGGTCACCTGGATGGGACGCTGGTTGGGCGCCAGCACCTCGATCTTCACCGCCACCCGGCCGTGGCCGAGGGTGAACTTCGAGTTAACGCCATACAGCTCCTGGATGCGGGCGCTGAGCACCGGCGGGCCGTCCTTCGTGTAGGTCAGGCGCGCCTTGCGGCCGTTGGCCATGACCAGCCGTTCGGGCAGGTATTCGTCCAGCACGGCCAGCTGCTCGGCCAGCAGCCAGTCGCGCAGCACGGGCATGACCGGCTTGTCCTTCAATTCGCGGGCCCCGTATGAGCCGTAGCAGATCTGCTCGATCAGTGTGGCGCGGTCGGCGTCGGTGATCGGATTGACCTCCAGCTCCGGCCACCACTTGGCGAGGCAGTTGACGCGGATGATCCACTGCTCGACCGCCTCGTTCCACTCGGTGAGCACGATCCGGCCGGCCATCACCTCCTTCGCCAGCAGCACCGCGGCCTCCCCTTCCGGCGGTTCCTCGGCGGTCTGCTTGGACTCGAGCACGAGGTCGCGGAAGCGGCGCTCCTTGCGGGCCAGCACGCGTTTGGCCGACTCGTCGTAGAGCACGCCGCCGGCGTCGTGAAAGTCACCCGGGAAAACCTCCTTGAGCCAGGTCTCCTCGACGGCCGTGCAAAGGTTGAGCAGCACGTTCACCTCGCCGCGGCTCTCGATCTCGGTGATCTCCCCCGCCACGAAAAGCGGGGCCTGGTCGATGCAGCTCTCGCGGGCGAGCACGCCCTTGCGCTTGTGCACGAGTTCGCAACGCAGCGTGCCCTTGTCCAGCCGCCGGGCCAGCTGGTCGCTGAAGCCGACCAGCACGCACTTGCGGACGGCCACGCCGTCGATGCGCTTCTCCGCCACATCCAGTTTCTCGGCCGCGGCGATCTGCAGGAACTGCTCGAACAGCGGCCCGACCTGACGGACGCCCTGGATATGAATGCCGAGACGGCGGCAGGCGTCGGGATTGTAGTTCGCCTTGTCGGCGTAGCGCCAGGCGCGCATGAGCAGGAAAAAGTCCGACTCATGTTCCTCGCCGAACAATTCCTCGCGGGCCTCCGCGGTGCGCTTGTCCACGTTGCGGAGCAGGAAATTCCGGCCCTGGGTCAGCGCCGCCATGAGCGCAATGGAGCGGACGCAGGCATACTCCTCCGCCGCCAGGAACATGCGGGCGTAGCGCGGGTGCATCGGGAACTTCAGCATCCGGCGGCCGACCTCGGTGATGCGGGTAGGGCGAATCGTCCCGATGAGCCGCGGCTCGTCAGGGACGACTCGCCCTACCGCCCCCAAGTCCTCCAGCAGCGTCTCGGCCCGCTCCAGCGCCTTGGGTTCGGGTTTTTCCAGCCAGGGAAAATTGTGGATGTCGTCGATGCCGGCCGCCTTCAGCGTCAACACGACCTCGGACAGGTCGAGCCGCTTCACCTCGGGCAGCTCCTGCAGCGGACGCTTCTCGTGCTCGCGCTCGGTCCAGAGCCGGACGCAGACACCCGGCGCCGTGCGGCCGGCGCGGCCGGCGCGCTGGTCGGAGGAGGCGACGCTGATCTTCTCGATGAGGAGCGTGTTGATGCCGCGGTGCGCGTCGTAACGCGCCACGCGGGCCAGGCCGCAGTCCACGACCACCGTGACGCCGTCGATCGTCAGCGAGGTCTCGGCGACGTTCGTCGAGACGATGATCTTGCGGGTGTCGTAGCGGGCCACGGCGCGGTCCTGCTGCTCCGGCGGCAGTTCGCCATGCAGCGGGAAGCAAATGAAACCCCGCAGCGCGTGCGACCCCTGCACATCCTGCACCGTCCGGCTGATCTCATGGGCACCGGGCATGAAGACGAGGATGTCGCCCTTGGTTTGCGCGGCGATCCGTTCGCACTCACGGGTGGCGACGGCCCAGACCGGGTCGTGTTCGAAGTCGACGGGCTTGGGCAGGTATTCAATCTGCACCGGGAAGGTCCGGCCCTGCGACGTGAGCACCTCGCACGGCGCGAGGTAGTTCTTGAGCAATGCCGCATCCAGTGTGGCGGACATCACGACCAGCTTCAGGTCGGGCCGGCTCGATTGCTGGATCTGCAGGGCGCGGGCGAGCGAGATGTCGCCGTAGAGGTGCCGCTCATGGAACTCGTCGAACACGATGGCGCTGATGCCGCGCAGCGTGGGATCGAAGGACATCTGGCGGAGCAGAATGCCCTCGGTCACGAAGCGGATGCGGGTCGCCTTCGAGACCTTGGAATCAAGCCGGATCTGATAGCCCACGATCTCGCCCAGTCTGGTGCCAACTTCCTCGGCGACGCGCTTGGCCAGCATGCGGGCGGCCAGCCGGCGCGGCTGGAGGACGACGACCTCGCCCGACCCCAGCAGGCCGTGGTTGAGCAGCATCTGCGGCACCTGGGTGGATTTGCCCGAGCCGGTCGGGGCCTGGACGATGAGCCGGCCCTGCCCCTTCACGGCCGCGATGAGGCGGTCTTCGAGCTCGTAGATGGGCAATTCGCGCGGGGACATGCGCCCCCACCTAAAGGCGGCCGGCCGGCCGCTGGCAAGGGCGGTTGTGAACAACCTGCGGGCAAGCGGTTGGGCACAAGTTATTCACCCCGGGCATCGCAAAAAACGCGCATTGCCGGTGAACAAGTTGGGAGGAAGAAGCCCGTGACTTTGCCCGGGGGCGGCCGCATGTTTTCACCGTTCCTTGATAGAACAGTCGCAGCGCGGCGGCATGAAAAACCCGCCGAGAGCGCGACTGGGATAATCCCGGGCAACCGGGGAAAGGAGGGCGTTAATTGGTGACGCGCTCCCCTCAGCGGCGCGAGCCGCAGGCAGGCAAATATCACCAGTTCCTCTGGACGGCGTCGCAGCCGATCCAGTTATGCGACAAAGGAGCTGTGCGGCGAGGCGCGACATCAGAAACCGCGTCCGAGCCGAGTCAGGTCCAAGGCCAGTTTCGGGCCTTGCACCGATGCAGTTACCCAGAGGGTTGTGGTTGCTACTGTATAACCAGGACGCAGCGCAGTGTTCCGGTGGGTCCACCCCACCAAAAGGCCCGGCTCGAAAGGCGGGGCGCGAAAGGGACGCGGCGCAGCGGGGAGCGGGCGAGTCTGGCAAAGCTCGCAAAACCTCCTAATTGGGGCGGCGCGTAAAACCGCGTCACCCAACTGCAAATCGAAAGCAACCTGAGAGGTAAGAGGTCAGACCCGTTACACGGGGCCAACGCCCGGCCAAAAGCCGGGGCCGTCCCTGTGGCAAGGTGCTGGTGCGAAATGCACTGTTGCAGGCGTGCCAACACCCGTCCGGCGAGTTCCCCATCGGCAGATGGAACCGAACCGGGCGCAGAGGCCTCACTCGAAAGATTCCGGTGCTGAAAAGGCCGGGACGGTCCCGCTATGAGACCGACAGCATCGCATGCCGCGGTGAGTAGCGTCGGGAAGCACACGGCCCGCGAAAGCGAGGCGCCCAATG
>JAYRDK010000104.1:0-8078 GCA_041909435.1 Lacunisphaera sp.
GCGCAGGAGGAGGCCGAGCAGCAGCGCCAGCTCGCGGCCGCCGAATACAAGGTGAAGGTCGAGGGCGAGAACGCCAAGTCGCAGGTCGTCCGCGCCAAGGGCGAGGCCGAGTCCCAGATCATCATCGGCGAGGGCCGCGCCAAGGCCTACAAGCTCCTCGTCGAGACCCTCGGCCAGCAGCAGGTCGCCCAGCTCGAGCTCCTCAAGCTCGTGGTCGACGGCAAGGTCCAGATCACGCCGCAGGTGATGGTCAATGGCAGCGGCACCGGCGGCACGACGGACGCCCTCATGGGCACCATCCTCCGCCAGGCCGTCCCGCCCGCCCCCGCCAAATAATCTTCAACCGGAGAAATCCCCATGCGCCTGCTCATGTTTGTTTCCGCCCTCGGCATCCTGCTCAGCATCGCCGTCCTGATCATGGTCATCATCAAGGCCAAGAAGGACGAGACCCCGCCGAAGATGCGGAAGGAGGATTGAGAGGGCTGCCGTCCTTGTAGGTGGCGCGCTTGCGCGCCACGTTGCGTGCAAGCACGCAACCTACAGGGGAACGCTCACGGCGGCCTCGGCGGTGTCGCCGGCGTGTTATGCGCCCGGAGAACTCGTCAGCCAAAATGGCTGGCGGGCCGGCACGGGGCGTGCAATGAGACGGGCATGAAATTTCTTCGCCGGATTGCGACCGGGCTGGCGGCTGGACTGCTCGGGCTGACGACCCCGGCGGCGGAAACCGCGGTCACGATCACGCCGGAGCTCCGGGGCGCGTGGCTGAAGCCCGACCAGGGATGGAGCGGCCGTGCCGTGCTGTTGCTGCATGGCTTCGCGGACGACATGGACGGGGCCGGCGACCTGACCAGGCGGCTGGCGGGCGAGCTGGCGGCGAAGGGCATCGCGAGCCTGCGCATCAATTTCCGCGGCGAGGGCGACAAGCGCCGCACGGACATCGAGTCCACCTTTGCCACGCGGCTCGAGGACGCGGCGGCCGCGTATGCCTGGCTGATCGAACAGCCGGGCGTGAATGCGAGCCGGCTGGGGGTGCAGGGCTGGAGCCTCGGGGCTTCGACGGCCATCGAGATCGGTGCGCACTACCCCGACTGGTTCAAGAGCATGGCGCTGTGGTCGAGCCCCAGCGGCGACCATTACGCGATGTATATGGACACGGAGACCGGCCGGACCGCGGTGCGCGACGGCACGGCGACGGAGGAGGTGCCCGGCTGGAAGAAGATCACGACCAGGCGCGCGTTCTACGAAAGCTTCCGCGGCGTCGACCTGGACAAGTCGCTGGCGAAATACCCCGGCGCGTTCCTGACGGTGCGCGGCACCAGGGATTTCCTGCCGCAGCACGACGAGGCTTTCCTGCAGATCGCGCCCGGCGAGCCGAGGGAGAAACTGGTCATCGAGGGCGCGGACCACATCTTCAACGTGTTCCAGCCCGAGCTCGGCCACGCCAAGCGGGCGGTCGAGGCGACGGTGGCGTGGTTCGGGCGGACGCTTTGAAGGGGTAGGGCGAGTCCTCCGGACGAGCCGCACATCGGCCGCTCCGGCTCGCCCGGAGGACTCGCCCTGCCCGTCGGAGGCTCGCCGGCCCACGCGGAGATCACGCCAGCTGCGGGACGGTGAACGGCGCGCGGTATTTCCGCGTGAGCAGCTTGTTGGCGGCGGAGGCGCCCTTGCCGATGAAGCGCTCGGCCTTCGGGTCGATCGTGAGCGGCTGGCCGAGGGTGAGGCGGGTCAGCTTGAGGTTCACGCCGTTCACCGCGAGGTGCTCGGTCATGCGACCGACGGCCTCGGCGAGCGGGGCGTCGCCCTTGACCTCGTCCTGCAGCCTGCCGGGCGAAGCCTTCGCGCCGAGCTGGTGGGAAATGTTGCCGACGTGACAGAGCGCGCTGGAGACATGGCCCTCCTCGATCGGGCCGTAGAGCTCGGCGGTCTTCCGGCTGCGGATGACATCGATGAAATTGGCCATGAGACGGTCCTTACCCTTGAATTCCCTGATGACCTTGCCGGCCCGGTCGAGCGCCGTGGCTTCGAAATAGCTGCTGATGACGATGCTGCCGCCCTCGCAGTCGATCACGTTGCCGATGCTGACGCCGCGGTATTTGTCCATCGAACCGGCGGCGGCCCCGGCGGCCTCGGCGGAACTCAGGCCGGCGGTGGCGGCGGCCGGGGCGGCGTCGGGCTTGGCGGGCAGGCCGCGGACCTCGAAGATGAGTGGGGCGGTGGCGTAGTCGTGGATGACGACCTGCGTGTTGGGCGTCTCGCCGTCGTCGACATAGCCGAGGCGGCCGCCGACGCTCAGCGTGTGGCGCGGCAGGCCGGACTCGCCGAGGAACCAGCGGGCGACATCCATCTGGTGGATGCCCTGGTTGCCCACGTCGCCGTTGCCGTAGGCGTAGATCCAGTGCCAGTCATAGTGCACGGGACCGTTCTTCTTGGAGTTGCGGTGCGGCGCGATGACGGGCGCGGGGCCGGACCAGAGATCGTAGTTGATGGTCGGTGGGACGGGGGTGGGGGCCTTCGTCAGGCCGATGCTGTCGCGGCGCTTGTAGCAGAAGCCGCGGGCGGCGGTGATCTTGCCGAGGTTGCCGGCGCGGACCCAGGCGACGGCGTCGATCAGGCCCTGGCCCGAGCGGATCTGCGTGCCGGCCTGGACGACCCGGTGGTATTTCGCCGCGGCGGCGACGAGCTGGCGGCCCTCCCAGATGTTGTGGGAAACGGGTTTCTCGACGAAGACATCCTTGCCCGCCTGACAGGCCCAGATGGCGCCGAGCGAATGCCAGTGGTTCGGCGTGGCGATGGTGACGGCGTCGAGGCCGTCCATGGCCAGCAATTCGCGGACATCGGTGAATTTTTCCGGGGTGAGGCCCTGCTTCGCGAGTTCGGCGGCGGTCTTTTCGAGGACGAGGAGGTCTACGTCGCAGATCGCAACGAGGCGCACGCCGGGGAGGCGGGCGAGGCTGGAAAGATGCTGCTTGCCGCGGCCGTTGAGGCCGATGACGGCGACGCGGATGTCACCGTTGGCGCCGGCGACCTGTGCCCAGGAACGGGCGGAGAAAGCGGTGGCGGCGAGGCCGAGGGCGGTGGTCTTGAGGAAGCTGCGGCGGGTGAAGTTCATGGGGCAGGGATTATTTTTCGGCCGAGGTGGGAGGGGCTTTATGCCCCGACTTTTCCGGCGGCGTAAAGCCTATGTCGGGGCGTAAAGCCCCTCCCACCAAATTAGCAAGGCACATCTTAATTGGTCTTGGCGTATTCCGTGTAGTGCTCGGCGACCTGGGCGGCCTCGGGGTCGCCGGTGTGGAAATAGAAACGGTAACGAAGGGTCAATGTGCCGCCGGCGGGGATGGTGTAGTCGCCCTTGCCCTTCGGGTGCTTTTGCTCCGGCTCGAATTCGTGCTGGCCGAAGGGGTTGGCGTTGAAGAGGCCGTAGTCGCGCGCCATCCACCAGGTCGGGTGGCGGAGGTTCGCCGGGTGATCGAAGATCGCCACGCCATAGGTTTTGCCATCGCGCGTCGCGTAGGCGTCGCACCAGGGGGCGCGTTTGCCCCAGACGGTGCCGTCCCGGTCGCCGGCGGCGGTGAGGTAGTGCCCGACCCCGGGGATGGCCTTGCCCGCGATCTTGTGCGGCAGGGTGAGCCATTGGGCCAGGCGGATGGACATCGTGCCCTCCTTGCTGTCGCCCATGACAAGCGGGGTGTCGGGCAGGGCCTGGATCGTGACCTCGTAGTCGAGGGTGCGGTTGCCGTGGCCGGCGTCGCGGAAACGGATCGTCGTTTCGTCGGTGGCGATGAGCTTGCCCTCGGGGGAGAGCCAGCGGTTGCGGGTGCGCAGCGAGCCGGTGTCGCCGTCGCTGGTCTCGAGGCCGCCGGCGTGGACGGTGCGGCCCTTGGGCGTGTTGCCGCCGGCCTTGCCCTCGTTCCAGAAGTCGATGCCGTTGGCGTTGCCGTGGGCGAACATCAGCGCGCGGTGGTGCGGGTGGTCGCGGTCCTCGCCGGGGGTTTCCTTCATCGGGAAGTCGCGGCTGAGCCCCGTGCCGTCGGCCAGGAGGATGGGATAACAATAGGGCCGGGACGCGCCGTCGGCATAAATGTATTCCGTGAACAGCCGGCCGCCGATCTCGACGCGCACGCGGTCGGCGAGCTTGGTGAGCTTGACGTCGGCGGCGGACGCGAAGGGGGCCAGGGCGGCGAGAAGGAACAGGAGGAAGGCTTGGCGCATGAAAGGGATGAATGTAGGTTGCCCGCTTGCGGGCAACGTGGCGCGCGAGCGCGCCACCTACAGACGGAAGCTAGCTCTTTGGGGTCAGCGGGGTGTGATAATAGACGACGATATAGGTGCACGGCGTGGTGCCGGCGTTGCGCAGGGCGGTGGTCGCGCGGGCGGCGAGGAAGAAGACGGAACCGGGGCCCGCGGTCTGCGTCCTGCCGTCGATGTGCATCTCGACCAGGCCCTCCTTCACGATGATGATCTCCTCCTGCAGGTGGACGCGCGGCTCGCCGCTGTTCTCGCCGGGATTGAGGGTGGTGATGTGGCAGTGCGCCTTGTCGAGGGTCGTGGTCGGGCCGTCGAAGACGTCGCGGCGCACGCCCTTGGGCGTCGGGGTGACGGTGAGCTTTTCCCAGTCGTAGACGGCGGAAGCGAGTTTGGGCACGGAAGCGGGGGGTGTCTGGGCGGGAAGCATGGGGGCCAGACACAACAAGACGCCGAGGCGGGCGAGGGATTTCATGGGGTAAGAACTAAGTTTGCCGAACCGGCCCGAGCAAAGCGGGCCGGGGGTGAAAGGCGATGTAAACCGGGGTTTGTCCGTTAAGCAGGGGCCTCCTCCGGGTCATCCTACGGTGCCGTCATGAACGTCCACTTCACCTCGCCATAACTCCACTTCCGGCCGCGGGCGTCGGGGGTGACGGTGCCGGTCCATTGGCCGGCGGCGTTTCTCGTGACCGCCAGGCCGGTCCAGGAGAAGGCGCCCTGCTCGAAGTCGAAGGTCTCGCCGTCGTCGTCGTAAAGGCTGAGCGAGCCCGGGGCCTCGCCGTAGTGGCGGACCTCCAAAGTGACGGTCTCGCCGGCGGCGGGCGCGTGCGGACGCGGCTCAATCATCGGGATGAGCGCGCCGTCCTTCACGAAGACCGGCATCGTGGCGAGTGAAGGCGTGACCTCGATGGTCTCGTTGGCGCCGGCATATCTGCCGGTGTGGAAGTCATACCACTTGCCGGCCGGGAGGAGGACCTTGCGGGATTTGATCCCCGGTGCGATCGGGGCGACGAGCAGCGAGTCGCCGAACATATACTGGTCCTTCACCTCGCGCACGGCGGGCGGGACCTCGTAGGGGTTGGCCGTGGCGTCGAGCTGGCCGGCCGCGGCGGTGGGGGCGTGGGCGGTGACGCCGGCGGCGAGCTGCATCGGGCGGATGGGCGGCGTGCCCTCGTGGTGATATTGCGCGAAGGTGTTGTAGAGATACGGCAGCAGGCGGCCGCGCAGGACGATGGCGTCGCGCATGGCGTCCTTCACGTCGGCATGCGTCCAGAGTTTCTGCGCGGAGGCCCAGCCGTTGTAGAGGGCGAGCGGGGAGAAACACACGGCCTGCAGGCGGCGGAGCATGTCCTCGCCGCGGTCGCTGCCGCGGACCTCGGGCGACCACAGCACGCCGGCGAAGCCGCTGTTCGAGACGGCGGTGATGTAGCCGTCGAACTCGTAGTTGTCGTTGTAGATGACGAACGGGTAGGGCGAGGCGCCGGCGTTGGTGCCGCGGACCTGGCCCATCGTGCGGCGGTTGGCCGAGCGGAAGGCGTCGAAGACCGCCTTTTGCAGGAGCAGGCCGTAGGTCTGGCGGAGCTGCTCGGCGTCGCGGCCGGAGGGGAACATCGCGGTGTCGGGCCAGAGGTAGCGGTCGTAACCGTCGACCTCGTCGAGCTTGAAGCCGCCGACGGCGGCGGGGCCGGCGTCGATCACGGTGCGCTTGAGGTGGTCGACGAAGATCTGCTGCGCCGCGGGCAGCGTGTAGTCGGGCACGAGGCCGTTCCACACGAGATGCGTGCCGGCGTAGGGCAGCAGCTTCTGATAAAGCGCGGACGACGGCGGGCCGACGTAGGGGTTGAACCAGAGGTTCACGCGCACGCCGGCCTTGGCGATGGCGGCGAGGAAACCGGCCGGGTCCGGGAAACGGGTCTTGTCCCACTCGAACGAACACGGGTAGGCGTGGTCCATCCAGCCCGGCTCGAGGCCGATCATGTCGAGCGGGATGCCCTGGGCGCGGAACTCAGCGATGTCGGCGAGCACCTCGGCGGCGGTGTATTGGGTGCGGACGCGGTTGAGGAAACCGAGGCCCCATTTCGGCGGCAGAGCGCCGCCCCCGGCGAAGAGATTGTAGCGGCGCACGGCGTCGAGCGGACCCGGGCCGGCGAAGACATAGACGTCCATGCCCGGTGCGTTGGCCAGCACCTCGATCGAGTCGGAACGCGGCTGGGACTGCCAGCGGGCGTTGACGGGCTGGCCGCCCGGCGTGGCCGGCCGGATCGTGTTGGTCGTGCGGTCGATGACGGGCGGCTTGTCCCGGGCGGCGAGGCGGACGCCGTGGCCGACGGTGACCTTGAGGTAGCGGGCGGTGTCGAAGAGCACGGCGAAACCCTTGGTCGACACATAAAGCGGCACGGGCGCATGCGTGCGGCCGGTGATGGCGCGTTTGCTGTCCCAATGGTCCACGTGCAGCTCGAACACGCCGCCGTTGCGGCGCATCGAGCTGAAATCCACGCCGAGGCCGTAGATGTCCTCGTTGCCGGCGAGCGGGAAGCGGACGGTGGTCTTGGCGTTGAAGTTACGCCCCTCGATTTCCGCGGGGTCGAGCGGGAAGGCGGCGGTGGGCAGTTTCGCCAGCGCGGCGAGCGCCGGAGTGCCGCCGGCGGCGCCGAGCAGCGTGAGCGAATCGGCCTGGCCGACGGTGGTTTTCCACACACCCGGGGCGACCTCGGTCCAGGTGGGGCTGATCGCGACCGGAATGGCCGCTGCCAGCGGGAGGACGGAAAGCAGCAAAACGAAAACGGGCGGAATGAACCGTTTCATGGGGTGGGATGCAGGCTAGTCCGGCGGATGCTGTCGTGACAAGGACCACGCTGCTCACATCGTAAAGCAGCGGATAAAAAAAGCCCCGGCAGGGCCGGGGCTGGGGGAATATCCGATCAAGCTGCGCGGAGCGCAGGTTCCACCCTTCAGGATTTGGCCGGCAGGGGCAGCTTGAACTCCTTGAGGATGGCCTCGATCTTGCCGGTGATGTCGGAAGCCGGGTCGCCGGGATGCAGGCCGGCGTGGCGCACCGTGCCGTCGGGCGCGATGATGGCGACGAAGGGAATGCCCTCGATGCCGTAGGCGGGATTGAAGACCGGCTCGGCGCTGAAGGCCACGTCCCAGGTCATTTCCTTGGCCTTCATGAAATCCTTCATGAGCTCCATCTCCTTGGCCGGATCACCCTTGGTGTCGATGCGCGGCCCCATGTTGGCGACGAAGCCCTGGATGCTCGTCACGCCGACGAAGGCGACGGGCGAGCCCTTGAAGTGGGCGACGTGCTCGCGGACCTGCGGGAAAGACGATATGCAGGGGCCGCACCACGTGGCCCAGAAGTCGAGGACGACGACCTGGCCCCTGAGGCCGGAGAGGGTCTTCAGTCCGGCCTTGGAGGACCAGGTGAAGTTTAGTTCGGGCGCGGGGCTGCCGATGAGGGCGGCCTTCGCGGCCTTGGCCTTGGCCATCTCCTCCAGCTCGGTGAGCATTGCATCCACGCCATTGGCGGGCCGGGTGCCGGGGAAATCGCGCTTGAGGGCGAGGAGCAGTTCGCGCGCCTTGGGCATGTCCTCGAAGACCTGGATGTAGAGGCCGGCGCGCATCAGGGCGATGCTGGCGACCATGTCGGTCTTGTGGGCGCCATACTTGAGGAGCAGGGCGTCGAATTGCGTGAGCTCGGCCTCCAGGGCGGCGGGGGTGCGCTGGCCGGCCTGGAGCTTGGCCTTGATGCCGGTGACGAGGGCGCCGAGGTCGGCCATGACCTGGTCGTCGACCGAGGTGGTGGCCGCGGCCACCGGATCGGCGGGGCCGGCCAG
>JAYRDK010000105.1:0-7578 GCA_041909435.1 Lacunisphaera sp.
ACCTGCGGGACGTCGAACTTGAGGTCGGTGTCGGCGAAATAGAACGTCGGCGCGCCGCCGCCGGCGTTGGCCTCGGTGTTGGCGTAGAGCGCGAGCTGCTCGGCGAACTCGAGCATCTCCTTGTGGTCGGCGGTGGAGCGGATGACGAACTCGATGGGCATCGAGCCGCCGGAGGGCAGCGGGTCGGGCGTGGTGATGACCACGTTCATACCGGGAATGGCCGCGGCCGGACCCTGGAGAGACTGCTCGATCTGGAGCGAGGAGCGCTTCCGCTCCGACCAGGGCTTCAGGATGATGCCGGAGAAACCGAAGCTGGTGCTGGTGAGCTGGAAGGAGTTTTCATATTCCGGCACGCTCTCGAACATCTTCTGCACCTCCTTCGCGTAGATGACATTCTGGTCGATGGTGGAGGTCGGGGACGGCAGCAGCAGGCTGAACACGACGCCCTGGTCCTCCTTGGGCGCGAGCTCGCGCTGGGCCAGGAAGAAGAACGGCACCAGCAGCAGCGTGAAGAGCAGCGCGCCGGTGATGGTCACGGGCACCCAGCCGAGGCTGGCGCCGATGATCCGCTCGTAGCGGTTGCGCACGCGGTCGAAGAAGTGGTTGATCGTGCCACTGAGGCCCAGATCCTCGTGCGCGTGGTCCTTGAGCAGGTGGGCGCTCATCATCGGGGAGAGCGTGAGGGCGACGAAACCCGACACGGCGACGGCCCCGGCGAGCGTCATGGCGAACTCGCGGAAGAGCGCGCCGGTGAGGCCGCCCTGGAAGGCGATGGGCGCATAGACCGCCGCCAGGGTGATCGTCATCGAGATGACGGGCCCGACCAGCTCGCGGGCGCCCAGGATGGCGGCCGCGGTGGGCGTCTGGCCCTCGCGGATGTGGCGCTCGATGTTCTCGACGACGACGATGGCGTCGTCCACCACGATGCCGACCGCCAGCACGATGGCGAGGAGGGTGAGCAGGTTGATGGTGAAGCCGAAGGCCAGCATCAGCGCCATGGCGCCGACGAGGGACAGCGGCATCGCCACGATCGGGATGAGGACCGAGCGCAGGGAGCCCATGAACAGGAAGATCACGACCATCACGATGAGCAGCGTCTCGGTGAGGGTCTTCACGATCTCGCTGAGGGCGTCCTCGATGTATTTGCTGGCGTCGTAGGCGATGAGGCCCTCGAGGCCCGCGGGCAGCGAGCGCTGGATGTCGGGCATCGCGGCGCGGACGCGCTGGATGACCTCGACGGTGCTCTCGGTCGGCAGCACCCAGATGCCCATGAAGGTGGCGGTCTTGCCGCCGAACTTGACCTCCTCGTCATAGCTCTCCGCGCCGAGGACGACGTCGGCGACGTCGGAAAGGCGGATGATGGTGCCGTTTTTCTCCGCGACGACGAGCTGCTTGAACTCGTCGACGTTCTTCAGGTCGGTGTTGGCGATAAGGGACACGCTGAGCATCGAGCCCTTGGTCGAGCCGACGGCGGCGAGGGCGTTGTTGGCGGCGAGCGCGCCGCGCACCTCGGCGGGACTGAGGTTGTGGGCCGCGAGCTCCTCGGGCTTGAGCCAGACGCGCATGGCGAACACGCGGCCGCCGAGCACATCGGCCTTCTGCACGCCCTTGATGGCGGAAAGGCGCGGCTGCACCATGCGGTTCAGGTAGTCGGTGATCTGGTTCTGGTCGAGCTTGTCGGAATAGAAGCTCAGATACATCGAGGCGAACTGGCTGTCGCTCGTCTCGATGTTGATGGTGGGCGCCTCGGATTCCGGCGGCAGCTCGCCGCGGACCTGGTCGATCTTGGAGCTGATCTGCGCGAGGGCGGCGTTGGTGTCGTAGTTGAGCCGCAGGTAGACCTTGATCGAGCTGAAGCCGGCGCGGCTCTCGGACTCGATGTAGTCGATGCCGTCGGCGCTGGCGATGACACGCTCGAGCTGCGTGGTGATGTAGCCGCGCACCGTGTCGGCGCTGGCGCCGAAGTAGACCGTCGAGACGTTGACGACGGCGCTGTCACTGCGCGGATACTGGCGGGTGTTGAGCTTGAAGTAGGAGACGACTCCCACGACGAGGATGACGATGTTCACCACCAGCGCGATGACGGGCTTGCGGATGAACAGGTCGGTGAAGCTTTTGGATAGCATGGCGGGGGACCTCCGGCGGGCGCGGGGCTCAGGTATTGGCCGGCTTGGGCGCGGCGCTGCTGGTGGGCTGGGCGATGTTGTTGACCTGCACGGGCACGCCGTTGCGGAGCTTGAACACCCCGGAGCTGACGACCGTCTCGCCGGCCTTGACGCCCTCGGTGATGGAAACGAGGTCGCCGCGGGTGGCGCCGAGCTTCACGAACTGCTGGCGGACGCCGAGGTATTCCTTGCCCTCGTGGTCCTTCAGCTTCTCGACGATGAAGACGGAGTTGCCGTAGGAGGCGTAGGCGATGGCGGTGGCCGGGACGACCACGGCCGCCTCGGACTGGGTCAGCTCGACCTCGACGCGGGCGAACATGCCGGCGCGGAGCATTTCCTGCGGGTTGGCGAGGGTCGCCTGCACGGAGATGTTGCGGGTGGCGGCATCGACCTCCGAGTTGATGGCGGTGATCTCGCCCTTGAAGGGCTGCTGCTCAAAGGCGTCGACGATGATGTCGACCTTCTGGCCGATGGTCAGCGCCGGCAGCTGGCGCTGCGGGATGCTGAAGTTGACGTAGATGGGGTCGAGCTTCTGGAGCGGAAGCAGCGCCTGGCCGCGGCCGACGAACTGGCCGACATTGACCTGCCGGATGCCGACGCGCCCGGCAAAGGGCGCGCGGACCTGCTTCTTGGCGATCTGCGACTGCAGCGCGTTGACCTCGGCGACGGTCTGCTTGGTGGTGGCCTCGGCCACGTCGTATTCGGACTTGGAGGTGGCCTGGCGGGTCCACAGCTCCTTGGCGCGCTCGAAATTCACCCGGGCCAGCTCGGCGCGGGCCTGGGCGGCGGCCAGCTGCGAGGTCTCGACACTCGTGTCGAACTCGACGAGGAGGTCACCCGCCTGCACCGCGGTGCCGCTGTCGGCCACGATGCGGGCGATGATGCCGTCGGCATCCGCGCTGAGCGTCGCACCCTGCACCGGGGCGAGCGTGCCGATGGCCTTCAGGTAGGTGTGCCAGTCCACCGCGCGGGCTTCCAGCGTGGTGACGGCGGTCGGTGGCGGCACATGGCTGACGGCGGACATCTGCTTGATCTGCGCGACCTTGATCGCGCCGAGCGTGAAGACGACGACGGCGAAACCGCCGATGGCGATGAGGAACTTCTTAAACATGGGAGCGTGGATTATAGGTTGGATTGAAAGGGAGTGAAATTAGCCGATGGACGCAGCCGGCGCCGCGTCGCGCTGCGGACTGAGCGCGGCCGCCTGCTGCTGGACCTTGATGAGGAGGCGGACGAGGGTCTTGCGCTCGGACTCGGTCAGGGTGCCCATGATGCCCGCGATGGCCTTGAAGTGGCCGGGGAGAAACTCCATGAGGAATTTCTCACCGCGCGGGGTCAGGCGAACGGACATCTGGCGGCGGTCCACGGGATCAGGCTCGCGCTTGACGTAGCCGTCGCGTTCGAGCGTATCGATGAGGCCGGTCATGGTGGCCCGGGTGACACCGGCGGCGTCCGCAAGTTCGGCCGGGGTGCGCGGACCGGGCACGCAGGCATCCGCGCCCAACAGGGTGGCGGCCCGCGGCTGCACGCTGCGCCAGAGCAGCATCAGCACACCGAAACGCCCGTGGGAGATATTGTGGCCGGCCAGGCTGCGGTCGGAAATCGCGAAGACCTCGTCGCTGGTGTGCAGCAGGTGCAGGAACGCCTCGGCGGCCGACGGATCCAGGTCGGGAAATTCTTTGGCCGCCTCGAGGAGACATTCGTAGCGCGGCAGATCTTTGAGCAGGAGATGAGGCATTAGCGGAGGAATCTAGATTATCAGGAGGCTGAAAGTTAGCCTCCTAACGATTATTGCAAGACGTGTTTTGTGACATTAGCCGAAAGGCGAAGAACTGTGCCGGTAACGAAAAAGCCGGCCCGAAGGCCGGCTTGTAGGTGGCGCGCTCGCGGCCAAGTTGCGTGCAAGAACGCAACCTATAGATATTTACAGCGACCTAGCAGCTGCCACCACGGATTCGGCGGTAATGCCAAGCTCCTTCATGGCGATGTTACCCGGGGCGCTGAGGCCAAAGCGGTCGATACCGACAACCTTGCCGTCGAGGCCGACATACTTGCTCCAGAGGGCGGTCACCCCGGCCTCGATCGCGACGCGCTTGCGGCACGAGGAAGGCAGGATCGCCTCGCGGTAGGCCGCCGGCTGGGCGTCGAAGCGGAGGAACGACGGCACGGAGACGACCCGCGTGCCCGGTCCGAGGGTCTTGGCCGCAGCCACGGCCCATTGGACCTCGCTGCCGCTCGCCAGCAGGATGTGCGTGAGCGGAGCGGTTTCCTGGACTAGGATGTAGGCACCCTTCAGGACGCCGGCGCGGCGCTCGTGGGCCGAAGCGTCGTTGAGCATCGGCACGGCCTGGCGCGTGAGTGCGAGCAGGGTCGGCCCTTCGGTGCGCTCCAGCGCGGCGGCGAAGGCGCCGGCGGTCTCCTCGGGATCCGCCGGACGGATGACGTCGAGATTCGGGATGACCCGCAGGCCGGAGACGGTCTCGACCGGCTGGTGGGTCGGGCCGTCCTCGCCCACCCCGATGGAATCGTGCGTGTAGATATAAACGACGGGCAGCTTCGAGAGCGCGGCGATGCGCATCGAGGGACGCGAGTAGTCGGCGAACACGAGGAAAGTCGCACAGGACGGGCGGAAGATGCCGTCATAGGCGACGCCGTTGCTGATCGCGGCCATGGCGTGCTCGCGGATGCCGTAGCGCAGGTTGCGGCCGGCGCGGTTGGCCTTGTCGAAATCCTTGTCGGCGGCGATGTAGTTCAGCGTGGAGCCGTGGAGGTCGGCGGAGCCGGAGATCAGCAGCGGCAAGGCCGCCGCGACCGGCTGGAGCACATCCTTGCCGGCGGCGCGCGTCGCGAGCTTGGCGTCGGCCGGGAAGGCCGGGATCTTCTCGAGCAGCGCGGCGGCGCTCGGGGCCTGGCCGGCGCTGTCGAGGAGCGCGGCCTTGTCGGGATTCGCCTCGCGCCAGGCGGCGAAGGCCTTCTTCCACTTGCCGTGGGCGCGCTTGAGGCGCTTCTTGTGGTCGGCGAAGTAGGCGCGGACCGGCTCGCTGACGTAGAAATGTTCCTCGGGCAGCGCGAGGCCGCGGCGGGCGCTGTCGGCAAACTTCGCCCCACCCTCGCCGTGGCCCTTCGAGGTCCCGGCGACCTCGGGGATGCCCTTGCCGATGATTGTCTTGGCGATGATGAGCTGCGGTTTGCCGCTCTTCGCCTTCTTGGCCTTGTTGACCGCCTTGAGGATCGCGGCGAGATCGTGGCCGTCGGCCAGCGTCTGCACGTCCCAGTTCATCGCCTTGAAGCGCAGCGCGGTGTTCTCGCTCTGCGTCTTGTCGGCCATCGCGTCGAGGGTGACGTCGTTCGCGTCGTAGATGAGGATCAGGTTGTCGAGGCCCTGGTGGCCGGCGAACTCGACGGCCTCCATCGCGACGCCTTCCTGCATGCAGCCGTCGCCCGCGAGGCAGATGACGTGGTGGTTGAAGATCTCGTGGCCCGGCGTGTTGAAGCGCGCGGCCGCCATCTGGCCGGACATGGCCAGGCCGACGGCATTGCCGATGCCCTGCCCCAGCGGGCCGGTCGTGCACTCGACGCCGGGGGTCTCGTGAAACTCGGGGTGGCCGGGGGTCTTGCTGTGGAGGACGCGAAAGTTCTTCACCTCGTCCAGCGGGAGGTCGTAGCCGCTCAGATGTAGCCAGCTGTAGAGGAACATCGAGCCGTGACCGGCGGAGAGGACGAAGCGGTCGCGGTTGAGCCAGCGCGGCTCGTCGGGGTTGTGGACGAGGGCGTGGCCGTAGAGGACGGCGCCGATTTCCGCGCAGCCAAGCGGCAGGCCGAGGTGGCCGGAGGAGGACTTGTGCACGGCGTCGATGGCGAGGCCGCGGGCCTGGTTGGCCGCTTGGGCGAGGATGTCGGTCTGGAGTTTCATGGAAAAGAAGGGGGCGTGCGAAAAGTGAATGTTCATTTACGCCGCGCGCGCAGGACGTGCAAAGCCCAATTTTTGGCATAAAACGCGGGCAAGCTCGCGGACCCGCCAAAGAAAAAGGGCGGGATCATTGATCCCGCCCTTAAATTTGTTTTCCCTGCGAGACTCAGGCCTTGGCGGCCTCGGCGTCATAGCGCTTCTCCTTGACGGCCATGGCGGCCTTGCCGGAGCGGTCACGGAGGTAGTAGAGGCGGGCCTTGCCCGGCTCGGCATCCTTCTCAACCTCGATCTTCTCGAGGTTCGGCGAGCTCAGCGGGAACACGCGCTCGACGCCCTCGCCGTAGCTGATGCGGCGGACGGTGAAGGTCTCGTGGATGCCGCTGCCCTTGTGGGCGATGACAACGCCGGCGAAAACCTGCACGCGCTCCTTGTCACCCTCGCGGACCTTGGTGTGCACGCGGACACCGTCGCCGACTTTGAACGGCGCAATTTTGTGTTTCACCTGGGCGGCGGTGATTTCTTGGATGATGGGATTCATGGCTGGGAGTTATTTGAGTAAATCGGGTCTGACTTTCTGCGTTTTTTCCACCTGCTGCGCGTGCCGCCACTTCTCGATTTCGCCGTGGTTGCCCGAGAGGAGCACTTCCGGCACGGACATGCCGCGATAAACGGCGGGACGCGTGTATTGAGGAAAGTCGAGCAACTTGCTGGTGAAGCTTTCCGTCGTCAACGACTTTTCTTCCCCGAGCACCCCGGGGATGAAACGGGCCAGCGCGTCGATGACGACCGCCGCCGCAAGTGTGCCGTTGGTAAGCACATAATCCCCGATGCTGACCTCCTGATCGATGACCTTTTCCCGGATCCGCTGGTCAATTCCCTCGTAGTGGCCGCTCAAAAGCACGAGGTGCTTCTGCTGGGACAATTCCAAGGCCAGGGCCGGCGACAACGGGGCGCCGTCGGGGGTCAGGTAGATGCGCCGGCAACCGGGAGTGGCGACCTGTTCGATCGCGTCGAAAACCGGCTCGCACTTGAGGACCATGCCGGCGCCGCCACCGAAGGGCCGGTCGTCGGTCGTGCTGTGCTTGTCCCTGGCCCAGTCGCGGAGGTTGTGGACCTTGATGTCCAGCAGCTTCGCCTCCTGGGCGCGGCCCATCATGCTCTCGGACAGAAAACCGTCGAGCATGGCGGGAAAGAGCGTCAGGACGTCGATGCGCACGGGGACAAGTCAGCCAATAAAAAAGGCTCGGCGCGAGCCGAACCTCGGAGGTTGCGAGCGAGGGAGGAAGCTCCGGCTCAGGCCGTGGCGGCCGCGGCGCGCTTGGCGCGCTTGATCATCGAGTGCATGGTCGCGGTGGGCTTGGCGCCCTTCGAGACCCAGTAGTCGACGCGGTCGAGCTTGATGGTCAGCGTGTTGCCCTTGGCGCGGGGATTGTAGGCGCCGATCTGCTCGACGGCGTCACCATCGCGGCGGGAGCGCTCCTCGGCGACGACCACACGGTAGTG
>JAYRDK010000106.1:0-7234 GCA_041909435.1 Lacunisphaera sp.
CCCCACCCGCCGACGGCGCTGAGGCCCGTCGGGATCAGCAGCAGGGAGAACACGATGATGAGCACGCTCTGCAACCCCTCGTTCACCGCCGCCGCGGCCATGCCGCCGAGCACGATGTAGGTGCCGACCACGATGGTGAAGACGGCGTAGAACAGCAGGTCGTTGAGCACCGTCACGTAGCTGCGCAGCTCACCGCGGGCGTTGCGGTCGCGCAGGGCTTCAAGCACGGGCTGCTGGTCGGCCGCGAGCGTGCCGGCCGCGGCCTGCTTCTCCATGGCCTTGAGCTGGTGGTAACCCTCGACCGCGGCGCGCTCCGGGGCGGTCCATTGCACCTCCTGCTTCACGACGAGCGACGAGGCGATCTTGTAGGCGGTGACGTTGCCAAAGCCCAGGAACACGCAGGCCACGAGGATCTGGAAGCAGGCGTAGAACAGGCTCAGCTTCTTGCTCGCATAGCGGTCCTCGAAGAGATCGGACACGGTCGTCAGGCGCACGCGGCGGAACCAGACGTTCATGAACCAGAAATACGGGTTCATGAACACGGTCTGGAAGGACAGCCACGCGCCCGGCGCACCCTGCTGGTAGACGAAGCTCGCGGTGCTCACGGCGCCCTGCGGCTCGGTGGCGTTGCCGAAGTTGAGGAAGAACTGGTAGAGTTTGCCGAGCTTGCGGCCGGCGAGGAAGAAACCCTCCTCGTTGCTGGTGCCGCCGGCGGCGCGGCGGCCGATCCAGACGACCGCGGCAAGGTAAAGAAGGACAACGGCGAGATCGATGGGGTGCAGGCTGCCAAGCATGGGATAAGGGGGCTGAGGTGTAACGGGGAGACCGGGACCAATCCAACGGGCCGCGGCGGGGCAGCCAGTGCCAAATCTTACTGACAGTAAGATTGCCGGGAAAGTTGTCGCCGAGGCAAGGCGCGTTTGGCGGCGGGACATGGTAGGGCGGTGGGTCCCTTCACCGCCGCGGCGCGTCAAGGATAACGCCCCTACCCGCCCTGCCCGCCTGGGCAGCCGCGTAAACCCTGCGTCAAAGCAGACGGCGCCCCGGACCGCGGTTGCCTCGGCCGTTCTCCTGCGCTGTGATGCCGCCATGAAACCCCGCCTGCTATCCTGCCTCTGCCTCGTGAGCGCGTTCGCCGCCTCCGCCTTTTCCGCCGAGCCGGCGACCGCCCCGGTGCATGCCACCACGATCACCAAGTCGGCCATCAGGATCGGCAACGGCTCCTTCGCCCTCGTCAAGGGCACGAAGCTCGAGGTCGTCGGTCGCGAAGGCGACCTGCTCGTCGTCAAGTTCCGCTCCATGCAGGGAAAGATCCCGCTCGCGGAAACGGACTATGACCCCGACTCCGCACTGCCCGAGGTGGCCCCGGCGGAGCCGAAACCCAAGGCCGTGCTCAAACCCGCGGCGGCGCCGGCCGCGACAAAACCCGCCGCCCCGGCGCCGGCCACGCCGCCCGCCCTCTCCCTCGACGGCAAACCCGCGACCAACTACGGCAAGGCCGTCCAGAAGGCCAAGCAGGCCAGCGAGGCGAACAAGGGCACGCACGTCGACCCGACGAAAGACATCATGGACGAGCAGCCGAGGAAGTAGGCAACGCGTTCCACCCCCGAGCCTCAGCCCTTCACGGCGACCGCCGCCGGCTTGTCGCCGACATAGATCATGTAGGTGCTGCGCTTGGCCTTCGCGTAAAGCTTGGCCGGCACCGCCTGCACATTGAAGCCCGCCTTTTTCAGCCGCTGCTCAATCGCCGCGTCGGCGCACGCCGACCAGATCGCCGCCCGGCCGCCGGGTTTCAGCGCCCGCGCGATCTGCTGCATGCCGCGCTCGCTGTAGAGCTGGTTGTTCTCGTCCTTCACCATGGCCGTCGTGCCGTTGTCGATGTCGAGCACGATGGCATCATACGGCGCCTGCGCGCCGCGCCGGATGATCGCGCGCACATCCTCCGCCAGCACCGTCACGCGCGGGTCGGCGAGCGCGCCGCCGTTTAGTCCGGCCAAAAAGGTGCGGTTCCACGCCACGATCTCGGGAAACAGTTCCGACACCTGCACCGCCGCCTTGGGCCCCGTGTGCGCCAGCACGCTCTTCAGCGTGAAGCCCAGCCCGAGGCCGCCGATCAGCACCTTCGCCGGCAGGCCGCGGTTCACCAGCCGCTCGACGCCGAGCCGGCCGAGCTCGATCTCGGAGGTGGCCACCGAGGAATGCATCAGCTGCTGTCCGTTGACGCGGATGCAGTAGCTGCCGTCGTGCTCGACCAGGGTCATGCGCGCGCCGTTGGGCGCCTTCGTCTCCGCGAGGGTGATGTTCGGTTTCAACGCCCCACGCTGGCGTGAATCAGCCCCGGTTGGAAAACACAAAGAAGCGAAGATACCGGCTATTTCCCCTTAGCTTCTTTGTTTCTTTGTGTTTTCAGCCCCAACCGTCCGTTGTGGGGCCATGTCAGCGCTTCCGCCCGCTCCCCTCGCCCCGCTGCCCGGATCACCTGATCCGGACGCGGTGCTCGACGCCTTCCTGCAGGCGATGGCGGCGCGCGGCCTGACGCTCTACCCGGAACAGGAGGAGGCGATCCTCGAGCTCTTCGCCGGCCGCAACGTCATCCTCAACACCCCCACCGGCTCCGGCAAATCCCTCGTCGCCGCCGCGCTCCACTTCAAGGCCCTCTGCGCGGGCCGGCGCTCGGTCTACACCTGCCCGATCAAGGCGCTGGTGAACGAGAAATTCCTCAGCCTGTGCCGCGACTTCGGCCCGGAGCACGTCGGCATGATGACCGGCGACGCCTCCGTGAACCCGCACGCGAAGGTCCTGTGCTGCACCGCCGAGATCCTCGCCAACATCGCCCTCACCCGCGGCGAACACGCTGACGTCGCCGCGGTGATCATGGACGAGTTCCACTACTACTCCGACGCCGAGCGCGGCTACGCCTGGCAGGTGCCGCTGCTCACGCTGCCGCAGTCCCGTTTTCTGCTCATGTCGGCCACGCTGGGCTCGACCGAGTTCTTCGAGAAGGACCTGACCCGGCTGACCGGCGCGCCGACCCTCACCGTGCGCAGCGACCGCCGGCCGGTGCCGCTGGCCTTCGAGTATTCCGAGGTCCCGCAGGCCGAGCGGGTCGCCGCGCTGCTGGCCGACAACCGCGCGCCGGTCTACCTCGTGCATTTTACCCAGCGTGCCGCCTCCGAGGCCGCCCAGGCGCTGATGAGCCTGCCGGTCTGCACAAAGGACGAGAAGGCCGTGCTCGCGACGGCGCTCGAGCGCGTGAAGTTCAACAGCCCCTACGGCAAGGACATGAAGCGCTGGCTGCGCCACGGCATCGGCGTGCACCACGCGGGCCTGCTCCCGAAATACCGCATCCTCGTCGAGTCGCTCGCCCAGCAGGGCCTGCTCAAGCTCATCTGCGGCACCGACACGCTCGGCGTCGGCATCAACGTCCCGATCCGCACTGTCCTCTTCACCCAGCTCTGGAAATACGACGGCCAGAAGGCCGCCATCCTCAGCGTCCGCGATTTCCGCCAGGTCTCCGGCCGCGCCGGCCGGGCCGGCCACGACACCCAGGGCTACGTCATCGTCCAGGCGCCGGAGCACTTCATCGAGAACAAGCGCGCCGAGGAGAAGGCCGCCGCCGACCCGGCGAAGAAAAAGAAACTCGTCAAGGCCCGTGCCCCCGAAGGCTCCGTCGGCTGGGACGCGAAGACCTTCGAGCGTCTCCGGACCGCCTCGCCCGAGGAACTGACATCCCGGTTCGAGGTGTCGCACGGCATGCTCTTGCTCGTGCTCAGCCGTGACAGTGACGGCTGCCGAGCCATGCGGCAGCTCATCCGCGACTGCCATGAGACGCCCACCAAGAAGCGCGTCCTGCGCAAACGCGCCTGGCAGCTCTTCCGCGCGCTGCTCGACCGCAAGATCGTGGAATTCCTGCCGGTTACATCGTCGGACACCGACGCGCCTTTGGTAGGGGCGCTTGCCCCCAAGCGCCCTGGGTTGGCCGTTGGGGCAACGGCCCCTACCGTGGGAGGCACGCCGGCAAGCGGCGGCCCTACCAGAAAACTCCGCGTCAACGTCGAGCTGCAGGACGACTTCTCGCTGCACCAGGCGCTCTCGCTCTACCTGATCGACACCCTGCCGTTGCTCAACCGCGAGTCGCCGGACTACCCGTTCGACGTGCTCACGCTCTGCGAGGCCATCGTCGAGGATCCCGACCAGATCCTGCGCCGGCAGGTCGACAGGGAGAAGGGCCGCAAGATCGAGGAGTGGAAGGCCGCGGGCATCCCCTACGAGGAGCGTTTGGCCAAGCTGGAGGAGGTCGAGCACCCCAAGCCGCTGCGCGAGTTTCTCTACGAGACCTTCAATGCCTTCGCCGCCGCCCACCCGTGGGTCGGGCAGGAGAACGTCCGGCCCAAGTCCATCGCCCGCGAGATGTTCGAGCGCTACCAGTCGTTCTCCGACTACGTCCGCGAATACGGTCTCGAGCGCAGCGAGGGCCTCCTGCTGCGCCACCTGATGCAGGCCTGGAAGGTGCTCGCCCAGACCGTGCCCGATTCCGCCAAGACGCCCGAGGTGGTCGAGATGGAGGACTATTTCCGCGAGCTCATCCGCGGCATCGATTCCAGCCTGCTCGATGAGTGGGAGCGCCTGAAGGACCCGGACTTCGTCGCCACCGAATTGGAGGGCAAACCCGCGCGGCCCGCGAGCTTCGACATCACGCGCGATGCGGACGCCTTCCGCCGGCTGGTGCGCATCGCGCTGCTCGGGTTCCTGCAGGACGTCGCCGCGCGCGACTGGGAGGCCGCCGCCGACCGGGTTACCGCGACCGATGGAGCCGGGGCCATCAGCCCCGGGGTCGTTTCAACCACCGAGGCCCGCCGCATCGAGAAGGAATTCACCGCCTACTTCGAGGCCCGCGGCCGCTTCCGCCTCGACCCCGAGGGCCGCAACGCGAAGCACACGCATGTTGCGACGCAGGGAGCGGGGAGCATGGAGCCGGGAGTTTGGACGATTTCGCAGGTGTTGGCGGACATGGACGGGCAGAACGACTGGGAGGCCCGCTTTGAGCTCTCGCTGACCGAGTCCCGCAGGGAAAACCGCCCCGTCCTCCGCTTCCTCGCCACCCGTCCCGTCGGCGCGGAGTGAAATTTTCAGCCAACACAAAGAAGCAAAGCAGCCAAGGTGCCTTTCTTCGCTTCTTAGCTTCTCGTGTTCAATCCGCCCGATCGGTTCGGATTTGATGGAGGGTCGGCCTTCAGCCGTCGCCAAGCCTATGGCTGACAGGCCTGGCCGACCGCGGCCCGCAGAGACGCGGGCCCTCCACGATTACATCCCGTTAAATTTCAGGTTTCAGGTCTCAGGTTTCAGGTTTCCGCATTTTTGCCCAGATCCCCATCTGGCTTCAGGTGCTGATTAGCCCCGCTGCAAGGTCCGCCCCGCCCCACAATGCCTTTGACCGGGACCCCCTCAGGCTTTCAACTTTCACCCTTCAACTTTCAACAATGAGCAAGCCAACGATTATCTACACGAAGACCGACGAGGCCCCGGCGCTCGCCACCTATTCCCTCCTGCCGATCGTGCAGGCCTTCACCAAGCACGCGGGGATCAACATCGAGACGCGCGACATCTCCGTCGCCGCCCGCATCCTCGCCGCCTTCGCCGACAAGCTCCCGGCCCACCAGAAGGTCGCCGACCACCTCGCCGAGCTCGGCGCCCTGACGCTCAAGCCCGAGGCCAACATCATCAAGCTGCCCAACATCTCCGCCTCCGTCCCGCAGCTCAAGGAGGCCATCGCCGAGCTCCAGGCCCACGGTTACGCCGTCCCCGATTTCCCCGACAGCCCCAAGACCGATACCGAGAAGGACACCCGCGCCCGCTACGACAAGGTCAAGGGTTCCGCCGTAAACCCCGTCCTCCGCGAGGGCAACTCCGACCGCCGCGCCCCGAAGGCCGTCAAGGACTACGCCCGCGCCCACCCGCACTCGATGGGCAAGTGGACCCCCGGGTCCAAGACCGCCGTCGCCACCATGGGACGCCACGACTTCTTCTCCAACGAGCAGTCCGTCACCGTCCCCGCCGCCACCACGGCCAAGATCGAATTCGTCGGCGCCGACGGCACGACCAAGGACCTCCTGCCCAAGCTCAACCTCAAGGCGGGCGAGATCATCGACGGCACCTACTTCAGCAAGTGGGCGTTCGAGGCCTTCATCGGCGACCAGATCGCCCGCGCCAAGGCCGAGGGCGTGCTCTTCTCCCTCCACCTGAAGGCCACCATGATGAAGGTCTCCGACCCCATCATCTTCGGCCTGGCCGTCCGCGTGTTCTTCAAGGACGTCTACGCGAAGCACGGCGCCACCTTCGCCAAGCTCGGCGTCGACCTGAAGAACGGTTTCGGCGACCTCCTCGAGAAGATCGCCACCCTGCCCGCCGCCGAGAAGGCCGCGATCGAGGCCGACATCGCGGCCGCCTATGCCGCCGGCCCGCAGATCGCCATGGTCAACTCCGACCAGGGCATCACCAACCTCCACGTCCCGAGCGACGTCATCATCGACGCCTCCATGCCCGCCATGATCCGCGCCGGCGGCAAGATGTATGATACCGCGGGCAAGCTGCAGGACGCGCTTTGCGTCATCCCCGACAGCTGCTACGCCGGCGTCTACGCCACCACGATCGACTTCTGCAAGAAGCAGGGCGCGCTCGACCCGAAGACCATGGGCTCCGTGCCCAACGTCGGCCTCATGGCCCAGGCCGCCGAGGAATACGGTTCGCACAACAAGACCTTCGAGGCCCCCGCCAAGGGCAGGATCCGCGTCGTCGACGCCGCCGGTGCCGTGCTGCTCTCGCACGACGTCGAGGCCGGCGACATCTGGCGCGCGTGCCAGACGAAGGACGCCCCGGTGCAGGACTGGGTGAAGCTCGCCGTCAACCGCGCCCGCCTCAGCCACACGCCCGCCGTGTTCTGGCTCGACGAGAAGCGCGCCCACGACGCGCAGATCCTCGCCAAGGTGAAGACCTACCTCGCCCAGCACGACACCAAGGGCCTGGACATCCGCATCCTCCCGCCCGCCGCGGCCTGCCAGTTCAGCCTCGAGCGTATCGTCCAGGGCCTCGACACGATCTCCGTCACCGGCAACGTCCTCCGCGACTACCTCACCGACCTCTTCCCGATCCTCGAGGTCGGCACCAGCGCCAAGATGCTCTCGATCGTCCCGCTGATGAACGGCGGCGGCCTGTTCGAGACCGGCGCCGGCGGCTC
>JAYRDK010000107.1:0-7124 GCA_041909435.1 Lacunisphaera sp.
GAGAACACGATGATCGGGTAGCCGAAGAGCGGCTTGCGGGCGAAGGTCGGGAGGATCTCCGAGACGTAGCCCATCGGGGGCAGGATGAGGATGTAGACCTCGGGGTGGCCGAACACCCAGAAGAGGTGCTGCCAGAGGATGGGCTGGCCGCCGCCGGACACCTCGAAGAAGCTGGTGCCGAAGTTGCGGTCCATCATGACCTCGACGAGGGCGATGGCGATGGCGGGCAGGGCGAGGATGAGCAGGAAGCTGGTGACGAGCGCCATCCAGGTGAACACCGGCAGGCGCATCATCGTCAGGCCCGGGGCCCGCATGTTGATGATGGTGACGATGAAGTTCAGCGAGGCGACGATGGAGGAGAGGCCGAGCACCTGCAGGCCGAGCACCCAGAGGTCGGTGGACAGGTCGGGGGTGAAGACCTTGGACGAGAGCGGGGCGTAGCCGAACCAGCCGACGTCCGGCGCGCCGCCGAAGCCCTTCAGCGAGTCGCTGACGTGGGAGAGCCAGCCGACGTTGAGCAGGATGGCGCCGACCACCCAGACCCAGAGCGAGAAGGTGTTGAGGCGGGGGAAGGCGACGTCGCGGGCGCCGATCTGGATCGGGACGAGCAGGTTGAAGAAGGCCGCGTTGAGCGGCATCACCGCGAGGAAGATCATCGTGGTGCCGTGCATCGTGAACAGCTCGTTGTAGAGCTGGGCGCTGATGAAGCGGTTGTTCGGCAGCATGAGCTGCGTGCGGATCATCAGGGCCTCGAGGCCGCCGACCAGGAAGAAGAAGATCGCGAAACCGCCGTAGAGCATGCCGATCTTCTTGTGATCGACGGTGGTCAGCCAGCCGACGAGGCCGGTCTTGGCCGTCGGGCGGGCGATCAGATCGAAGGTCGCTTTCTTGGCCGGGGCGTGCGCGCCGCCGGTGTAAGCGTTTTTAGCCAGTGCTTCTGCCATGGTAGGGGGGAGAGTTGGGAGCTGAGAGTTGAGGGAGGGGCCGGCTTACTTCAGGCTGTGCAGGTAGGCGACCAGGGCGTCGATCTCGGTGTCGTTGAGGGTGAAGTTCGGTTTCCAGGAACCGTCCGGGCTCTGCACCATGTAGCCGCCGAAATACATCTTGTTGCCGGGCTTGAAGTGCGCGGGGTCGTGGAGCCACTGCGCGAGGCGCTCCGGGGTGTTCTCCAGCACGCCGGCGGCGATCGTCGAGCGGGCGCCGACGCGGGTCAGGTCGGGGCCGGTGATGCCGATGCCCTCGTGGCCGCGGACGGTGTGGCAGGAGACGCAGGTCTTTTCCTGGAAGAGCTTGCGGCCGGTGGCGATGAGCGCGGCGCTCTCGGCGGCGGGCTCCTGGAGCTTCTGCCAGGCGGCGAAGGGGTTGGCGTCGAACTCGGGCGAGCCGGCCAGGGCGCGGCCGTCGTGGACCTTGTAGTTGGCGAACTGGACGCGGGGCAGGTCGGCCGCGGCGGCGGTCTGGGCCGTGACGGTGCGGGCCGGCTGCTTCTGGTTGGCGAGCCACTTGTCGTAGTCGGCCTGGGCCAGGGCGATGACACGGAACTTCATGATCGCGTGCGACTCGCCGCAATACTCGGCGCACTGGCCGTAGAAGTAGCCCGGGCGGTCGGCCTTGAACCAGAGGAAATTGGCGCGGTTCGGCATCATGTCCACCTTGCCGGCCAGCTTGGGGATCCAGAAGCTGTGGATGACGTCGATGGTGCGCAGGTGCACGCGGATCGGGCGGCCGGCGGGGACGACGAGCTCATTGCCCGTGACGAGGGGGGCCTCGCCGCCGGCGGGGAGCTTCACCAGCTCGGAGGGATACTCGAACTTGAACCACCACTGGTAGCCGGTGGCGTTGATGTCGATGGCGTCGGCCTTCTCGGCCTCCGGGACGTCATGGGTATACCAGATGTCGCGGACGGTGGGGACGGCGATGATGACAAGGAGGGCGACGGAGGCGGCGATGAGGCCGATCTCGATCATCGGGTTGCCATGGCCCTGCGGGGGCGGCTCGGACTTCTCCGCGGCCTCGTCCTTGGCGCGGAACTTGATCTGGGTGTAGGCCAGCACGGCGCCGACCACGACGAAGATGAAGGTCGTCACGTAGACCGTGACCATGAAAAGGTCCCACTGGGCCCGCGCGACCGGGCCTTCGGCCAGCATGGTGGATTGCGGCCCGCTGAGGGTGAAGACCTTGTTGATCCAGGCGCAGCCCGTCGTAAAGAGCAGGCTGAGACCGGCTAGAAAAGCGGTGGCAAAGCGGAAAACTTTGGATTGATCGAGGCGTGTGCGGGTCATGTGTAACAGTGGCGGCATCAGCGTGGTGCGCTGGGGCAAGTGTGCGGGGTCAGCGTTTGGAAAAAGGAACCCATTTCAACTACAAAACCGCGCCAAAATCCTGTCTGGTTCCCGGGTATTAACCCCACGGGCCGCAGCATTAGTGACGCACAATCTTGACCTAGGTCATTGCGCGATGCCGCCGGTTGTGCGATAGTCGCGGCCCATGAAAAAACACCTCCTCCTCCCCGTGTTGGTTGGCAGCCTGCTTCTGGCCGGCTGCGGCAAGAATGACCAGGCTGCCGCTCCGGTCGCGTCCACTCCGGCCGCCCCGGCCGCCGCCACCTTCGAAGTCACCGCGAACGACACCATGAAGTTCAATATCACCCGTCTCGAGGTGAAGGCCGGCCAGGAGGTCAAGATCACCCTGACCAACGTCGGCAACATGCCCAAGGCCGCCATGGGTCACAACCTCGTGATCCTGAAAAAGGGCGTCGACGCCAAGGCCTACGTGGATGCCGCCGTCACCGCGATGGCCACGGATTACGTCCCGGCCGCGCTGTCCGACCAGGTCATCGCCCACACCAAGCTGCTCGGGCCCAAGCAGAGCGAGGAGCTGGTCTTCAAGGCCCCGACCGAGCCCGGCGAATACACCTTCGTCTGCACCTTCCCGGCCCACTACCTGTCGGGCATGAAGGGTGTGCTCGTGGTCAACTGAGCGAAAGCCTCATCAATTCGAAAGCCGGACCCGCGGGTCCGGCTTTTTTGTTGGTAGGGGCGCTTGCCCCAAGCGCCCGGGCCGTTGAGGGCAGCAGCCTTCGCCAAGGCTATGGCTCCCAAGACGGCCCCTACCGGTTCAGCCATTCGCCGGCCACCACTGATAGAGGAAGAAATACACCAGCACGCCGGTCACCGAGACGTAGAGCCAGATGGGAAAGGTGATTTTCGCCCATTTCTTGTGGGTCTCGAAGTCGCCCTTGATCGCGAACCAGAACGTCCGCGGCACCAGGTAGGCGATGGCGATGGCGAGGACGATGTGGGTCAGCAGCATCGTGTAATAAAAGGCCCGGAGGAAGGCGCCGTCGCCGCCGAAGGGCGTGTGCACGCCGCGCATCAGGATCTTGTGCGTCACATAGCCGACGAGGAAGATCGCCGACACGGCCCCGGCGCTCAGCATCGAGACGCGGTGCAGGTCACGCCGGCCCTGCTTGATGAAGAGGAAGCCCGCCGTGATCAGCACCGTGGCGGTGGCGTTGAGCGCGGCGTTGATCGTGGGGATGTCGGAGACGGTCATGGGAGAGGAAGCGGTGGGGTGGAGGTTCTTCGCTTGCGGGCAACGTGGCGCGCAAGCGCGCCACCTACAGTCTGAAAATCAACCGGTCGGCCACGAGCAGGGTGAGCAACAGCGGCAGGTAGGCGATCGAGATGAGGAACAGGCGGCGCGCCTCGGTCTCGCGTCTGTCCGGGTTGAGGAAGGTGATGGCCGATTTCAGGATCCACAGCCCGAGCGCGGCGGCGAAGGCGAAGTAATACCACGAGCAGTAGCCGAGCAGCGTGGGCAGTCCGCTCGAGGCGACCAGCAGGACCGTCCAGATGAAGGCCCGGCGCGCCACGCGGCGGCCGCTCGGGTCGGTCACGGAGATCATCTTCATGCCGGCGGCGGCGTAGTCGTTGCGGTAGGTCCAGCACAGGGCGAAGAAGTGCGGCATCTGCCAGGTGTAGAGGAGGGCGAACAGCGTCCAGCCGAGCGGGTCGTTGGAGCGCCCGGCCGCGGCCCAGCCGATCATCGGGGGCAGCGCGCCGCTGATGGCGCCGATCTCGGTGTTCCAGCGCGACCAGCGCTTGGCCGGCGTGTAGATGGCGAGGTAGGCGACGATGGTGGCCAGCGCCAGGAAGGCCGACATGCCGTTGACCTGCCTGAAGAGCGTGCCGAGGCCGGCGATGCACATCAGCCAGCCGACGATGAAGGCCGAGCCGGGCTGCACGTGCCCCGTCGGGATGGGGCGGTCCGCCGTGCGCTTCATCTTGGCGTCGAGGTCGCTCTCCATCCACTGGTTCAGGGCGGCCACGCCGCCGGCGCAGAGCGCCGTGCCGAGCATGACGTAAAACGTCCGCAGCCAGTCCCAGAAGGGCAGGGCGGCGAGGTAGCCGACCATCGCCGTGATGACCGACATGAAGCTCAGCCGCGGCTTGGTCAGCTCGAGGTAATGCCGCCAGGTCGTGGGCGTGGCGGGGGCGGTGAGGCCGGGCTGGAGCTGTTCCTCGGTCTGGGTCATGGGCGGGCCCGCTCAATCGAGCCGCGCTGGGTCAAAAAAGCCACCCCGAAGGTGATGGCCAGCGTCAGGGCCCCGAGGATGACGTGCCCCGTGGTCATGTAGACGCTCCGGCCGGTCCAGATGATCTGGGCGCCGAGGTAGATCTGGCCGGCGACGAGGCCGACCAGGAGGAGGCTGGCGGCGCGCAGCGGGGGGATCAGGGATTTTTCCCGCCAGAGGAAATGGGCGTAGAGGAGGATCATCACGCCGATCACGGCCGCCATGACGCGGTGGGCGAAGTGCAGGATCACCTTGTAATCCCAGTGGGCCGGGAGCAGCCCGCCCTCGGGGGTGGAGAAGGGAAAGGTGGGGATCGCCAGGCCGGCGTAGTTGTGCCGCATGGTCACCGCCACGCCGAGCTGCACGAAAATCAGCGCCACGCACCACCAGCCGAGCCGGCGGACGCGTTCGCCCGGCGTGCCGAGGGTATCCTCGATCCAGCCCCGGGACAGGCCGGCGACGATGGCGAAAAGCACGCAGACGTAAACCTGCGCCAGCATGCCGTGGGGCAGGCGCAGCATCTGGCCGAAGGTCATGTCGAAGCCCGGCACGGTGAGGGAGTCGAGCAGCACCCGCTTGCCGCCGATCAGGCCCTGCACGATGACGATGCCCAGCGCCCACCAGCCGAGCCGGCGCAGCCAGCGGCGTTCCTCGCGCAGGTGCAGCCAGACGGCGAGGATGATGGTGATGAAGCCCATCACGGCGCCGGACAGGCGGTGCGAGTGCTCGGCGAACTTGTCGATCTCGGTCAGCCAGCCGTGCGGGTTGACGGAGCCGTTGGACAGCGGCCAGTCCGGGAAGGCCATGCCCGCGCCGATGCTGGTCGTGAAGGCGCCGAGCGCCACGAGCACGAAGACCCAGCCGCTGCCGATGGTGGCGAAGGCGGCGAGGGCGGGCTTGAAGGTGGCGGTGCGGGTCATCAGGAGGCGTTGTGGAAAGGGAGCCGGCAGGTGATACCTCGGGCGAGGGCGGCGCAAACCTTTTGACAATTCCGCCGGGTGGCAAATGTGTGTGTCTGATGAAGCCCAGTTATTCGCCCCCCGTGCGGCTGGCCGCATGTTTGCTAATGACGGTCGCGGCGGCCTGCGCCCCCGGCTGCAGCCGGCAGGAGGCGGCGAAGGAGACCGTGGCGGCCGCGCCGGCGGCCCCCGCCGAGAAACGTTTCCCGATCACGGGCGAGATCGTCAAGGTCGACGCCGGGCGCACGACGCTCCTGGTGCTGCACAGCGAGATCAAGGGCTACATGCCGTCGATGACCATGGAGTTCAAGGTGACCAAGGGCGACCTGGCCATTGCCAAGGAGGGCCAGCACATCCGCGCCGAGCTCGTGGACCGGCCCGACGGGTTTTACCTCGAGAAAATCTGGCCCGACGACGCCGCCACGCAGCGCGCGCTCGACGCCGCGGCCAAGGCGCTCGCGCAGGACACGACGATGCGCGGCAAGGAGGCCTACCGCGAGATCGGCGAGAACCTGCCCGAGTTCACCCTGCTCGACCAGGAGGGCCGCGCGGTCGCCGGCAGCCGCTTCCGTGGCAAGCAGATCGTGCTCAACTTCATCTTCACGCGCTGCCCGATCGCCACGATGTGCCCGGCCGCCACCGAGCGCATGGCGCAGCTGCAGGCGGCGGCCAAGGCCGCGGGCGCGAAGGACTTCGAGCTCGTCTCGATCTCGCTCGACCCGGAATACGACACCCCGGGCATCCTGAAGGAATACGCGCAGATCCGCGGCCTCGACACCTCGAACTGGTCCTTCCTCACCGGGCCCGACGCGGCCGTGCGCCACCTGCTCGCGCAGCTCGGCGTCATCCGCGAGTTCGAGGGCGCGACGATCAAGCACACCCTCGCGACCGTCCTCATCAACGAGGAGGGCAGGATCAGCTACCGCGTGGACGGCAGCGTGTGGCTGGTGGACGACATGGTGAAGCGGCTGAAGAAGGGATGAGAGACTCTGCACAAGGTGGAACCCGGCCTCCGGACGGGTTTCTGAAGACGCGAATCCTGAAAACGCGTCCGGAGGCCGCGTTCCACCCATGACCCGGCGCAACCAGATCATCCTCATCACCGTCGTGGCGCTGGCGTTGTATGTCGTCGTCCGGCTGCTGCCGACGGGCAGCAACCTCAACCACATGGATTTCCGGATGGAGGGGAAGGGCGCGCTGGAATTCTGCGATCCCGCCAACCCGCAGTTCATCCCGGTCGTGGCCGTGCGTTCGCCGGTGGTGGTCACGCTGCAGGCCGACCGCGAGCCGGCGCGCGACCAGGAGATCAGGTTCACGCTCAAGCTGGCCACGGCCAGCGGCAAGCCGGTGGCGCCCGAGGACCTGATCGTCGCGCACACGCGGAAGCTGCACCTGCTCATCGTCGATCCCACGCTCAACGACTACCAGCACGTGCACCCCGAGCCCGGCCGGCGGCCGGGCGAGTGGGTGTTCACGCTGACGCCGCAGCGCGCCGGCACCTACCGCGTGTTCGCCGACTTCACCCCGGCGGCGACGCAGCGCGGGCTCTACGCCTCGGCCGATTTCACCGTGCCCGGCACCGTGGCCAC
>JAYRDK010000108.1:0-6445 GCA_041909435.1 Lacunisphaera sp.
GAACCCCCAACCAACGGTTTTGGAGACCGCTACTCTACCAATTGAGCTACGCGCCTGTGGTTATTTCTTTTAGACGACACAGCCGGGACCCCCAAAGGAGCCCCGGCAGCGTCGGTCGGAAGAGGTTAATGGACGCTTATTCGACGATCTCGGTCACGCGGCCGGCACCGATGGTGCGGCCACCCTCGCGGATGGCGAACTTCTGGGTCTTCTCCATGGCGATCGGCACGATGAGCTCGATGTCGACGGCGATGTTGTCGCCCGGCATGATCATCTCCACGCCCTTCGGCAGGTTGACGACGCCGGTCACGTCCGTGGTGCGGAAGTAGAACTGGGGACGGTAGCCGTTGAAGAACGGCGTGTGGCGGCCACCCTCGTCCTTCGAGAGGACGTAGATCTCGGCCTTGGCCTTCTTGTGCGGCTTGATGGACTTCGGGGCGGCGATGACCTGGCCGCGCTCGATACCTTCCTTTTCAATGCCGCGGAGCAGGATGCCGACGTTATCGCCCGCCTGGCCCTGGTCGAGGAGCTTGCGGAACATCTCGATGCCGGTGACGACGGTCGTGGTCGTGTCCTTGAGGCCGACGATCTCGACGGTGTCGTTGAGCTTGCAGATGCCACGCTCGATACGGCCGGTGGCGACGGTGCCGCGACCGGTGATCGAGAAGACGTCCTCGACGGACATCAGGAAGGGCTTGTCGAGCTCGCGGGCGGGCTCGGCAATCTCGGAGTCAAGGGCCTCCATGAGGGCCTGGATGGCGGCTTCGCCTTCCGGCTTGCCCTCGAGGGCGGCGGTGGCGGAACCACGGATGATCTTCGCGGCCTTGCCGTCGAACTGATACTTGGTGAGGAGATCGCGGATTTCCTCTTCGACGAGCTCGAGGAGGTCCTTGTCGTCGATGAGGTCGACCTTGTTGAGGAAGACGACCAGCTTCGGCACGCCGACCTGGCGGGCCAGGAGGATGTGCTCGCGGGTCTGCGGCATCGGGCCGTCAGCGGCGGAGACCACGAGGATGCCACCGTCCATCTGGGCGGCGCCGGTGATCATGTTCTTGACGAAGTCAGCGTGGCCGGGGCAGTCGACGTGCGCGTAGTGGCGCTTGTCGGACTCATACTCCACGTGGGCGACCGAGATCGTGACGATCTTGGAGGCATCGCGGACGGTGCCGCCCTTGGCGATGTCGGCGTAGGACTTGACCTCAGCGAGACCTTTGCGCGCCTGGCAGGCCAGGATCGAGGTGGTGAGGGTGGTCTTGCCGTGATCGACGTGACCGATGGTGCCGACATTGACGTGCGGCTTCTTGCGTTCGAACGTTCCTTTAGCCATATGGAGTAGTGGTTTAGTTAGGTATTGAAGTTGTTGATCTTGATTAACGTCGGAGATCAGCGACGTCCCTGGAGCCCAGAACCAGATTCGAACTGGCGACCTCGTCCTTACCAAGAACGTGCTCTACCAACTGAGCTATCTGGGCAGACCAAGTCACTGGCAAAAAACAAAGAGAACGACGAAGAAACGATTCCTAAAAAGGACCGTCAACTAGATTCTTCCAGATTCCCCAAAAAACCCTACGGCCCCACCAAAACGCGGTAGCGACCGGGATTCAGGCGTTCGCCCAAGCGGAAGGTTTTTACAATGTAGGCACGGAAAAAACCATCGACTTCCTCCCACCCCGAACCGCTGGTCAGCACGGGATCGCCCACGATCCCAGCGCTGCTGACTACGACTAGAAATTCCAATGGAGCATAGTCTAGGCGCGGTAATGTTAAATATCTAAGCGTTTGTTCTATAATTGGTTCGGAGTTACCAAACCTCCTGACCTCAAGAAATCCCATCCTCTCTGGCAGAGCTGAGCGCCGCACATCGATATGCCCGATTCCCGCAAAGGGCGCCTCATTACCCTGCGTCAGGACATCGGATAGCTTTTCTGGTGCCGGGGTTGCCTCGACTCCGTAAGTTTTCAGGGTTGGGTCAGTGAAAGTCCATTTCGGCTCAAAACTTCCGAAAACTTGGCCCGGCTGCCGCCGCAGGCTCTCGCGCAACGGACGCTGGCCATAATTCCATTCTGTCGGGAAAAACAACGGCGTGGGGTCGAACAAGTCCGCCCGCTCGCGCAAAACCTGATCGTTCGTGGCGGTGCCTGCTCCGGCCAGCCGCACAAAGGGCTGCGGCGCCTGTCCTGCCACCGCCATCGCCGGAGGCCTGGCTTGCGTCCAGCCCCACCAGACGGTCGTGACCACCGCCGCGCAAGCGAGCCCGATCCACACCCGCCGCTTCACTTCGATTTTCCCGATGCGCACACGGCCTCCCGGCTATTTCTGCGGGCTCTCCGGCACCGTAGGTTCGGCCGCCAGCAACACGTTTTTGAACCCGACCGCCCCCGCCATCGCAAACAAGTCCGCCAGCGCCTGGTTCGACACCTGTTTGTCCGCGCGCACCAGCATCACGGAACCGGGATTGTTTTTGGTGTATGCCTCCATGTGCTTGCGCAGTTCGGCCAGGCTATACATGCCGCCCTCGAAAAGGATCACATTGTCCCGCCGATAACTGACCACCACCGACGTGGCCGCGGTGCTCGCCGACGCCGGGTTGACTGACGGCAACTCGATCGCCCCGGTTTCACCCACTCCAACCAGCACGCCGGTCGCCAACACAAAGCGCGAACCCAGCAGGCTGAAGAAAAGCACGATCAGGCCGACGTTCACCCACGCGACGGCGTTGAAGTCGCGCGGCGGCGGACTCATCCGCGACTCGAGGTCGAGCGGACGGGTGATCATTTTTGCTCCCCCGCCCCGTTGCGGTAGTCCCGCAGCAGAAATCGCATCAGCTCGCTGCCCGCCCACTCCATGTCCTGCACGAGCGCCCGCACCCGGCCCGTGAGAAAATGTCGCGCGAGGTGCGCCGGGATCGCCACTGCCAGACCGGCCGCCGCGGTGAGCAGCGCCTCCCACATGCCGCCGGCCAGCACGACGGGGGTCGCGTAATTGCCGCCCTGGTTGAAAAGCCAGAAGGTCTTGATCATGCCCAGCAACGTGCCGAGCAGGCCGAACAGCGGGGCGATCTGCGCGATGGCCGCGAGCGCGCTGATCCGCCGCTCCAGGACGGGAATCTCCACGATGGCGGCCTCCTGGACGGCAAAGCGCATGGCCTGCTCGTCGTCGGTCGCGTGCCGCAACCCGGCCTTCACGACCTTCGCCACCGGGCCGGGGGTTTCCTCGGACAGGGTCAGCGCCTCCATCAGGCGCTGCTTCCGCAGCAGGTTTTTGATGCCGTCGAGAAACTCCGACGAGCGGATCTGCCCGCGGTGCAGGAAGAGGGCGCGCTCGACGAAGATGATGATCGCCGCGAGCCCGAGCAGGACGAGCAGCCACATCACCGGGCCGCCCTTGGCAAAGACACTGTAGCTGAAGGCCGTCATGGGGTTGCGCGCATCATGCGGCCGGCGGTCGGGGCGTAAACTCCAAAGGTCATCATGGCTTGGTCCCCCCCGCGCCGAAGCGCGCCAGCTTCGCCTGTGCCTGCGCGGCGCCGCTGAGCTTCTGGTCGACGATCAGCTGGTAGGCACGCTGGGCCTCGTCGAGCCGGCCGGCATCCTCGTGGATCTGGCCCAGCTCGAGCAGCGCGCGGGAAATCCAGTAACGCCCCCTGGCCCCGAGTTTCGCCGCCTGGGCCGCATCGAGCAGGAACGTATCCACCACCGACCAGAAAACCGTCTGCGCCTTGGCCGGCTGCGCGCGCTTGGCCAGCGCGTAGCCCCACTTGAAACCGGCTTCCACGCGCAGGTCCACCGGCGCCGACGGCAGGTCGCGCAGGCGCTCGAAGATCGCCGAGGCGCTCTCATAGTTCACCACGCTGTTCGCGCCCTGCGCGAACAGCGAATCGGCCAGCGCCAGCTGCGCGAGCAGGATGTCGGGGTGCGAGCCGGACCGGTTGATCAGATCTTCATACACCTGTCGTGCCGAGGTGAAGTCATTGAGCTTTCGCAACAGATCGCCCTGCTTGAGCCGGGCATAGAAGACGAGCTCGCTCTGCGGGTAATCGCGGATCAGCCGCTCCAGCATCTTCTCGTAGGCTTCCCGCAACTGCCGGTCGAGCCCCTGCCGCTCGAGGTTGATCGCCGCCTCATACAGCGCGAGCGGGGCGTATTCGCTTTGCCGGTAGGCCGGCGTGTCCACGAAGCTGAGCAGCACGCGCTGGGCGCCGGCCATGTCCCCCTGCTGCGTGAGGTGGCCGGCCTGCACCAGGTAGGAATATTGCGCCGCCGCCGTCGCGCGGTAGTCCGCCCGCAACCGGTCCAGCATTTCCATGCCCTCCTTGTCGCGGTTGAGCGCCAGCAGCGCCTGGGCCTTCAGGAGCTGGGCGGTGCTTGTGACCGTGATCCGGAGCGCCTCATCCGTCAGCCCGCCCCCGGCCAGCAGGACCAGGAGTTCGTCGGCCTGCCGCAGGGTCGTTTCCGGCTGGTTGTTGTCGAAGGACAGTTTCGCCCGGAGCCACATCAACCGGATGCGCAGTTCCTCGGGAACGCCCTGCGCCCCGCCGGCCAGCAGCTTGTCCACCCGGGCCTGGGCGGCCGCGGCCTGGCCGCGCACCTGCATCTCCTTGACGAGATTCCATTCCGCCTGCCAGCGGCTCACGGCATCAAAACCCGCCGTCGTCGCCGCCTCGTCCAGCTGCTTCGCCGCCGAATCAAGCTGGTCCGCGCGGATGTCGGACAAAACGCGCTGAAAGATCAGCGTGCCCGCCGGCACGACCGCCGGCAACTCATGCACCGCCGCCGTGTAGGCGTCGGCCGCGTTCTTGTAATCCTCCGAGCGGAAAAACGCCTCGGCCAGCAGCACGCCGAGCTCGGCGCGCTCGCGACCCTCGGTGATGACGGCGCGCAACTGCACGATGATATCGGCCGCCGTGCGGTAGCGCTTCAAGTCCCAGGCCACCGCCAGTCGCACACCCAGCGCCGCCGCCTTCAGGGTCGACCCCGGATAACGTTCAAGCAGCGCCCGGGCATCCTCCTCCGCCGGGGCATAATCCTGATCCAGCAAGGCCGCCTGGGCCCGCGCCAGCAGCAGGTCCTCGATGATCGGATGCTGGACCGGCCCGCCGATCAGCTCGCTCAGGTCACGGCGCAACTGCGCGCGCTCCGCCGGGGTCTTCGCCCCGCGCGCCAGCAGCTGCAAGGCTAGCCGCTGCGTGTCCGGCCGCTGGCCGTCGCGCAAGAGCTGCCGGAAAGCCTGGCGTCCCGCCACGCTGCCTTCGCCGGCGATCAGGCCGAGCATCAGGCCGAGCTGGTCGGCGGCATCGCGCTCCGTCGGCGGCAGCACCGCGAGTTGGCGCTGCAACACCGCCTGCGCCTCCGCCGCCCGGCCGAGTCCCGCCAGCGCGGCGGCATAGGTGCGCACGTAGGTGTAGCCCGTGCGCTGTCCCTGGAAGCGCTCCATGTTGCCGCGCAGCGTCACGAGCTGGGCCTCGCTGGCCTGGCCCGAGCGCAGGCGCGACTGCTCCTGGCCGAGCACGAAGCGGGCGCGCTGCAGGTCAGAAACCGCCGCCCGCACCGCCTGGTCGTAGAGATTGTTCGCCGGCACTATCTCGCCGTCGGCGTCGGCCACGCCGGCCTGCAGGAAATACCACCAACCACGGTCGGCGGCCGGCAGTTCCTCGATCTTGCCCGCCGCGAGCGCGGCTTTGGCCGCGGCGATCCGCCGGTTTGTCACCGCCAAAAGCCCGGCGCGCAACTGATAGGCTGAATTGCGCGGCCCGTCGTAGCCCTGCAGGGCGCTCTCCGCCGCCGCCAGCTCGCCGGCGTCCAGCAGGGCCGTCACCAGCGAGAGCGTCACCCGCGGCCTTGTCTCCGCCGGCAGGGCCGGATCCCGCAGGAGTTCGCGGTAACCCGTCGCCGCCGTCGCCGGGAATCCCGCCTGCAGCGCCGCGTTCGCGCGCCCCTCCGCGACGATCCAGCCGCCCGGCACCAGCTGGGCCGTGGCCTGGTCGCTGACCAGCGGGCTCGGCCCGGCCACCTGGGCCGCGAGCTGCGCCGCCGTCAGCGACAGCGGAAGCAATAGGAGGCGCACCACCTTCATCATGTGAAGGTGGAGCGTGCAGCCCCGGCCCCGCGTGGCAAGCCTCGGGCGGCGGCGGTCGCCGCGGGCTTGAATAATCGCCCGTCGGTGTAACGGAAAATTCCTCGCTCCTGCCCCTGGGGTCCGGCAATCTCCCGGCCGTAAGTCAAAACCAACCATACCCAACATGAGTGCTGCCCTGATCGTCCTCGGAGTCCTGCTCCTTGTCGCCATCGTCCTCGGCCTGTGGGTCGCGGGCGTCTACAACTCGCTGGTCACGCTGCGCAACCGCTTCAAGAACGCCTTCGCCCAGATCGACGTCCAGCTCAAGCGCCGCTACGACCTGATCCCGAACCTGGTCGAGATCGCCAAGGGCTACATGAAGCACGAGAGC
>JAYRDK010000109.1:0-6264 GCA_041909435.1 Lacunisphaera sp.
TACGGCCAGACGGGCGAGGGCGACGGCGAGGATTACAAGCTCGACGCCTTCGCGGGCACCACGCTCGGCGGCAAGGGTTCGCTCTTCGTCAGCCTCTACCTGCGCGACCACGGCGACACCAGCCGCGTCCAGCCGGACACGCGCCAGCAGTATTTCGGCAACGGCGGCACCTCGACCATCTCGGGCAACTACGGCTCCGGCACGGGCCTCAGCCCGTCGAACGGCACGCTCGATCCGCGCGAGCAGACCGTCAACCGCATCAACCACCGCTTCGGCGATCCCGAGACCAAGGACAAGGGCCTGTGGCTCAACGGCGAATACCCGATGGAAGACGGCATGGATTTCTATTTCTTCGGCGGCAACAGCATCCGCCACGCGAACGGCGCCGGCTTCTTCCGCCGCGCCGGTGACGACCGCACGGTGCGCGCCATCTGGCCCGACGGCTTCCTCCCGTTCATCGACTCCGTGGTCGAGGACCTTTCCGGCGGCGCGGGCGTCAAGGGCAAGGACGATGTCTGGACCTGGGACTTCAGCACGGCCTACGGCGTCAACACCCTCGACTACCGCACGTCCAATTCCGTCAACGTCACGCTGGGCAACTCCAGCCCGACCGCCTTCTACGACGGCCAGCTGAAGTTCAACCAGTGGACGACCAACTTCGACCTCACCCGGTCCTTCAACACCGGCATGCCCACGCCGCTCAAGTTCGCCATGGGCTTCGAATACCGGCAGGAGGAATACGCCATCAAGGCGGGCGAGCCCGACTCCTACCGCAACGGCGGGTTCAACGTCCTCACCGGCCCGAACACCGGGGCGCTCGCCGGCGTCGGCGCGCAGGTGTTCCCCGGCTTCAAGCCTTCGGATGCCGGCGCCCACGACCGCGATTCCAAGGCCGTCTACGTGGACCTGCAGCAGGACATGAACGACCGCTGGCTGGTCTCGCTCGCCGGCCGCTTCGAGGACTACAGCGACTTTGGCAGCAGCAAGACGGTCAAGCTGGCCAGCCGCTTCGAGGTCACGCCCGAGATCGCCCTGCGCGGCTCGATCAGCACCGGCTTCCGCGCCCCCCACCTTGCCCAGCAGTGGTTCAGCTCGACGGCCACCAACTTCATCGGTGGCGTGCCGTTCGACATCCTCACCTTCCCGGTGAACAACCCGGCGGCCATCGCGCTTGGCGCCTCGCCGCTGGACCCCGAGGAGTCCACCAACTACAGCTTCGGCGCCACTTGGAACCCGAAGAGCGGGTTCTCCGCGACGGTTGACTTCTACCACATCAAGATCGAGGACCGCATCGTCCTCTCCTCGAACTTCACCGGTGCCTCCGTGGTTGCGCTGCTCGCCACCCAGGGCATCACCGGCATCGGCGGCGGCCGCTACTTCACCAACGCGGTCGACACCACCACCAAGGGCATCGACGTCAGCGCCCGCTACACCTGGAAGACCTCCGACTTCGGCAAGCTGACCTTCACCGCCGGCTACAACCACAACGAGACCGAGGCCGACCGCATCAAGGGCGCTCCCGCCAACCTCGCGGCGATCACCACCACGCCGCTCTTTGACCTGACCGAGACCATCCGCCTCGAGCGCGGCCAGCCGAAGGACAACCTCAACCTTTCGGCCGGTTGGGAGATGGGCAAGTTCTCCACGCTGCTGCGCGCGGTGCGTTATGGCGAGGTCTCCCTCGTCCAGGCCTCCAGCGCCACGGCCGCGCAGATCGCGGCCCTCACGCCCGGTTACGACGTCGAGCTCCGCCCGGCGCTCCCCGGCACGGTCGGCGGCACCACGACCAACCAGCAGGTCATCCAGAACTTCGGCGCCAAGTGGATCACCGACCTCGATGTGACCTACAGCTACAACAAGAACATCACCGTCTCGATCGGCGCGAACAACCTGTTCGACGTCTATCCCGACGAGAACATCCGTTCCAAGGTAGTGGGCGGCGTGGCGTTCAACGGTTACGATAACGTCGGCATCTTCCCCTACAGCGGCGTCTCGCCGTTCGGCTTTAATGGTGTGTTCTACTACACCAAGCTGAGCCTGAAATTCTGAGGCCGGGGCTACGTTAGCTTTCAAGGCGCGGGCGATTAGCCCGCGCCTTTTTTGTGTGCCGGGATCGATCCGGGGTGGAACCCGGCCTTCCGCCGCCGCCAAGGCTATGGCGGACACGGCCGGCCCGGTTCCACTCTCAACCGAACCGCGTCCCTTCGGGGAAATGCAGGTCGAAGTGTTCGGCGAGGATCGCGAGCAGGCGCGGTCCCGGTGTGATCGTTTCGTGGGCCAGGATCTCCGCGCCGCGGCGGTGCGTGAATTCGCCGCCGCGGATCGCCTTGCGCGTGCCGTCCCGGCCGGCGCGGCCGACGACGACGCTGCCCTTGAAGTGCGAGGCCGGGCTGGCGCTCGTCCACCAGTTGGCCACCTCGCAGTCGATGGGGAACATCTCGTTGAGCGTGAACTCGCAGCAGTCCGTCCAGTCGGTGCCGGTCCACAGCTGGTGGAACATCCGGTCGCCGTCGCGCACCAGCCGCCGCGGCTCGTGCGGCGTGGGCGACTCGCGGTCAAACTCCAGCGGGATCGCGCCGGTCAGCGAGGCGCCGCCCATGCCGACGTCCGTCAGCCAGTCGCCTTCCGGCAGGTGCACGCGAAGAAAAAGATGGGTGCGCGCCGGGTTGATGTCGCGCGGGATCTGCCAGCGCACCCGGGCGCCGATGGGCGTCACGCGGTAGCCGAGCGCGCGCAGGACGAGCAGCAGGAGGTTGTTCTGCTCAAAGCAGTAGCCGCCGCGCCGGTCGTGCACCAGTTTCTGGAAGATGGCCTGGGGCGCGAGGCTGATGCCGCGGCCGAGCAAGACGTCGAGGTTCTCGAACGGAATCGAGGTCGCGTGGTGCAGCGTGACGGCGTGCAGCATGGCCAGCGTCGGCGTGCGCGGGCCGGTGTAGCCGGTGCGGGCGAAATAGGCGTCGAGGTCGGGGGCGAACACGGCGGACATGGGGAAAACCAAGGCACATTTTCGGCTGCAGCGCCAGCCGGCGGGAGGGACCTCAGGTGGCCCGGGGTGTGAACCGCATCCACGCGACGACCGCACTGACGCCGACCGCCAGGCCGAGGAAAATCCCGCTGGAGCTGACCCCGGCCTGCACGCCGGCAAACACATAGGCCCCGGCCAGCAGCATGCCGAGGTTGTCGCCGAGATTCTGCACCGCGATGGTCTTGCCCAGCCGGGCCGGGTCGGACTCGGCTTGCAGCGCGGCGTTGAGCGGGATGAGGAAAAGCCCGGCGGCCACCCCCGCGGCGACCAGCAGCAGCACGACCGGCACGACCAGGTGCAGCGGCCCGAGCTGGACGACCGGGGTGCGCCAGAGGCCGAACGAATTGACCGAGGCCAGCAGCGCCAGCATTCCCGCCAGGGCAAAACCATAGACCCGGGTGCGGCGCAGGTCGCCGACCGCATGCAGCTGGCCCGCGAGGATGCTGCCGCCCATCACCCCGACGCTGAGCCACAGGCCGAGCAGGGCGATCTGCGTGTTGTCGGGCAGGTTGAGCACCTCGAGGCCCCAGGGTTGGAAGTTGATCTTCATTGCGGCGCCGCAGACCCAGAACAGCGCCGTGCCGATCAGCACGCGGCCCAGCCGCGGATCGCGCAGCAGGTCGCGCAGGTGGCCGGTGAACTCGCCCACGCTCCGGCCGAGCCGGACGTCCGGCTTGTGCGGCGTGGGGGTCATGAAAAGATTGCAGACCAGCGCCGCGCCGAAGATGCCGCCCAGCACGCCGTAGGAGACGAGCACGCGGTCCTTGAAGACGTCGGCGAGGACCGAGCCCCCGATGGCGCCGCCGAGGATGGCGACGAGCGTCAGGAGCTCGACCAGGCCGTTGGCCTTCACCAGGCGCTCGCGCGGGAGGATCTCCGGCAGAATGCCGTATTTGGCGGGGCCGTAGAAGCAGGCGCCCACGCCGACCACGAGATAACCGATGCCCTGCCACCCGGCGCCATGCGCGACGCTCAAGGCGCAGAGGCCGGTGCCGAGGAGTTTGAGGGCGTTGCCGCCGGCGAGCCAGGCGGTCTTGGCGTAACGGTCGTTCAGGTAGCCGGCCAGCGGCGCGAGCAGCACGTAGGGGACGAACAGCAGGCTCGTGTAGATCGTGTTGCTCGTGCGCAGCTCGGTGCTGGTGATGGTGCCCGCCTTCTGCAGGTAGACCAGCTGGCCCACGATGACCGCGAGGATGGCGTTGTCGCCAAAGGCGCCGAGGAACTGGCCGGCCAGCAGGAGAGGAAAATTGCGGGTTGGGCTCATCGGCCGGGTGGTTTGGATGATACGCCGCCGCCCGGCGGCCGGATGCGCGCGTGGTCGGGGATCAGGTTTTTTTCGCGGCCACCCAGGCGGCGAGAAGAGCAAGCAAGCCGAGGCGTTTCATAGGGGATGCACTGACAAAACACGCGGGCCGGCGCGGTGGCCAGCCAAGAGGTGGAGCCCGCGCGGATCGCCGGTTCCACCCTTGCGTCAGGCCGACGCCGCGCAAAACTCGCGTCCATGCCCCGCGTGGAAGGCCTGCGTTCCCCCTACGACAAAACCCTCGGCGGCCTGCATCATCTCGGCCGCATGCTCGACAAGATGCGGCTGAAGCTGGCCGGCCGGCTGCCGGAGGACTTTCACCGCAACTACGGGCTGTCCGTCGGGCTCGACGGGCAGTTCTGCGCCTTCATGAACGTGAAATTCGAGGACGTCGAGGCACAGGTCGCCGCAGGCGGCACGGAAGCGGAGGTTGCCGAGTGGATTTTTGCGCACGGCCTGCGGCCAAGCCGCGCGCAGGCGCTGGTGTGGAACGAGCACTCGCGCAAACTCGGGTGGAACGACCGGATGAGCAGCTTCGTGGCGAAGGTGAAGGCGGAAAGCGGCATCGGCACCCCGGCCACGAGCACGGTCTTCGAGCTGATCGAGCTGACGGAAGACCGGGAGCCGCCGGCGATGCGGTAGCGCCCGGGACCGGCTGGCGCCTAACCGGTCTTCTTGCGCTTGAAGACCAGCGGTTCGCCGAGGAGCCGCGGGTTGGCCAGGTTGGCCTTGATGAGTTTCTGCAGCGCGGCGCGGCCCTTGGTCTCCTCGGGCACCACCTTGGGGCTGACCATGTGCAGGGTGAGCTGGTTGCCATCGGCGGAAACCACGGCGGTCAGGTAAAGATAGAGGCGGCTGTCGCTGTTGAGATCCTGCACGCTCAGGAAGGCGGTGCCGGCGAAGTCCGAGTGAAAGGCGCGATAGATGTCATCGTCCATGCTGACGACGTAGGTCGAGTCGTCGAACCGACGGACGACCATCGTGTCCTTGCCGTCCTCGCCGCCGAGCCACACGCCGAGCAGGTGTTCATCAATCTTGCGTGTCGGCTTGGCTGTCAGGGCGACCTCGTAGTTACAGCCGGCCAGGAGCAGGCCGGCCAGACCGAGCAGCCAGCAAAGGGCGGATTTGGTTTTCATGCGGGGCACGATGACAGAAAGCCGCGTCCAAACAAGACCGGGCCGGACGCAAAAAGGCCGCGGCTTGCGCCGCGGCCTTTGCACACTCGCACTAACCAAGGGGTGGGGCGGAATGCAGCGATTCCGCCCGGGGTTCAGAACTTGAAGCTGAAGCCGGCCTGGAGGGCGACGTCGTCGCCCACCTCCACGGTGCTGCCAGCGAAGTTCGCATCATCGATCCAGATATACTTGGCGCCGAGGCTGAGCGTCGTAGACGGACCGACCTGGTAGGTCACGCCGGCGAAGGCCTGGGCGGCGAACGAGGTGTCCCGCAGTCGGACCGGGCCAAAGATGCTGGCACCGTCGATGCTGGTGCGGGCAAACCCGGCGCCGAGCCCGGCGTAATAGCCAAACCCGCCGGTGCCGGCCGCCTGCAGGCGGTAGTTGAGCGTCACCGGCAGGATATCGGCACTGAGGCCGGCTTCGTCGGCCTGCGAGTAACCGATCTCCAGCTCGACTTGGTGGGAGAGGGCTTCCTGCGCCTTGAACTCGAAGCCGAGGCGGGCGGAAAGGTATTCCTCCTCGCTGTCGAGCAGGTAGCCGGCGTCGGCTCCGATGATGAGGGCCTGCGCGGAAGCGGCGAGGCCGGTGGCGATGAATAGTGCGGTCAGGAGTTTTTTCATGATGGATTGGTTGGGCTTGGTCCGGAAAATCCCGGACACCGGCCAGACGACCGGCACCCTATCCAAAAGTGCCCGCGGCGGTATGGGCCGAAAGGCGAAGTCGCCGGCACAGCGCCGTGTTGGCGAACCGATACAGAT
>JAYRDK010000110.1:0-5570 GCA_041909435.1 Lacunisphaera sp.
GATGCCAAGACGATGGAGATCCACCACTCGAAGCACCACCAGGCTTACATCACCAACGCCACCAATCTCCTCAAGGACCACCCCGCCCTGCTCGCGCTCGACGTCAACACGCTGATCGCCGACCTGTCGAAGGTGCCCGAGGCCATCCGGGGCGGCGTCCGCAACAACGCGGGCGGGCATAGCAACCACGCCTTCTTCTGGACCATCCTCGGCCCGGGCAAGGGCGGCGCCCCCAAGGGCAAGCTCGCCGCGGCCATCGACGCCGAGCTCGGCGGCTTCGCCAAGTTCAAGGAAGACTTCGCCAAGGCCGGCGCCACGCGCTTCGGCTCCGGCTGGGCCTGGCTCACCGTCAACGGCGGCAAGCTCGCCGTCGGCTCGACCGCCAACCAGGACAGCCCGCTCATGGGCAAGGCCGTCGCCGGCATCGAGGGCAAGCCCGTCATCGCGCTCGATGTCTGGGAACACGCCTACTACCTCAACTACCAGAACCGCCGCCCGGACTACATCGCCGCGTTCTGGAACGTGGTCGACTGGGACGCCGCGGAGAAGAACTACGTCGCCGCGCTGTAGGTTGCCCGCTCGCGGGCAACGTGGCGCGCCAGCGCGCCACCTACAATTTCAGCCGCGCCGCAAGGCGCGGCTTTTTTGTGCCCATAAATAAGGTGACCCTGTGGGTGGAACCCGGCCTCCGGACGGGTTAAAGAGACGCTATGTTCCGCTACCCGGACCGTCTCGCCCATAAGATCCCTGCTGGGGTGGAGAGCGGGGCGACGTATCACATTCGGATCAGCATTGAGCGTGAATATGCCCTACGCCTCACGGACCCAAAGATTGCACCCGCCCTGCTCGAATCCGCCCACCATTACCATAAGCACTATCGCTGGAACTGCCGCCTGCTGTTGCTCATGCCCGACCATCTTCACGCGCTGCTGACCTTCCCCAACGACAAGGCAATGGGCACGGTTGTTGCCGCTTGGAAAGGATATCAGGCCAAGCATCTCGCATTAAATGGCAGGGCAATTATTTCGATCACCGGATACGCAATCAGGGCGAACTCCAGGAGAAAGCCGCCTATATAAGACTGAATCCGATGAGAAGAAATCTGTGCCTGACTGAGGAAACGTGGCCGTGGGTGCTGTCCTGTATCCCTTAAACTCGTCCGGAGGCCGAGTTCCACCCTAAGAGCAGTCCGGCTTGTCCGCCGTAGCCTTGGCGAGGGTGGAAGGCGGGTTCCACCTAAAGAAAAAGCCGCCCGGTGACCGGGCGGCTTTGAATTGATCGATGCTCGACTCGATTACTTGGTCGGGACGGTCTGGATCGTCTTGAGGATCCGGCCGGCGACCAGATACGGGTCGGCGGCGGAGTTCGGACGACGGTCCTCGAGGTAGCCCTTGTAGCCGGCGTTGACGAAGCTGTGCGGCATGCGGATCGACGCGCCGCGGTCGGCGAGACCGTAGCTGAACTTGTCGATCGACTGCGTCTCGTGCAGGCCGGTGAGGCGGAGGTGGTTCTCCGGGCCATACACGGCGATGTGCTCGTCGCGATACTGGTTGAAGGCCGCCATCAGCTTCTCGAAGTATTCCTTGCCGCCGACCTCGCGCATATACTTGGTCGAGAAGTTGGAGTGCATGCCGGAGCCGTTCCAGTCCAGCGGCTGCTGGAAGGGGGCCAGGATCGGCTTGCAGCGCCACTCGATGTCGACCCCGTAGGTCTCGGCCAGGCGGGTGAGGATGTAGCGGGCGACCCACATCTGGTCGGCGGCGGACTTGGAGCCCTTGCCGAAGATCTGGAACTCCCACTGGCCCTTGGCGACCTCGGCGTTGATGCCCTCGAGGTTGATGCCGGCGTCCAGGCAGATATCGATGTGCTTCTCGACGATCTCGCGGGCGACCGCGCCGACGTTCTTGTAGCCGACACCGGTGTAATACGGGCCCTGCGGGGCCGGGAAGCCGTCCTTCGGGAAACCGAGGGGCGCGCCGTCCTTGTAGAAGAAATATTCCTGCTCGAAGCCGAACCAGGTGTCCGGATCATCCGGGATCGTGGCGCGGGAGTTCGACGGGCTGGGCACGCCGGTGTGCTGGTAGCACTCGCACATCACGAGCACGCCGTTCTTGCGGGTGCTGTCGGGAAACACGGCGACCGGCTTGAGCACGATGTCCGAGCTCTTGCCCTCGGCCTGCTGCGTCGAGCTGCCGTCGAAGCCCCAGTTGGGCAGCTCGTCGAGCTTCGGGAAGCTGGCAAATTCCTTGATTTGCGTCTTGCTGCGCAGGTTGGCGAGCGGCGTGTAGCCATCGAGCCAGATGTATTCCAGTTTGTATTTAGCCATAAGTTTTCGGGTGGTTTTAGGGGTTTTGCAGGACCGACCGGAGGCGGATGCCGACAATCCATCCTGCACAAAACTGGATGCCCAAATCAGCACCTCATATGCCAGAAGCAACGAGAATTTCCCTACATGACTCGGCTTTTACAAGTGTCTGGCCGTCACACAGCTGACCGGCCGGCCCAGCGCACGCTTGCCACCGGCAGCGGGGCCTGAATCGTCAGCTGACCCCATCATGCAAGAGGTCAAAAACACGCAGCGCGCCCTGGTCCGCATCGGCTATGACGGGTTGGTCCACAAGACCTTCCGCGGCCCGCAGGCCTATGCCCGCTTCGAGAACGAGGTGCGGGTCCTGCGTCACCTCGAGGAACGGGGCTGCGGCTTTGTCCCGCAACTTGTCGAGGCCCACGAGGCCGATCTCAAGATCGTGACGACCAACTGCGGCTCGCGCGTCGAGCAGGTCAATCCCGAGCGCCTGAAGCAGCTGTTCGACGAGCTCGAGACCTTCGGGGTCCGCCACGACGACCCCGAGATCCGCAACATCACCTACCGCAAGACCGACGGCCGGTTTTGCATCATCGACTTCGAGTTCGCCGAGATCCTGGACAAGACCCCCGGCGGCGCCCGCCCGCCCGCCCCCACCCTGCGCTGGTCCGGCCTGACCCACATCGGCCGCGTCCGCACGAACAACGAGGATACCTTTCTCGCCCTCGAATTCGACGCCCGTGAGGTCCACTACCTGGGCAAAAACGGCGAGGCGTCCTCGGCCCGCAAGGATTTCGTCTTCGCCGTCAGCGACGGCATGGGCGGCGCCAACTCGGGCGAGTTCGCCAGCCGCATCACCAAGGACAAGATCACGCACCTCCTGCCCAAGGGCTTCCGCATGGCCGTGCCCGGCCCGCAGAGCGGCTACGACAACACCCTGCGTGAGCTCTTCGGCGCCATCCATTACGACCTGCTGAAGCTCGGCCAGTCCTACGAGGAGTGCCGCGGCATGGGCACCACCCTCAGCCTCGCCTGGCTGACGCCGGGCTGGCTGTATTTCGGCCACATCGGTGACAGCCGCATCTACCACCTGCCCCCCGGCGGCGGCATCACCCAGCTCACCCACGACCATAGCTACGTCGGCTGGCTCCGGCGCACCGGCAAGATCAGCGAGCGCGAGGCACGCGAACATCCGCGCCGCAACGCCCTGAACCAGGCCCTCGGCGCCGGGCACCAGTTCATCGACCCGCAGTTCGGCGCCCTGCCCTGCACAGCCGGCGACCGCTACCTGCTCTGCTCCGACGGTCTCACCGAGGGCCTGTGGGACCGCCACCTCGAGGAAATCGTCCGGGGCGCCGGTTCCACCCCCGTGGCGCAACGGCTCGTCAACGCCGCCCTCGAGCGCGCCGGGCGCGACAACATCACGGCGATGGTCGTCGAGGCTTTGGTGCCTTGAGGTGAGGCAGGGCGAATCCTCCGGATGAGCCGCGGCCTTGGGCGCCAGAGACTATGCGAGGCGGCTCGTCGGGACGACTCGCCCTACCACATGAGGGCAGCATGCAGGAACCGTGAACGCATTTCTGTTTTTGCGCTTTTTGTGCTTTTTGTGGCTAATCTTTCCCATGACCCGGGTCTTCGTCTACGGCACGCTGAAGCGGGGTGGCGACAACCACCACTACATCGCCTATCAGCAGTTCCTCGGCCCCGCCCGCACGCCGGCGGGCTACACCCTCTATGCGCTCGGCGATTATCCCGGCATGGTGCGCGCCCCGGCGGACACTGCCGGCGTGACCGGCGAACTCTGGGCCGTGGACGCCGCCTGCCTGCAGCAGCTCGACCTGCTTGAGGGCGTGAACGAAGGCCTCTACGAGCGCGTGACCATCAAGCTCGCCGTGCCGCCCGACAGCCAACCGGTCGAAACCTACCTCTATCTCGGCAGCGTCACGGGCCGGAAACCAATCGGCTCGACCTGGGACGTCTAGCGATCCGCTGGAGGCGGGGTGCCCCCACCCCGCGGCCTATCCCGCCCAATGCGGGGTGAGGGCACCCGCCTCCATTTCTTTAATTCTTCAGCGCCGACTTGGGGATGCGCTTCACGGTCACGAAGCGCGCCCGGAACAATTCCTCCAGCACCTCGCGCGCCGGGGCCGGGATCCGCTTCACCAGGTCCTCCATCGGCGGCAGCTCGCCCTTCTCCTCCGGCGGCGCTTCCACGTGCATCAAGGCCGGCGTCACGATGCCCATCTCGCGCTCCTGTGCCAGGAACGCCGCTTCCTCCTCGGACGAAGGCCCGACCGGGGCATCCGCCGGCGGCGCGTCCGTCGCGATGGCACTGGCTGGCGCCTCTTCCTCCGACTCCCTGCTCCCCGCTCCCGGCTCCTTGCCGCCGGCCTCAGCCGGCCGGGTCAGTCGTTTTTTTTTGAGCCGTCCTCGGGGAGGCTGTCCGCCAGCGTCGCGATCTCCTTGATCAGCGAGTCGATGGCGCGGGCGCGGCTGGCCTCGACGGCCTTGAGCAACGCCACCTCGAAATTGATCTTCTCCGACAGGCCGTGCTTCACGCCGTTCTCGCCCTCGCGCAGGCCGTCGAGGAGCCGGGTGAGCTGCTCGGTCGTCATCGGCGAGCCGAGCGCGTCGCTGCTGCCGCCCTTGGCGATGGCCGCGAGCAGGGCGTCGCGCACATGGGCCTGCACGTCCACCAGCAGGCGGTAGAGGTCGCGGCCGTTCTCGTCGCACTCGTCGACGATCTCCACGATCTTCCGGTGATCACCGGCCGCCAGCGCGGCCGCCAGCGCGGCGATCTTCTCGCCCGCCACCAGGCCGTAGACGTCGAGCACGTCGGCCTCGGAGACCTCGTTGCCGCAGAAGGAGATCATCTGGTCGAAGATCGACTGCGCGTCGCGCATGCCGCCGTCGGCCATGCGGGCGATGCTGGCCAGCGCGGCATCGCTCGCCTTGATCTTCTCGGCGACGGCGATCTTCTTCAGGCGCTGCACGATCAGCTCGGTCGGGATCGGCTTCAGGTCGAAACGCTGGCAGCGGGAAATGATCGTCGGGAGCACCTTCTGCACCTCGGTGGTGGCGAAGATGAACTTCGCGTGCGCCGGCGGCTCCTCGAGGGTCTTGAGCAGGGCGTTGAAGGCCGCCGTCGAGAGCATGTGCACCTCGTCGATGATGTAGACCTTGAACTTGCCCTGCGCCGGGGCGTAGCGGACGGTGTCGCGCAGCTCGCGCACCTGCTCGACGCCGTTGTTCGAGGCACCGTCGA
>JAYRDK010000111.1:0-5566 GCA_041909435.1 Lacunisphaera sp.
AAGTTTTTTCATCTCACCGAGCTTGCCGGCGACGGAGGCGACGGCGGGGTGCTCGCTCATGACCTTGTCCTGCCAGGCCATGATGCGCTGGACCTCGGTGAGCGAGGTGGCCGGCAGCAGCACGGGCATGAAAAGCAGCGAGCCCTCCTCGAGGGTCGGCATGAACTCGCTGCCGAAACCGGAGGTGTGCCGGGCGATGCTGTCCGGCAGGCGGGCGTTGACGGCGCGCGGCAGGCCGAAGGCGATCACGCAGGAGGCGGCGAGCAGCGCGACCGCGCAGCCGAGCACGGTCCGGCGGTGGACCAGCGCCCAGTCGAGCACCGGTTCGTAGATCCTCAGCAGGACCTTCATCAGCCAGTTCTCGCTCTCGGGCTTGAAAGGCCCGCGGACGAGGATGGTGCAGAACACCGGGACGGCCGTGATCGCCAGCAGCACGGCGCCGAGCAGGGCGAAGCTCTTGGTGTAGGCGAGCGGGTGGAAGAGCTTGCCCTCCTGGCCGGTCAGCAGGAACACCGGCACGAAGGCCAGGATGATGACCAGCATCGAGAAGAACATCGGCCGGCCCACCTGGGTGGCGGCCTCGAGCGTGTGGGTGAACACCTCGGGCGGGGTGAGGCGGCGCTTCAGCTCCTCCTCGGCGCGCTCGCAGTGGCGGATGACATTTTCCGTCATCACGATGCCGGCGTCCACCAGCACGCCGATGGAGATGGCGATGCCGGTGAGCGACATGATGTGCGACGGGATCCCGAACCGGTCCATCAGGATGAACGAGATCAGGATCGAGGCCGGCAGCGGCAGCGTGACGATCAGGATGCTGCGGAAGTGGAAGAGGAACAGGATGTGCGCGAGCGTCACGAGGATGATCTCCTCGGTGAGCGCGTGCTTCAGCGTGTCGATGGCGCGGCCGATGAGCTCGCTGCGGTCGTAGAAGGACGCGACGGTCACGCCCGCCGGCAGGCCGGGGGCGAGGGTGGCGAGCCGGGCCTTCACGTCCTGGATGACGCGCCAGGCGTTTTCGCCGTAGCGCATGACGACGATGCCGCCGACGACCTGCCGGCCGTTGACGTCGAGGGCGCCGCGACGGAAGTCGCCGCCGATGCGCACGGTGGCCACGTCGCGCAGCAGGAGCGGCGTGCCGTTGCGCGGCATCAAGGCGACGGACTCAAGGTCGGCGGCGCTCTGCACGAGGCCGACGCCGCGCACGATGTATTCGGCGCCGTTTTCCTCGATGGTCTTGCCGCCGATGTTGCGGTTGCTGGCCGCCACGGCGTCCATGACCTCGCCGAGCATCACGCCGTATTGCTTCAGCTTCAGGGCGGAAACCTCGACCTGCCACTGGCGCACGAAGCCGCCGAGGCTGGCGACCTCGGCCACGCCCGGCACGGAGGCGAGCTGGTAGCGCACGAAGGTGTCCTGCAGGGCGCGCAGCGACCCGAGGTCCTGGGTGCCGGACTCGTCCTTCAGGTAGTATTGGTAGATCCAGCCGAGGCCGGTGGCGTCGGGTCCGAGCCGGGCGACCACGCCGCCGGGCAGGAGTTCGCCGAGGGAGTTGAGGCGCTCGAGCACGCGGGTGCGGGCGAAGTAGGTGTCGACCTTGTCCTCGAAGATGACGGTGAGGAACGAGAAGCCGAACATCGAGGTGGCGCGCACGGTCTTCACGCCGGCGAGGCCCTGCAGCGAGACGCTGAGCGGGTAGGTGATCTGGTCCTCGACCTCCTGCGGCGAGCGGCCCGGCCAGTCGGCGTAGACGATGACCTGGTTCTCGGAGAGGTCCGGGATGGCGTCGATCGGCACGCGGGTCAGCGCGACGACGCCCCACGCGCAGAGCGCGAGGAAGCCGGCGAGGACGATGAACCGGTGGTGGAGCGACCAGTGGATGAGGCGGTTGATCATGGCGCGCTCCGGGTTGCGATCGTGGCGGTGGCGGGGGTCGCACAGCAGGCGTCGGTCTGGGCGGGCCGGCTGAATGCGGTCAGCGTGGCGGCATCGAGCGGCGGATGGCCGGGGGGCAGCCGGACCATGCCGCCGGGCGTGGCGGGCGCGGAAGCGGCATCGAGCTCCTCGCCACACTCCAGCATGGCGGAACCGAAGAAGGGATTCTTCAGATCGGCGCCGCGGCTGAGCCAGCGGCCGGTGCCGAGCACGGGGGTCATCGGGCATTGGAAGACATGCAGGCCTTCGCGGTGGTTGATGTGCTGGGTGCGGGCGAGGTCGACGAGCGCGGTGCTGAACGGCTCGAAGGCGCGGCGCGCGGCGCGGAGGTCGGGGCCGTCGACCAGCGAGTCCCTGAAGGTGGCAAGCGGGCCACGGGCGGCGGGCGCGTGGCCGGTGAGGTAGGCTTGGTAGGCCGCGCGCAGCGCGGGCAGGTTCTTCCGGTAGGCCGGCAGGTCGTCGGCCGCGAGGGCGGCGGCGGCATCGGCGCCGGCGAAGGCGAGGGTCTTCAGCAGCGCGTAGGCGGCCGCGTCGTGGGCCGGCTCGGCGGCGGACACCTTGCCCGGGGCCGGGGTGCCGTGGTCGTGGGTGCCGCCGGTGGCGGCGTGGGCGAGCTGGGCCTGGCCGTCGAGGAGGAGCGCGCCCTGGGTCACGACCTGGTCGCCCTCGGCGAGGCCGTCGAGCACCTCGGCGGTGGTGTCACCGATGCGGCCGAGCCGGATCTCGCGGGCGGCGTAGGCGCGGTTGCCGCGGTCCACGAAGACCACCGGATGGCCGAGGTGCTGGAGCACGGCGGAGCGCGGCACGAGGAGGGTCTCGGGGGCGGCGAGGATCACGCGGGCCAGGGCGGTCTGCCGGTGCAGGAGCTGGCGGTTGGTGTTGTCGAGGACGACGCGGGCGCGGGCCGTGCGGGTGGTCTCGTTGAGGTTCGGGTCGATGAACGTGATGGGCGCCGTCAGGACCTGGCCGGCGAGGGAGGCGAGGGCGATCTCGACGGTCTGGCCGGCGCGCACCCACGCGAGGTCGGCCTCGTAGACGTCGAAGACAAACCACATGCGGGAGAAATCACCGATCTCGAAAAGCCGGTCGTTCGTCTCCACATACTGGCCCTCGTAGACGTCGCGCTTCACGACGGTGCCGGACATCGGCGCGCGGACGGTCACCATGGCGACGGGCTCGCGGGTGTTCTCGAGGATGGCGACCTCCTCCGCGGTCAGGCCGAGCTCGAGCAGGCGCTCGCGCGCGGAGGCGCGCTCGGAGGCGGTGAAGGCGTTGTCGCCGGCGCGGATGCGCTCCACATACTGGCGCTGGGCGGTGAGCATCTCGGGGCTGTAGATGGTGGCGAGCGGCTCGCCCTCGCGCACCTCGGCGCCGACGTAGTTGACATGCAGCTTCTCGACGCGGCCCGGCACGCGGGCGGCGAGGATGCGGTGGCGCGTCTCGTCGTCGTCGATCACGCCGTTGACGCGCAGGGTGCGGACCAGCGGGCCGCGGGTGACGGGGGCGGTCGCCACGCCGGTGACGGCGGCCTGGCTCGCGGTGAGCGTGACGAGGTTGGGGTCGACCGGCTGGTCGCCGGCCGGCGCGGCGGTCGCGGCGACGAGGGCCATGCCGCAGATGGTGCACTTGGCGTCGGCCTTCTCGGACTTGATCCACGGGTGCATGGGGCACTGGTAGACGGTCGCGGCAGTGGCGGTCAGGAGGAGGGCGGTGAGGAGAGAAAGGGAAAGGAGGAGAGTTTTCATGGCAGGACTTTGATAGACGGATGGGAGCGGAAGATCTTACCCGGGCACGCGACGGTGCGGAGGGTCAGACGGACGAGGGGGCGGTCCGCGGTGATACGCGGGCACACTTAACCTGGGCTCAGAGCAAGAGGCTGCAGTGCTCCCGGAACAGGGGAACACTCGCAGCGGGGGCCAGGGTCAGATCAGACGGGCGAACCGCGGTGAGGCTGACACTCGGCACAAACTTGGCGTAAAATTTCTCCGGCACGGATGTCGGGGACGGCACGGCGCGCTTGGCGGCGACGCGGGCCACCGTGGCGGGGCTGGACGCCTGGTAAACGGGCGACGTGGAAACGGGCGCCGGCACGCAATCCGGCATGTCGCAGGCGCCCGGGCGGTCGCAGCAGCTGCAGGTCTCGCCGGGATTCAGGCGCACATCCACCGGCGACACCTGCGCGAGCGCGGTGCCGAAGACGAAGAGGAGGAGCCAGACGAGGCGTTTCACGGGACGGGTTTGTAGTCATGGGAGCCGGCAGGGCAACAGCTATTCCCCAAAGGCCAAGGCATGCGCAAACAATGCCTGAAAACGCACAACCCGGTGCAAGCGGTTATCAGGAGCCCTTTTGGCTCACCCATGGCGCGACCTCGGCGCGCAGTTCCGCAATGATCTTCTGCACCGCGGGGTTTTGCCGGAGTGCGCGGGCCAGGGCCTCACCGACGGCCTGGCCGGCGGCGAGATCGGAAGGATAGTGGACGCCCGACAACAGCTTGTAGCGGCGCGTCTCACCGGCGCGCTGCGCGAAGCCGGCGGCGTGAGCCGGGAGAATCTCCGTCAGCAATGCGGCCCACAGCGACGACTGGATGCCGTGGCCGCTCGGGTAGGAGCCGGTGTCGGCAAATTCCACGCAGGGTTTGACGCGCGGGTCGGCGAAGGGTGGGCGCTTCCGCGGATGCAGCGCCTTGGCGGCGCGGTTGACCGGGATGAAATCCTCGCGCACCGCCGCGAAGAAGGCGGCGGTCTTGGGCAGGTTGGCGGCCGTGAACCACGGGCCGACGACCTCGGAGCCGAAGAGCCAGATGGTCTCGTTCTCGATCTGGACGCAGCGCGCGGCCTGCTCCGTCGTGCGGGCGGCCTGGGCTTGGAGCACGGTCTCGAGCTCGGCGAGCGCCGCGGGTGAACCGGCGGCAGGCGGCGGGGGCAGCAGGGCCGGGAGATCGAGGGTCCCGATCATGGGCCACTGGCCGAGGGGATGGCCGAGCAGCGTTCCGTCGGCATTTGGTGGGCGGTCGCGCTGGGCCTGGGTGGTAACGACAAGGCAGAGAGCAACGAAAAGGACAGGCAGGAATTTCATGAGGGGATGCTCTATGTAGGTGGCGTGCTGGCACGCCACGTTGCGCGCAAGCGCGCAACCTACCAATTCCAAAATCACCGGCCGAACACCCTCACTCCACCGTGCGCAGCTGGATGCTGTCGATGCGGCGGTCCTTGGCCTGCACGTCGGAGACGATGATGAGCTTGTCGCCGGGCGTGATGCGGCCGAGCTTGAGCAGCGAGGCGGTGGCGCGCTCGATGGTGGACTCGGGGTCGGTGAAATCCTTCAGCAGGTAGGGCTCGACCGAGCGCACCATCTTCAGGTGGCGCAGGGTCTCGATCGAATCGGTGACGGCCAGGATGGGCGCGCGCGGCGGGCGGTGGGCGGAGAGGCCGGCGGCGTTGGTGCCGTGGCGGGTGAAGACCACGATGAGCGAGCGGGGGAACTCGTTGGCCAGCACGACGGCGGCGCGGAAGACCTTCATGCGCTCCTGGATGAAGACGGCGGGTTCGGGGAAATCCTGCGCCAGCTCCTCCTCGACGCGGCGCGAGATGGAGTCGAGGATCTGCACGCACTCGAGCGGGTATTTGCCGACGG
>JAYRDK010000112.1:0-5508 GCA_041909435.1 Lacunisphaera sp.
CGCGAGCGGAGGTTGTTGAGGACGAGGGTCTGGTGGGTCTCGGCGAGGCCGAGCTCCCACGGGAGGCCCGCGTGCTGGAGGGAGGTCTGCGGCGAGGCGCCGGTGCCGCCGTCATAACCGGAGATGAGGACGACGTCCGCGTGGGCCTTGGCGACGCCGGCGGCGATGGTGCCGACGCCGACCTCGGAGACGAGCTTCACGGAGATGCGCGCCTCCTTGTTGCCGTTCTTGAGGTCGTGGATGAGCTCCGCGAGGTCCTCGATGGAATAGATGTCGTGGTGCGGCGGCGGCGAGATGAGGCCGACGCCGGCGGTGGTGCCGCGGGTCTTGGCGACCCACGGGTAGACCTTGGTGCCGGGCAGCTGGCCGCCCTCGCCGGGCTTGGCGCCCTGGGCCATCTTGATCTGGAGCTCGCGGGCGTTGACGAGGTATTCGCTCGTGACGCCGAAGCGGCCGGAGGCGACCTGCTTGATGGCGGAGTTCTTGGAATCGCCCTGCGCGTTCGTCCAGGTGAAGCGCTCGGCGTCCTCGCCGCCCTCGCCCGTGTTGGACTTGCCGCCGATGCGGTTCATGGCGATGGCGAGGGTCTCGTGCGCCTCCTTCGAGATGGAGCCGTAGGACATGGCGCCGGTCTTGAAGCGCTTCATGATCGCCTCGACCGGCTCGACCTCCTCGAGCGGGACCGCGGGGCCGGCCTTGAAGTCGAGCAGCGAGCGCAGCGTGCAGAGGCGGCCGCTCTGCTCGTTGACGAGCTTCGCGTAGGCCTGGTAGGCGGGCTTGGAGTTGGTGCGGACGGCCTTCTGCAGGGCGTGCACCGACTCGGGCGTGAAGAGGTGGGCCTCGCCGCTGGAGCGCCACTGGTAGAGGCCGCCGACGGGCAGCACGTGGCCGTTGACCTGGCGGTCCGGGTAGGCCGCGCGGTGGCGGAGGAGGACCTCCTGGGCGATGACATCGAGGCCGATGCCGCCGACGCGCGAGGGCGTCCAGGTGAAGTAGAGGTCGACGACATCCTGGCGGAGGCCGAGGGCCTCGAAGACCTGGGCGCCGCGGTAGGACTGGATGGCGGAGATGCCCATCTTCGACATGACCTTGATGACGCCCTTGGAGGCGGCCTTCACGAAGTTGGCGCAGGCCTTCTTGTGGTCGATGCCGGAGAGCATGCCCTCGCGGATCATGTCGTCGATCGTCTCGAACGCGACGTAGGGGTTGATGGCCGAGGCGCCGTAGCCGATGAGCAGCGCCATGTGGTGCACCTCGCGGGCGTCGCCGGTCTCGATCACGAGCGACACGCGCGTGCGCAGGCCCTCGCGGATGAGGTAGTGGTGCAGGCCGGCGATCGCCAGCAGCGACGGGATCGGGGCGTATTCCTTGGTGACGCCGCGGTCGGAGAGGATGATGACGTTGACCTCCTCCTCCTCGATCATGCGGCGGGCCATCATGGAGAGCTCCTCCATGGACTTGGCCAGGCCCTTCTCGCCGCGGGCGACGCGGAACAGGATGGGCAGCACGCCCATCCGCAGGCCGGGCAGGTTGGTGCGGCGGATCTTGGCGAACTCCTCGTTCGTCAGGACGGGCCACTTCAGCTCGACGCGGCGGCAGGCCGTGGGCTGCGGGTTGAGCAGGTTGCCCTCGGAGCCGAGGCGGGTCTCGTGCGAGATGACGATCTCCTCGCGGATCGAGTCGATCGGCGGGTTGGTCACCTGTGCGAAGAGCTGCTTGAAATAATCGTAGAGCAGGCGCGGCTTGTTGGAGAGCACCGCGAGCGCGGCGTCGTTGCCCATGGAGCCGATGGCCTCGACGCCGTCCTTGGCCATCGGGGCGATGATGACGCGCTCGTCCTCGAAGGTGTAGCCGAACGCGATCTGGCGCTGCAGCAGCGTGGCGTGGTCGGGCGGCTCGACCGGCGGCGCCTCGGGCAGGTCGCTCAGGTGCACCAGGTGCTGCTTGATCCACTCCTGGTAGGGCTGGGCGCCGCAGATGTCGCGCTTGATCTCCTCGTCCTCGATGATGCGGCCCTGCCTGGTGTCCACGAGGAACATGCGGCCCGGCTGCAGGCGGCCCTTCTGGACGATGTCCTCCGGCGGGAACTCGAGCACGCCGGCCTCGGAGGCCATGATGACGATGCCGTCCTTCGTGACGTAGTAACGCGACGGGCGCAGGCCGTTGCGGTCGAGGATGGCGCCGATCTGGGTGCCGTCGGTGAAACCCATGGAGGCGGGGCCGTCCCACGGCTCCATGAGGCAGGAGTGATACTGGTAGAACGCGCGGCGCTGCGGGTCCATCGACTCGTGGTTGGACCACGGCTCGGGGATGAGCATCATCATCGCGTGCGCCAGCGGGCGGCCGGCAAGGACGAGGAGCTCGAGGGTGTTGTCGAACATCGACGAGTCGGAACCGTTGGGGTTCACGATCGGGAGGATCTTCCTGATGTCGTCGCCGAAGACCGGGCTCTCGAACAGCGCCTGGCGGGCGTGCATCCAGTTGATGTTGCCGCGGAGGGTGTTGATCTCGCCGTTGTGCGCGAGGTAGCGGTAGGGATGCGCGCGCTCCCAGCTCGGGAACGTGTTGGTCGAGAAGCGCGAGTGGACCAGCGCGAGGGCCGACTCCATCGCCGGGTGCTTCAGGTCGGGGAAGTAGTTGTCGACCTGGTCGGTCGTGAGCATGCCCTTGTAGACGAGCGTGCGGGCCGAGAGGCTGGCGACATACCACGCCTCGGCGCCGGCGAGGGTCGAGGTGCGGATGACGGTGTAGGCGCGCTTGCGGATGACGTAGAGCTTCCGCTCGAAGCCCAGCTCGTCGAGGCCCTCGGGCTTGGCGATGAAGGCCTGGCGCATGAACGGCTCGGCGGACTTCGCGGTGTCGCCGAGCGAGGCGTTCTTCACCGGCACGGTGCGCCAGCCGAGGAAGGCGCAGCCCTCGGCCTGGACGACCGACTCGAACTTCTCCTCGACCTTGCGGCGGACGGTGGCGTTGCGCGGGAGGAAGATCAGGCCGACGCCATACGCGCCGGCCTCGGGCAGCGTGAAGCGCAGCGAGGCCTTGCAGCCCTCGGCGAAGAACTTGTGCGGGATCTGGATCAGGATGCCGGCGCCGTCGCCGGTGTTGATCTCGGCGCCGCTCGCGCCGCGGTGGTCGAGGTTGCGCAGGATCTGCAGGCCGTCCGCGACCATCTGGTGCGATTTCCGTCCCTTCATGTCCGCGATGAAGCCGACGCCGCAGGCGTCGTGCTCAAACCAGGGATCGTAGAGGCCTTGCTTGCCGGGGCGGCCGGCGGGAGCGGAATCGTTGGGTTGGGACATGGAAAGAGGGACGGAGGAGGCGCGGGGCGGTCGGGATTTTGCGGGACGGGGCGGGTTAAAGAATGGTGGAGCTACTCCTGTGCCACACGCGGGGCGAAGCCGGGGGGAAACGCCCGTGCATGGAAGCACAATCAACGTGGTGAGCGGCGGGCCGTGGCAACCATGTTTTTTGACTGAACCGGCACAGTGACACGGTGCCTCCGGGCGCTGCGAGCGGAACTGTGCCTCCGGCGCGCGGCGGGCGAAGCCTGTCATAAGCCCGCGGTCGTGGTGGGAGGGGCTTTATGCCCCGACTCGGCATGGGCCGCAACAATGCGTCGGGGCATAAAGCCCCTCCCACCCCTGCCAATCCCGGGAAGAAAAATCCGCCGAAAAACGCGCGCACAACAAGCCGCCGCGGACCCCGAAAAACCGGCCTAGGATGTCGCGCTGGGGTTCGCGCGCGGTGTTCCCCGAAATTTCTTCTTACTGTAAGAACAGACTCCCGTTGAAGTCGTTCAAACTAATATCACAAATTAGCGCATACCCCCGCACGGAGCCCCTTGTTCCCGTGCCCCACCCCCACCCCACCGTCACCCCAGCTGCTGCTGCATCCCCGTGTCTTGCCGCGCCTGATTTCGTCTGAACTGAAAACCCAGATCCGAATGCTCATGAACCCAACACCCCAAGCTACCCAAACGCGCCGGCTCCTGCTGGCGCTGACCTGCACGATGGCGCTGGCGCCGTCCGCCTGGTCCCAGACCACCGCCGAGGCCGACGCCGCCAAGGCCGCGGCCGAGGACAAGGCCGCCAATGTCCCCGTCGAGAACACCCCGGCCAAGGCGGATGACAAGCTGGTGTTGTCGCCCTTCGTCGTCACGACCGAGAAGGACTCCGGCTACTACGCCGAGAACACCCTCATGGGCAGCCGCCTCAACTCCAAGATCTCCGACCTCGCCGCCTCGATCACCGTCGTGACGAAGCAGCAGCTCGAGGACACCGGCGCGCTCGATATCAACGACGTGTTCCGCTACGAGTCCAACACCGAGGGTGCCTCCACCTACACCCCGGTCGCGCTCAACCGCTCCAACCTCACCGACAACATCGGCGGTTACTCCGGTGACGACGGCTCCTCCTTCGGCATCGCGACCGCCAACCGCGTCCGCGGCCTCGGCCGCGTCGACACGGCGCAGAACAACTACCCGACGATCGCCCGCCTGGCCTTCGACTCCTACAACACGAACTCCGTGGAAATCAGCCGCGGCCCGAACTCGATGCTCTTCGGCACGGGCGCGCCCGCCGGCATCATCAACCAGTCCTCCGCCTCCGCCGTCCTCGGCCAGCAGAAGACACAGGTCCAGCTCCGCGGCGGCAGCTTCGACGCCTGGCGCGTCAGCATGAACTCGAACATCCCGATCGGCGACAAACTCGCCATCTTCGTGGCCGGCCTCTACGACTCGCGCGGTTTCCAGCGCAAGCCCTCGTCCGACATCTACCGCCGCCAATACGGCGCGATCACCTACCAGCCCTTCCGCAAGACGCTCATCACGGGCAGCTTTGAGCACTACGACAACTACAACAACCGGCCGAACTTCCTGCCCCCGCAGGACCGTGTGACCCCGTGGCGCAACGCCGGCCGCCCGGGCTTCAATCCCTCGACCCAGGTGTTCACCTTTCAGGACACCGGCCGCGTGACCGCCCCCTACCTGAACTCCACGCTCGACGCCCGCTATGTCGCCGGCGTCACGCCGAGCAATGACGCGGCCCTGACCACGGTCCCGACCGCGACCACGGTCAATCCGTTCTACATCCCCGGCCTGGCGTTCCTCGCCGGCCGCCAGACGATCTACTATGCCGACGGCAAGGAGGTCGCGTTCTGGGTGCCCAACGCCAGCACCGGCGGCGGCACCTTCGGCACCACGGTCAACGGCGTCACCGGCGCCCTGCCCACGGCCGCCAACCAGACCCAGGCCCAGCGCGTCCTCGTCGCCAGCCGCCTCGTGATCACCGCCGCCGACCCGACCCCCGTGCCCCCCGCGAGCACCGGCGCGACCGGCTACGGCACCTGGATCCTCCCGCACATCACCGACAAGTCCATCTACGACTGGGAGAGCTACAACATCTCCGGCAACAACTACGGCAACCAGAACGCCACCACCGCCAACATCGAGATCCAGCAGCAGATCCTCCCGAACCTGAACTTCAGCGCCGGCTGGTTCCGCCAGGAGTT
>JAYRDK010000113.1:0-5369 GCA_041909435.1 Lacunisphaera sp.
GGCCGTCGGACCAGCGGCGGCCGGACATGATGCGGCCGGTGTTCTCGTCGACGATGACGACCTTGCCGTCCTGCACGACGTATTCGACGTCGCGCTCGTAGAGGGAGTAGGCGCGGAGCAGCTGGGAGAGGGCGTGGATGTCCTCGGAGACGACCTCGTAGCGCGCCTGGGCCTCGCGCTTGGCGGCCTCCTTCTCCTCGGGGGTCTTGGCCTCCTTCTCGATGTCGATGAAGGCGGTCGCGAGGTCCGGCAGCACGAAGGCGTCGGGATCGTCGGGGCGGAGCTTTTTGCGGCCCACCTCGGTGAGGTCGGCCTGGTGGTTCTTCTCGTCGATGACGAAGAAGAGCTCCTCCTTCCACTTGTAGAGCTCCTCCTTGTTGAAGTCGGAGTGCATCTCGACGTCGGTCTTGTCGAGGAGCTTGCGCCATTCCGGGTTTTCCTGGAGGCGGAGCAGCTGCTTGTTCTTCGGCATGCCCAGCTTGACCTGGAGCATCTTCATCGCGGCGGTGTGCCGCTCATCGGCGGTGGCGTCGGGCTTCTCGAGCAGGTCGGCGGCCTCCTTGACGAGCTTGTTGATGAAGCGGAGCTGGGCGCTGACGAGCTGCTCGACGCCCGGCTTGAGGCGGGTGAAGGGCTGCTCGCGCTCGATGGGCGCCGGGCCGGAGATGATCAGCGGCGTGCGCGCCTCGTCGACGAGGATGGAGTCGATCTCGTCCACGATGCAGAACCAGTGGTCGCGTTGGACCTGGTCCTCCTTGCGCGTGGCCATGCCGTTGTCGCGGAGGTAGTCGAAGCCGAACTCGGAGGCGGTGCCGTAGGTGATGTCGCGGCCATACATCTCGCGGCGGACCTCGGAATGCATCTGCTGCTGGATGCAACCGACGGTGAGCCCGAGGAAATTGTAGAGGTGGCCCATCCACTCGGAGTCGCGGCGGGCGAGGTAGTCGTTGACCGTGACGAGCTGGGTGTTCCGGCCGGTGAGGGCGTTCAGGTAAAGGGGCAGCGTGGCGACGAGGGTCTTGCCCTCGCCGGTCGCCATCTCGGCGATGCGGCCCTCGTGCAGGGTGATGCCACCGATCAGCTGGACGTCGAAATGCACCATGTCCCACTTCAGCTGGTGGTCGCACACGGTGACCTCGCGACCGACCATGCGGCGGGCGGCGTTTTTGACGGCGGCGAAGGCCTCGGGCAGGATGGCGTCGAGCTTCTCGCCCTGCGCCACGCGGGCGCGGAATTCAACGGTCTTGGCGCGGAGCTGGTCGTCGGTCAGCGCCTGGTAGGACTGCTCGAATTCGTTGATGCGCGCCACGATGGGGCGGCATTTCTCGACGTATTTGCGGTGGTGCCGGCCGGCGAATTTCTGAAGGAGGAAGCTGAACATTGAAGGGGTGGAATGAAAACTACGCCCCGGGGGTTGGCAAATGGCAAAATTTAGCCCCGGCCGGCTCCCGCAACCCGCTGGGCCCCAAGGCGCCGCCGAAGAAAATTTGGTGGTTTGCACGCGGCCTGCTATCCGTAGGGTCTTCCCACCGCATGGCCACCTCCCGCCCCTCCCCCGCTGCCGCCCTCCCCGAAGCTTTCCGGCAGTATGCCACGGAGGGCTTTTTCGACGAGATGATGGCGCCCGACGGCACCGTGCGGCCACACTACCGGCATTTCCTGAAACACTTCGGCGCGGTCAGCCCGGCCGACTTCGAGGCCAAGCGCCGCGCCGTCGACCTGGCGTTCCTGCGCCAGGGCGTGACCTTCAACGTCTACGGCGACTCGCAGGGCGCGGAGCGCATCTTCCCCTTCGACCTCGTGCCGCGCATCATCCCCGCCAACGAGTGGGAGAGGCTCGAGGCCGGCCTCGTGCAGCGCATCACCGCGCTCAACCTCTTCCTCCACGACATCTACCACGAGCAGCACATCCTGAACGACGGCACGATCCCGCCGCACTACGTGATGTCGGCGAAACATTTCCGCCGCGAGTTCGTGAACGTGAAGGTGCCGGGCGACATCTACATCCACATCTGCGGCACCGACATCATTCGCGACGACCAGGGCAACTACCTCGTGCTCGAGGACAACGCCCGCTGCCCGTCCGGCGTCAGCTACGTGCTGGAGAACCGCCGCGCACTGAAGCGCACCTTCCCCGAGATCTTCGAGGCCGGCGGCGTGCGCCCGGTCGAGAACTACGCGGCCGAGCTGCTCAAGGTCCTCAACTACTCCGCGCCCGCCGGCGTGGCCGAGCCGACCGTCGTGCTGCTCACGCCCGGTGCCTACAACTCCGCCTACTTCGAGCACACCTACCTCGCCCGCCAGATGGGCATCGAGATCGTCGAGGGCCGCGACCTGCTCGTCCGCGACCAGCACGTCTACATGCGCACGACGAAGGGCCTGCAGCCGGTGCACGTCATCTACCGCCGCATCGACGACGACTTCCTCGACCCGACCGTCTTCCGCAAGGACTCCGCCCTCGGCGTCCCCGGCCTCGTCAACGCCTACCGCGCCGGCAACGTCTCGCTCGCCAACTCCATCGGCACGGGCGTGGCGGACGACAAGGTCATGTATTATTTCGTCCCGCGCATCATCAAATACTACCTCGACCAGGAGCCGCTGCTGCCGAACGTCGAGACCTACCTCGCCAGCGAGGAGCAGGACCTGCAGTTCATGGTCGAGAACCTCGACAAGCTCGTGGTCAAGGCCGCCAACGAGGCCGGCGGCTACGGCATGCTGATGGGCCCGCAGGCCACCCAGGCCGAGCGCGACGATTTCCGGCAGCGCATCCTCGCCGACCCGCGCAACTACATCGGCCAGCCGATGATCTCGCTCTCGCGCCACCCGACGCACTGCGACGGCGAGGGCTTCGGCGGCCGGCACATCGACCTGCGCCCCTTCATCCTCTACGGCGAGAAGACCACCATCATCCCGGGCGGCCTCACCCGCGTCGCCCTCCGCAAGGGCTCGCTCGTCGTCAACTCCTCCCAGGGCGGCGGCAGCAAGGAGACCTGGGTGCTCTACGGGAACCACTGAGCCATGCTCTCCCGCGTCGCCAACTCCCTCTACTGGATGAGCCGCTACATCGAGCGCGCCGAGAACATCGCGCGCCTCGTGGACGTGAACCTCCAGCTCCTGCTCGATTTCCGCAGCCTCGACGACCATGCCCTCGACGCCCACTGGATCCCCATCGTCCAGAGCTCGGGCGACGAGGAGCTGTTCCGCAAGCTGCACCCCCGCGCCACCGGCCTCACGGTGACCGAGTTCCTCGTCTTCGCGGCCGACAACCCCAACTCCATCGTCTCCTCCATCGGCCAGGCCCGCGAGAACGCCCGCATGGTCCGCGACCAGGTCACCGCCGAGCTCTGGGAGGAGCTCAACCGCCTCTATCTGTTCCTGAACTCGCCGCGCGCCCGCGCGCTCTGGCGCGAGAATCCTTCCGACTTCTTCCTCACCATCCGCAACGGCTCGCTGCTGCTCCAGGGCCTGACCGACGCCACCGTCGTGCGCAACGAGGGCTGGTTCTTCATCCAGTGCGGCCGCTACCTCGAGCGCGCCGACAAGACCTCCCGCATCCTCGACGTCCGCCACGCCTCCCTGCCCGCCCGCGGCGCGCCGCCGGGCACCCCCAGCCAGGCCGACGCGCTCGGCTGGGCCGCCGTGCTCCGCTCCTGCAGCGCGTGGGACGCCTACAAGGCCCTGCACGGCGCCGAGGTGCAGCCGGCGATGGTCGCCGAGTTCCTGCTGCTCTCCGACGGGTTCCCGCGCTCCGTGCGTTTCTGCGTCCGCCACCTTAACGCCGCCCTGCGCCGCATCTCCGGCGTGCACGAGGGCCGGTTCAGCAACGACGCCGAGAAGCTCGCCGGCCGGCTGCTGGCGGAGTTGCAGTTCAGCACGGCCGACGACATCTTTGACATCGGCCTCCACACCTACATCGACGTGGCGCAGGCGAAGCTGAACGCCATCGGCGACGCCCTCTTCCAGGCCTACATCTTCCAGCCCTTCCAAACCCCCGAGGAACACGAGCTCCGCCAGCAAGAGGAGCAACAGCAGCAGCAAAGCACCACGGAATTTCTTGTAGGTGGCGCGCTCGCGCGCCACGTTGCCCGCCAGCGGGCCACCTGCCATCCAGAGCGACCAAGCCCGATCACGGGATCCGCCTGCCGCGCATGAAACTCCACATTTTGCACCGCACGCGCTTCAGCTATGGAGCGAGCGTGCGGGAAAGCTTCAACGAGGCCCGCCTGCAGCCCGTCACCACCGACGGCCAGACCTGCCACAGCTTCCTCCTCAAGGTCCTGCCGCCCTCGAGGCTGTCGCACTACCTCGATTTCTACCTGAACTACGTGCACCTCTTCGAGATCACGCAGGCGCACACCGAGCTGACCGTGGAGGCCAACTCGACCGTGACGACACCCGACGTGCCCGGCCTCGCCGCGACTGCCACGCCCTCGCCGCTCGACCAGATCGGCGCCTGCGCCCGACTCGACCGCTGCTACGACTTCCTCCAGTCCAGCACCTACGTCGAGGTCGGCGCCGACCTGTGGCGCCTCGCGGTCGACGCGACCGCCGGCCAGACCGACGCCTGGCAGGCCGCGCAGGCGATCATGCGCCACATCCACCGCGAATTCCGCTACCAGCCCGCCGCGACCCATGTGCACACGCACATGCGCGACGTGCTGCAGGCAAAGGCCGGCGTCTGCCAGGATTTCGCCCATGTGATGCTCGGGCTCTGCCGGGCGCTGAAGATGCCCGCCCGTTACGTCAGCGGTTACCTCTACAACGGCCCGGCCGACCAGCTGAAGGGCGCGCAGGCCAGCCACGCCTGGGTCGAGGTCTTCGTCCCCGGCCACGGCTGGTGCGGCCTCGACCCGACGAACAACCGGCAGCCCGACGGCCACTATGTGAAGGTGGCGGTCGGCCGCGACTACGCCGATGTCTCCCCGCTCAAGGGCACCTACCGCGGCACCGCCAAGCGGCAGCTGACGGTCGATGTGCTGGTCACGCGGCTCGAGGAACTCGAGCCCGTCCACGCCACGGCACCCGGCTCGGCGCGGAGCGGCGGGTGAGGTCAATATTTTCTCCTGGCAGTTGGTAGGGGCCGTTGCCCTCAACGGCCCTTCATGAGGCGCTTGAGGGCAAGCGCCCCTACCGTCCCGGCGGCGTCACCGAGTATTTCGCCCAGTCCTTGACGAGGGCGTGGACCACCGGGCTGCCCACGCGGTAGGCCGCCTCAAGCGAGGGGATCATGCCGGCGTATTCCGCCACCATGCTCTCCGCGGCGGTCTGGCCGGCGGGCGGCATCGAGAAATTGCTGCCGGTGCGCAGGAAGAGCACGCGCGAGAAATCCACCTTCTTCAACGCGTCGAGCCGCGTGAGGGCGTTGGCGA
>JAYRDK010000114.1:0-5269 GCA_041909435.1 Lacunisphaera sp.
CAGGGGAAAGAGGCGCGAGCAAACTCGCTGGCCCACGAACGCCTCACGCCGCCGGCTGTTTCGTCGCGAAAAGCTTCGGGAAGAACACCGCGACAAAGAGCCCGATCACCAGCAGCGCCATGACCACGATGATCACGCCCGCGGCCAGCAGCGGCCAGCCCGCAAAGGCCAGCAGGAAGCCGCCAAACAGGCGCGAATCCTGGGCATACTGGTCGCGCAGGTCGCTGCCCTCGCGTTCGACGAAATTGGCGACGTCATCCAGCGCGTCCATGTAGTCGTCGTAGGCCGGGCGCAGCACCTCGGAGTTGAAGCGGTTGGCCTCGGCGATCTTATCCGCCCGCGCCAGCGCCAGGAACTCGTTGACCTTCTCGTCGTAGGTGCGCCCGTAGCCGGACAACGCCGCCACATGGCGGCTGTCCTTCAGCGTGGCCATCCCGCTGATCTCAAGCGCGTGGGTCCGGGCGTTTTTGCTGCCCTCGGCCATCGACGGGAGCAGCGCCGCCCAAGCGGCCTCGTTCTTCGGGTCGGAGACGCGGCGCGCCAGCCGCTGCACCGCGCCCAGCTCCCGCGTCAGCGTGCGGAGATTGTTGATGAGCGGCACGCTGCGGTCGAACAACGCCGCGTAACGCTGCTCCATCGAGCGGAGGAACAGCAGGCTGAGCACGCCCACCAGCAGGTTGGAGGCGAGCAGGGCGAGGATGAGGACGAAGCGGAGACGGCCGAATTTCATGCGTGGTGATACGGCAAAGCCGGGCCCATGCCTAGCGCCCGGCGCGGGCGGGGAAAAGCACCAAATTTTTCCGGCCGCAAAAACGCCGCGCCGCTGGCATCGGCGCTGCTGGGACTGCCGCATGCCCCTCACGCGCTTTTCCGTCCCGCCGCTGCATACCGTCACCCGCCCGCTCGCCGCCGTGGCCATGGGCCGCGCGGCACCCGACCTCGTCATCACCGGCGCCCGCCTCCTCTCCCCCTACACCGAGCGGATCCACCCCGCCCGCGAGATCTGGGTGAAGTCCGGGCGCATCGCCGCCGTGAAGCCGGCCGGCTCGTTTTCGCCGATGAAAGGCTCGAAAACCCGGGTCTACGACGCCGCCGGCGGCATCCTCGCCCCCGGCCTCGTCGACCCGCACATCCACATCGAGAGCTCGATGATGACCGCCTGCGCCTACGCCGAGGGCGCGCTGCTCAACGGCACGACGACCATCTTCTGCGACAGCCACGAGATCGGCAACGTCTGTGACGCCGCCGGCATCGAGTGGATGCTGCGGGACGCCCGCCAGGCCCCGCTCAACATCTTCCTCACCGTGCCCAGCACCGTGCCGGCCACCTCGCCGCGCTTCGAGACCGCCGGCGGCGACCTCACCGCCGCCAAGATCGGGAAACTCTTCGACCAGTGGCCCGAGGCCATGGCCCTCGGCGAGAAGATGGACTTCGTCCAGGTCGCCCTGGGCGACAAACGCAGCCACGCCATCCTCGCCGAGGCCATCCGGCGCGGCAAACCCGTCTGCGGGCACATCTACGGCCGCGAGTTCGTCGCCGCCGGCGCCGCCTCGGGCATCAACGACACCCACGAGTCCATCGACCGCGACATCGCCGACGACTTCCTCGAGAACGGCCTGTGGATCTTCCTCCGCGGCGGCCCGCCCACCACGCCGTGGCACTCGCTCCCGCTCGCGATCAAGACTGTCACCGAGCTCGGCGCCAACCCGAAGCGCGTCTGCGTGTGCACCGACGACCGCGACGCCGACGACCTCTTCCTCTTCGGCCTGGACTGGGTCGTGCGCGAGGCCGTCAAGCACGGCCTGAGCACCACCGCCGCGTGGAGCCTGGGTTCCCTGCATCCGGCCACCCGCTACGCCAAGGACGGCGACATCGGCGGCCTCGCCCCGGCGCGGCGCGCCGACATCGTGCTCCTCAACGACGACCTCGTCCCGCAGAACACCTGGTATGGCGGCGAACTCGTCGTCGAGGACCGCAAGGTCACGCCCATCCTCGACCGGGCGCTCGCCAAGCGCTACCGCTACCCCAGGGCCGCCTACGAAACGGTGAAGATCGCGCCGAAACTCAAGCTGACTCCCGCCCTGCCGGCCGGCCCCGTCACCGCCAACGTCATCCGCACCGCCTTGCCGGGCATCATCCTCTTCCACGACAAGGTCGCGCTCGAGCCCGGTGGCACGTGGGCGGACCTGTTCGCCAAGCACGGCCTGTGTTTCGTCACGGTGGTCGAGCGCCATGGCAAGTCCGGCCAGGTCGCGCACGGCCTGCTCAAGGATTTCAACCTCCGCGAGGGTGCCGTCGGCAGCTCCGTGGGCCACGACGCGCACAACATCATCCTCGCCGGCACCAACGAGGCGGACCTGCAGCTCGCACTGAGGACCATCAAGGCCATGCGCGGCGGCGTGTGCGTCATCCGCGGCGGCAAGGTCGTCGCCAAGGTCGCGCTGCCCGTCGCCGGCCTGCTCTCCGACAAACGCGCCACCGTGGTCGCCCGGGAATCCACCGCGCTCAAGGCCGCGTGGACCGCCGCCGGCTGCACGCTGCCCTACATGGGCTTCAACCTCATCCCGCTGTCGGTCATCCCCGAGATCCGCATCACGGACCAGGGCCTCGTCACCGTGCCGCAGATGCAGATCCTGCCGCTGTTCGAGCCGCGGTGAATTGGCCGCATTTGGCGGGAGGGGCTTTACGCCCCGACAGGTGGAGCGGCGTTCCACCCAAATCAGTCGGGGTATAAAACCCCTCCCACCGGGAATCCCCTACCGCGCCAGCCAGCGCCGCATGCCGCCGGCCACGATGGCCAGCGTCACCAGCGAACTCACCGGCATCAGCACCGCCGCGAGCAGCGGGCTCATGCGGCCCGCGACCGCGAGCCCGACGGCGAGCAGGTTGTAGGCGACCGAGAACACCAGCAGCCAGGTCTGCGTGCGGCGGCGCGCATCGTTGACCTCAAACAGCCGGCGGATGCCCGCCAGGCCGCGGCCGAGATAATAAAAGTCCGCCTTGCCCTCCAGCACGCCGCGGTGGATGACCGGCGTGCCGCGCGCAAACGCCGCGTCAAAGGCCAGGCTGTCATTGGCGCCGTCGCCGAGCATCAGCGTGTCACGCGCGTCGGTCCGGCCGATCCAGTCGGCCTTCCCCTGCGGCGTGGCCTCGGCCAGCCCGTGCTCCGGCGGCAAGCCGAGCGCCGAAGTCATGAGGTCCACCTTGGCGCGGCGGTCACCGCTGAGGATATACGCTTCCAGCCCGCGCGCCCGCAGCGCCGCGATCTCCGCGGCCGCATCCGTCCGCACCGCATCGGTGAACCGGAAACGGGCGAGCACCACGCCGTCGCAGGCGAACTCCGTGTCGTGGGTAAGGTAGGGCGAGTCCTCCGGACGAGCCGGCTCATCGGGACGATTCGCCCTACCCGCCCGCCAGCCGGGCCGGCCCAGGGACCAGCGACCGGTGGTAGTCTCCAGCGCAACGCCATAGCCCGGCTCCTCCTGCAGGTCGCCGACCGGATCCGGGGCTGCGGGCAGGCCCAGCGCCAGGAGGTTCTCGTGCAGCGCGCGGCTGACCGGGTGTGCGTTGTCCCGCACCAGCACCGCCAGCGCGGCGTGCGCCTCCGGGGACAACCCCACCAGAGACCCGGCATTGGCCAGCACCGGCGTCTCGAGCGTCAGCGTGCCGGTCTTGTCGAAGATGATCCTGCGGATGCGCGCCAGCCGCGGCCACAGGTCGGCCTCGCGGACGAACACCCCGGCCCGGCGCAACGCCGTCGTGGCCATCTCGTCCGCCAGCGGGAACGCCAGCCCGATGGCGCAGGGACACGACACCACCAGCACGGCCGTGACGACGGACCAGGTGCGGACCGCGTCGTGCGTGCCCAGCCACCAGCCAAGCCCGGCCGCGGTGGCCACCAGCAGGATGCCGATCAGGTAGCCGCCGATGACCTTCTCCAGAAAGCCGTGACGGTAGGCGTCACGTGCCACCGGCTGCAGCAATTGCGCGAGCAACGAACCCTCCCAGACGCGCGCGGTCCGCAGGCGGATGTCGCCGAGCCCGAGGTTGACGGCCCCCGCCGGCACGCGTGCGCCGGCGCGGCATTCCCGCGGATCGGCCTCGCCGGAAATCCATGCCGTGCCGACCGTGGCGACGGGCGTCTCGAGCCGCGCCTCGACCGGCACCACCTGCCCGGAACGCACGGCAAAGACATCGCCGAGGCGCAGCTCGCCGACGGCCCGCTCGACCGGACCCGCCGGGGTCTCGACCCACACCGGTTGCGGCCGGTCGCGCGACGTGAGCAACTGGCGGCGGTTGCGCTCGACGACCGTCACCTGCGCCCAGCGGCCCACCAGCATCAGCAGGATGAAGGCGGCGACAAAATCGAAATAGACGAACTCCTCCCGGTGCGCCAGCCAGCCGTAGAGCGAGCCCAAGTAGGCGCCCACGATGCCGAGCGCGATGGGCAGGTCGATGTGCATGGCCCCCGCGCGCAGGGCCGACACGGCGCGGCCGAGGAAATACATGCCGCCCGTCAGCAGGCTGAGCGTGGCGAACACCAGCGACAGCGTGCCGAACAGCCGCGCATAGGCGAACGTCGCCTCCATGCCGAAATACACCGGCAGCGTGAAGAGCATGACGTTCATCGAGAACGCCGCCGCCAGCCCCACGCGCCGCACCAGCCGCCGGCTCTCGGGCACGGCCGGCGTCTCACCCGGCGGACCGGCGAGGTAGTTGAAGGACTGCAGCAGCCGCGCGAAGGCCGGGGCGTCAAAAACGCCGCGCGTCCACCGCAGGCGCATCCGGCCAAGCTGGGCGTCGGTCTCGATGTGCAGCGCGCCGGGCTGCTGGTGAAAGACCTTCTCGATGAGCCAGACACAGCCCGCGCACGAGATGCCCTGCACCTCGAGCGTCAGCGCCGGCGTGCCGGGCGCCGTCTCGGCCTCCGCCTGGAGCTTCGCCAGCCACGCGTAGTCGCGCGGCTGGAAAACGGCCTCGCCCACCGGGGCGGTGACCGCGTCGCGGATCTTGTAGTAGCCGTCGAGCCCGTGCTCGGACACCAGCCGGAACACATAGCTGCAGCCCGCGCAGCAGAAACCCGCGGCCTGCGCCGCCGGGCCCGCCAGCGGCACGCCGCAGTGTTTGCAATGAAGGTGAACGGGGGCGGCTTGCTCGGCACGCAGTCCACGCACTCGCACCGTCGGGCTCACACCCCCGTTCACCAATTCGACCCCTGGAGGCGGGGTGCCCTCACCCCGCAGGGCGAAGGGTGCAACGCGGGGTGAGG
>JAYRDK010000115.1:0-5127 GCA_041909435.1 Lacunisphaera sp.
ACATCGTGCCCGCGCTGCTGGCGGGCAACACCGTCGTCTTCAAGCCCAGCGAGTGCGCCCCGCTCGTGGCCGAGCTCACGCTCGCGGCGTGGCGCGAGGCCGGCCTGCCGGCGGACGTGCTGCAGGTGGTGCCGGGCGGGCGCGACACCGGGGCGGCGCTGGCGGAGCACGCGGGCATCGACGGACTGCTCTTCACCGGCAGCGGGGGCACGGGACAATGGCTGGCGGAGTTGTTCGCCCGCACGCCGGGCCGGATCCTCGCGCTCGAGCTGGGCGGCAACAACCCGCTTGTCGTCTGGCCCCCGCGGGAGCTGACGGCGGCGGCGTGGCTCACGGTGCAGTCGGCCTACCTGACGGCCGGGCAGCGTTGCACCTGTGCGCGGCGCTTGATCGTGCCGGCGGATGCCGGCGGCGAGGCGTTTCTGTCCGAGCTGGTCCGGTGCATCGGCCGGATCCGGGTCGGGCGCAGCACCGACCGGCCGGAGCCGTTCATGGGGCCGGTGATTTCGGCCCGCGCGGCCGGGGCCGTGTTGCAGGCGCAGGCCGGCCTGGTCGCGGCGGGCGCCCGGCCGCTGGTTGAAGTGCGCCTGCTGCAACCCGGCACCGGGTTGCTGTCGCCGGGATTGATCGACGTGACCCCGGTCCGCGAACGCGGCGACGGGGAGATTTTCGGTCCGCTGCTGCAGGTGATCCGCGTGCCCGATTTTCCGGCCGCGCTGGCCGAGGCCGGCCGCACGCGCTACGGCCTCGCGGCGGGCTTCATCGGGGATGATGCCGCGCAGTATGCGCAGTTTCGCGACGAGGTGCGCGCGGGCGTGGTCAACTGGAACCAGCCGCTGACGGGCGCCAGCGGCGCGGCGCCGTTCGGCGGGGTGGGGGCCAGCGGCAACCACCGGCCCAGCGGTTTTTTCGCGGCGGATTATTGTTCGTATCCGGTGGCCTCGATGGAGTCCGAACAGGCGGTGCTGGCCGGCGCGCTGCCGCCGGGACTGGACGCCGGGTCGTGCTGAAACCGCGTTTATTTCACGTGCCCGCCCATCCTGATCACCCCTTTCGCTCCGAACTCCTGGCCGGCGGCCGGAAGTATCATTACCTGAACGTGGCCGCCGTTGATCCGGCGCTGGCGCGGCTGCCGAAGTGCCTGCTCATCCTGGCGGCGAACGTTCTGGAGAAATCCCCGGCGGCCGCCGGGGCGTTCCGGGCCTGGCTGGCGCAGGGCCGGGGAGACGGCGCGGTCGTGGAGTTCCGGCCTTCGCGGGTCATCATGCACGACACCACGTGCGTGCCGGCATTGGTCGACCTGGCGACCTTGCGCGATGCTGTCGCGGAACGCGGCGGCGACGCCGCCCGGGTGAACCCGGCCATCCCGGTCGACCTCGTGATCGACCATTCCGTCATGGTGGACGAGCAGGGCTCGGCGGCCGCGCAGGACTTCAACCTGGAGCGGGAATTCGCGCGCAACCACGAGCGTTACCGGTTCATCCGCTGGGCGGAAAGGAACCTCGCGAATTTCCGCGTCGTGCCGCCCGGCGCCGGCATCATCCACCAGATCAACCTGGAGCACCTCAGCGCGGTGGTCCGCGTCGAGCCGGCCGGCGACCGTCTGCTCCTCCGTCCGGAAACCCTGGTGGGGACGGACAGCCACACGCCGATGATCAACGCGCTCGGCATCCTCGGCTGGGGCGTGGGCGGTCTCGAGGGGATTTCCGCCGCGCTCGGCGAGCCGCTGCCGCTGCCCATCCCCGGGGTGGTGGGCGTCCGCCTGGCCGGCCGCCTCCGGCCCGGGGTGACGGCCACCGACCTGGCGCTGACGCTGACGCAGCTCCTGCGGACGCACGGGGTCGTGGACAAGTTCGTCGAGTTTTACGGGACGGGGGTCACCGCGCTGTCGGTGGCGGATCGCGCCACGATCGCCAACATGGCGCCGGAATACGGGGCCACGTGCTCCTTCTTCCCCGTCGACCAGCGGACGCTGGATTACCTGCGGATGGCCGGCCGGCCGGAGGAGAAACTTGCGCTCATCGACGCCTACGCCCGGGCGCAGGGCCTGTGGCACGATCCGGAGTCCCGCGCGCGGTTTTCCGACCGGATCGAGGTCGACCTGACGACCATCGCGCCGACGCTCGCCGGGCCGAAGCGGCCCGAGGACCGGCTCCGGCTCGCGGAGGTCCGGCCAAGCTTCCTCGACCTCCTGCCGGAACTGGCGGCCGGCGCCACCGCGCCACGCCGGGCGACGGCCGCGACAGGCGGAACCGAACTGCGGGACGGCGCGGTGCTGATCGCGGCCATCACCAGCTGCACCAACACCTCGAACCCGGCGTTGATGATCGGCGCCGGGTTGCTCGCGCGCCGGGCCCGCGCGGTCGGGTTGCGGGTGCCGCCCTGGGTGAAGACTTCGCTTTCGCCGGGCTCGCGGGTCGTCACCGACTACCTGCGCGCCGCCGGCCTGCAGGAGGACCTCGACGCGCTCGGCTTCCAGGTGACCGGTTACGGCTGCATGACCTGCATCGGCAACTCCGGCCCGCTGGCGGCGTCCGTCACGGCGCTGACCTCCGCGGGGAAGATCGCCGGGGCCGCCGTGCTGTCGGGCAACCGCAATTTCCAGGGCCGGATCAATCCCGAGATCGCCGCCGCCTACCTCGCGTCACCCGCGCTGGTGATCGCCTATGCGCTGGCCGGCTCGGTGCTGACCGACCTGGAACGCGAGCCGCTCGGGCACGATGCGCGCGGCGCGCCGGTCTACCTGCACCAGCTCTGGCCCGCCGAGGCCGACATCGAAAGGCTGATCGCCGCGGTGGTCACCCCGGCGGCGTTCCGGGCGCAGGCCGGGCGCGTGTTTGCCGGCCCGCCGCAATGGCAGCGCATCGCGCCGGCGGGCGGCGTCACCTTCGGCTGGGATGCGCCGTCGACCTATCTTCGCCGGGCGCCGCACTTCGAGGCGCGGCCGGGGTTTTCCGGGAACCGGATCGCGGTGGGCGGCGCGCGGGCCCTGCTGGTGCTGGGCGACAATGTGACCACCGACCACATCTCGCCCGCCGGCGCGATCCCGCGCGACAGCCTGGCCGGGCGCTACCTCGCTGAGCGCGGGGTGCCGGTGTCCGAGTTCAACCAGTATTCGACCCGGCGCGGGAACCATGAGGTCATGCTGCGGGGCATCTTCAGTCATCCGCGGCTGCGCAACGAGCTCCTCCCGGCCGGCACGCCGGGAGGGCAAACCCTCGACCTGGCCGGCGCGATCCGCCCGGTTTACGATGCGGGCGTGGGCTACCGCGCGGCGGGCATCCCGCTGCTGGTTTTTGCCGGGAAAAACTACGGCGCCGGTTCCAGCCGCGACTGGGGCGCCAAGGGACCGGCGTTGCTCGGCGTGCGGGCGGTGATCGCGGAGAGTTTTGAACGCATCCATCGCAGCAACCTGGTCGGGATGGGCATCCTGCCGTTGGAATTCCTGCCCGGTGCCTCCCGCGGCCCGCTCGCCCTGACCGGGGCGGAGAGTTTCGAGCTGTCCGGTTGCGACGACCGGATCCACCCGCACCAGCCGGTGCGGCTGAGGGTCAACCGGCCCGATGGACGCAGCGCGGAGATCGAGCTGCGTTCGGGCGTGGCGACGGAGCGCGAGGCCGATTACATCCGGCAGGGCGGACTCTTGAATTACCTGCTGCCCAACTACGTCCCGCCGGCGCCGCGGTGATTTCCTGACCCATGAATACCATCCCGTTCTCCACCGCCGACCTGTGCGATGCCCACGAAAAAAGCTGCCAGGTCTGCACGACCCAGTTTTACCAATACGGCGGGCGGCGCGTTTTCTCCGGCCGGATCCGCACCATTGAGTGCCGCAACGACAATGTCCTCCTGCGCCGCGCGCTCGAGCAGCCATCGCCGGGCGAGGTGCTGGTGGTCGACGGGGGTGGCTCGCTCGCGTCGGCCCTGATCGGCGACATCGTCGCGGGGCTCGGCCGGAAGAACGGCTGGAGCGGGGTGATCATCTTTGGCGCCGTGCGCGATGTGAATGCGCTGGGGGCGCTGGATTTCGGGGTGAAGGCCCTGGGCACCAATCCCCGCAAGAGCGCCAAAACGGGCGCCGGCCGCACCGACGTCCCGGTGCGGCAGGGCGGGGCGATCTTCACCCCGGGCGCCTGGGTCTACAGCGATGAGGACGGTTTGCTCGTGGCCCCCGGTCCGCTGTCCTGAGGCCGATAGACCTATAGGCCTAGTCAGGGCGGTTGCCGGCCGCGTCGCCGGCCGCTGTGCTGGGCCCCACTTTCCAACCCGGGGTGCTCACGCCCGGTGCAATCCCCCAAAATTCATGAAAACCCGCCGCCTCATCCCCTTGCTCCTCGCCCTGTCCCTGATCGCAGGGCCGGTTGCCCTCGCCCAGGAAAAACCGATCGAGGTCTCGCCCACCAACCGCCTCGACCGTGAGTCCGGCGATACCGGCGCCAAGCTCGCCTACCTGCTGCAGGAGACGCTGCTGCTCAAGACCGAGCTCATCGTCAGCAATTTCCGCCAGGAATACGGCGACCAGGTCCGGATGAAGCGCGTCGCCTTCCCCACGCTCGAGCCGGAGAGGGAATCCATCCCGGGCTACATTTTCACCCCGAAGGACATGCCGGCCGGGAAAAAATACCCCGGGCTTGTCGTCGTGCATGGCGGCAACCACACCCAGCTCTCCGCCAGCTGGTTCGGGCTGATCGCCGAGGCCGTGGGGCGCGGCTACGTGGTGATGTATCCGGAATACCGCGGCAGCTCCGGCCACGGCGAGGGGATCTATGAGAACAACTACGGCGTGTCCGACTTCGCGGATGTGCGCGCCAGCACGGCCTACCTCGCGGCGCAGCCCTACGTGGACGCGGACCGCCTCGGCATCTTCGGCCACAGTCGCGGCGGCATGCTGAGCATGCGGACCCTGCAGGAGGAGCCCAGGCGCTTCAAGGCCGCGGTCGATGTCGCCGGGCTCAAGGACATGGTCGCCTTCATGAGCTACAAGACGGATGCGCGCCGCCAGCAGATTGCCGACGACAAGCATTATGGCGGCAAGCTGCCCAACCAGAACCTCAGCGCCTACATCGAGGTCTCCCCGGCCTTCTACGTGGAAAAAATCGAGACGCCGGTCCTCGTGATCTCCACCAC
>JAYRDK010000116.1:0-4128 GCA_041909435.1 Lacunisphaera sp.
GTCACGCGACTCCTCGTCAAGCCGACGACCTACATGAATGACAGCGGCCGCGCCCTGCGCGGCCTGCTCGACTTCCACAAGGCCGCCGTCAGCGACCTCATCGTGGCCTACGACGATCTCACGATCGCCACGGGCGCCGTGAAGGTGTCGGTCACCGGCAGCGCCGGCGGCCACAACGGGGTCGCCAGCCTGCTCGAGCACCTCGGCAGCGGATTCGTCCGCTACCGGCTCGGCATCAACGAACCCCGCCCCGCGGGGATGGACCTCAAGGACTTCGTGCTCGGGAAATTTTCCAAAGAACAAACCAAAATCATTGATCAAAAACTAACCTCCTTCGTGGACGGCCTCCGCCTGCTCATCAACCGCGGGCCCGCCGAAGCCATGAACACCCTCAATCGCCGAGACCACCATGAGCCAGACCAAGCGTAACTACAAAGCCTCCTTCATCCTCGACAACCGCGGCAAGGAAGACTCCGTCGAAACCCTCATCGAGGGCGTGAAGAAAGAGATCGCCGCCGTGCAGGGCGAAGTCACCGCCGTCGAGAACATCGGCCGCCGCGAGTTTGCCCGCAAGACCGACGACCAGTTCCCGGGCGGCGTCTACGTCAACATCGACTTCTCGGCCCCCGCCGCCGCCCCCGCCCAGCTCCACGAGCGCCTGCGGCTCAACGAAAGCGTCTACCGCGCGCTCGTCCAGAACGCCTGACCGGCGTCCTCGCGCGCCCCTCCTCCCATGGCCAATCTCAACAAAGTCATGCTCATCGGCAACCTGACGCGCGACCCGGAGCTCCGGGTCACGCCGAAGGGCACCGCCATCTGCCAGTTCAGCCTCGCGGTGAACCGCAAGTTCAAGGACGAGAGCGGCGGCGAGCGCGAGGAGGTGACCTACGTCGACATCGAGGCCTGGAGCAAGCAGGGCGAGACGATCGCCAAGTATTGCACCAAGGGCCGCCCGCTTTTCGTCGAGGGCCGCCTGCGTCTCGACCAGTGGGAGGACAAGACCACCAAGGAAAAGCGCAGCCGCATGAAGGTTGTGCTCGAGAACTTCCAGTTCCTCGGCAGCGGCCGCGCCGACGGCGCCGCCGGCGGTGGCGAGGGTGGGGAAGCCCGCTCCTACGCCCCCCGCGCCACCGCCCCGAAGCCCGCCGCCCCCGCGGCGCAGGAAAACCTCGACGAGGACGTGCCGTTCTGAGCCGCCCCGCCGCCTCCCTTTAAACCAAACTCCAACTAGATTCCGATCATGGCTAACAACGAAGTTCTCCTCCTCAAACCGGTCGACGGCCTTGGCGCCGAAGGCGACCAGGTCAAAGTCCGCGCCGGTTACGCGCGCAATTTCCTCCTGCCCCAGGGCATGGCGGTGCCGCTCACGCAGGCCAACCGCAAGCACGTCGAGGCCCTCAAGAAGGCCCGCGGCCTCCGCGAGGCCAAGGAGCTCGACGGCGCCCAGGCCCTCGCCAAGCAGATCGAGAAGGCCGGCATCGCCATCGCCGTGAAGACCGGCGAGGGTGGCAAGCTGTTCGGCGCCGTCACGGCGAACGACATCCATGCCAAGCTCACCGCCGCCGGCATCACCCTCGAGAAGCGCCGCATCCACCTCGGCCAGCCGATCAAGACCCTCGGCAAGCACGAGGTGAAGATCAAGCTGCACCCCGAGGTCAGCGTCGAGCTCACCTTCGACGTCGTCTCCGAGAACCCGATCGAGCCCGCCGCGGCCTCCTGAACGGGAAACTCCCACGCCAAGCTGCGGTGACCCCATCGCAGCTTTTTTTTGCCCCGATGCCATCCTTTCCCCCACCGCGGTTGCTCACCGGCGCATCCGAGGAAACTGCCAATAACTTGGTCTTGCCCCCCGGGCTTCCCCGGCGCGACATCTAGGCTTTAAATGGCGGAAACGGCGACACCTTCCCGACGGGGCGACGGCCCCCGCGCACGCGGGGAACCGACGCTGCCCGCGTCGGCGCCGGACCGCTCGCCCCCGCACAGCGCGGAGGCGGAGGAACACGTCATCGCCTGCTGCCTCCTCGATGGCAACGACACCATCGCCCGCTGTCTGGAGGCGCGCGTGGCGCCCGAGTCGTTCTATTTCCCGGCCAACCGCCTGCTCTTCGAGATCATCGTCGAGCTCTACCAGAAGGGTGCGGCCGTCATGCTGGAGGTCCTCGCCGAGGAGCTGAAGACCCGCCGTCAGCTCGAGGCCGTCGGCGGCTTCGCCTACCTCATGCAGGTCACGGGCAAGATCCCGACGACCGCGCACGCCGGCTACTTCATCGAGAAGGTCCGCGAGAAGCACCTCCTGCGCGAGCTGATCAAGGCCGCCACCGGCGCCGTCGAGCAGGCCTACGGCTTCACCGGCGGGCTCGAGGAGTTCGTCGACAAGATCGAGCAGGACCTCTTCAAGGTCACCCAGGACCGCGTCAGCGACAGCGCCCAGGAGATCAAGGAATCCGTCAAGGAGGCCAACACCGTCATCGCCAAGCTGCTCATGAAGAAGGGCGAGCTCACGGGCGTGACGTCGGGCTTCAAGGACCTCGATGCGATGACCTTCGGCTTCCAGCGCCAGGAAATGATCGTGATCGCGGCCCGTCCCTCGATGGGCAAGACCAGCTTCGCGCTCAACATCGCCGAGTCCGCCGCGCTCCCCAAGAACGGCAAGGGCGAGCCGGTGCCCACCCTGATCTTCTCGCTCGAAATGAGCGCCTCCCAGCTCGCCCTGCGCATGCTCTGCGCCCGCTCCCGGGTGAACATGAAGCTCCTGCGCGACGGCCTCGTCAGCCGCGACGGCCACGAGGTCAACGCCCTCGGCCAGGCCGCCGAGGAGTTCAAGAAGGCCCCCATCCTGGTCGACGACTCGAGCGCCCTCACGATCATGGAAATGCGGGCCAAGGCGCGCCGCATCTATGCCCGCCGCAAACTCGGACTGATTATTGTCGATTATTTGCAGCTGCTCAACGGCACCGATCCCCGCGCCCCGCGCGAGCAGCAGGTCGCCGAGGTCTCCCGTGGATTAAAGGCGATGGCGAAGGAACTAGACCTGCCGGTCCTAGTCCTAAGCCAGCTTAACCGCTCTTCGGAGAAGGAGAACCGCACGCCCCGCCTCTCGGACCTGCGCGAATCCGGCTCCATCGAGCAAGACGCCGACGTTGTGCTCATGTTGTCCCGCCCCAAGGAGGCCGATGAAAAATTCCAGACCGCGGCCGGCGCCGCGGATTTAATCGTTGCCAAGCAGCGCAACGGACCGGTAGGTGATTTGAAACTAACTTTCCTCCAAGAAATTACGCGCTTTGAAAACTTCACTCCGTAACCCGTTTGTGCGGGTTCTGCTCGCCACTCTTTTCCTGTTTTCCGGCGCCACCGGGCTGCTCGCCCAGGCCGATCCTTCGCCCGGTCAGGCGCAGGCGCCGGCCGGACCGGTCTATCGCATCGGCACCATCACGATCAAGTTCGTCGGCATGGCCAATGTCAGCGAGCAGATCGTGCGGGCCAACATGGCCCTGCGCGAGGACACGGAACTGGACGAGGCGCTGATCGACCGCGACATCCGCTCGCTCTACCGCACCGGCCTCTTCGAGTTCATCGAGGCGAAGCGCGAGCAGGTGGCCGGCAACGTGGTCAACCTCGTCTTCGAGGTGACGCCGAAGTTCCGCGTGCTCGCCATCAAGTTCGAGGGCACGAAGGCCTACAAGGACCGCCGCCTGCTCAAGGAGACCAAGTCCCAGGCCAACGGCGCCCTCGACGAGCGCCAGATCAAGGACGACGCCCAGAAGATCTACGAGCTCTACCAGAAGGCCGGCTACAACCAGGCCCAGGTCACCTACAGCATCGACCGCAACCGCAGCACCGGCTTCGGCACCGTCACCTTCAAGGTCCGCGAGGGCGCCCGCGTGAAGATCTCCGCCATCAACTTCGTCGGCAACGACCACGTGAAGGCCAAGAAGCTCCGCAAGGAGATGGAGACCAAGAAATGGCACATGTTCTCCTGGCTCACCGGCGGCGGCCGCCTGAAGGACGACGAGTTCGACGACGACCTCGACAAGCTGCGCGACTACTACAAGGAGCAGGGCTACCTCGACGTCGAGATCGCCGAGGACAAGATCACCTTCGACTACCCCAAGCCCGAGAAACTCGTCA
>JAYRDK010000117.1:0-4065 GCA_041909435.1 Lacunisphaera sp.
ATCTGCTCGTTGCCGGCCATCTTCTGGGAGGAGGAGGCGTAGTCGCGCTTCTTCATGGCGAGCTCCTTGAAGTCGGCGTAGGTGCCGGAGGAGGTGTTGCGGGTATAGATTGAGATCTTGCCCGGGGTGCCGCCGACCTGCGACCAGTCGGTGATGTCGCCGGCGAAGATCTGCTCTACCTGGCGCTTGGTCAGGGCGGAGAGCGGGTTGCCCTGGTTCACGATGACGCCGATGCCGTCGAAGGCGACGATGATGGGCTTCATGGACACGCCCTTGGCGGTGGCCGCGGAGACCTCGGTGGGCTTGGCGCGGCGGCTCGACATGCCGATCTGGGCCGTGCTGTCGATGATGGCGGAGATGCCGGTGGTCGAGCCCTCGGCGGCGATCTCAAAGGTCACGCCGGCGTTGCGGGCCTTGTAGTCCTCGGCGAGCATGGGCACGAGCTTGGCGCCGAGGGTGTCGGAACCCTTGATGACGAGCTTCTGGGCGGAGGCCAGGGTGACGGCGCCCAGGGCGGTGAGAAGAAGGATGGTCTTTTTCATGGGATGGATGGGGGACGGTTAGAATTTCACCACGAGGTCCAGCTGGAGGATCTGCGAGTGGTCGAGGTTGGAGACGGCGCTGGTCTGGGTCTCGCGCTTGTCGGTCGTGTAGAAGTAGGTGGCGTTGAAGCTGGCGAAGTCCGTCAGGTTGTAGGCGGCGGCGAGCTTGAAGCCCTCCTGGTTGACCCGGCCGAAGGCCCAGTCGGAGTCGCTGAGGTTCACGTCGAGCGAGCCGGTGCCGAGGCTGCGGTAGTCGAGCTTGAGGCTGTAATCACCCTGCACCTTGCCGGTGCCGAAGTTGTAGCCGACACCCACGAGCCAGGCGACGGCGTCCTTGGGCTGGTTGGCCAGGCCGTAGACCTTGCGCACGCGGCGCTCCGCCTCGAGGTTGTAGGCGAAATCCCAGTAGAACTTCACCGACGTGCCGGCGCCGGCGACGTTCATCCAGTTGACCTCGCCGGGCATCGTGAAGACGGCGAGGCCGTCCGTGGTGCCGGTGAAGGGCGTCTCGTTGTCGAAGCCGCTGAGCGTCGAGTCGTTGTAGATCATGAAGCCCGGGGCGATGACGAGGCTGTTGACCACGTTGCCGATGGCGTCCTTGCCGAACCAGTGGGTGTAGACCGCCTGCTGGGCGAAGAGCCAGGCGTCGCGGCCGGCGCGGCCGATGCCGGTCTCGTTGTTGTCATCCATCAGCAGCTGGCTGGCGCGGAACTCGAGGGTGTCCTTCGAGCCGATGAACTTCGTGTAGATCTCGGTGGCGCCCTGCGGGTTGATGTCGCCGTCCCAGACCATGTCGGTCGTGTAGAAGGGGTTCTTCTGTTTGCCGCCGATGAACATCCAGTTGAGGTTCGGGCGCCACGACACATAGGCGCGGGCCAGGTAGATGTTGTAGTCGTTGTTGCCGTTCTCGAGGGTCTGGTTGCCCGAGTCCGCGGCGGGCGCGGTTTCCAGGGCGAAGCCGGCGCCCCAGCCCTTTTGCATGAGGACATCGCCGTTGAACCGCAGGCGGAAGCGCTCGCGGGTGCGCTCGTTGGACACGGTGCCGTTCTGCGGCGCCTGGGTCTCGACCTGGTGCCGGAGGCGGACGTCGCCGCTCAGCTTGAATTCCGTCAGGTGCGAGCCGAGGTTCAGCTTGCCGGCGGAGGAGTTGGCCGCGAAGTCCTTGGTCAGCTCCGAGCGGAGGTCCTCGCCCTCCTGGTCGGTGATGATGCCCTTGCGGACGAGGATGTCGATCAAGGGACCGCTGTCTTGGGCGAACGCCGTGCCGGCGCAAAGCAGCGCGGCGGCCAGGGCGAACAGTTTGGATTTGAGGTTTGGCATGATGGGACGGACTTGGATGGTGCTGGTGTTGGAAAACGTCCCGGTGATTGGGCCGGAACGTGCCCGCAGAGTAAGGGGCGCGTGTTACGGTTTCGTGACGCCCGTGTGACAAACACGGCAAAAGCCCATCGGCATTCCCCCAGCCTTGGTGGGAGGGGTTTTATACCCCGACTTCAGGATGCGCAGATTACGTGTCGGGGTATAAAACCCCTCCCACCGTGACAGTTGCTGCGGCAAAGCCGCAGAGTGCCCTCAGCTGCTCCGCCAGGGCGCCTGCGTGTCGCCGCGCTTCTCGGCCCCGCGGCCCTCGAGGAGCGCCAGCAACAGATCGTTCTTCACCAGCATGCCCGTCAGCCGGCGCGTGCCGGGTTCCACCACCGGCAGCGTCTGGCCGGCGTGCTGGGCAAAGATCCTCAGCGCCTCGGCCAGCGGCGCCAGCATTGACACCGGCGGCACGTCATCGCGCAGGAGGTCGCCGGCGATGACGTGCGCCGCCACCGCCGGATCGTTCAGGTAGGGCTTGATGTCGTGCAGGGAGATGGCCCCCGCGTAACCGCCCTCCGGGGTCGAGACATAGATCTCCTCGTGGCGCGTGTGGAGAAACAGTCGCGCAATCTCCTCGAAGCGCGCCGTCAGCACCACCGGCGCGGCCTGCGGCTTGGCCAGGTCGGCCACGACGCCGGGCAGCTGCACCGCCTCCGGCGCCTCGGCGGCCTTCTTCTTCAGCGCCTCGCTGTAGAGCGACTGGTTCTCGATGCCGCGCGCCGTGTAGTAGGCGATCACGCTGCACAGCATCAGCGGCATGATGATGTCGTAGCTCAGCGTCATCTCGAAGAGCATGATGATGGCCATCACCGGCGCATGGCTCGCCGCCGCCAGCAGCGCGCCCATGCCCACCAGGGCAAAGGCCCGCGGATCCTCGGCACCCGCCGGCCAGACCGCATTGACGCCGTAGCCGAAGAGATAACCGAGGCTCGCGCCCATGAACAGCGTCGGCGTGAACACACCGCCCGGCGCACCCGAGCCGAACGACGCCGCCGTGGCCGCCCACTTGCAGACCAGCACGAGCACAAGCGTGGTCCAAAGCAGGTGCCCGTTGAGGATGGCCACGACCACGCTGTAGCCGTTGCCGCAGACCTCCGGCACCCAGACCGCCAGGCCGCCCACCACCAGGCCGCCCAGCATCAGGCGGACCGGCACGGGCAGCTTGGTCCGCGCGAACCACCCTTCCACCGTGCGGAGCGAGCGCAGGAACCAGGGCGCCACCGTGCCGGCCAGCAGGCCGAGCACGATGAACGGCCCGATCTCCCACAGCGAGTGGAGCGTGAAGGACGGCACCGCATAGAGCGTGTGGGCGTTCGACAGCGCCCGCATCGTCAGCGTGGCCGCGACGGCCGAGACGGCCAGCGGCCCGAGGCTTTCCATCGCGATGGTGCCGAGGATGATCTCGGCCACGAAGAACGAGCCCGCGATCGGCGCGTTGTAGGCCGAGGCGATGCCCGCGGCCGCGCCGCAGGCCACCAGCAGGCGCAGCTGCGGCGCCGAGAGCCGGCCGCGCCGGCCCAGCCACGAAGCCACCACCGAGGCCAGCTGCACCATCGGACCCTCGCGCCCGATCGAGCCGCCCGAGGCGATGGAGAACATCGCCGCGGTGCTCTTGACGACCGTCGCCCGCACCGGCAGCTGGCCGCTGCCGATCAAAATCGCCTCCATGTAGTCCGTGGAGCTCTGCCCCTGGTGGAGGCGCTTGCCGAACAGCAGCACGAGACCGGCCATCAGCCCGCCCGCCGCCGGGATCGACAGCCGCTGCCACCAGGTCAGGTCGCGGAACGAGTCCACCATGCCCTCGGCCGTGCCGGTCAGCGCGTAATGGATCAGGTCGATACCCCCGCGGAAAGCCAGCGCGGCCAGCGCCCCGAGGATGCCCGCACCCGCCGCCCAGAACAGCGTCTCCTGCCACGGCGAAGGCCTCAGTTTCTCGATGATCCACAGCCGCCACCGGAGCAGGCGCAGCAGGCGTTCGTAGATTTGCGGCACGACCTCCTTCACGGCGTCCTGACTCCTGGGTGACGTCGCAGTTCCATGCCGGGACGATGACCTGTTCCCGACCCGCCTGACAAGGATTGTTCCGCGGTTCAAGCCGTGGGCCAGCGAGCTCGCTCGCGCCTTTTCCCGGTCAAGCGCGAGCAAGCTCGCTGGCCCA
>JAYRDK010000118.1:0-3915 GCA_041909435.1 Lacunisphaera sp.
CGGCGGAGATCGCCCTCGACCACCCACTTGTTGTCGGTGATGACGTGGAGGATCTTGTTGAGCTGCTCCTCGGACAGGTCCGAGGCGCGCATGTTGGCATCAAGGCCGGCGGTGGCGATGATGAGATCGGCCCGGGCCGGGCCGATACCGTAGATATACCGGAGGGAATATCCGATCTTCTTTTTGGCGGGGAGTTCAACGCCGAGGAGACGAGGCATGGTAGTGGAGGTTTAAGTTGTAAGGTTTAAGGTTGTAAGGAGGGAGAGTGGGAAAATTTCAGGTGGCGCGCGGGATCGTGAGGATCTCGGGGCCGGAATCGGTGGTGAGCACGGTGTGTTCGAAGTGGGCGGAGGGCTGGCCGTCGGTGGTGACGATCGTCCACCCGTCGCTGAGGGTGCGGACCGCGTGACCGCCGAGGTTCACCATCGGCTCGATGGCGAGCGTCATGCCGGCCTTGATCTTCTCGCCGGAGTTGCGGCGGCCGAAGTTCGGGATCTGCGGCTCCTCGTGCATCGCGCGGCCGACCCCGTGGCCGACCATCTCACGGACGACGCTGAAGCCGTGGGACTCGACGAAGGTCTGCACCGTGTGCGAGATGTCGCCGATCCGGTTGCCGACGGTCGCCTGGGCGATGCCAAGCTGGAGGGCCTCGGCGGTGACTTTCAGCAGCTCGGCGGTGCGGGGGGCGATGGCGCCAACCGGGACCGTCAGGGCGTTGTCGCCGATATAGCCGTTGTATTCCACGACCACGTCGAGCGAGATGATGTCACCGTCGCGCAGGATGCGCTTCAGGGAGCCGATGCCGTGGACCACCTCTTCATTGACCGAGAGGCAGGTGTAGGCGGGATAGCGGCGCGAGTGCAACTGGTAGCCGTGGCAGGCGCTGCGGGCGCCGAACGAGGCGATGAGATCGCGGCCGATTTGATCCAAGTCGTGGGTCGTGATACCGGGACGAACCTGCTCCTTCAGCCGCGACAGGACAGTCGCGGCGACGGCGCAGGCCTCGCGCATCCGCTTGATCGCTTCCGGATTTTTGATCGGGATCATCAGGCGGCGGCGGGAAGGTCTCCGCGGAGGAGACCGGAGGTGCGGTAGTGGGTGACGACGGGTTCCGCGGAAAGCGGATCAAGGGCGAAGCAGCCGGTGAGGTTTTCACCGCGGGCTTCGAGCCACTCGTCGAACACCAACGCTTGGAGCAGCGTAGCCGGGAAACCTTCGAGAAGGAATCCCGCATCGGGTTTGCGCGCCCAGAACCATTTGCGCAGGAGCGCCATGGTCAGCTGGTTGGGGTCCCGCGGGAGGGCGGAACGGGTGCGTCGCGAAATCTCCTGTTGCACAAGGGACGCAGGAGAGACGTGCTCAAGATTCAAAGAACGGCCTTGGAGAAGCAGACCCGCGAAGTGCGGGCCGGATGGACCAAGGAGAAGGAACTTGGCTTTCGCCGGGGCGAAAGTCGAAAGGGGGCTGGAGTGTTCAGTCCCTTTCACCGAAGTAAAGGGTTAAAGAGCGAAGTGGCGGACAGCCCAGGCAGTGAGGCCGATTACCAATATAACCACCATGACGGCAGTGAGTTGCATAACCGCCTTCTCGCTGGCGGCCTCACCCAAGGCGACCGTGGAGGAGGTGCTGCGGCCGCGGATGCGCCCCTTCTTCAGGAAGCCGTCGTAATGACGCTGCAGGAGGAAGGTTTCGATCTGGCGCATGGTGTCGAGAATGACGCCGACGGTGATCAGCATGCCGGTGCCGCCGAAGAAATAGGCGATGCGCGGCGGGACCTTGAGCTGGAACAGCAGCAAGTCCGGCAGGATGGCGATGACGGTGAGGAACACGGCGCCAGCGAGCGTCAGGCGCGTCATGATGAAGTCGAGGAAGCTCGCCGTCGGCTCGCCCGGGCGGACGCCGGGGATGTAACCGCCGTATTTCTTCAGGTCGTCGGCGATCTGGATCGGCTTGAACATGACGGACACCCAGAAATAGCTGAAGAACAGGATGAGCAGGGTCATCAGGACGTAATACATCCAGTGGCCGTGCAGGAGGTTGTTGGCGAACTCGACCAGGAACGGCATGTTGAACGCCGCGCCGACCTGCGAGAAGATCTGCTGCGGGAACATCAGGATCGCGCTGGCGAAAATGACGGGCATGACGCCGGAGTAGTTGACCTTGAGCGGCAGGAACGAGCTCTGGCCGCCGTAGACCTTCTGGCCGACCACACGCTTGGCATACTGGACCGGGATCTTGCGCTGGCCCTGCGTGACCGCGATGATGCCCATCGTGACGATGAGGAACAGGGCCACCATCATGATGCCCTGGGGCAGGCCGAGCTGGGCCACGCCGACCGGGGCGAAGAAGAGCTGGTAGGTCGCGACCGCCGCACCCGGGATGTCGGCGAGGATGCCGACGGTGATGAGGAGCGAGACGCCGTTGCCGATGCCGCGCTGGGTGATCTGCTCGCCGAGCCACATGAGGAGCATGGTGCCCGCGGTCATGTAGATCGTGGAGAAGACCAGGAAGGTCCAGTCGCTGATGACCACGATCTGGCCGTAGGTGTTGACGTCGTAACCGGCGAAGAGCTTGCCCGGATTCTGCAGGGTGAGCACGAGCAGCACCGCCTGGATCACGCAGATGACGACCGTCAGGTAACGGGTGTATTGCGTGAGCTTCTGGCGGCCGACGTCGCCCTCCTGCTGGAGGCGGCTGAGCGCCGGCACCACCGCGGTCATCAGCTGGAAGATGATGGACGCGCTGATGTAGGGCATGATGCCCAGGGCGCAGACGGCGCCCTTGAGGAGCGCGCCGCCGGTGAACATGTTGTAGAGGCCCATCAGGCCGCCGCCGCCCGCGGCGGTCTGCGCCTCGAAGAACGTCAGCAGCGGCTTCGGGTCGATGCCGGGCAGCGGGATGTGCGCGCCCACCCGGGCCACGAAGAGAAGGCTGAGCGTGTAGAGGATGCGCGAGCGGAGCTCGGGAATCTTCAGGGAATTGGCGAAGGCAGAAAACATGTTGGAGGAGACGGACAGCGAGCGGTTGCGAAGGCGACGGGCGGAGCCCTACCCTACCCGGCTCAGGCCGTGATGGCCTGGCCGCCGGCCTTCTCGAGCTTGGCCTTGGCCGAGCCCGTGAATTTCTGGGCCGTGACCTTGAGCGCGCGGCTGATTTCGCCGTCGCCGAGGACCTTGAGCGACTTGACGCCCGGGCGGATGAGACCGGCCGCGGCGAGCACCTCGGCGTTAACCTCGGTGACCTTGGCATCGAGCGCGGCGAGATCGCCGACGTTCACGACGGCATAGCTCGTGCGGAACTCGTAGTTGTTGAAGCCGCGGTGCGGGAGCTTGCGGTAGAGGGGCATCTGGCCGCCTTCGAAGCCGGGGCGGATGGAGCCGCCGGAGCGGCCCTTCTGGCCCTTGCCGCCGACCCCGGAGGTCTTGCCGTGGCCGCCGCCTTCGCCGCAACCGACGCGCTTCTTGCGGTGGACCGCACCCTTGACGTTAACGAGATTATGGAGACGCATTTTCTGGATTCCTGATTTTGGCGCCGCCCCGCGGAAAAGCGGGGCGACTCGGATGATGATATGGGGATGACCTTAGGCGCGGAGCGCCTTGAAGTCGGCCTCGAGGCGCAGCTTGCGCAGGCCGTTGAGGGTCGCGTGGACGACGGCGATGTGGTTCTTGGAACCCATCGACTTCGTGAGAACGTTGTGGACGCCGGCCGCCTCGAGCACCGCGCGGACGCCGCCGCCGGCGATGAGGCCGGTGCCGGTGGACGCGGGGCGGAGGAAGACCTTGCCGCCATCATACTCGCCGAGGACCTCGTGCGGGATGGTGGAGCCCTTGAGCTTCACGGAGACCATGCGCTTCTTGGCGGACTCGGTGGACTTCTTGATGGCGTCGGGGACCTCGTTGGCCTTGCCGTAGCCGA
>JAYRDK010000119.1:0-3822 GCA_041909435.1 Lacunisphaera sp.
GGCGGGTTGGTTGGAAATTTTGTTTTACATTGGAGGAATGGCTTCTTCTCCTAGCGGGGACTTTGAACCGCACACACACCGTGAGTTCGCCTTGTTCGCGTAAATCATTCTTTGCCAAACTGGGGGGCGCCATCGCCACCCTCGGTCTGGTTCCGGCGTTGTTTGCCCGGTCCACCCCGGCTGCGAAACCCGCGCCGGTGGCCCTGCGGCCCGAAACCCGCGCCATCGCGCGCAAGGAAGGCAGCTGCTAACCGGCCCCCGCGGTCACCCACGCACCCGTCATGTCCAAGATTTTCCCGAAATCCGCCAACGCGCTGCCGCTGCAGATCATCATTTTCCTCGGCATCCTGGGCGGCGTCGCGGCGGCCGGCATCACTTACTACGCCACGCCCGCCTACCTGCGCGTCGGCTACCAGCCGGTCCAGCCGGTCCCCTTCGATCACAGCCTGCACGCCGGCCAGCTCGGCATGGACTGCCGTTACTGCCACGCCTCCGTCGAGAAATCGGGCACCTCCAGCGTCCCGGCCGCGCAGACCTGCATGAACTGCCACAGCATCATCAAGACCACGAGCCCGCTGCTCGAGGTTGTGCGGCAGAGCTACGCCACCGGCGAGCCGGTGCCGTGGGTCAAGATCCACCAGACCCCGGATTACGTCTACTTCAACCACTCGGTCCACGTGAACCGCGGTGTCAGCTGCGTGGAGTGCCACGGCAAGGTCAACGAGATGACCGTGGTCAGCCACGACAAGCCGCACAGCATGAGCTGGTGCCTGGACTGCCATCGCAATCCGGAGCAGCGCATCCGGGACCCGAAGGATGTCTTTAATCTCGATTCCCAAACGCTCGCCGCCCAGGGCAAGCTCGCGGACGCCCAGAAGTTCGTCCACGACTGGAAGGTCAAGCCCCCCCAGAGCTGCTCCGGCTGCCATCGCTGATGAAACGCAAATTTGATCATTCCGCCCCCGCGCAACGCGAGCTGACCGGCCCGAAATACTGGCGCAGCCTCGACGAGCTGGCCGACACGCCCGGCTTCCGCGAGCACCTCGCCCGCGAGTTCCCCGAGGGTGCTTCCTCCCTCGAGGGTGTCGACCGCCGCCAGTTCATGAAGCTGATGGCGGCCTCGTTCGCGCTCGGCGGCCTCGGCCTCGCCGGCTGCCGCCGCCCGGAGGCCCACATCCTGCCCTACGGCAAGTCCGTCGAATACACCGTCCCGGGCCTCCCGCTCTATTTCGCCACCGCGATGCCGCTGCGCAAGTCGGCCATCCCGCTGCTGGCCGAGACCCACCAGGGCCGCCCGACGAAGCTCGAGGGCAACCCGAGCTACCTGCCGCACGGCGGCGCCAGCTCGCTCCTCGCCCAGGCCTCCGTCCTCGACCTTTACGATCCCGAGCGCGCCACGGCGCATACCAAGCAGGGTGACACGCTTTCCGCCACCCAGGTCAACGACCTGCTGGCGAACATCAACAAGACCTACGCCGGCAGCGGCGAGGGCCTGGCGTTCCTCGCCGACGAGTCCGCCTCGCCGACCCGCGCCCGCCTCGTGGCGAAGCTCAAGGCGCAGTTCCCCAAGGCCATCTGGGCCGAATACGAGCCCGTGCAGGACGAGCCGCCGGTCGCCGCCGCGCAGGCCGCCTTCGGCCGCAACGTGAAGCCGCTCTACCGCTTCGCCAAGGCTAAGCGGATCCTTTCGCTCGACGCCGATTTCTTCCACGCCGAGTCCGGTTCGCTCTACTACGCCCGCGAGTTCGCCAAGGGCCGCCGCGTCACCAAGCCGACCGACCCGATGAACCGCCTCTACGTGGCGGAGAGCGGTTTCTCGCTCACCGGCAGCATGGCGGACCACCGCCTGCGTCTGGCGAGCAACCACATCCTCGCGCTCGCCGCCGCCATTGGCGGCCACGTGCTGGAGACCAAGATTTTCGAGACGCTGACCCAGGGTCTGGACGTCAACCCGCAGTGGGTCGAGGAATGCGCCAAGGACCTGCTGGCCCACCGGGGCGAGTCGCTCGTCGTCGCCGGCGCCCACCAGCCCGTCGCCGTCCATTGCATCGCCTACGCGATGAACGCGAAGCTCGGCAGCATCGGCAAGACCGTCGACTTCGTCGAGGTCGCCCCGTCCGGCGCCTCGACCATCGCGGCCCTCGCCACCGCCATCAAGGCCGGCTCGGTCAAGACCCTCCTCGTCCTCAACGGCAACCCGGCCTACAACGCGCCCGCCGACCTCGATTTCGGCGCGCTGCTGAAGTCCGTGCCGGATGTCATCCGCTTCGGTTACTACCGCGACGAGACCTCCGCCCTCGCGGGCACGCACCTCGCCGCGACGCACTACCTCGAGTCGTGGGGCGACGCCCGCACGGTCGACGGCACCATCGTGCCGGTGCAGCCGATGATCATGCCGCTCTTCAACGGCCTGATGGAGGTCGAGCTGCTGGCCCGCCTCGCCGGCGAGGACAAGCCCGAGGCCTACGAGCAGGTCTTCGCCACCCGCGGCGGTGACAAGAAGGCTTTCGAGAAATTCCTGCACGACGGCCTTGTCGCGGGTTCCGCCTACCCGGCCGTCAGCGTCGCCTTCGACGTGCAGCGCGCCGGCGCCGTCTTCGCGAAGACGCCCGCCTTTGTCGCGCTGTCCAAGGAGAACCTCGAGGTCCGTTTCACGACCGACCACAAGATGGACGACGGCCGCTTCGCCAACAACGGCTGGCTGCAGGAGTGCCCGGATCCCATGTCGAAGATCTCGTGGGACAACGCCATTCTCGTCAGCCCGCGCCTCGCGGCCGAGCTCAACATCGTCCCCGCCGGCAGCGCGATCCAGGTCGCCCGCAAGGAAGAGGCCGAGTTCGTGCAGGGCAAGGAAAACGCCCGGGTCTTCGAGCTGACGCTCAACGGCCGCACGCTGCGCGGCCCGGTGCACATCCAGCCCGGCCTCTCGAATTACACCATCGTCGTCCCGCTCGGCTACGGCCGCACCCAGTCGGGCCACATTGGCACCGGCACGGGCTTCGACGCCTACGCGATCCGCGCGAGCGACGGCCTCGGCTTTGCCACCGGCGCGAAGCTGACGGACACCGGCAAGCGCATGAAGCTCGCCAACACCCAGGAGCACTGGTCGATGGAAGGCCGCGACATCGTGCGCGAGGCCAACCTCGAGGGTGAGCAGGGCTACGCGGTCAACCCGAAGTTCGTCAAGGAGGCCACGATCGATTCCCACTCGCCGGCCGTGCTCGGCAAGGACGCGGACAAGGATCCGGCGTTCATCGCCACCACGACCCCCCGCGGCAACTCCCTCTACGAGACGCCCAACTTCGACGGCATCCACCAGTGGGGCATGTCGATCGACCTCAACACCTGCATCGGCTGCAACGCCTGCGTCGTGGCCTGCCAGGCGGAGAACAACATCCCGATCGTGGGCAAGGAGCAGGTGCTGCGCGGACGCGAGATGCACTGGATCCGTCTCGATCGCTACTACTCGGACGGCAAGGCCGATGCGCGCGCGATGGCCGATCTGCTCGGCGGCGGGCCGAGCGGCAACCGCGACCTCCCCGAGGATCCCCAGGTTTCGATGCAGCCCATGACCTGCCAGCACTGCGAACTCGCGCCCTGCGAGACGGTGTGCCCGGTCAATGCCACCGTCCACGATGACGAGGGCATCAACGTCATGGCCTACAATCGTTGTATCGGCACGCGCTACTGCGCGAACAACTGCCCTTACAAGGTCCGCCGGTTCAATTTCTTCGACTTCAACAAGCGCGCCACCGACGCCCTCTACATGGGCCCGCTCGGCCACCAGAGCGAGATGCCGGAGCTGGTCAAGATGGTGAAGAA
>JAYRDK010000120.1:0-3385 GCA_041909435.1 Lacunisphaera sp.
GCCCGCGGCAAAGGTCACCGCATCGCCATCACCGCGGTCATGCGCAAGCTCCTCCTCCGTCTCAACCAGATCGCCCACACCCACGAACTAATCCTTGCCACCCAACACAGCTAATCAGTGGTTAATCATTCCGGAGGTTTGAAAACACTCCTTAGTGGTTCAAACCCTTCTGGGACTGGGCACCGCTGACGACCTTAATCAGGGGGAAACAGCGCAGAACCACCCATGTCTGCGATAAGCTGCGCCCGCGCCCCCACAACCCCGGTTAATGGCCCCTGCTCCGCGCCAAATCTCGGTTGCGCCGCCTCCGCCCCCGCCTACCGTCCGCCCATGGCTTCCCCGCGCGACCTGCTCGCCCCGCTCGACACCTTTGAACGCCGCCACAACGGCTCCCCCGACACCGACGTCGCCGACCTGCTCAAGACCGTCGGCCACGCCTCGCTCGACACGCTGGCCGACGCCGCCGTGCCCGCCAACATCCGCCTGAAACGCCCCCTGCGCCTGCCCGCCGCCGCCAGCGAGACCACCGCCCTGGCCGAGCTCCGCGCCATCGCGTCGAAGAACAAGATCTTCCGCAGCCACATCGGCATGGGCTACTACGACACCGCCACCCCGGGCGTCATCCAGCGCAACATCCTCGAGAACCCCGCCTGGTATACCGCCTACACCCCCTACCAGGCCGAGATCTCCCAGGGCCGCCTCGAGGCGTTGCTCAACTTCCAGACCCTCGTCACCGACCTGACCGGCCTGCAGATCGCCAACGCCTCCATGCTCGACGAGGGCACCGCCGCCGCCGAGGCCATGATGCTCGCCCACCGCGTGAAACTCGGCGACAGCCACGACGCCTCCGTCTTCTTCGTCTCCGACAAGTGCCACCCGCAGACGATCGACATCGTCAGGACCCGCGCCAAGCCGCTCAACGTGTCCGTCGTCATCGGCGACCACCGCACCTATGACTTCGCCGGCCAGGTCTTCGGCGTGCTCGTGCAATATCCGGACACGACCGGCAGCATCCACGATTTCTCCGCCTTCTTCGAGAAGGCCCACGCCGCCGGCGCGCTGTGCATCGTCGCGACCGACCTGCTTGCGCTCACGCTCCTGCGCGCACCCGGCGAGTTCGGCGCCGACGTCGCCGTCGGCTCGGCCCAGCGCTTCGGCGTGCCGATGGGCTTCGGCGGCCCGCACGCGGGCTTCCTCGCCACCAAGGACGAGTTCAAGCGCCAGATGCCCGGCCGCCTCGTCGGCGTCTCGAAGGATGTCCACGGCAACCCGGCCATGCGCCTCGCTCTCGGCACCCGCGAGCAACACATCCGCCGCGACAAGGCCACGTCCAACATCTGCACCGCCCAGGTCCTCCTCGCCGTCATGGCGTCGATGTATGCCGTCTATCACGGCCCGGAAGGCCTGAAGCGCATCGCCCAGCGCACGCGCCTGCTCACGCAGCTCCTCGCCGACGGCCTCAAGGCCGCCGGCGTCACGGTCAATACCGAGCCCGTGTTCGACACCCTGACCGTCTCCGGCATCGACGCCGCCAAGGTCCACGCCGCCGCCCTCGCCGCGAAGGTCAACCTGCGTGCGATCGACGCCTCCACCGTCGGCCTCTCGCTCGACGAGACGACGACGGTGAAAGAAGTGGATGCCTTGATCTCCCTGTTTGCTGGTAGGGCGGGCACTCCGCTGCCCGCCGATCGGCGCGAAACGGAGTCCGCGCCCTACCCTTCGCCGCACGCCCGCACCTCGGCCTACCTGACCGCGAAGGTCTTCAACAGCTACCACACCGAGCACGAGATGCTCCGCTACATCAAGCGGCTCGAGACGAAGGACCTGTCCCTCGTCCACTCGATGATCTCCCTCGGCTCGTGCACGATGAAGCTCAACGCCACGAGCGAGATGTTCCCCGTGACGTGGCCCGAGTTCGGCAAGCTGCACCCCTTCTCGCCCGCCGACCAGACGAAGGGCTATGCGAAGATGTTCGCCCAGCTCGAGAAATGGCTCAGCGAGATCACCGGCTTCGCCGCCGTCTCGCTCCAGCCCAACGCCGGCTCGCAGGGCGAATACGCCGGCCTCCTCGTCATCCGCGCCTACCACGAGTCGCGCGGCGAGGGTCACCGCAACATCTGCCTCATCCCGACCTCCGCGCACGGCACCAATCCCGCCAGCGCCGCGATGTGCAACTTCAAGGTCGTCGCCGTCGCCTGCGACGCCAACGGCAACATCGACGTCGCCGATCTCAAGGCCAAGGCCGCCGAGCACAGCGCCAACCTCGCCGCGCTCATGGTCACCTACCCGTCCACGCACGGCGTGTTCGAGACCTCCATCAAGACCATCTGCAAGGTCATCCACGACCACGGCGGCCAGGTTTACATGGACGGCGCCAACATGAACGCGCAGGTCGGCCTGACCTCGCCCGGCCACATCGGCGCGGACGTCTGCCACCTCAACCTCCACAAGACCTTCTGCATTCCGCACGGCGGCGGCGGCCCCGGCATGGGCCCGATCGGCGTCGCGAAGCAGCTCGTGCCCTTCCTGCCCGGCCATGCCGTGGTTTCCCCCCAGTCTCAGGTCTCAGGTTTCAGGTCTCAGGTTTCCTCCACCGGCGCCGTCAGCGCCGCACCGTGGGGCAGCGCCAGCATCCTCGTCATCTCCTGGATGTATATCCGCATGATGGGCCCCGACGGCCTGAAGCGCGCCACGCAGTTCGCCATCCTCAACGCCAACTACATCGCCACGCGCCTCGCGAACCACTTCCCGGTGCTCTACAAGGGTGCCAGCGGCCTGGTCGCCCACGAGTGCATCCTCGAGTTCCGTCCGTGGAAGAAGCACGGCCTCGAGGTCGAGGACGTGGCCAAGCGCCTGATGGATTACGGGTATCACGCGCCGACGATGTCCTTCCCCGTCCCCGGCACGCTCATGATCGAGCCGACCGAGAGCGAGACGAAGACCGAGCTCGACCGGTTCTGCGACGCGCTCATCGCCATCCACGGCGAGATGGCGGCCGTCGCCAGCGGCGAGAGCGACAAGCTCAACAACCCGCTCAAGCACGCCCCGCACACCGCCGCGGCCGTGACCGCCACGGACTGGGCGCACCCCTACACGCGCGAGACCGCGGCGTTCCCCGACAAGTGGACGCGCGCCTCGAAGTTCTGGCCGTCCGTCGGCCGGGTGGACAACGTCTACGGCGACCGCAACCTGGTGTGCAGCTGCGTCGGCATGGAAGCGTATGCCGAGGCCCCCAAGGCCTGAGACAATCGATCCTGTTTTAACCACTAATTAGCTGTGTTGGGTGGCAAGGATTAGTTCGTGGGTGTGGGCGATCTGGTTGAGACGGAGGAGGAGCTTGCGCATGACCGCGGTGATGGCGATGCGGTGACCTTTGCCGCGGGCC
>JAYRDK010000121.1:0-3214 GCA_041909435.1 Lacunisphaera sp.
GCCAGGTCCACCGCCCGGTCGATGAAGCTGGGCAGGTCGGTGTTGACCTGGATGACGCTGTGGAAATTGCCCTTATACCAGTTGTAGCCGCCCCACGGCTTGTTGGTCACATACTCCACCGTGAAGCTCTCGCCCGCCGGCAGCGGCAGGTGTTGGAGCGTCTGTTCGCGCGCGGCCTTGATCGCCGCCTCGAAAACCGCGCCGAGCCGGTCCGGCGGAATGATGAATTGCTTGCGGAAGGCCGCGAGGCGTTCCGGCAGCGTCCCCGGCCCGGCAACGCGGCATCGAGCTCGGTCACCAGCGCCCGGAAGTGCTCCTCGGAATGCGTCGGCGCCACGGCGTCAAACAGCAGACCCGATTCCTCGTCGAACCTGAACTTCCGGCCGCCGGTCGTCTCGAGACGCGCCTCCATCGCGCGCAACTGCTTCGTCAGGTATTCGTGGCGCAGACGGCCCATGTCATCGAGTCCGGCCGGATCGAGGGTCGCGAGCCTGGCGCGCAGGGCGCGCGTGCGTTCCAGGATGTCAGCGAGCGGAAGCTTTTCCGCCGCCGCGGCCGCCTGCCACTCGGACGGACCGAAGTAAGCATCGACGAAATCGCCATCGTGCACCCCGGCAGCAAGCGCGAGCTTCACGTAGGACTCGGCGATCGGGTTCATCGCCGCAGAGGTGTCGGCGCGGAGCGGCAGGGCGAAACCGACAAGGAAAGCGAGAAGGAGGGGGAGCTTCGGCATGGGCAAAGGACAGGGCTTTCCGGCGGAGGCGGCAACAGTCTTGTGCAGGGCCCAGCAGGAGCTGGGCCCTCCACCGGCAAGGGCTGTAGGTTGCCCGCTTGCGGGCAACGTGGCGCGCGAGCGCGCCACCTACGCAAAGCTACCCGCCTGCAGCACCAGATGCCGGCTGCAACGCGCGGCGTGCCCCGGGTTGTGCGTCACGAGCACGAGCGCGGCCTTCTCCTCGGCGCAGACCTCGAGCAGCAGGGAGATGACCTCCTCGCCCGTGCGCTCGTCGAGGTTGCCCGTCGGCTCGTCGGCGAGAATCACGTGCGGCCGGTTCATCAACGCGCGGGCCACGGCGACACGCTGGCGTTCGCCGCCGGACAACTGCGCCGGCAGGTGCGTCGAGCGCTCGGCGAGGCCGACGCGCTTGAGCAGGGCCGCGGCGCGGGCGCGCTCGGTGGCCCCCACCCCGCCGATCATCCGCGCGCCCATCAGGACGTTCGCGACGGCGTCGAGCTCCGGGATCAGGTAATAGGACTGGAACACCATGCCGAGGAACCGGCCGCGGCGGGCGGTCAGTTCGCCGAGCGAGAGCTGGTGCGCGGCCTCGGCGCCCCAGAAGAGTTCGCCGCTGTCGGGCCGGTCGAGGCCGGCGAGGATGTTGAGCAGCGTGCTTTTGCCCGAGCCGGACTCGCCGCGGATGGAGACGGTCTCGCCGGCGCTGACGGAAAAATCCACGCCCTGCAGCACCGCCAGCGTGCGGTCGCCGCTCGGGTAGGTTTTGCGGATGCCCGCGGATCTGAGGACGGGATCAGCCACGGCGGCCTCCCCTGCAGGTTGCCCGCTGGCGGGCAACGTGGCGCGCGAGCGCGCCACCTACATTAATTGTGTCACTCACTGCGCAAGGCCTCCACGGGTTTGAGCTTCGCGGCGCGCCACGCGGGGATGAGCCCGGCGATGGTCGAGGCGAGGATCGAGAAGACGATGATGATCGCCACGTCCGACGGCAGCGTGTTTGCCGGCAGCGAGCTGAACTGGTAGAACTTGGCGAAGGCGTCCGGGCCCATCGTCATCCGCGCGATGAAACCCACGATGTTGTCGCGGAAATACAGCAGCGTGAACCCGCCGGTCAGCCCCAGCGCCGTGCCGGCCAGGCCGATGAACAGGCCCTGCACGCAGAAGCTCGCCGCGATGTGCCGCGCCCGTCCGCCCATGGCGCCGAGCAGGCCGATCTCGCGGGTCTTGCGCACCACCGTCACGAGCAGCGAGCTGGTGATGGAGAATGCCGCCACCACGACGATGAACGTGAGGAGGAAGAAGATCATGTTCCGCTCGAAGGCCAGCACCGCCTGGAAGTCGGCGTTGGCCTCGAACCAGGTCAGCGCCCGGGTGTCCGGCGGCAGCCGGCCGTTGAGCAGGGCCGCGGCCTCGTATTCGTCGGCGCCGGGCTTGAGCCGGACGTTGTAACCGTGCACGCGCTGCTCGAGGCCGTAGAGGTCCTGCATCAGGCGCAGCGAACAGAGCACCGTGGAGCTGTCGAGCTGCTGGTGGCCGACGTGGAAGATGCCGGCGACGAGCACGTCGCGCGGCAGCAGCAGCTCGTTCTGCCGGGCGCGCTCCAGCGCCAGCGGCGAGTAGATGCTGACGACATCCCCCACCCGCACCCCGAGCGAGCTGGCGAGCAGCGAGCTGAGGATGACGGAGTCGTCGTCGAGGTTGTCGAGCGAGCCGGCGGTCAGGTAGCGCTCGAGCGGCACGACCTTTTTCATCTGCTCGTAATTGAAACCCTGGATGGCGGGGAAACCCGGCCGGCCCTGGTGCTCGATCATGATCATCCCGGAGGCGTAAGGGGCATAGGCCGCGACGGCCGGCGACGCCGCCAGCACCTGCTCCACCCGGGCCGCCGTCGGCTGGTCGAGCAGGACGCGCGCCTTCACCTGCACCTCGCCCTGGGTGTCGATGATCATCCTTTTGATCTGGTGGCCGAAGCCGCCCATGATGCTCATCGTCACGAGCATCAGCGCCACGCCGAGGCCGACGCCCAGCACGGAGATCAGCGTGAAAAACGGCACCCGGCGCCCCGACGGGAAGAGCTGCTTCAGCGCGAGATAAACGGGCCAGGGCATGGGTGGAGGCGGTAAGCTTTAAGCGATAAGCTGTAAGCTCACGGTGCCAATCTGTTTCTGGCTTACGGCCTAAAGCTTATTGCTTATCGCCGCTTCCGCCCGGGCGCAGCGTCGGGAACAGGATCACGTCGCGGATGCTCTCGGCGCCGGTGAGAAGGATGCAGAGGCGGTCGATGCCGACGCCCATGCCGCCGGCCGGCGGCATGCCGTGCTCGAGGGCGAGCAGGAAGTCGTTGTCGAGGTTCTGCTTCTCGTCGCCGACCTGCTTCTCGAACATCTCGCGCTGCACGAACGGGTCGTTCTGCTCGGAGTAGGCCGGGGCCACCTCCATGCCGCCGATGATGCACTCGAAGACGTCGATCAGGCCCGG
>JAYRDK010000122.1:0-3064 GCA_041909435.1 Lacunisphaera sp.
GGACACCCGGACGTTCACGCCCAACCTGTCGGCTTTCGGCAGAAAGGCCCGCCGCGCTCACGCGCCGCGTCCCTCAGTGATGGGGTGTATATGGCCGCGAACCCTGAACTGTCAACAGCGGAAAACGCGAAAATGTCAGAAAACTGATAAGTAACTGATTTGTAATGTTCATCGGCCTGTCACGAAGGCCCGGACACGGCCTGTGACCGGCCCCGGACAGGATGCAAATCCGTCCGGACGGTCAAAATCCCTTGTCCGGGTCCGGAACGGAGCCCCGTCCGCCGGCATTGGGGCTCTCTCCTCGTCTTCGCAACTGCACTCCCCATGGACGCCGTCCGCCGCCCCCTGTAAATGTAGGACAATTGGAGGATCCCATGGCAGACACCCCGCAGAAGCCGCTGAAGTACCGTTCCCAGGCCTGGTTCGACAACCCGGCCAATGCCGACATGACGGCGCTCTATCTCGAGCGCTACCTCAACTTCGGCCTCACCCGCTCGGAACTCCAGGGCGGCAAGCCGATCATCGGCATCGCCCAGACCGGCTCCGACATCAGCCCTTGCAACCGCGCCCATGTCGAGTTGGTGAAGCGGGTGCGCGACGGCATCTACGAGAATGGCGGCATTCCGCTGGAATTCCCCATCCATCCGATCCAGGAGACCGGCAAGCGCCCCACCGCCTCGCTCGACCGCAACCTGTCCTACCTCTCCCTCGTCGAGGTGCTCTACGGCTATCCGCTCGATGGCGTCGTCCTCACCATCGGCTGCGACAAGACCACGCCGGCCTGCCTGATGGCCGCCGCGACGGTCGACATCCCGGCGATCGCCCTCTCGTCCGGCCCGATGCTGAACGGCTGGTACAAGGGCCAGCGTACCGGCTCCGGCACCATCGTGTGGATGGCGCGCGAGAAGCTGGCGACCGGCGAACTCGACTATGAGGGCTTCGTCGAACTCGTCGCCACCTCGGCCCCGTCCACCGGCTTCTGCAACACCATGGGCACGGCGACCACCATGAACTCGCTCACCGAGGCGCTCGGCATGTCGCTGCCCGGCAATGGCGTGATCCCCGCACCCTACCGCGAGCGCGGCCAGATGGCCTATGCCACCGGCCGCCGCATCGTCGACATGGTGAAGGAAGACCTCACGCCGTCGAAGATCATGACGCGCAAGGCCTTCGAGAACGCCATCGCGGTCAACACCGCGATCGGCGGCTCGACCAACGCGCCCAACCATTTGAACGCCATCGCGGCGCATCTCGGCATCGAGCTCACCGTGGCCGACTGGGAGAAGCACGGCTATGACCTGCCGCTCCTCGTCAACCTGCAGCCCGCCGGCGAATATCTCGGCGAGGACTATCACCGCGCCGGCGGCGTGCCCGCGGTCGTGGCCGAGCTCATCGCGGCCGGCAAGATCCACGAGGACTGCATCACCGCCAATGGCAAGACCATCGGGCAGAACTGCAAGGGCCAGTTCTCCTGGGACCGCGCGGTGATCCGCGAATTCGGCAAGCCGATGAAGGAACACGCCGGCTTCAAGCGCCTCACCGGCAATCTCTTCGACAACGCCATCATGAAGACGAGCGTGATCTCCGAGGAGTTCCGCCAGCGCTATCTGTCGAACCCGAAGGACCCGAATGCCTTCGTCGCCAAGGCCATCGTCTTCGACGGTCCCGAGGACTACCACGCCCATATCGACGACCCGAAGCTGGGGATCGACGAGAACACCATCCTGTTCATCCGCGGCGTCGGGCCGCTCGGCTATCCGGGCGCGGCGGAGGTCGTGAACATGCGTGCGCCGAACTATCTGCTCGAGAAAGGCATCCGCTCGCTTCCCTGCGTCGGCGACGGCCGCCAGTCCGGCACCTCCGGTTCGCCCTCGATCCTCAACGCCTCGCCGGAAGCGGCGGCGGGCGGCGGGCTCGCGATCCTGAAGAACGGCGACAAGGTGCGGATCGACCTCAACAAGGGCACCTGCGACATGCTGCTCTCCAACGAGGAACTCGAGAAGCGCCGCGCCGAACTCGAGAAGGCCGGCGGCTACAAGGTGCCGCCGAGCCAGACGCCGTGGCAGGAAATCTTCAGGAAGGAAGTGGGCCAGCTGGCCGAGGGCATGGTGCTGAAGGGCGCCACCAAGTTCCAGCGTGTCGCCAAGACCATGGGCCTGCCGCGCGACAACCACTGACGACCCGGCAACAGCATCACCCCGGCCCCTGCGCCGGGGTGACATCCCGCGAGGAGCCCGCACCATGCTCGAGCTGAAGACCGACAAGATCCGCGCCCGCTTCACCACGCTGGGCGCGCGCCTCGTGGCACTCGACTTCGCCGGCGCCGACTGCGTGATGGGCGGCGGCAGCGATGCCGACATCCTCGCCGGCGACTGGACCACGGGTGCCGTGGCCGGCCGCATCGCCGGGCGCATCGCCAACGCGCGCATCAGCATCGACAACACCGAGTACCAGCTCGCGAAGAATTTCGGCGAACACCAGCTGCACGGCGGGCCCGACAATTTCGCCGTCCGCCACTGGAAACCCGAAGCCACCGACAAGAGCATCACCTTCTCCCTTCATTCCCCCGATGGCGACCAGGGCTATCCCGGCGCCCTCGACGTCACCGCCACCTATGCGGCGAGCGGCAACACGCTGTCCCTCGACTTCGAGGCGCGCAGCTCGAAGCCCACCGTCGTCAACCTCACCAACCACGCCTACTGGAACATGTCCGGCGGCACCCGCGGCGCCTTCGAGCACGAGATGCAGATCCTGGGCTCACGCTACCTGCCGCTCAGCGAGCAGTTGCTGCCCTCGGGCGAGCTGCGCGACGTCGCCGGCACCCGCTGGGACTTCCGCCAGCTCCGCCCCGTCGGCGGCGTCTACGACAATTGCTGGGTGCTCGACGGCCCGCGCGGCACGCTGAAACACGGCCTCACGTTGAAGGACCCCGTGAGTGGGCGGCGCATGGAGGTGTGGACCACCGAAGCCGGCATGCAGATGTACACCGCCGAACACTGGAACCCCGGCTTCCCCGGCAAGACCGGCCCGCTCCGGCAATATGGCGCCATCGCCATCGAACCGC
>JAYRDK010000123.1:0-3044 GCA_041909435.1 Lacunisphaera sp.
TCAACGACCAGGCCCTCGAGATCGTCGCCCGCCGCTTCGCCGTGCTGGCGGAGCCCATGCGGCTGCGGCTCATCCAGTCCCTGTTCGACGGGGAGAAGAACGTGACCGAGCTCGTCGAGGCCACGGGCGGGACGCAGGCCAACATCTCGCGCCATCTCCAGACGCTGATCGCGGCGCACGTGCTCGACCGGCGCAAGGAGGGGCTGCAGGTCTTTTACCGGATCAGCGACCCGACCATCCCGAGACTGTGCGAACTGGTCTGCGGCAGCCTCGAGAAGACGCTGACCCGGCAGGCCGGCCATTTCAGCGCGGGCCGGTGAGGCAAGGCGGCCAGGGCTGGGGGTAGATTCTGCCGTGAATGGCTTGATTTTGCCGTGGGCCAGCGACCTTGGTCGCGCTGGCCAGGAACGTGAGGAAGCGCGAGCAAGCTCGCTGGCCCACGCAAAAAAGCCCGGCGCGCGCCGGGCTTTGGTTTATTTCTTCTTCTTGGGCGGCGTGACGTTCTTCATGCCGCCGCCGGCCGCGGGCTTGGCGCCGCCGTTGTTGATCGGCAGGTCGGGCTCGGGCATGCGGTTGATGACCATCTGCTGGCCGATGGTGAAGAGGCCGTTGATCGTCGAGTAGAGCGCGAGGCCCGAGGCGAAGTTGTAGCAGAACAGCGTGAAGATCCACGGCATGATCTTGAACATCATCTGCTGCGCCGGGTCGGTGGTCGGCGTGGGCGTGAGCCGCATCTGCACGATCATCGTGGCACCCATGAGCAGCGGCATGATGTTGACGTTCAGGTGGGTCAGGCCGAGCAGCGGCAGGGTGACGGTGCCGAAGGTGTAGATCGTGTCGGGCGCCGAGAGGTCGTGGGCCCACAGGAACGAGGCGAAGCGCAGCTCGGACGCGCTCTGCAGCATGGTGAAGAAGCCGATGAAGAACGGGATGGTGATCAGGATCGGGATGCAGCCGCCCACCGGGTTGACCTTGTTCTCCTTGAAGAGGCGCAGCGTCTCCGTCTGCATCTTCTGGGGGTTGTCCTTGTATTTCTCGCGCATGGCCTGCATGTGCGGCTGGAGCTTCGCCATACGCTTGGCGGAGCGGGAGGCGGCCAGGGTGAGCGGCAGGAAGACGATCTTCAGGAGCAGGGTGGTGATGACGATGGCCCAGCCCCAGCTCGGCACGATCGAGTGCACCCAGGTCATGATGGTGAGCAGCAGCGGGGCGAAGACGCCGGAGAAGAAGATTTTGCCGATGCCGCTGCTGAACTGCATGACCTTTTCCTCGCGGTGCTTGAAGATGTCGGCGTTGGCGAAGCGCTTGTATTCCTTCGGGCCGGCGTAGTAGCTGGCGCCGAAGGTCGTGCTGGCGCCGGCGGCGAGCGGCTTGAGGTCGAACTGCGCGTAGGCGGTGACGCCGTAGGCCGAGCGGTTGTCGGCGGGCAGGAGCGGGTTGACCTTCACGCGCTCGATGCGCACGCCGTTGCCGGGCTGGTCGGGGGTGAGGATCATCGCGAAGAACTGGTTCTTCACGGAGGCCCAGCGGATGGCGGCGGGCTTGTCGAGGTGGGTCGGCGGCGGGGCCGAGCTGAAGAAGCCGGCGCTGGCCAGCTCGTCGCGCTGGACGAAGGAGGCGTCCTCGCCGTCAAAGTAACCGACGTTGAGGTAGATGCCGGTGTCGACCTCGCTGAGCGGCGTGGCGGTGCCGAGGTTGAAGACGGCGCGCGGCAGGGCGAGGGGGGCGTCCGTCAGGTTGCGGAAGGTGGTCTCGTGGCGGAGCTGGTAGTCGTCGAGGCCCGGGGCCTTGGCCAGCGAGTAGCGGCGGGTGACCTCGAGGCTGGGGGTGACGGCGCGGTAGACGACCTCGGTGGCGGTCTGCGACACGAGGGTGTAGGCGATGCCGCGGTCGGCGCCGGGGAAGTCGGCGAGGCTGAGCGCGGGGGCGGCCTGGCTGGCGTTGAGCGTGTAACGCTCGGCGGTCTGCTTGCCCTTGGCGTCAAGGTGGGCGGCCCGCTTGAGCAGGGCGATGGAGTCGATCGCGCCGCCGTGGTTGGTGAACTTCACCGCGATGAACTCGTTGGCGAGGGTGACGAACTCGGCCGGGGCCAGGGCGGAGGCGACCGAGGCGGTGAGGGTGGCGTCGCTCGGCGAGCTGGCCGGGCCGGTGGCGGGTGCCTCGTTCGTGGCCAGCGGGCTGCCGCTGGTGGTGGCCGGGGCGGCCGGGCGGACCGGCTGCTGGGGCGCGTAGCGCGCGCTGAAGTAGAAGCTCGCCATGGCGGCGACGAGGAGGAGCACCCCGATGACTGTGTTCTTTTTATCCATGAAAAAGGGAATTAGTGGGCGGAAACCTTGGTGCAGACGGGCCGGGTGCGCGGCGGCACCGGATCCTCGCCGCCCGGGTGCCACGGGCCGCACTTGGCGAGCCGGCGCAGGGTGAGGGCGGTGCCGACGAGCAGCCCGTGCTCGGCCAGCGCCCCGCGGGCGTAATGCGAGCAGGTCGGCGCAAAGCGGCAGCCGCCGGTCGGGTCGAGCACGACCAGCGCGGGCGACACCGTCTTCTGGTAGACCCAGACCAGCCCGCTCGCGGCGCGGGCGGGGAGATCGACGAGGGTCGGGCGGGAAGCGGACATCAGGCGGGTTTCGGCGCGAGCTTCAGGCAGGCGGCGGTGAATCTTTGTTCCACCTCGGCGAACTCCAGCCGGAGGAGGGCGGCGCGTGCGGTGAGGACGAGGTCGAGGCCCGGCGGGACGAGGGCCTGGTGTTTGCGGAAAAGGGCGCGGAGGCGGCGCTTGGCGCGGTTGCGGTGGACGGCGTTGCCCACCGCGGCCCGGGAGGCGACGACCCCGACACGGGCAAGGGCGGTGGGCTCGGCGCCGGGGCGCGGGGCCCAGGTCAGGAGGAAGGCGCCGCAATCGAGGCGGCGGCCCCGCTCACGGACGGCGCCAAAGTCGGCGTTACGCCGCAGGCGCTGTCCGGCGCGGAGGTGCATCCTCAGACGACCGTCAGGCGCTTGCGGCCCTTGCGGCGGCGGGCGGCGAGGACCTTGCGGCCACCGCGGGT
>JAYRDK010000124.1:0-2906 GCA_041909435.1 Lacunisphaera sp.
ACCAAGATGCCCCACCTGCTCATCGCCGGCGCCACCGGCTCGGGCAAATCCGTCTGCATCAATTCCATCGTCGCCTCCGTCCTCTACTCGAAGAGCCCGAAGGATGTGCGCCTCATCATGGTGGACCCGAAGGTCGTCGAGCTGAAGATCTTCAATCCGCTGCCGCACATGCTCATCCCGGTCGTGACCGAGCCGAAGAAGGTGCCGGCCGCGCTGAAGATCCTGCTCAAGGAGATGGAGCGCCGCTACCAGGTCTTCGCGAAGGTCAACGTCCGCAACATCACCGGCTTCAACAATCGCAAGAAGGAGAAACCCGATCCCCTGCCGCCCGAGCAGCAGGCCGAACTGGACGGCGTCGTGGAGGAGATCGAGATTCCGGACCGCCTGCCCTACATCGTCGCGATCGTCGACGAACTCGCCGACCTCATGATGGTCGCGCCCGCCGAGATCGAGACCTCCATCGCCCGCCTCGCCCAGCTGGCGCGCGCCGCCGGCATCCACCTCATCATCGCCACGCAGCGCCCGTCGGTGAACGTCATCACCGGCGTCATCAAGGCCAACCTGCCCTCGCGCATCGCCTTCCAGGTCGCCTCCCAGGTCGACTCCCGCACCATCCTCGACGGCAAGGGCGCCGACACCCTCATCGGCCGCGGCGACATGCTCTTCTCCCCCCCCGGCACCTCCAAGCTCGTCCGCGCCCAGGGCGCCTTCGTGGCCGATGAGGAGGTCTCCAGCATCGTCGAATTCCTCAAGCGCAACGGCCCGCCGCAATACGACCAGTCCGTCCAGCAGCAGATCGACCGCGCCGCCAAGGAGGACGAGGAGGGCGAGGAAGGCGGCGAGGACGAGGACGGCGACCTGGGCGACGACAGCGCGCTTTTCCAGCAGGCGCTCGATGTCCTCAAGTCCACCAAGCGCGCCTCCACCTCGATGATGCAGCGCCGCCTGCGCATCGGCTACAACCGCGCCGCCCGCATCATGGACCTGATGGAGGACAAGGGCATCGTCGGCCCGGAGAACGGATCTTCCCCCCGTGAAATTCTGGTCGATCTCGACACTTACCAACCCTGAGTCGCGATTAGACTTTCAAAACCCCGTCAAACCAAGTTAACCAATCCCCATGCAGACCATCGGCGAAAGGCTCGAGGAGGCGCGCAAGCGCAAGGGCGTCTCCATCCGTGAGGCCGCGGAAACCACCAAGATCCGTGGCGACTACCTGCAGAAGTTCGAGGCCAACTCGTTCGACGTCGACCTGCCCCCGCTCTACGTCCGTGGCTTTCTGCGCTCCTACGCGCGTTTCCTGGACATCGATCCCGAGCGGATCGTGAATGATTTTGACGCGCTGGGCGGCCGCGAGCGCAAGCCCGCCCGGCGGGAGACCCGGGAAGTTTACGGCCGCGTGGATTTCAACGAGCCGGCCGTCAAACCCGAGGGCACCGAGGCCGCGCCCGCCGGCGGCCGCTCGGCCCAGGACCAGGCCGTGATGCTCAAGTTCGCCCTGCTCGGCGGTGGCGCACTCGTCGCCATCATCGTCATCATTCTCCTCATCAACGTCCTCTTCACCCGCTCGCCGGCCAAGTCCGCGGCCACTCCGCAGGGCCCGACGGCCACCGTGCAGGCCGAGGCGGCCCAGACCCTCACGCTCACGGCGGTCGAGGCCACCCGCGTCAAGGTCGTGCAGGACCTGGACGGCGCGGTGCTCTTCAACGGCGCCCTCGCCCGCGGCGAGACCAAGCCCATCAAGAAGCAGGGCAAGCTGCTCATCACGGTCGAGGCCGGCAAAAACCTCCGCATGGAGGTCAACGGACGGAACTATCCCGTGCCGCTCGACGGCTACGGGCGCTTCGCCCTCGACTGAGAAAAAGGCCGGCCATCGCCGGCCTTTTGATTTTAGCGGCGCAAGGCCACCGGCGGCCCGAGCACCTCGCGCAGGATGAACGCCCGGCGCAAGGCCGCCGGATCGCGCAGGTCATCGAGCACGGTCGAGCGCGCCTGTGAGCGGGCCGCGCCGGATTGATCGGTGGTCGCAGCCTCGTAGCGCGCCCGTTTCTGGGCCGCGAGCTTCATCTGCTCGGCCTCCTGCAACCGCTCGGCGAGCGCTGCCTGCTCCTCGAGGATCTCCGCCTGGCGCTGCGCCTCCAAGGCCGTCAGGCCCCGGCGTGGCTGCGGCGGAACCGGCGTGACCACGACCTCGCGCACCAGCGGCGGTTCGTCCGGCACCTCAAGCGGCAGCGTCGGCTGCTCGGTCGGATAACCGCGGGCCCGCTCCGCGATCTTGCGCTGGATCTCCTCGCGGATCTTGCGGGTGCGCTCGGCCAGTTCCGGGTCGTCGAACGTCGCTTCGGGCGGCGGCGCCGTCTCCTCGCCCCCCGCCTGGCCCTGCCGGCGCTGGTTCAGCCACCAGGCGATCGCCCCGGCGACGGCGATGACAAATTGCAGATGTTCGAAAACCCAGTCCATGGGAAGGCGGGGGCCGCGGGATTACTTCTTGCCCTCGGGGTGCGCGATCGAGCCGCGCATCGCGGTGTCGGACTGGATGTTTTCCATCTTGTAGTAGTCCATGACGCCCAGCTTGCCCTGGCGGAAGGCCTCGGCCATCGCGCGCGGCACCTCCGCCTGCGCGCGCACAACCTCGGCCTGCATCTCCTGCACCTTGGCCTTCATTTCCTGCTCGAGCGCCACGGCGGCGGCGCGGCGGATTTCCGCCTGCGCCTGGGCCATGTTCTTGTTGGCCTCGGCCTGCGACTCCTGGAGCTTGGCGCCGACGTTCTCACCGACATCCACGTCGGCGATGTCGATGGAGAGGATCTCATACGCCGTGCCGACGTCGAGGCCGCGCGCGAGCACGGTCTTGGAAATGCTGTCCGGGTTCTCGAGCACGACCTTGTAGGTCTCGGCCGCGCCGA
>JAYRDK010000125.1:0-2409 GCA_041909435.1 Lacunisphaera sp.
CTTGGCGGCCTTCTGGCGGGCGCCGTTGTTCAGGATGCGCTTGCGCAGGCGCAGGTTCTTCGGCGTGACCTCGACGAGCTCGTCGGCGGCGATGTATTCGATCGCGCGCTCGAGCGAGAGCTTCGTGGCGGGCGTGAGGCCGGCCGCAACGCCTTCGCCCTGGGAGCGGAAGTTGGTGAGCTTCTTCTCGCGCACGGCGTTGATGGCGATGTCCTCGTTGCGGGGATTCTCGCCGACGATCATGCCCTCGTAGACCTGCTCGCCGGGGTTGACGAAGAGCTTGCCGCGCTCCTGGCACATGACCAGGGCGTAGGCGGTGGTCTCGCCGGCCTCGGTCGCGATGAGCGTGCCGGTGATGCGGGTGAGGAGCTCGCCGGCGAAGGGGCCGTATTCCTTGAAGAGGTGGGAGGTGACGCCGCGGCCGGAGGTGGCGTTGACGACGTCGATCTCGAGGCCGATGAGGCCGCGGGTGGTGATGGCGGCCTCGAGCATCGTGGAGTGCGCGAGCTTCTCCATGTTGGTCAGGCGGCCCTTGCGGTTGGCCAGGTTCTGCATGATGGCGCCGACGCACTCGTCGGGCACCTCGATCCAGACGGTCTCGTAGGGTTCCAGGCGCTCGCCGTTCGGGCCCTTCTTCTCGATCACGGTCGGGCGGGAGACGAGGAGCTCGAAGCCCTCGCGGCGCATCGTCTCGACGAGCACGGCCACCTGCATGGCGCCGCGGGCCTTGACGTTGAAGATGCCGGCCTTGTCGGAGTCCTCGATGTGGATGGAGACGTTGATCTTCAGCTCGCGCATCAGGCGGTCGCGCAGCTGGCGGGAGGTCACGAGCTTGCCTTCCTGGCCGACGAGCGGGCCGTCGTTGACGCAGAACTGCATCTCGAGGGTCGGCGGGTCGATCTGGGTGAAGGGCAGGGCGTGCTGCTCCTCGCTGACGGCGAGGGTGTCGCCGATGTCGACGTCCTCGAAGCCCGACAGGCCCACGATGTTGCCGGCGACGGCGGTCTCGACCTCGCGCTGGCCCAGGCCGGTGAACTCGAAGACCTTGGTGATCTTGGCGCGGACCTTCTTGCCGCCCTCGGCATGGCGGACGACGAAGACCGGGTCGCCGACCTTGACGACGCCGCCGAGGATCTTGCCGACCGCGATGCGGCCGACGTAGTCGCTCCAGTCGATGTTGGAGACGAGCATGTGGAACGGCTCCTCGGGCTTGGCGAACGGGGGCGGGACGTGGTTGATGATGGTCTCGAAGAGGGGCGTCATGTTCTTCTTCTCCTCGCCGAGGTGATACATCATGTAGCCGTCGCGGCCGGAGCCGTAGACGACGGGCGCGTCGAACTGCTCCTCGGTGGCGTTGAGCTCCATGAGCAGCTCGAGGACCTTGTCATACATCTTGGCCGGCTCGGCGTTGTCGCGGTCGATCTTGTTGATGACGATGACGACCTTCAGGCCGTGGGCCAGGGCCTTGCGGAGCACGAAACGGGTCTGGGCCTGCGGGCCGTCATAGGCGTCGATGACGAGGAGCACGCCGTCGACCATGCGGAGGGCGCGCTCAACCTCGCCGCCGAAGTCGGCGTGGCCGGGGGTGTCGAGAATGTTGACGATCTTGTCCTTCCAGTGGACGGAGGTGTTCTTCGCCTTGATCGTGATGCCCTTCTCCTTCTCCAGGTCCATGGAATCCATGGCGCGTTCCTGGACCTGCTGGTTGGCGCGGTAGACCCCGCCCTCCTTGAGGAGTTGGTCGACGAGGGTGGTTTTGCCGTGGTCGACGTGGGCGATGATGGCGATGTTGCGGATGTTCTGGTTCATGTTCGGGCGGACCTGTTTAAAATGGGAAAACGGTCAAGGTGCGTCCCGGCCCGGAGCTTGGCAAGCAGAACTTGGCCCGTAAAGGCCGTGGACGACCGCGAAACCTGCGATCCGCCTAAGTCGCTGATATGTCGGATCGCGCGGGCCGGGGTGGGGCGTCCCTTCACCGCCTGATCGCGTGGCGCGGAACGCAGTCCGCGCCCGGCCGATTTGAAAAAGACACCCTTACGCCGTTGCGGCCTGCTGGCATCCCGGGGTTCGTCCACCGACCTGCGTCGGGGCGAATGGCCCCGCCGTCGCGAGGCAAACGGTCAGCGCGCCGGGCCGGGGTGAAGCCAAGGTTCCGGACAACACAGAGGCCCAGCGCGCTGACAAAGGGTGCCTATACTAAAGATAAAGGCCCGGGCTCCTCGCGGAGCCCGGGCCAAAATCGGAGGTGGGTGCTCGCCACGCACTCTTCTCCATTCGCACAGCATTGGGCGCCTCGCTTTCGCGGGCCGTGTGCTTCCCGACGCTACTCACCGCGGCATGCGATGCTGTCGGTCTCATAGCGGGACCGTCCCGGCCTTTTCAGCACCGGAATCTTTCGAGTGAGGCCTC
>JAYRDK010000126.1:0-1757 GCA_041909435.1 Lacunisphaera sp.
CCGCCTCCACGAGTGGTTCCCCCTTGCCAGCCGGCCGGTCCTTCCCACCGTTGGCGGCATGGCAGCTGGCAATAAGCAGACCCCGATCGACCTCATCACGCAGGCCACCGAGGCCTTTCCGCACCGGCCGAGCTGGGACGAGTATTTCATGGCGACGGCCAAGCTCATCGCCTCGCGCTCGAACTGCCACCGGCTCAACGTCGGCTGCGTGATCGTGTCGTCCGGCGCGCGCAAGAACCGCCTGATCGCCGCCGGCTACAACGGCTGGCTGCCCGGCACGCCGCACGCCTCGCGCATGCGCGACGGGCACGAGCAGGCCACGGTCCATGCCGAGCAGAACGCCATCGCCGACGCCGCCCGCCGCGGCTCGAGCGTGGACGGCTGCACGGCCTATGTGACGCATTACCCGTGCATCAACTGCGCCAAGATCCTCGCGGCCGCCGGCATCGCCGAGGTCAGATACCATCAGGATTACCACAACGACCCGCTGGTGCGTCCCATCCTGAAGGATGCCGGCGTGAAGATCACCAAGCTGTAGGTGGCGCGCTGGCGCGCCACGTTGCGCGCGAGCGGGCAACCTACCTCCGAATCACCATGAAGGAACGGCGCACCTCGCGAAAGAGCGACACGCTCGCCGGCCAGCTGCTGCTGGCGCACCCGGCGCTGCGGGAAAAGACTTTCAAGCGCACGGTCATCCTGCTTTCCGCGCACAGCGGCGAGGGCGCGATGGGCGTCGTGTTGAACCGGCCGCTGGACAAGCAGCTCGGCGAATTGAACTCCGAGTTCGCCCTCGGCCCGCTGGCCGGCGTGCCCGTTTACGCCGGCGGTCCGGTGGAGCCCGGGCAGCTGATCATCGTCTCCTGGCAGTGGCTGGAGAAGGAAAGCGCGTTCCAGCTGCACTTCGGCATCAAGCCCGCGCAGGCGGCGGACCTGGTCGGCTCGCCCGGGGTGACGCTCCGCGCCTTCCTCGGCTACGCCGGCTGGGGCGAGGGACAGCTGGAGAACGAACTGAAGCATGACACCTGGCTCGTCACGACGGTCGAGGGTGAGATCCTGGGCAAAAGCGACGGGGTGGGTCTCTGGCGGCAGATTTTGGGTTCGATCGACCCCGATCTGAGGTTGCAGGCCGGCGAACCCGAGGATCCGACGGTAAACTAGACAGGTCAGCAGGTTAGGCAATGGAGGCGGGGCCATCAGCCCCGCGGGACATGGGCGACGAATCCGTAAACCCGCGGGGCTGATGGCCCCGCCTCCAATCGAGAAAGACCGGCCAGAACCGGGCAAAAAATCTTTTCCTTTGACAGGGTAGGCCGCCGCCATCTTCTTCTGTCGTTTTTATGAAAGTCGTTTCCTCCATCAAATCCGCCAAGGTGCGTCACCCGGCCTGCCAGGTGGTCCGTCGCAAGGGCAAGATCTACGTCATCAACAAAGTCGAGCCGCGTTACAAGGCGCGCCAAGGCTAATTAACCTTTCCTCCCTACCGTGAAGACCGAAGGCCATCCCGCTCTCAACAACGTCTGCTTCCTCGACATCGGAACAGGCAAGAAATTCCTGACCAAGTCCACGATGAAGTCCGCCCGCACCGAGAAGATCGACGGCCAGGACTACTACGTCATCGTGCGCGACGTCACGATGGACTCGCATCCCGCCTACACCGGCGAGAAGCGCCTCGTCGACACCGCCGGCCGCGTGGAGAAGTTCACCACGAAGTTCAAGCGCGCCACCAAGGTCAAGTAAGCCGGCCCCGCGCCGCGCCC